>NZ_CBVJ010000106.1 GCF_000513275.1 Paenibacillus gorillae | reverse complement strand
GCTTCGCTATTTGCTAGATAGGAGTCAGTCTGGTGGCAGTAGCGAAGCAGCTTCGCTAAATAGAGAAGCTGGATTCGCTCCAGAGGCTCATTAGAGGGGGTGAAATGGCATTTGCGAAGCTGGCATCGCTATCCATGAACCTTGGTTCTCGAATAGCGAAAAAAGGTTCGCTGTACGTTGTAATCAGTGTAGGGTGGCTGGTAACAGCGAAGTTCTCTTCGCTATATTGCGAACCTGGTTCGCTAAATGAAATATCGAAGCTGGTTGGGCGGTTATAGCGAAATTTGCAATTTGCTTCACTAAATAGCGAATCTGATTCGCTAAAGGTAATGTCAGAGCCTGCAAGGTGCCTCCAGCGAAGCAGCTTGCTGTGGCAGGCTGCAGTTCATGATAAGGGGGGAGAAGAATTAAGTAAATGGATAGTGGGATGGCAGGAAGTATGTGTAGATACAGATTGTTGGCTGTGCACCTATATGAGCAAAGTACGTTTCTTCAGTACCCTATTGTGTTGGCGGAAGAAGTTCATGATGGAGCAGCAGTGAGACGTTGGGAGTTTGAGTTGCTGCGAATAATGGTTAATTTGAGAGTCTCGGTAAAGAGTGAGGTACGGTGAAGGGGCGTAATAAGGCGTTTTTGAGTAACTGTAGCTAACAGGGTAGTGTCAGATTAGCTGAGCTATCTAAACGCCATTGAGCTGCACCTCACTGAGCAGCCTTGAAGTTCACTGAACTGTAAGGCGGCGCATCCTAGTAAATCATCCGTTACATTACTCCTACCGACTGTTCCCGCATATAAGCGGCCCCTTTATAGGAGGCCGCTTATCTATCTACTAATAATCACCGCCAAAGCGGATTTCCCGTTGTGACGCTTCAGGTTCGGCAAAGGCAAGCAGACGCTCGCCTTCATCGGCTAACGCTTCCTTTTCCATAGCTGTAAGCTCCCGGAATAGTTCAATATGAAGAATGGCAATAACACTGTCCTTTTCTTTTAAGGTTTCCAACCGCCAGAGGCCGCTTACGAAACCGTCGACCAGTATCGTCGCTTTAATAATGCCGTTCACTGTAAACACAAGCGGTTTGTACTCGTCCGGCAGGATGCGGGATCTGTCTGCATAGGAGAGGAGCATGTTGTCAAACTCGGACAAAAATCGCGGTGGTACGGGAGCGTCAGGATCGGGAAGCGAAATGTCCGCCAGATCGAACAGCTCTACGCCATTGTCATCGCGGTAGATGACAAGCTGGCCGCGCAGCCGCTGTACATGTGTCCGCAACCCGGTCAAGCCGCACCAGGCTTGCATATCTTTAACAGAAGCCGGACCGAAGGCGGCAAGGTAGCGGACGATTATCTTCTCCGGCTCAACAGCCGGGGCAAGCGGGCGCCCCAGCCAAGCTTCAGCAGTCGTATGGCGGGCTTGTCCGCTTTTACCCCAAATGCCCCGGGGCGGCACCTGCACGAGAGGCAGCACCGCCCTCGAAATTTGCGCCAAGGCCCCAGGCTCCCGTCCGGGAGCAAGTGGCGACAGTAATTCGCCAAGCTCCTGGAAGCTGAGCGGCGCTTGCTCTACATGGGCGCGACTTGCCTCCGCTATCCTGTCAATGTCGACGCCCTCGAGCCGTTTGCGATAGGCGCTCCGGAATGCCTGATCCAGCATAGGCTGCAGAACTGGACGCATCCAAAGACAGTCTTCCGCGCTGACGAGATGAATCGTCGAACGCATGAGGCTGATCCGGACGGCCTGGCGACTCAGGAGCAATTCAGCGAGCTGTTCCTGACGGAAATCACGAAGCCGCGTCCATAACGCAAAATAAGGCGGGAGCGGCGATTGAGACTGCAGGCCGGCCAGATGCTCGATTGCGCTCAAGACACCCATATCGGAACGGCGCATAAGCAGCTGGCGGTCTAGCAAGGCACGGTTAAGGGCCTGGCGGCTTAAGAGCCGGGGCTCCTCTGAAGCAGGGCGTTGCGGCGGATTCATTGGCATAACGGAGGCTCCTTTCTATCTATCTGTATGCCCAGTAGGGCAGCTTATCTTTTCCAATTATTATAGTTAACTTTATAATGGATGAAAAGAATAACAGGGAGGACCGATTCTATGGCAAAACAACCGCTGCTTACCGGGCGAGAGCTGCAGGAGGCGTTGTCAGATGCGGAAGGCTGGAGATTAGAGGGGGAGAAATGGCTCGTAAAATCATACTTGCACTCTACTTTCCTAGAAGCGATCGATTTTGTTAACCGGGTAGCCCAAGCTGCGGAGGAAGAAAATCACCATCCTTTCATCACGATTGAATATCGGAGAGTTCAATTGAAGCTGACGACGTGGCATTCCGGTGGATTGACCCGATTGGACATCATAATGGCCCAGAGATGCAATTCACTTTTCAAAAAATAATACCTACTATTCTCATTGGTTATATAGTACAATGTGACTAGATAAACAAAGTGACTTCACATCTCTATCATAGCCAATGGAGGATTGAATAACATGACTCAAACAGAAACGACGTCTGTTCCTTCTGTTCCGCTCCCTCTGGTGCGATTTAACACATGGGTGACGCTGGCGTTTGTAGTCGCGAGCTGGCTGTCCGGCCAGGCTTGGATTCTTATACTGCCGATTGTGTATAACGGACTAGGTGCGGCGGTTGGCTGGAATCCTCTTATTATATTGGAAAAACGCTTTTTCAACAGGCCTCCATCCTCATACGTATCGGAAGAAAAAGCACAGCTGCGCTTTAATCTGACGCTTAGCACCTCCATGCTGGGGGCTGCACTCATCAGCTCATTGGCGGGCTGGACTGTTGGGTATTATATTTTTACAATCATGCCTGTGCTGGCAATGATTGCAATGCTGGCCGGCTTCTGCATCGGCTGCGTGATTCGTTACCGGTGGCAGCAATACCGTTATGCGAAAAGCAAAGCTTAGTTAACAAAGAGACGTATTCTATCATTAGCGCTGAATAATCGTCAAAAAAAACCGTTCCACCCATACCGGAACGGTTTTTTTGGCATACATCCATTAAGGATTGGCGTGCACATAAATAATATTGACATAGAAGATACGCAGCTCATACGTAAAGCCGCTTTCCTCGAAGGAGACGAGGATATAATCATTGCCTACGCGTTCAAGCGTTCCGACGACGGCAAGCTGGCCGAATCCGTTGGTTACGACGGTTACTTCAGAGCCAATGAGCGGAATTAAATCGCCGGAAATCGTAGTTGCCATTTGCGTCATCCTCCTTGCGGGCTTAAATCCTCGATATTCGTAATAAAAGCGAGCGGAATCGTCATCGTCGTCCCGGCACTGGTCAGAAACGTGGCGATGGTCTGCTGCACGCTGGTAACTGTGCACGCCATGCCAGTAGGCTGGCCTGGCGTCATAACGTTAATAAGTGTCACTGCGTCCAAATAGCCATTAAGCAATGCGATCAGCTCTGCGTAGTCACCTGAAGGTCCGGGAGGCCCTGGAGGCCCAGCAGGGCCGTCTGCACCAGGTGCACCAGGTATCCCCTGCACCCCTTGCGCTCCAGCGGGTCCAGCAATGCCTTGGGGCCCTGCAGGCCCCTGCGAGCCTTGCAACCCGCTTACACCTGGAATACCCGGGTCACCTTGCGGCCCTGACGGGCCAGAGAGTCCTTGCGGTCCAGCAGGCCCCGCCAGTCCCTGCGGGCCGGGTTCACCGGGTACACCAGGTACACCGGATACGCCAGGCATGCCATCGACACCAGCAGGGCCAGCGGATCCACGCATGCCATCCGTTCCGGGTGGGCCGGAACTTCCGGGCGAACCGTGAAAGCCTCGAGGTCCCCGTTTGCATTTGATGACTTTAATAACTGTTTTCTTGCGTTTATGGAAACATTTTCGGCGATAATGCAGTTTATGCTTCTTTCTTTTCCGTACGGGCTTGCATCTTCTTTTGCGTTTTTTCTTCGTATGTTTCCTTTGAACATACTCTACAAGCTTAACCAAAGAATTAGGGTCCTTCAGCCAGATTAAGTTATGCTGCGTACGCCTCCGTCTTATCGGAGCAATCATCAGCCTATATCCTCCTCTGCAAAAGCTGTTTCTATTAATTTATCCGTTGCAGCGGCGGAGCGGACTAGTGATATGTCCTATTTTTGCGCACATTTTCGCAGTCGGCTGGAGAAGGGACAACCATTGCTGAAAACGCTTAAAACGAATATAATAAAACGGTAATGATCATACCTTTTCGAACAAATGCACACGCAATGCGCCGACTTCAAGTCTAATCCACGTAATTGGCGCACAATATGAGGGGGATTATCGAGATGAAGAAGATACGAGTGCTCCAGCAGCTGGCCGACGCAGGCGTCGTTGCCGTTCTCCGCGCGGACTCGCCGGAGGAAGTAGCTGAAATGGCTCGTCACGCTATTAAAGGCGGCATTAAAGCGATTGAAATTACGATGACGGTTCCGTTCGCGCTTCGCGCTATCGAAGAACTATCTAAACAATATTCGAGCTCGGCTCCGCCAGACGCCGACAACTTTGCTATTATCGGTGTTGGCACGGTGCTTGACGCGGAGACGGCCCGTGCAGCTATTCTGAGCGGTGCGGAATTCGTCGTTGCTCCGGCGCTCAACCCCGATACGATCAAGCTGTGCAACCGCTATTCTATCCCGGTAATGCCGGGAACGATGACGGTTCATGAGATTCAAAGCGCACTGGAGCTCGGCGCAGACATCGTCAAGCTGTTCCCGGGCAACCTGTTCTCGCCTAGCGTCATTCCATCCATTAAAGGCCCGCTGCCGCAAGCGAATATTATGCCGACTGGCGGTGTATCGCTGGAAAATTTGAAGGATTGGATCAAAGCCGGCGCCGTAGCAGTCGGCATTGGCTCCGATTTGACGAAGGAAGCGGTTCAGAAGGGTGATTTCACGCTCATCGAGAAAAAAGCCGGTGCGTATATGGAAGCTTACCGCAGCGCCAAAGGGCTGTAATTGCAGCCAAGTACAGGCACAGGCACAGCGCTGCCTGAATAGGAGACAAGCCTCTTGCAGCCCCGGAATATCCAGGCTCGGGAGGCTTTCTTTTATGGGGAAACTTATCCTGTCTGCCAACAATAAATAAGAAGATTCGATGAAATAGCACACGCCGTATTGAAATGGTCGCTTTGTTATGTATAAAGTAGTAATATGTGCTTGGAAAAGATGAAGGAGGCTGTAAACATGGAATTCCGGATTGAGAAAGACACGATGGGCGAAATTGAGGTTCCTGCGGACAAGCTGTGGGGCGCGCAAACGCAGCGCAGCTTGCAAAACTTTAAAATTAGCGGCGAACGTATGCCGATTCAAGCCGTCTATGCGATGGCAATCGTGAAAAAAGCGTCGGCTAACGCTAACCTGAAATTAGGCGTGCTGGATGAAGTGAAGGCAGGCGTGATCGGTGAAGCGGTCGACGAGATTCTGGCCGGCAAATGGGATGAGGAATTCCCGCTCGTTGTCTGGCAGACAGGCAGCGGCACGCAAACGAATATGAACGTGAACGAGGTTGTCGCACACCGTGCCAACCAATTGCTGCAAGAACGCGGCAGCTCCGTACGCATTCACCCGAATGACGACGTTAACCGTTCGCAAAGCTCCAATGATACATTCCCGGCTGCGCTGCATATTGCAGGCGTTATTGAAGTAGAAGACCGTTTGCTGCCTGCAATTGACGTGCTTAGCCGTACGTTCCAGGAGAAGCAAGAAAAGTTCGCAAATATCGTGAAGATCGGCAGAACGCATCTGCAGGATGCAACGCCGATTACGCTTGGTCAAGAAATTAGCGGCTGGCACGCGATGCTGGAGAAAACCCGCAGCATGATCATACAGAGCGTAGACACGATGCGCGAGCTGGCGCTTGGCGGTACAGCCGTCGGCACAGGCTTGAACGCTCATCCGGATTTTGCAGTGGAAGTAGCGGCTGAAGTGACGGCGTTGACAGGCAAAACCTTCATTACGGCTCCGAACAAATTCCACTCGCTGACGAGCCATGATCAAATTACTTACGCTCACGGCGCGATCAAAGCGCTGGCGGCCGATCTTATGAAAATCGCCAATGACGTTAGATGGCTGGCCAGCGGTCCGCGCTGCGGCATCGGCGAAATTTCGATTCCAGAGAACGAGCCGGGCAGCTCCATTATGCCGGGCAAAGTGAATCCGACGCAAAGTGAAGCGATCACGATGGCTGTATGCCAAGTGTTCGGCAACGACGCAACGATCTCGTTCGCTGCAAGCCAAGGCAACTTCGAGCTGAACGTATTCAAACCGGTTATTATCTACAACTTCCTGCAATCCGTTGCTTTGCTGGCGGACGGCATGATTTCCTTCAACGACAACTGTGCGGTCGGTATCGAGCCGAACGAAGCAGTTATCAAGCGCAACCTGGATCAATCGCTTATGCTCGTTACGGCGCTCAATCCGCATATCGGCTACGAGAATGCGGCAGCGATTGCTAAAAACGCGCATAAAAAAGGTCTGACACTGAAAGAATCCGCGATTGCTAGCGGCCTGCTTACTTCCGAGCAATTCGATGAGTATGTGAAGCCTGAAGCGATGATCGGTACGCGTAAATAAGATCGGAAACTGTCATATCCCTCTATCTTGAAAGCATGCGAAAGCCTGCCGCCGGGATAGGGGGATTTTATTTGCAGCTAATGCCGCCGGAATCGGCTTGAACCGTGATCGATTACGCGGATTATGGTATGATACGGTTGGTAAGCTGAACCAAGGCAAACCATCAATCCGATGCAAAGTAGGTTATACACATGCATTTATTATCTGTTGAACATATAACGAAAAGCTATGGCGAAAAAATGCTGTTCGAGGACGTCACATTTGGGGTCGAGGAAGGCGAAAAAATCGGCATTATTGGCGTCAACGGCACAGGCAAGTCGACGTTTTTGAAAGTAATAGCGGGAATTGAGCCCGCCGATTCCGGAAATATTGCTATTGGTAATCGCGTGACGGTACGTATGCTGGCTCAAGATCCGGCATTTGAGCCGGGCGAGACGGCGCTAGAGCATGTGCTCGGCGGCCATTCGCCGCAGCTTCGCGCTGTCCGGGACTATGCCGATGCACTTGCTGCAATCGAATTGAACCCCAATGACGAGACGCTGCAGCAAAAGCTTATTACGGCGAATCAGCGTATGGACGAATGGGACGCGTGGACGCTCGAAAGCGATGCGAAGGTTGCGCTAGCCAAGCTCGGCATTCTGGGTTTCAACGACAAGGTCGACACGATGTCAGGCGGTCAGCGCAAACGGGTTGCGATGGCCGCTGCGCTGTTGCAGCCATCCGACATTCTCATCCTAGATGAGCCTACGAACCATATCGACAACGATTCTGTTGCCTGGCTGGAAGGTATGCTGCAAAAGCGCAAAGGCGCGCTTCTTATGATTACGCATGACCGGTATTTCCTTGATCGGGTCAGCAACCGCGTCATTGAGCTGGATAAAGGCCGGGCACATTTCTATGAGGCTAACTACAGCCGTTTTCTGGAGCTGAAGCTGGAGCGCGAAGAGCGTGAGGCGGCTACGGAGGACAAGCGGCAAAACCTGCTTCGCAACGAGCTGGCTTGGATCCGGCGTGGTGCAAAAGCAAGGACGACGAAGCAAAAGGCGCGGATTGACCGCTTCGAGGCGCTGAAAGCGCAAGCTCCCAAGCAATCGGGCGGCAAAATGGACGTATCGGTTGCTTCCTCGCGGCTTGGTAAAAAAATTCTTGAAATCGAGAATGTTGCCAAACGCTTTGGCGAGCGTAACCTAATTCGTGATTTCAGCTATATTGCCGTACCGGAGGATCGTGTCGGTATTGTCGGCCGTAACGGCAGCGGCAAGTCGACGCTGCTCAAGCTTATTGAAGGCAGACTACAGCCGGATGCAGGCTCTGTCGTGCTCGGGCCGACCGTTAAGCTCGGCTGGTTCTCGCAGGAGCATGAAGAAATGGACGAGTCGCTTCGCGTAATCGAATATATTCGCGAAGGCGCAGAGCAGGTAAAGACGGCGGACGGACTGATGATTTCAGCAGGGCAAATGTTGGAGCGGTTTTTATTTTCCCCGGCGATGCAGTGGTCGCTTATTGCCAAGCTGTCGGGCGGAGAGAAGCGCCGTTTGCAGCTGCTGCGCGTGCTGATGAATGCGCCTAACGTGCTGCTGCTTGACGAGCCGACCAATGATCTGGACATTGCGACGTTGTCTGTACTGGAAGACTATTTGGATGACTTTCCGGGTGTCGTATTCGTCGTGTCCCACGACCGGTACTTCCTTGACCGGACAGTTGATAAAATATTGGCGTTCGAAGGCGAGGGTGCCATTACCCAGCATACCGGCAATTATACGGAGTATCAGGAATACGCCGCCAAGTATGGCAGCGATTCAACTGGAGCTGGCACAGCTAAAGCCGCTGCCGCCGGAAAGCCAAGTGCAGGTGCTGGTGCCGAGAAGACAGAAGCGGCACCTCGTTCATCGGAGCGGGCGCTCCGCATGTCCTATCAGGAGCAGAAGGATTATGAGGGAATCGACGGTTGGATCGCTGAAACAGAAGAGGCGTTGAATGCCGTGGCTGAACGCATGAATGCATCGGGAAGCGACTCGCTGCTTCTGCAGCAGCTAGTAGAACAGCAGCAGCAGCTTGAAGCCAAGCTTGATCAGCTGCTGGAACGCTGGACGGAATTAAATGAACTGGCTGAGCGGATTGCGGAGCAGAAGAAAAACTAAAGCCAGATAACCATATAGCCAAATAGCGATAGATTACACCAAGAGGGCTGTAGTGCCCGAGAGGAGACGCTTTAGAATGACGGATCATATTCGCAATATATACTGCATCGGGCGCAATTATCGCCTGCATGCGCTGGAGCTTGGCAACGAGGTGCCGGAATCTCCGCTCGTCTTTACGAAGCCGTCCCACGCGGTGGCGCCGATGAACGGCAATGTTGTCACGCTGCCAGCTGACCGGGGGGAAGTGCATTTCGAGCTGGAGCTCGTGCTGCGCATCGGACAAGCGCTTCAGCCCGGCATGAAGCCGGATGAATGCGTCGACGGCTTGGCATTGGGTCTGGATTTGACGCTCCGGGATGTTCAGAGCAAGCTAAAGGCGAAGGGCCAGCCATGGCTCGAAGCCAAAGGCTTCAAAAACTCAGCGCCGCTGGGCGGCTGGATGCCGTATCCGGGTGAAGAACAATTGAAGACAAGCAGCTTTAAGCTGATCCGCAACGGAGAGCAGGCACAGTTGGGCAATTCGGGAGATATGCTGTTTGGCATCTCTGAGCTAATCACTCACATCGATAACGCTTATGGACTTGGCGCTGGCGATCTGATCTTTACCGGAACGCCTGCCGGCGTAGCAGCACTGCAGGACGGAGACGTGCTCGAAGCTTATTGGGATGATCAGCTCGCAGCGAACTGCACAATCAGCTTGATCTAATATAGGATTGAACAAAAATAGGGGCAGCCACCGTAGGGAATTGAATCCGACGGTGACTGCCCCTATTTTGCCGGGAGCCGGTTCTATCATCAATTAAGCATTGAAAGCTCTAAGCATCCATACATGCTTCTCGAGCGTCGTGTGAACGGCGAGCAGCATATCGGCTGTCGTCTCGTCTCCGGCTTCTTGCGCGATGCCCATTCCATCTTTCAACTCTGCAATAATTGTAGAGAAGTCGGCAATTAGCGAATCTACCATCTCAGTAGCGGATTCCGCGCCGCTGGCTTCTTTGATGCTGGATGTTTTCAAATACTCCGACATCGTAGCGAGCGGTTTGCCTTGCAGCGCCAGCAGCCGTTCAGCGAGCTCATCGACATGAAGCGCAGCCTCCTCGTAAAACTCTTGGAATTTCACATGCAGCGTGAAAAACTGCGTTCCTTTTACATACCAGTGATAGTTATGAAGCTTAACGTAAAGCACGCTCCAGTTGGCGATTTGTTTGTTCAGAACGGCCTGTGTCGAAGTTGTTGTCGTTGTAGTCATAATGATCTCATCCTTTCTCCGCTTAGTGTGCGCCCTTCCAGCGCTTTCATGCAAAGGAAGCAGGCAACGTTATTATTTATATTAATTCCTTGTTTATAATTATTACAAATAACGAAGCCGATGTCAAGCATCCTGAATCAAATTTACCCTCAAGCCAGCTGTATGAAACGAAAAAAAGGTACAACCGCCGTTTTTCAACGTGGTTGTACCTTTTCAATTACGGACGGAGGAATCGTCCTTATACACGATAGCATTGCCATTTATTTTAACTCTCAACATGTTGAGTATACTACGTTCTGAGGCAATAAACTACCTTTTTATGCGAAAAAAAGTTAAGCTTTAACGGCTGTTTGCAGACTGTGTGCCTCTTCCAGATAGCGTTCGCAGTCTAATGCCGCCATACAACCGCTGCCTGCTGCCGTAATGGCCTGACGATATTTATTGTCCTGTACGTCTCCGCAAGCGAATACGCCCGGGATATTCGTCTCGGAAGTGCCAGGCTTCACGATGATGTAGCCTTGCTCATCCGTAGTGATTTGGCCGTTAAGGAAGCCGGTGTTAGGCGTGTGGCCGATTGCGATAAATACGCCGTCGGACTCGATTAGCTCTTCTTCGCCCGTCTCATTGTTGCGGACTTTCATGCCTTGCAGTCCTTGCTCGCCTGCTACAACCTCAAGCGGTGTGCGGTTCAGGTTCCAGCTGATTTTTTCATTGCTGCGAGCGCGGTCTTGCATGATTTTGGAAGCGCGAAGCTCTTCACGGCGATTGACAACCGTTACTTCAGAAGCGAAGCGAGTCAGGAAACCGGCTTCCTCCATTGCGGAGTCGCCGCCGCCGACGATGATCAGTTTTTTACCGCGGAAGAAAAATCCGTCGCAGGTTGCGCAAGTGCTGACACCGCGGCCAATGTTGTCTTGCTCCCCAGGGATACCCAGGTATTTGGCCGAAGCGCCCGTCGAGATAATGACAGATTCAGCTTTCAATTCGCCGATGCCTTCTACGTCAAGCGTGTATGGGCGTTCGCTGAAATCAACGCTTTTCACAGAGCCGGTACGGAACGTAGCGCCAAAGCGCTGCGCTTGCTTCCGCATATTGGACATCAGCTCGCTGCCGAGGATGCCTTCAGGGAAGCCCGGGAAGTTCTCAATTTCTGTCGTTGTTGTCAGCTGTCCGCCAGGCTGCCAGCCTTCAATAACGAGAGGCTCCATATTAGCGCGCGCCAGATAAATCGCCGCCGTTAATCCGGCAGGGCCGGTTCCGATAATAATTGTTTTGTGCATCGTAATCCCTCCATTTGTTGCGGTTTCGTTTCTGTTCTGTAGTTTAAAATTATTGTAATCTGGAATAAAAGTCAACAATGTTCATCTTAAATTCATGTAGCTATATTATTGTTAGAAAGAATGCTGTAAACAGGGGGAATTGCAATGCCAAAAATACTAGTCGTCGATGACGATCCAAATATTCGCGAGCTGGTTATTCTTTTTTTACGAAGAGAAGGCTATGAGATTATTGAAGCGAAGGACGGCGAGGAAGCGCTGGCCAAGCTGGAGGAGATCCGTCCTGATCTTGCCGTTATCGATGTCATGATGCCGCGTATGGACGGTTGGGCGCTGTGTTCGGCTTTGAGGGAATTTTATGATCTGCCGATATTGATGCTGACGGCTAAGGGAGAGACGGCCCAGAAGGTGAAGGGATTCGAGCTGGGGGCCGATGATTATGTGGTCAAGCCCTTCGATCCGCCGGAATTGATCGTTCGGGTCAAGGCGCTGCTGAAGCGTTACCGTATCGCTTCCTCCAAGACTGTAGATTTCGGACGGATCTCGATGAACCGGAGTGAGTATCAGACGCTGGCGGGCGGAGCCGAGGTAGCGATGCCGCCTAAGGAATTCGAGCTGCTGTTCAAGCTGGGCAGCTATCCTGGTAAAACCTTTTCCAGAGAGCACTTGATCGAGCAGCTGTGGGGGATGGACTACGAGGGGGACGAGCGGACGGTCGACGTGCATATCAAGCGCCTTCGCGAGCGGTTTCCCGAAGAGACATCCGGCTTTCGGATCGTCACGATTCGAGGTCTGGGCTACCGTCTGGAGGAGCGGCTATGATTCGCAGTCTGTACGTACGCATCACGATTACTTTCCTTATTATTGTATTGATTAGCATGGGAATTGCTTTTTTCACGGCCAATCTGCTGTTTCAACGGGATATGAAGGGCCGGTTCGGCGGCTCCATGGAGCATACGATCGATCGCATCGAGCAGCTGTATACGGGATCAACTCCGCGATCGCTGCCTGTATTTCTGGAGCAGGTCGCCAACCTGCAAGGGTTGACGCTTGTTGCGGTTGGTCGAAATGGAATGCTCATTTCAGTGGGGCTGAACCGCGATTCGCTCGTTAATCATTTAACGAAGGAGACGCTGGCAAGCGTTTTTGCCGGGCAGACGGTGCAGATTGCGATTGGCGAGGAAGGCGAGGACAAGCCTAGCAAGCCTCCGGCAATTGGAAGAACCGTCCGGTTCGGCAGCATGGACTGGGCTTTATTCGTGACGCCCGACCGTGCTATGGAGGTGAGAAGCTTCCAGCGCAATACGTTTACGATTCTGACGACGGTACTGGTAGTTGGGGGCGTCCTAATTCTAGTAGCCGCCAGATACTTAGTGAAGCCGCTCAAAATGATGACTGCGGCAACGACGCGAATTGCCAAAGGCGACTTCGACGTCCAGCTTCCGCTGCAGCGGGGGGACGAGCTTGGTGAGCTGGCTGACAGCATTAACCGGATGGCGGTTGGTTTGTCGCAGCTGGAGATGATGAGACAGGACTTTGTCTCTAACGTCTCGCATGAAATTCAATCGCCGCTGACCTCCATCGGAGGCTTTGCTGAAGCGCTGCGGAGCGAGCAATTGAACGAAGCGGAGCGGGGAAGGTATGTCGGCATCATTAAGCAGGAGAGCAGCCGGCTGTCGAGGTTAAGCGAGAATCTGCTGAAGCTCGCCTCGCTTGATTCGCAGCAGCATCCGTACGCCCCGGTGCAGTACCGTCTGGATCGGCAGCTTCGCGATACGGTGCTGTCCTGCGAGCCGCATTGGGTAGCTAAGCGGCAGACGGTAGAACTGTTTCTGGAGGAGACGGTCATTACGGCGGACGAGGACCAGCTCAGCCAGGTATGGATTAATCTGTTGACGAACAGCATGAAGTTTACGCCGGAGGGCGGCCATATTTCCTTTCATTTAACTGAGCAGGACGGCTTCGTGATCGTACGGATTGCTGATTCCGGGAGCGGGATTGCGCTGGAAGACCGCGAACGTGTATTTGAACGCTTTTATAAATCGGATGTATCTCGTGATCGAACGCTTGGCAGCAGCGGACTGGGTCTCTCAATCGTCCATAAGATCGTAAGCATTCACGGCGGGACAATTGAGATAGAGGACGGGGGAAGGCGAAGGAGCGGTATTCGTCGTTCGTCTGCCAGTTGAGCTATAGGGATGGATAAATATTGGAAGACGAGTTATGATGGGAGCATATATTTTTCTGGAGGACAGGGGGCTAGCCGGATGAAACAAACGGTACGTAAAGCGATAATACCTGCTGGCGGTTTGGGGACGAGGTTTTTGCCTGCAACTAAAGCGCAGCCGAAAGAGATGCTTCCGATTATCGACAAACCGGCCATCCAATATATTGTGGAGGAAGCGGTGCAGTCGGGCATCGACAGCATCGTAATTGTAAGCGGGCGTCATAAGCGAGCGATCGAGGATCATTTTGACAAATCCTTCGAGCTTGAAGCGGAGCTGGAGGAACGGGGCAATGAGCAAATGCTGGCCATCGTTCAGGAAATCTCCAAGCTGGCCGACATTTATTATGTGCGTCAGAAAGAACCGCTTGGTCTTGGTCATGCGGTGTTGTGTGCAAGACGCTTTATCGGTGACGAGCCATTTGCCGTATTGCTGGGTGATGATATATTGAAGTCCGATCCTCCATGCTTGAAGCAAATGATAGACGTGTATGAGAAGCGGCAAACCTCCGTTATCGCGGTTACGGAAGTTCCTTGGGAGCAGACGCATAAATACGGAATCGTCGACTTCGAGCCAGGGAATAAAGACGGCCTGCTGCGCGATTTAGTGGAGAAGCCTATGCAAGGGCATGCGCCTTCCAATTGGGCGGTTGTCGGCCGTTACATACTGGAGCCGGCGATTTTCGATTTGCTGGAACGGGCGGTCCCAGGCAAAGGCGGCGAAATTCAGCTGACCGACAGCTTGCAGAAGCTGAATCGGATTTCACAGCTTATTGGACATCGCTTTACCGGCAAGCGCCATGATGTGGGGGACAAGCTAGGCTTTGTGCAGGCGACGATTGATTTTGCACTGGAGCGCGAGGATTTGTCTGCTGATGTAAAACGGTACTTATTGGAGCGGTTAGCTCAATTATCCTAAAAGCAATAAAAAACGTTCCAGCTTGCGATGGGAACGTTTTTATTCAAACTTATTGAAAGCGCTAACAGTCTAGAGTGGAGGGGATTTTATGAGCCCAAAATACGCAATCGGCATCGATTTTGGAACGCAGTCCGGCCGTGCCGTTCTGGTGGATCTATCGAACGGGGAGGAATTGGCGGAGCATGTAACGCCCTACCGGCATCATGTAATCGATGAGCAGCTTCCTGTCTCCGGAGTCAAGCTGGAGCATGACTGGGCGCTCCAGCATCCTATGGATTATATGGACGTGCTGGAGCAATCCGTACCGGAAGTGATTAAGAAATCTGGCGTTGCGGCGGAGCATGTGATCGGAATCGGCGTCGATTTTACCGCCTGCACGATTATGCCAATTGATGCGGCAGGCGTTCCTCTATGTTTATTAGAAGCGTATCAGGCTAACCCGCATAGCTGGGTGAAGCAATGGAAGCATCACGCCGCACAGCCGGAAGCGAACCTTGTTAATCGAATTGCAGCGGAGCGCGGAGAGCGGTTTCTTGAGCGCCATGGCGGCAAAGTGTCGTCCGAGTGGATGATCGCGAAGGTGTGGCAGGTGTTGAATGAAGCGCCGGATATTTATGAACAGGCGGATCAGTTCGTTGAAGCAGCCGATTGGGTTATCGGTCAAATGACCGGTCATATTGTCAAAAACAGCTGTACAGCGGGCTATAAAGCCAACTGGCATAAGCAGGAGGGCTACCCGAGCCGGGAGTTTTTCGCAGCATTGGATAACCGGCTCGCTGACATGGCAGAGACGAAGCTGCGCGGCGAGGTATTGCCGCTCGGGTCGAAGGCGGGAGAGCTTACAGCGGATCAGGCTGGCCGGATGGGCTTGATGCCAGGTACAGCTATTGCGGTTGGCATCATCGATGCGCATGCGGCTGTGCCTGGAGTGGGTGTCGTAACACCCGGCAAGCTGGTGATGTCGATGGGAACCTCGATTTGTCATCTGTTGCTTGGCACGGAGGAGAAGATGGTAGAAGGAATGTGCGGTGTCGTCGAGGACGGCATCATACCGGGTTATTTCGGCTATGAGGCGGGGCAAGCTGCTGTGGGCGATATTTTCGAATGGTATGTCGAAGAAGCACTTCCCGCCTATGTGCGTGATCAGGCCCAGCATGAAGGGCAGAGCGTCCATGCTTATCTCGAGCGGCAGGCATCCACTCTGAAGGCGGGGCAATCCGGGTTATTGGCGCTTGACTGGTGGAACGGCAACCGGTCTGTGCTGGTCGATACCGATCTGACGGGTATGATTGCCGGTCTGACGCTATCATCGAAGCCTTGGGAAATCTATCGGTCCCTGCTGGAAGCTACCGCATTCGGCACGCGTAAAATCGTGGAAGCCTTTCACGGAAGCGGCATAGAAATTCATGAGCTGTACGCGTGCGGCGGCCTGCCGCAAAAAAACCGGCTGCTTATGCAGATTTATTCGGATGTGACGAACCGCGAGATTAAAGTGGCCGCCTCCAAGCAGACATCTGCTATTGGGGCAGCGATGTTCGGAGCTGTGGCAGCGGGGGCTGAACGAGGCGGCTATGACAGCATCGTTGATGCCGCCGAGCGTATGGCCCGGGTTCAGGAGGAGACTTATAAGCCGATTCCAGAAAATGTAGCGGTATATGACAAGCTGTATGCGGAGTACAACGCGCTGCATGATTACTTTGGACGCGGCGCCAATGATGTGATGAAACGGCTGAAGGCGATCAAAGAATCGGCTGTGGAGTAAACGAATTAGTCAAAAAGCTGTCCCTGGCCGCGTGCGTAGGGACGGCTATTTTTTATGGAAAAGCTGAGGCAAGGCATGCTATAATTTGCTCAACCTACAATAAAGCGGCAGTCCGGAGCTTGCTGGTGAAGCTCATGAAGGGCTGTCTTTTTCTATCCTTGTAAGGTGTGAAAAAGAGGGAAGTGCGCTAATTAGATAGAGAAATGATCGTTTCTTCCATTTTTTAAATTTTTCCATCATTTAAAAATGGAGATCATTTACTTTTTCAAGTAGAATAGAAAGAAGCATGAGAGAGAGAACTACGGCGGCAGGAGTTGAATAGAAGTGTATTGCCAGCATTGCGATAGAAAGCACGAGCCCGACGCAGTATTTTGCAGCCAATGCGGCAAGAGACTGGCGGTTGCAGAGCGAGCGAATGGAACATCATTGGAGGAGCAAGCCCGGCAGCAGCTGAACACGGGGATGACGCAGTCCGGGGCCGCGATAGAAGCGGATGTTACGATGCGGAATAAGGCAGGCGGCAAGCCGGTTATGATCGGACTGATTCCTGTATTTATCTTCATTTTTACAGCAACGGCTGTATTCTCCTATTTCCTATATGAAACGAAACATAATGAACAGGTCAATCAATGGCATGAAGCCGCGAAGCAGGAAGCGCTGCTCGGGAAGTACGAGGAGGCGTTGCATCATTTGAAAGAAGCGTCCCAGCTGCGCCCGAAATATGAGGCTTTGGCAGCCGACACCGTTGTTGTTGAGGAAGCCATTGCGTTCCAGCAATCGATCGACGACATTAGCGGGCGAATGAGCCGCAATGAGCTGGCGGATGCGGAGCCGCTGCTCAATCAGTTGAAGCAGCAGCTTCGAGGCCGGGAAGAGCAAGCCTTCACCGTTATTCGCGAGCAGCTCTCAGAGCTGATTGTCCGGATGACAGTCGGCCAGATCGAGAGGGATTTGGACTCGCTTCATAGTGTTGAGGCGCTAGCCACCAAGCTGAACCAAGTGAAAGGACTGTCCGGCAAAGAGGCGCTTTCGCTGCAGCAGCAGATCGAAGCGAAAATCGTCGCGATCAGCTATAAGCAGGCTGAATTGCTGATGAAGAAGAAAAGCTTTTCCGATGCTTTGTCGACAGTGCAGCTGGGGATGAATTACGCTGCGGAAAACGAGCAGCTGACGGCGCTCTATGGCCGGATTCAGAAGGAGAAGCAGAAGTTTGAACAGGCAGAACAGAAGCGGATCGAGAACGCGATGCAAAAAGCGGCGGAAGAGGATCTGATTAATCA
This sequence comes from Paenibacillus gorillae, assembly GCF_000513275.1. Taxonomy (GTDB): domain Bacteria; phylum Bacillota; class Bacilli; order Paenibacillales; family Paenibacillaceae; genus Pristimantibacillus; species Pristimantibacillus gorillae. Next base: position 122,141 of record NZ_CBVJ010000106.1, on the reverse strand, counting down.
GACTGCCGCTGTCGAAGTGCTGCATGTCGAAACAAAGCGGGACGAAAACGGCGACTTCCATATTGAAGGACAGTTGAAGAATGCGGCGACAAGACCGATTTACTCCGTCTCGGTCGAGTATACGGTTCATGACAGTCAAGGCAAAAAAATCGAATCGGGCAAAGTTGATGCAGCGCCTAAATATATAGAGGCCGGAGAGACGTTCAATTTCACCGCAGTTGTTCATGGCGTTGAGGACGAGCACGCCAAAGTTGTTATTGACCACGCGACCTGGTATTTGGACTAAAGGATTGTAGGGGCGGGAGAGACGAGAAGATGAGAAAAGCAACGTGGATCAGCATCCTTGCATCTGCTGCCGTATTGCTGGCGGGGTCAGGGGCGGCTTATGCCGTTCATACTGAAGTACCCAAGCAGCTTACGGGAGCTCCGCTGCTGGCAGATACACAGCGCGGCAGCGCGCCAAAGTCGTTAAAGGATATTATTTATGAGACGCAAAAGCTGGTCGTTATGATTGAGACCAAGGAAGGAACCCAAGGTTCCGGCTTTCTTTACAACAACCAGGGAGATCTCATTACGAATGCGCATGTCGTGAGCGGGGTCAAAAAGGTTATTATAAAAACGGCCGACGCCAGAGAATTGGAGGGCGAGGTCATCGGTATCAGTACAGACATCGACGTGGCCGTCGTCCGGGTTCCCGATCTTGCAGGGATGGAGCCGCTGCAGATGGTGCGCTCGGAGAAGGCGGAGGTTGGCGACGATGTCATTGCCGTCGGAAGCCCGCTGGGCTTTCAAAATACGGTCACGACCGGCATTATTAGCGGTCTGGGCCGCAGCTTCGAGATTGAGCCTTATACGTACAAAGATTTATATCAAATATCGGCGCCAATTGCGCCAGGCAACAGCGGCGGTCCATTGGTCAGCAAGGGGACGGGCGAGGTGTTGGGCATCAATTCGGCAGGTATAGAGGAGAGTTCGATCGGCTTTAGCATCCCCATCATCAACGTGCTGGAACTGGCAGAGTCCTGGTCGGCAGAGCCGATGACCACGCTGCCTGAGCTGGCCTTCTCCGATGACAATGGCGTTGCGCAGCAGGATGCCTCGATAAGTGAGTATGCCGGATATTTGGTTACGCACTTCTATGACAGCTTGAACAATGCCGATTATGTATATGCCTATTCACTGCTGGGCGGCAACTGGAAGCTCGGTACCAGCTATGAAGAGTTTAGGGAAGGCTATATGGGCACGCGCAACGTTGTCATTGACGATATGCATGTGACGGCCAAAGGCGATGATGAAGCGACAGTCACGGCAGTTCTTTCGGTTGACGAACGGGTGGACGGCGAGTATAAGCTGAGCAAGTATCAGGTTACCTATGAGGTTGGCTACGAGAACGATCAGCTGAAGCTCATTATTGGCAAAGGGAAAGCGATTTTGCAGGATAAAAAACGAGCCTGATCCTAAAAGAAAGTGCAGTTGTAATCGTTACAGACCGGCCTATGGCGCGTTCTGTGGCGAGTTCAACTGCACTTTTTGTTTTAACGGATTATAATGACTCAGCTCCTGTATCTACTTCATCATACACGGCTTGATTGCCCTTCTTTTTTTTTACCGAGCTGAGCGATACATCGGAAATATCAGCAAGTTCCTCGTCATCCGGACGTCCGGATGGTGCATACTGGAGCTCCAAAGTGACGCTGTCGTTCAATTGAAGCGGGAAGTTCAGCAGGGTAGCCGGAATGATTCGTCCATTGAGGCGCAGTACATAGCCGATCGGCCCGCCAATCGGAATACCGCTGACGGATTCGATTTCACCGTTGAAAGAAAACTGGACGACACCTGTGGCGGCAAGCGCCTGGAAGATCGACAGTCCCGGTTGATACGGAATTCGGTAGCCTTGTGTTACATTAGGGAAAAAGCTTCCGCCGTTAATCCATACGTTAACCGTGCCGACCGGGAAAGGTCCTGGTCCAGGTCCGGGAAAGGGAACGGGAAATGGTACGGGTAGCGGGAACGGAAATGGGAAAGGCCCAGGAGGAAATGGTCCCGGCGGAAAATGTCCATGCCCTGGCGGGAAATGTCCATGCCCTGGCAGGAAATGTCCATGCCCTGGCGGATGCCCTGGCGGGAAGTGGCCGTGTCCTGGCGCAAACCCTCCTGGCCCTGGAACAAATTGTCCAGTACCATGTCCGTGATGCAGCATCCCGCTTCCGTGAGGATGCATCACTGCGGCAGGTCCGCCTGGAGAAAGCATGCGCGGCCCGCCGCAGCCGCAATTCTTCACGACGCTTCCATCCAGCGTGTTAATGTACTTGTAAGTATATCTCATGCAACAGTCAGACTCCTTCGTATTGCAGATTAGGCGTATATCCTCATCCATCATATGCGGCAGATGCCTATTGCTGTGCATGGCTTCCAAAATAGAAAAAAGTGGCGCTTTCTCCGAGGAGAAAGCGCCACTTCAGTTGTTAACGGATATTACAGAGCTGCTTCGTAGCGTTTGCCAACTTCAGCCCAGTTTACTACATTCCAGAACGCCGCGATGTAATCAGGGCGTTTGTTCTGGTAGTTCAGGTAGTAAGCATGCTCCCAAACGTCCAGACCAAGCAAAGGCGTTTCGCCTTCGAAGATTGGGCTGTCTTGGTTAGGCAAGCTGGATACTTTCAGTTTGCCGTCTTTCACGGAGAGCCATGCCCAGCCGCTGCCGAAACGAGTAGTTGCCGCTTTAGCGAAATCAGCTTTGAACGTGTCAAAACCGCCCAGTTCGCTTTCGATCGCTGCTGCAAGAGCACCAACAGGTGCGCCGCCGCCGTTTGGTCCGATTACTTCCCAGAACAGGGAGTGGTTCGCATGGCCGCCGCCATTGTTGCGTACAGCTGTGCGGATCGCTTCAGGAACGATTGCCAGGTTGTTGGCAAGCAATTCTTCCAATGATTTGTCTTGCAGCTCAGGAGCGGATTCCAGAGCAGCATTCAGGTTTGTTACGTACGCATTGTGGTGACGATCGTGGTGAATTTCCATCGTCAACGCATCGATATGCGGTTCCAGTGCGTTGTTAGCATATTGCAGAGCAGGTAGTTGATGTGCCATAGTTAACAGCCTCCTAATATAGTAGATATGTAGATCTCTTCATTTATTATCCCTTATCCGAGTGAATAAATCAACATTTATGTTGAAAAAGTCGGAGCTAGGTAAAAGGGCGTATAACAACCTTAGAATGGCATGATTTTGAAGCATTTATGCAATATCACGAGCATTTCCGTCAAAACATGAGAAAACATGAAAAAATATCATTGTAAGCGCTTAATATAAAGCGTTTTCACTAAATATTCGAGAATTTATTTAAAATTTTTAAGATTTTTTAAATTTTTAAGCAGGAAATCGTTTTTTTATGTCGTATTTTATATACTTGCAGCACTATGACAAGGTATAGAAGGTGTATATGTAATGAACGTTCGTTCCTTCCAGTTATCGGACTACAGACCACTAACGGCACTTCTTGAAGATGTACTTACCGAGGAGTGTTACGAGCAAACGATGGAAGCTTTTGCACGTCAATTGTCATGGGACAGTGAATTGGTACTTGTCGCTGTCGAACAGTCGGAGATTGTAGGTATGATTATCGGTACAATAGATAATAACAAAGGTTACTATTATCGTATTGCCGTCCTTCCTAGCCATCAGCGCAGAGGAATCGGCAAGGCGCTTATCCAATCTTTGCGTCAGCGCTTCGAACAGCGTAATGTTATGAAGATCCTGATAACAGCTGACGAATACAATGAACCGGTGCTTCCGCTGTATGAAGCAATGGGCTATGCCGCGAACGATTTTTATCGTTCCTTCCAAAAATTGAGTATTATTGCAGGCTAAGCAGCATCATTGCCGCGAATAGCCATATGTGCAGAGCATATCTGTGCCGCCATTGCTTTTGGCGGTGAGATATGCTTTTCTATTTATATAGCAAAGATGTACGAGGAGAGCGGCATGAATAAATACCGGCACTGTGTCATTAAAAGCTTTAAGCATGACGGACATTTGCATCGAACCTGGCAGCGCAATTGGCTTGTTCCGAATGAGCGTCTAGCTGCCGCGCATAGAGATGAGGACATGATTGTGCTTATCAATCGCCAGACGCCGATTCAGGAAGCTGACGGCAAGCTGTGGATCAGCCGGGTGCCGGCCGTTTCTTTTTTTATCCCCGGAGAATGGTACAATGTCGTTGCATTGCTTGAGGATGCTGGCATTCGTTATTACTGCAATGTGGCGTCACCGCCGTTCATGCAAGGGGATGTATTAACCTATATCGACTACGACCTCGATGTCATTCGTACCATAGACGGCAGCAGGCATATCGTTGATCAGGATGAGTATGAGCTCCATAAGCTTGCCTATCATTATCCGAAAAAAGTCGATGACCTGGTTTATCAGGGGCTGAGATCGCTTCTGCTGCGTATTGATCGGGGACAAGCGCCGTTTGAGGAAAGCCAAGTGCTCGCTTATTATAAAGAATGGGACGAACAGTTTGATGAAAGCGAAAGCGAGGGATAAGCAGATGAACGTCTCCTCACCGGAAAATACGGCTCCAAAGCCAGCGTGGCTGAAAGAACTGTGGGATTGGACGAAGACGATTGTGGTTTCTTTTGCCATCGTCATGGTGCTTCATTTGTTTGTATTTAATCTGTCGACCGTTCAAGGTCATTCCATGGAGCCTACGCTGCATGAGCGGGAGTGGCTGTTTGTCAATAAACTTGTATACACGCTGGGAAAACCGAAGGTAGGCGACATTGTCATTCTGGAAGATCCAATGTCTTACGGCGACAAAGAGGAACTGCTCGTCAAACGGGTTGTCGGCGTGCCTGGAGACCGGCTTGAAATATTCAATAAAGAGCTCTACCGCAACGGACAATTAGTAGAAGAAACGTATATCGATTCGGCTATTGAAGACCTGGATTTTATGCCCATTCAACTGGCGAAGGATTCTTACTTTGTCATGGGGGACAACCGGCATGCAAGAGCGAGTAAGGATAGCCGGATTTTCGGAACGGTGAAGGAATCGACCATTCGGGGAAGAGCAGATTTTATCGTGTGGCCGCTGGGCAAGTTTAAAGCGTTGTAAAGGATGTCGGGGAATGAAGGACGTTATGATCTATACGGACGGTGCTTGCTCGGGCAACCCCGGGCCGGGCGGCTGGGGCGCAGTACTCTTTTACGGACCGCATAAGAAAGAGATTTCCGGCGGCGAGAAGCAGACGACGAACAACCGGATGGAAATTGCGGCTGTTATTGAAGCGCTGCGGCTGTTGAAGGAGCCCTGCAAAGTGAGCGTGTACAGCGATTCCGCTTATGTGGTCAATTGTTTTCAGAAGGGCTGGATTCACGGATGGCTGCGCAATGGCTGGCGTAACAGCAAGAAGGAGCCGGTCGAGAATCAGGATTTGTGGAAAAGCTTATGGGAGCTGATGAAGCTTCATGAGGTGACTTACATTAAAGTTAAGGGACATAGCGACAATGAATGGAATAATCGCTGCGATGAGTTGGCTCGCGGAGCGATTAAACGGCTTGCTTAAACGTCCAAGCGCTCTATTATATCGAACACACAGATGTCGCAGTCAGGCATGCAAGGAGGGATAGGAATGACAGACAGGGATCGCTGGACCCGGCTAAAAGAAGAGATGAACGAAGCGGCAAGATCGCTTGGCATCGATAAAATCGGCATAGCCTCTGCAGATCCGTTCACGTCGCTGAAGCAAATATTAATTCGGCACCGTGAGCTGGGACGCGAGTCCGGCTTCGAAGAACCGGATTTGGACAAACGGACGAATCCAGCCCTTCTCTTCGATAATCCGCAATCCATCATTGCGATTGCAATCGCCTACCCTTCCAAGATGCATAATCCGCCAAAGTCTGAGCCCGGAGCAAGACGGGGCATCCTTGCCCGTGCTTCGTGGGGAGATGATTACCATAAAGTATTGCGCAACCGGTTGAAGAGACTGGAGGATTGGCTGCGTGAGCGGGTGCCGGAGCTTCGGGTCGAGAGTATGGTTGATACGGGAGCATTGTCGGATCGCGCAGTTGCAGAACGGGCGGGTATCGGCTGGGGCGCTAAAAATTGCATGATCATGTCGCATGAGCTGGGCTCCTGGATTTATTTGGGCGAAATGATTACGAATTTGCCGCTTCCACCGGACGAGCCCGTTACAGAGGGCTGCGGCGAGTGTACGAAATGTATTGATTCTTGCCCAACCGGAGCCTTAGTTGGTCCGGGACAACTCGATTCCAAGCGTTGTATTTCTTTTGTAACGCAGACAAAGGAGTTTGTACCGGAAGAGTTCATGCGCAAGATCGGCAACCGGCTCTATGGCTGCGATACTTGCCAGACCGTTTGTCCCGTCAATAGGGGCAAGAACTGGACGCATCAGCCGGAGCTTCAGCCCGATCCTGAGCAGGTGAAGCCGCTGCTTGTTCCGCTGCTGACGATCGGCAACAAGGAGTTCAAAGAGAAGTACGGCAGCACTTCGTCGGCATGGCGGGGCAAGAAGCCGATTCAGCGGAACGCGGTTATTGCGCTGGGCAACTTCAAAGAGAAAAGTGCCGTAGAAGACCTGAAGCAGGTGCTGCGGCAGGACCCCCGGCCAGTGCTGAGAGGCACGGCTGCATGGTCGCTTGGCCGTATCGGAGGAGAAGAAGCAGAAGCCGCTCTGCGTGAGGCTCTCCCTCTAGAAAGCGATGAGGAAGCCAAAGTCTATATTGAGCGAGCGATCGTTGCCCTAGAAGCGACTGAATCGACCGAAGCGACCGTAGAGATATAATAGCGGAAGCTTCGGATCAGGAATGCGATGGATCTGGCTGGAGACAGCAGGCTGATGTTTCGAAACAGCGGATAAAGCTAGCAATATTTACTTTTATACCGCTGTTTGCGAAGGCTTGCTTTCCATGCTATTATAGGGGACATTATTACAGACATAAGAGAGTTTATAGCGGGAAAGGGTCAGGTGAATTATTAATGGGAGTATGGAGTTATATTATTCCGATTGTTACGTTGATCGTAGGGGCGGTTGGCGGATTTTTTGGCGGCGTTTTCTATTTGCGCCGGCAGCTAGAACGCATGCAAAGTGATCCGGAAATGATTCAAAAGATGGCGAAGCAAATGGGCTACAACTTGAATAAGCAGCAAATGCAGCGTGCGCAGCACATGATGAAAAATCAAAAAGCGCCGCGTAGATAATAGCGCAATTCGTGAGAGGTAGCCGGAGAGGAGAATGCGGAAATGGCGGGAAGAAAGGATTACGTCAATTCGGCTGTATCTCGTAACCGGGAGCAAATCGAGCATCACGTGAAAGAGATATTGAAGCTGATTGGCGAAGACGTGGAACGAGAAGGGCTGCATGAGACGCCTGCTCGTGTTACTCGGATGTACGAGGAAATTTTTGCAGGTTATGAGGTAGAGCCGCGTGAAGTGCTAGGCGTCACGTTCGACGAGCAGCATGAAGAATTGGTCATTGTAAAAGATATAATCTACTATAGCCAATGCGAGCATCATATGGCGCCTTTTTTCGGTAAAGTGCATATTGGCTATCTGCCAAGCGGCAAAATCGCCGGCTTAAGCAAATTTGCCAGACTCGTTGAGGCGATAACGCGCCGCTTACAGGTGCAGGAGCGAATCACGACGCAAATTGCCAATGTCATGGAGGAAGAGCTTCATCCGCATGGCATTATGGTTGTTGTGGAGGGTGAGCATCTGTGCATGTGTTCGCGGGGTGTTAAGAAGCCGGGAAGCAAGACGGTTACATCGGCTGTTCGCGGCGAGTTCCGTTCCAATCCGGCGCTTCGCTCGGAATTTTTGTCCTTAATTAAAGAGTAAAGAGTAATAATGCGAGGCATAAAAAGAACCGTTGTCCCTCCGCTCTGAGAGTGGGGAGAACAGCGGTTCTTTTGTTCGGTTGCTATTCTATACAGCATCGGATGTAAAGGTCTGATTGACCTGGCTTAAGAACAAGGCAGCGCGTTGTATATATTCATTCGGATATTCCCGGAACAGCATTTCATGCTGGCCGCGGGGAACGATCCATGAGCGGGACAGCGGGTTGCTTTGCTCCGCGGCAATCGTCTCTGCTGTCTGATAAGGCGCTTTTGCATCACTTGTGCCATGGATGATATAAAGCGGGATGTTATAGCCTTTGCTATCCATAATGCGATCAACCGGAATTTGCTTCAAGCTGGCACCGGACCAGATCGGCATCATCGATTGGATTAAAGTCATCGACGGGAAACGCGGCAAATCTACAATTTGTTTCACGTTGTTGTACAACGTATCCGGGCTTGCAATAAACAGGCTGTCGAGTATCATCGCGTCGATATCATCGGTTTGCAGCGCTGCTTGAAGCGCAGTGCCAGCTCCCATTGAGAAGCCCCATACGACGATCTCTTCCGCACCGCGGGATTTGGCATAATTGACAGCTGCGAGCAGCTGCTGTGATTCTTCCAATCCGCCTGTAGCCGGCGCTTTATATTCATAGGATGCATAGCCGTAGTCGAAAAGAACTACATTATAGTTCAGGCTATGCAGCAAATTCGTTAATTCATACATGGGTACCCATGTCTCTTCCCGATTGGCTCCGTAGCCATGGCTGAAGACAACAGTACGGGTTGAAGAGACGGCTGAAGCAGTAGCAGATGAGGCAAGCGTTACACCATCCGTATCACCGCTGGCTGCCGGAACATACCAGCCGCTGACCATCGTTTTGCCGCTATGGCTAGGGATGACGATATCTTCATAGTCCAGCCCGATCGCATCTTTCGGATTGGAAGTAAGCGGGGCTACATAAGGGTGGGCCAGCATCCATGCAACATAACCATGAAAAACGACGACGAGGAGCAGGCACATTGCAGCAACCGCGGCTGTCCATGCGGTGAGCAAATGGTAGCGCCGCGTTCTCGCTTGCGGCCGCTGACGATTTATTAGGCCATCAATTGGCGGGAAAGGCTGTAGGACTTGGGGAAAGCCGCTTTCCAGCGGTATCGGCGTCATAATGGTTGTGCTCATGTCGGTTGTCCTCCTTGCATGGTGAATGTGTGAAAACGCTTCAAAAGTTCTAGTACTTTTATCGTAGTCCGCTAGATTAGGCCTGTCAATTGATGTCGACGTAATGTTAATGAGTTGTAATGATGCTGTAATGAAGTAACTTTTCTTTACGGGCGAGACAGGATTGGGGTATACTGAACGAGAATCATTTTCACTGTGCGGAACGAATGAACAGTGGTGGTCAGAGGAGGTGCGGCAGGGATGGAAGAAGGCAAATCGCATGTGCGCGCGGTTGACCGTGCGCTTGATATATTGCTTTGTTTTACGACGGGAACGAATCTGGCCATGACTGAAATTGCCGAGAAGGTCGGGCTTCATAAAAGTACTGTGCATCGGATGTTAGCCACGCTGGAAGACAAGGGCTTCGTCGAGCGGGACCCGATTTCCGACCGTTATCATTTAGGTATTCGCGTGTGGGAGCTGTCCGCTCATTTATCCGGGACTGATGAACCAGCGATTATCTGGAAACCAGAGATGGAACGGCTGCGTGATCAGTTGGGCGAGACGGTCAGCATCTATGTGCGAGACGGGCAGGAGCGGATTCGCATTCAGGCGGTGCAGAGCAATCAACCTGTACGACGGGTAGCGCCTGTAGGCGCGAGGCTGCCGTTATATGCGGGCGCGTCCAGCAAAGTGCTCATCGCTTATGCGGATCGTATCGTCAGGGAGAGGATCATCGGCGATCCGTCGTGGCCTGCTATTATTGACTTGGAGCAGTATCAGGAGCAGTTGGAGGAAATAATTACTCAAGGGTATGCGACAAGCTTCGAGGAGCGCGAGCCTGGCGTAGCCGCCCTTTCGGCGCCGATCTTCAATCGCAATGGCGATCTGTCGGCGGCTTTATCTCTCTCCGGCCCGTCCAGCAGACTGACGATGGAGATGATGCGTGAATACGCGCCTCTGCTCATTGAATCTGCGAAACGAATGGGAACGATGCTTCGTTAATCTATCCTTTCATGAAGAAAGCCTGCCCGGTAAACTGGGCAGGCTTTCCATTTGTAAACGAATAGCCCTTCCAGTTCCCTCATATAATGAACCAGCTAATGAGGATTGGGAGGGATAGCTATGTCTTCGCGAACGGTCAAGCAAGGAACGGGCGGCCGGACCGACCGCCAGCCAAAGCAGCCGATATTGAGAGGGACGGCTGCTAATCAATCAACACTGTCGCCAGCTTCGCCGCAGCCGCAACAGCAAGCCAAGCCGGTGAAGCCGCAGGCAAAGCAGACTAAGTCGCCATCGGACAAACAAGTTACGGCGGCTGCCGATCAGAGGGCGGCTTCCAAACTAACTTCTCTTTTGCGTTCTTCGGATTATATCGACGGCAGCCGGGGGCGGCATGACGGCTGGAAATCGGCGATTCACCAATATGTCAGCCTGTACAATCAAGCAGAAACCGAGCAGCATGTTGCTGCCATAGATGATTATGTGACGGATCAGGATCATTGCACGAGGCTGCATGGCCGATTGGAGCGGCTGCGTCATAGGGATCTGCTGCGCGGCTGCTTGCCCTCCCGCGGAGAGACGAAGGCGGAGCTTGTACGCGTGAACGAATCGGCAACTGAGGTTTCCGTCCTAGTGAAGCTGCATATTAAACGGCAGATGGAGCAGTCGGGACTTTATTATATTGAGGAAAGAACGGAAAGCGAGCGGTTATGGCTCGCCCAGTCGGGAGGCTACTGGCAAATTGTCCGTATCGAGCCTGTCATTGGCGAGAGGCGGCCGCGCTTTGGCATCTCTGAATATGCGAGCGGGTTTGAGGAAGCGGAAGATTATATGGCAGAGGGTCATTCGCTGGTCCGTTCGACTCCCTTCCTCAATTACGAGCTGTTTCCACAGTTAAAGCACCGGCAAGCGGGTATTCCTTACAGGAGGGATTTGGCGGCCGCTTATGCGGATCAGTGGTGGAATCAGCCGAACCCTGCCTACGAGGAATTTGAGGTGAATTGCACCAATTATACTTCACAGGCGATCTTTGCAGGCAATGGCCCAATGAACTATACTGGTAAAAGAAGCAGCGGCTGGTGGTATAAAGGCCGTAACAAAGGCGGCGAGTGGTGGAGCTACAGCTGGTCCGTGTCGAATGCGCTGGCCAATTATTTGACTGCGCCGCGCAGCTCGGGCATGCGCGGCACCGTTGTAAATTCCGCTGAGGAGCTTCAGCTCGGCGACATCATTACGTATGACTGGAACGGCGATGGACGTTTTGAGCACAGCACGATTGTGACGGCTTTTGACGCGGCGGGCATGCCGCTGGTTAATGCCAATACCGTGCCAAGCAGGCATCGTTACTGGGATTACCGGGATTCCTATGCATGGACGGAACAAACGAAATATCGTTTTTTTCAGATTGCGGACCTATTATAAAATATATAGATTCCGGAGGAGCGTCCATGGGGAAGAAAGTGCATGTAGGACTCGTTTACGGGGGAAAGTCTGGCGAGCATGACGTATCGCTTCAAACTGCGTTTGCGGTAGCGGGCGAGTTTGATTATGCTAAGTACGAAATTACCCCCTTTTATATTACGAAGCTTGGCGAATGGAGGCAGGGACCGCTCTTGAATGCCAGGCCTGGCAGCATCGGCGAGATGAAGCTGACGGCTGCCCAGAGCGCGGCCTCTGCTGCGTTTCCGCTTGCCCCGCTGTTCGATCAATCGGGATCAGGAGCGGGGGCGGCAGGTCTTTCGCCGATAGACGTTGTTTTCCCGCTGCTCCACGGAACATTTGGCGAGGACGGTACGATTCAGGGAATGCTGGAAATGGCGAATATTCCATACGTGGGGGCCGGTGTTCTTGCTTCAGCAGTTGGCATGGACAAGATCACGATGAAGAAGGTGTTCGCCTATGAAGGGCTGCCGCAATGCGTCTTCCGTTACTTTAACCGAACGCAGTGGGAGAAGGACTCCGCTTTTTTCATTATGGAGGTCGAGGTCTCGCTTGGTTATCCTTGCTTTATCAAGCCGGCCAATCTCGGTTCCAGTGTCGGCATATCCAAAGCGAAAAATCGCGAGGAGCTAATTGCCGCTGTCGATCATGCATTCCGGTTCGACCGCAAAGTCGTCGTGGAGGAGTTCGTTGACGCCCGTGAGATTGAGGTAAGCGTGCTGGGCAATGACGAGCCGAAGGCTTCCGTGCCGGGTGAAATTGCACCTTCGAATGAGTTTTACGATTATAAAGCGAAGTATATCGACGGGAAGTCAACGATCCAGATTCCGGCCTTATTGCCATCTGCCGTAACAGAACACATTCGCGAAATGGCCGTGCAAGCTTTTCTGGCTATAGACGGGTCAGGGCTGTCCCGCGTCGACTTTTTCTTGCGCAAATCGGATGGACAGCTATTTATTAATGAAGTAAATACGTTGCCGGGCTTTACTCCTTTCAGCATGTATCCCTTGATGTGGAAGGAAACCGGATTGCCGTACCGGGACCTGCTGGATAAGTTAATTGAGCTTGCGTTCAAGCGTTATGCCGACAAGCAGAGTATCGATTACGGGGGAAGCGGCAATTAACATTAGAGGAGGAAGCAAGTGATGGGTTTTGCAACAGAGTTTAATTCCGTATGTAAATTCAAATCAGAGCAAGAGCTGTATGAATTGTTGGAATATGGTCGGGGTAAAATGGTAAAGAACGGTTTCCGGGTCTTTCCAACCGGTCAGAAGGTTATCGCTTATACACCAAACAATGAAGCAATAGCGATTGTCCGTATTCTTGCTTCGATTGCGGAAATTAACTTTCAAGGCGATGAAGTTACCGAGGTGGAAATGGAATTAGTCCGTAAGCTGACGGAGGAAGAGTCGCGCATCCAAACGGCGCTTGCTTTCGAGATGTTTTTCGGAGAGCGTGCATAGCCGATGATTGTCAGATTCGGATTCGTTGCTATGAGCTTATTGCTTGAGAACGCCTCGCCTTCCCGTACGATGACCTATACCAATTTCGCCAAGCTGCCGGAACGGGAAGCTGGAATACGCAGGTTAGAACAAATCGCCAAAGATAATTTGCACAATACGCTTCGTATATTGAGGCATGCCGCGGCACATGATATCCGGATGTACCGGCTTACATCCAAAATCATTCCTCTGGCGACACATAATGGATTGGCGGATTGGAATCCGTATCCCGAGCTGCAGTCCGCTTTTACCGAAGTGGGTGAATATGTGCAAAAAGCGGGTATCCGGGTTTCGTTCCATCCGGACCATTTTTGCGTATTCAGCACACCTCGTCCAGAGGTGCTGATTAACTCAGAGAAGGATCTGGACTATCACGTTCGAATGATTGAAGCGATGGGTTTGCCGGAGACAGTAAAAAACAATATTCATATTGGCGGAGCTTACGGAGACAAAGTCGTAGCCGGAGAGCGCTTCGTTCGACAGTTCGGGGCGCTTGCACCTCGGCTCCGTAATCGGGTCACGCTTGAAAACGACGATAAGACGTTTAATGTTGTAGAGACGCTTGAAGCAGCGGAAGCTGTCGGCGTGCCTATGGTGCTGGACATTCATCACCATGATTGCAATGACGGCGGTATTTCACGGGACAAGCTTGCCGGGGAGCTATGGCAGCGGATCTTGGGTACTTGGACGCGGGAAGCGGACAGGCTGGGCTGGGATGCTGCGCAGGGTGCCGGTTTGCTGCCGCCTAAGATTCATGCGTCAAGCCCGAAGAGCGAGTCGGAACGAAGAAGTCATGCCGACGGCGTAGAGGCAAGGCCTCTTCTTCGCTTTTTGCAGGAAATTGCAGGCTCGACGAGCCGTGTAGATTGCATGCTGGAGGCGAAGCACAAGGATGCGGCGCTGCTGAAGCTGATGGAAGATATGAAGGAACTGGAGACGCTGGGCGAAGGCGTCCGCGTAATTGACGGCGGAAGTATTGAAGTTCTATAGCTATTTCGCTGTATTCGGATCAAGCGTTGGTTAATGTGTGTGATTAGAAAGCGGGGGAGTATAGTTGCTGGAGTGGATATTGCTTGTCCTGCTAGGCGTAGTTGCAGCAATGTTCGGCAGCATCGTTGGCCTTGGAGGCGGCATTATTATCGTGCCGGCGCTTATGCTTCTCGGACCGCAGCTTACTGGTGCTGAGATCGATCATGCAACGGCGGTCGGCACCTCGCTGACAATGCTTATTGTCACTGCGTTAGCGTCGACATTAAGCTATGCGAAGAAGAAAATCGTCGATTTCCGCAGCGGGCTTCTTCTATTTATAACTAGCGGACCCGCCGCCTTGATTGGCTCGGCACTGACAGGCAAGCTTCAAGGCGCAGCCTTTTCATTAAGCTTTGGTATTTTTATGCTGCTTATGGCTGCACTTCTCATTGCCCGGGATTATATGAAACCGGTTACGCGCCAATGGCCAATTGAGCGATCCATTACGGATGCGTCTGGACAAGTCCATACTTACGGCTACGGACTGCTGCCGCTGCTGCTCATTGGTTTTGCCGTCGGTCTAATATCCGGACTGTTCGGAATTGGCGGAGGCTCTCTGTTCGTGCCGGTTATGGTACTGCTGTTCCGGTTTCCGCCGCATCTGGCGACGGCAACGTCGATGTTCGTTATCTTCTTGTCCTCTATACTGGGAAGCGGTATGCACGGATGGCTCGGAGAGATCAATTATTGGCTGTTGCTTGCGCTAGTGCCTGGCGCATGGGTCGGCGGCAAGCTTGGTGCCTGGGTGGCAGGACGGATGAGCGGCAAGAAGCTGCTTTGGCTGCTTCGGATTACGCTGCTTCTGCTCGCTTGCCAGCTGATTATCGAGGGATGGATGGAGCTTTAGCCTGTTTCCATCCCTTAGCGGGACAAATTACGAAACTTTTAAGGTCTCATCTCGTATTTCTATACGATAACTATTATTTTTTTCAATTATTCAGACAAGTAGAAGGTAGTGTGATGCACAGTGAGCGATCAGCAGGATGCAGCCGTTATTGGCAGCAAAAGCTTTACTGCCGTAGCGATTAACTGCGCGGCAAAGGCTGGCGAATGGATTAAGACAAAGCTAGGTAATTATGAGAAACTTGATATAAAATACTCCTCAACCGACCTTGTAACGGAAGTGGACAAAGGGTCGGAGACGCTGATCAAGCGGTTAGTGCTGACCCACTTTCCGCATCATTCTTTTCTTGGGGAAGAGGGCGTTGAGCCAGGGCCGGAGGCTTCGGTCCGTGCGCTTGAGTCTAAGCTTGAGAATGAATATTTGTGGATCGTCGACCCGATTGACGGTACGACCAATTTCGTACACGGCTTTCCGTTTTTTGTTGTGTCGATTGCGCTTGCTTATCGGGGGGAAGTCATTGTCGGTGTCGTATATGACCCCATGAAAGATGAGCTGTTCCTCGCGGAGAAAGGCAAGGGCGCTTATGTCCATGGCAAGCGAATGAATGTATCCGGCGAGGATACGCTCAGAAGCAGTTTGATAGCTACCGGTTTCCCGGCAGATCAGCAATACGCATTGCCTTTGAATATGAAGGGCTTGCAGGCCGTAGCGCCGCAAGTGCGTAATATCCGATCTGGCGGCTCGGCGGCGCTGCACATGGCGTACGTGGCGGCCGGAAGGCTCAGCGGCTTCTGGGAGATCGGGCTGAACAGCTGGGATCTGGCAGCAGGCTCGCTGCTCATTCAAGAATCAGGCGGCACGGTTACCGATTCGCTCGGACAGCCGTATCATCTAGGTGTCCGTAACGTCGTAGCGTCTAACGGGCGTATTCATGATGAGTTTGTCGGCGCTTTGGACAAGGCCGAGGCTACGGTATAGCTGGAGAGTATCGTACAGCAGGTTAGCGCAGGGAAATGCAGCCCCCACGTTTAATTGAAACGTGGGGGCTTTTTGATTTGAGGAGATGTATGTAGATCGTCCTGGGCGTCTTCCAGACCAGCATGAGAGCTGGCCCGTATGCAGGGAACTCAAGGCGGTTCGAAGCAGGCTAAGTAACTCTAACAAGACAACTCAAAATCCTCAATTAACCAAAGCACCTCTAGTAACCAGATCTCCGCATTATGAATTAAAAGCTGGTCAGGATGAATGCTGCCAATCAGCAGCCACATGCCAACCAACAACTCGCATCGGTCCTTTACTGCAGCTTGTTCCGGTATTCCTGTGGCGTGAGGCCGTAATGCTTTTTGAACAGCTGGATGAAGTAGCTGGGCTTCTGGTAGCCGAGCATTTGCGAGATTTCGTAAATTTTTTCGTCCGTTTGGGACAATAGTTGAGCTGATTTCTCCATTCGGGCACGGAGCATGAACTCGCTGATGCCTTCGCCGGTTTCGGTTTTATATATTTTTGATAGATAGGACGGGTTCAAGAACACATGGGACGAGATGGAGTGCAGGGAGGCGTTCTCCAGATGCTCATGTATAAACTCCTGCACTTTGCGGATAATGCCGGAGCGGGAATCTTTTTCCTCGATGCTGACGGAAGTTTTGTAGTTCTCGATGATGCGGTAAGCCCAGGTTCGCAGCTCGTCGACGGCTGTAATCGGACGCTCGTTGGCAAACGCATGGAAGTCGTCGCCGATTGTGTCGGACAGCCACTGCTTGTTTTTATGGACGAGAGCGGCAAGCGTTGCGGCAATGGTGAAATAGGTTTCCAGCACATGCTCCTGGGAATCACGCCAATTCGTCTCCAACTCGTGAAAGATCGTATCGAGCTTGCTGCGCGCCGTATCCCACTGGCCCACCTCTAGCAGCTGGAGAATGGTCGGCGGGCGGTGCAGCTCATTAATTAATTGCGGAGCACCGCCGCGCGCAGGTTCCTTTGCCAGAGAGATATACAGATCCTGCTCGCTTCCGATGAAGTGGCGGAAGTTCGTAATGGAGGCTTGGTACAAAGGCGCTGCCTCGGCCGGAAACAAACCGGATTTGCTCGTCAGGACGGAAATGCCGACCCGCAAATACGATTTGACGACATGCTGAAGCTGAAAAGCTCTCCGTTCGATCCATTCTTCCACGCTCTCAGCCGCACTTATCTCAGAGGTGCTTTTCGTCTGCAGCAGACAAACGAGAAAACCATGCGTATCCTTCGCATGCCAGAGATGAAGCCGCTCCCCGAAAATCTCCTCCGCCATGTTTGCTAAGGCGTAATCGATCAAGGCTTCGCTTTCGCCGCCCTCGTACAGCTTGTCGCTGTCATCCAGCCGCAGCAGCATAATGTGAACCGGAGTATCTTCGCGGAACGGAATTTCATACATTGTCAGCTTGGACATTAGCCGCAGCGGATCGGCGGACTGCTTGCCGCTCAGCAGATCGAGAAGCATATACTCACGAAGCTTTGGCAATTGCTCCCGCAATGAATACATCGCGCGCTGGACAGAGCTGATTTCCTGCCATTCTCGCTCCAAATCACCAATCGCTTTGCGAACCGCACCAATTAATTCATCGTCGGATGCCGGCTTAAGCAAGTAATCGCTGGATTGCAGCTGCAAAGCTTGCTTCGTATATTCAAAGTCCGAATAGCCGGACAGAAGAATGCACTTCGTATGCTTCCAATTTCGTTTGACTTCCCGAATCAGTTCCAGGCCCGACATGCCGGGCATCCGAATGTCTGTAATGATGACATCGATGGGCTGTTCATTCATAATGTCGAGCGCTTCCTGTCCGGAGTAAGCTTTATAGACGTTCGTAATCCCCGCTTCCTCCCATGGAATCATGTCTGCCAGATCGTCTGCCAAAATGGATTGGTCATCGATAATGAGCAACTGTCGCATGTCCTATTCCCCCTTTGATTTTCGGCTGTTCGCATGAGCCTCGGCTGCGGCCGCAATAGAAGCGGCTGCTTCTCTCACGAAATCTGGTTCATTCGGCCAATAGAGCTCTACAGCGACTCCGCCTTCATCCCTTTGCAAAATACGAAGTCCGGCTTCCTGCCCGAACTGGAGCAGCATGCGCTGCCGGGTATTCCATAGCGCGCAGCCTTTGTCCTCCGTTGGCGGCATCGACATTTGCTGCCGCAGTTGCTGCAGCTTCTCGTCGCTGACGCCGATTCCGTTGTCGGTGACGGAAATGATGTTGTAGCGGTCATTTTGTGAGCCTATGATCCGAATATCGCCTTCACCAAGCGGCTCGATACCATGGATCACTGCGTTCTCTACGAGCGGTTGGAGAATAAGCCTTGGCAGCTCCAGCTCCGCCATCGCTTCCGGCACCTCGATGCTGAAGCGCAAGTCCTGCACATTCATCGATTGAATAGCCAGATAGCTTTGGACAAGGTCAAGCTCCTCGCGAAGGAAAGCCGACTGCTTTTCTGAACGCGTCGTATACCGATAGTAGCGGCTCAAGTGCAGCGCGAGATCCATAACAGATTCTTTCTTGCCGAGCCGGGTCAAGCTGCGGATCAGCGTAAAGCAATTGTATAGAAAATGCGGATTAATTTGCGATTGCAGCTGCTTCAGATTGGCGTCTCTGGAGCGAATCGTCTCCAGGTAGACATTTTGAATCAGCGTCTCGATCTGTGCAGCCATATCATTGAAGCTGACGAGCAGGAAGTGAAACTCATTATTCGGGCGGAATACGTTCAGCTTCGGATACTCGCCTTTTTTCAGCTTTTTCACACCGCGTACGAGCTCCCGGATCGGCACCTGCACATTGGTATAAAGCACGTAGGCGGCTATAGTACTGCCGATTAATAAGAAGAAAATCGAAATGTAGAACAACAGGCTGTTCGTTGTAATCGGGCGAACGACGTCGTCGATTGGCAGGTAATCAAAGAGGTACCAGCCAAGCTCCGGCATCCACACGCTGCTTACCGTATATTCAACCCCGTCCAGCTTGACGCGGTCGTACTGCTGCTGCGACAGTGATTTCAGCTCGACTTGAGAGAGAAGCGCCGATTGCAGCTCTTTATCGGAGTTTTTAACGGACAGAATCTGATAGTCCTCGGAGACGAAGCTGGCATCTCCCTTGCCGCCCTGCTTGAAGCGGTCCAGCGCTTTTACAAGCTCGTCCGCCGCGAAGCTGACCTCGACGATCAAACCAGCTTTACGGGCAGTACTGTCAAAGGGCTCGGTAATAAAACGGACAAAGCGGGGCTGACCCCGATAATAGGGAGCCACGACATTCGTATATTTCCATACACGTGAATAGTTGCTGTCAACCAGATTGGCGTTGTATTCGAGATAAGTATTAGTTGATACGAAGGTTTTGGTCGCCGGGGCATAAATGCTGATGGTCGTATCCCAGGCTGAAGAGGCATTAATTAAACGAAGCTTGTCGTTGACGCGAAGCTTCTCGTCCGTCTGCTCATATAAGGAAGCGATTTCGATAAACTCCAGATTGCGAACGTTGATATCCTCGCTGATGATGAGTCCGCTTTTCGCCAGTTGGGAGGCTGTTTCGTCAGTTTTGGCCGCAAAATAGGACAAGTCCTTATACATCGATTTCTCGACCTCGTTCATCACGACGTCAAGGCTAGTCCGATTAGAGAACCAGTAGAGCACGATGATGGGAATCAGCAGCATGACGATCAGTCCCATTACTTTTGTAAACGTATTCACACGAAGCGACATTGCCGCTCTCCTCCTCGTATCGATTGAGATAGAGACAAATAATTGGGTATCGTTCTAAAATGTTTGGCGCAGACGAGCGAATTTCCAGATTGCTATACTTACTATACAGCATGTTAATTGTCTGTCAATGAACAAAAAAGAGTATGCGGAGAGGAACGTGGGAATGGAAACAACAGTAAAGGAGACCAGCGTCAAGCAGGGCCACGGGCGGCAAGATTCCGCATGGAGCAAAGGGTGGAAGGGATTTCTGAGACGAACTTGGCCGCTTCATTTAATGCTGCTGCCTGCAGTGCTTATCCAACTCGTATTTGCCTATGTGCCGCTCGGAGGCCTCATTATCGCCTTCCAGGATTATAAGCCCCAGCTGCGATTCGGCTCGCCTTGGGTAGGGCTTGACCACTTCAAATTTATGTTCGAATATCCGGACAGCAAGCAGGTTATTATCAATACCGCGCTGATCGCCGGGTTAAAAATGATCTTCAACATCGTCGTGCCGTTCTCATTCGCGCTTCTGCTGAATGAAGTGCGGATCAATCCGTTTAAGCGGACGGTCCAGACGTTAGTATATTTGCCTTACTTTATTTCATGGGTATTTCTCGGAGGTATTCTTAACGACATGCTCTCCTCCGATGGCATCGTCAACACGCTGCTTCACAACTGGTTCGGAATTGAATCGATTCTGTTTCTGGGCGATGGCGACTGGTTCCGGTTTACCGTTATTCTCAGTGACGTCTGGCAGCAGTTCGGATTCGGCACGATCGTCTATCTGGCTGCGCTTGCGGGTATCAACCCGGCTCTGTACGAGGCTGCTGAGGTGGATGGCGCGAACCGGTGGAAGCAGACGATCAACATTACGATTCCTTCGCTTGTGCCAATCGTAATCGTCGTAGGAACGCTGGCGCTGGGCAATATTTTGAACGCAGGCTTTGACCAGATATTCAATCTGTATACGCCGCTTGTCTATGATAAGGGCGATATTATCGACACGTTCGTCTACCGGACTGGTATTCTGAACGGGCAGTACAGCTTCAGTACGGCAGTCGGCATCTTCAAATCGCTAGTCGGCTTCTGTCTGATCGTCGTGGGCTACCGCTTGGCCTATAAACTGGCGGACTACAAAATATTCTAGAAGGAGGCTCCAGACTTGTACCATAAAACAGTAGGCTATAAGATGTTCTCGGTGCTGAACTATTTCATCCTGGCGGCTGCGGGCCTTCTATGCGTCCTGCCGATCGTTCATATTCTGGCAATCAGCTTTAGCGCAAGCGCCCCGGCGAATGCCCATCTGGTCGGCCTGTGGCCGGTGGACTTCAACCTCGAATCGTATACGAAAACGATGAATAATCCGAACTTTCTGCGCGCCTTCTGGATCGCAATCGGCAGAACGCTGCTCGGAACATTCATCACGATGAGTGTTATTACACTGGCGGGATATGCTTTGTCCAAGGATACTTCGTTTTTCAAAAGCCGCACCAAATATGCCTGGTATTTCGTATTTACGATGCTGTTCAACGGCGGGATCATTCCGTCCTACATTCTCATTCGCGAGCTTCATATGATGAATACGATCTGGGCGCTCGTATTGCCGGGCGCGGTGTCGGTCTTCAACATGATTCTGCTGATGAACTTCTTCCGGGCTACGCCCAAGGAACTGGAGGAAGCGGCATTCATTGACGGAGCAGGCCACTTCTCGATTCTCTTCAAGGTCTACATGCCGCTTGCGATGCCGGCCATTGCAACCATCTCGCTGTTCACCATCGTCGGCAACTGGAACGCATGGTTCGACGGGCTGCTCTATATGACGGACTACCGCAAATACCCGCTCGCTACATTTCTGCAGACGATCATCGTGCAGCAGGATTTCAGCAAGCTGAATCCGGACGTTAATGAGCTTAAGAACATTTCACAGCGAACCGTTAAAGCGGCACAAATTTTTATCGGCATTATCCCGGTTCTCGTTATTTACCCTTATCTGCAAAAATATTTCGTAAAAGGAATTGTGCTAGGCGCTGTCAAAGAGTAGAAATAAGAAGATAACAAATTAGCATCACACTCAAAATAATGGTATTTATAAAAAAATAATCCAGTTCTATAGTAAGGGTAGGGCGTTACTAAAGCGTTCTCATTAATTTACGGGGGGAAAAAAATGCGCAACTCATGGAAAAAGGTTTTGCTCTTGTCGCTAGTCACCGTTCTGACTTTCACGCTTGCCGCTTGTTCGGGATCGAATACTAACAAGCCGAGCAATAGTCCGACTGCGGCACCGACGGAGGGCACAGATAACGGAGCAGCAGCTACGGATAGCGGCGTAGACGCAACGGGCTGGGACGGTTCGAAATATACGACACCGGTTACCCTTTCGACAGTGAAAGGCATTGGTACCAACTATTTCTTCAAAAACGGCGAGACGATGGAAAACAACGTCCTGCACACTTATATGAAAGACAACCTCGGCATTGACGTGAAGTACGACTGGGTCGTAACGGATACGAATGATGCCTACAAAACGAAGCTGCGTCTGATGCTATCCTCTGGCGAGAAAATGCCGGATGTTGTGACATACCGCGGTGACTTGGAAACGGTCAACATGCTGATTGACTCCGGTCAATTCATGGACGTAGGCGAAGTGTTCGACAAATTCGCCGGCGACAAATACAAGCAAGCCGTAGATTTGAATGCCGACACTTGGCTGCCAGTCGTACGTGACGGCAAGCGGATGGCGCTTCCAGTACTCGACTATGCGTACAATGATGACATGGTTCTCTGGCTTCGCCAGGACTGGATGGATAAACTGAGCCTGCAGGCTCCTAAGACAGTAGCGGATCTGGAAGCCATCATGGACGCTTTCGTGAATCAGGACCCGGACGGCAACGGCAAGAAAGATACGATCGGTTTGGCCCTTGGCTTTGAAAAACACATTCCTGAACTGGATGAGCGATGTGAGCTGGCTGTTCGGCGCTTACGGAACAATGCCAGGCCAATGGAATAAAGGCGCAGATGGTGCGCTTGCATACGGCTCGATCGATCCAGGCGCTAAACAAGCGCTCGGAACGTTGAAAACATGGATGGATAAAGGCTACATCTCCAAAGATTCCGGCTTGAAAGACGATGTATCCGGCTCTGAGTTCTTCACGAAGGGTCAAGCAGGCGCAATCGTCGGCAGAAACTGGCTGCCAGACTGGCCGTTTGGCGACTTGATCAACAACGTGCCAGGCGCGAAATACAAAGCATACCCGATCCCTGCAGGACCAGAAGGTAAAATCGGCGCGCAAAGCGGCAACCCGTCGGTAAACGGCTGGATGCTAATTAACAAAAATGCAAAAAATCCTGAAGCTCTTATCCGTTACTACAACTTCTTCTTCGATAACTGGGCGAACCCTGAAAAAGGCAGCACGTTCGAAAACGGTTTTGCAGAAGGCTATGACTGGGCGAAATTGCCGGACGGCACGATCACGAAGGAGCCGGAAAAATACCCGGATCTGTTCCCGGAATATGCCGACCGTACGCACTTGGTAGAACCAATCTATTACTCGCTGACGTTTGAAGGCGCGCGTATCCCGTCGCTGTACGCAGATACGATGATCAAAATCGGCAACGGAGAAGCGCCAACGACACCATACGAGTCGCAAACGGCTGCCGTGCGCAAACCGGAAAACGTAGATGCAATGAAGATTGTTATGGAGCAAAAGGACATTCGGATGAAAAACTACTTCCAAGGTCCATTGACGGAAACGATGAAACAGAAAAACGAGCTGTTAAACAAATTGCTTAATCAAACGTACTCGAAAATCATTTATGGCCAATCGCCAATCGATGAATTCGATAAAATGGTCGAGAACTGGAAAAAATCGGGCGGCGAGCAAATTACGAAAGAAGTTAATGAATGGTTTGCATCCGCTTCGAAATAATCCAATGAATTTAGCGCGTTGAACAAAGGAAAAGGAATGCCTGCATCTTTAGCAAGGGCATTCCTTTTCTGTTGCGCGGATTTATTAAAGCCATTAATTGTTAGCGCTTTCAAATAACCGAAGGAGGCTGCAGCATAATGAAATGGAAGAAAAATGCAACGAAAAAGCTGGGCAGAAAGATTGGAGTATTCGCACTTTGTTTGACGATGTTAGCGGGTTACATACCGGCGGTTCAAGCGTCATCCACAACGTCCGGCGAGCCGGATGTGAGCTTAAATGGACACTGGGCTTCAGCACAGATCAGCAAATGGTCGTCGAAAGGGCTTGTCAGCAGCTACCCGGACGGACAATTCAAACCGGATAAGCAGATTACTCGCGCAGAGTTCGTCAAGCTTGTCAATACGCTGTTCGGATTTCATACGAAAGGGAAAGAAGGAGCATCCCGATTTACCGATGTGGGGGACGAAGCCTGGTATGGGGAGCAGGTCGACATTGGCCGCCAAGCCGGCTATATCGCCGGATATCCTGACGGCACCTTCAAACCGGATCAGGCGATCGCAAGACAGGAAGCGGCTTCGATTGCTGCTGGTCTCTTTCATGTGAAGAAGACCGGGGAATCATTGAACGGTTTTGGAGATCAAGCGAAGGTGGCTTCATTTGCCCGTGAGGCGCTGGCCGGCCTTGTGTCCGGCGGTTATATGAAAGGCTTCACTGACGGAACGATTCGGCCGCTGCAGCCGATTACAAGGGCGGAAGCGGTCGTACTGCTTGATCGTTTGGCAGGAGAAATCTATACCGGGAAAGGGAAATTCGGCGATAAAGCGGCAACGCTGGCGAGCGCGATCATTAACACGACAGATGTTACGCTGGAGCAAGCAACGATTAATGGCGATCTCATTCTTGCGCCGGGTATCGGCGAAGGCGATGTGACGCTGAAGGGAATTCAGGCGAAGGGCACTGTGTATGTGAACGGCGGCGGTGTGAACAGCGTCCATGTTATTGACTCTAACGTAAACCATATCGTCATTCATCGAACGGATGGTCCGGTGCGCGTCGTATTTTCCGGAGATTCCAGTGCGGGTACGCTGGATATCGAGACGAATGCTGTTATCGAAGCAGGAAATGACTCGGATATCGGCGAGGTTCATAATGAGTCAGGGTCTGCGACCTTCAACAAAGAGTCATTGAAAGCTGGCGAGAAGTTTGAAGTGAAGCAAGGCGTGCCTGTTCGTAATCAGCAAGGAGGGGGTTCAGGATCAGGCGGTTCGGGTACGGGCTCAACACCAAGCCCAGGTGCAAGCTCTACGCCAAGCCCAAGTGCTACTTCAGATCCGGGCACTGGGCCGAGTCCGACTCCAAGTGCATCCCCAAGTGCTACACCAACTCCGAGCCCGGGCGGACATGAGCAAGACTGGGATCTCGTGTGGAGCGATGAGTTCGACCGGTCGGGCAGCAATCTGGACAGCAATGGCGTCGATCTGGACAAATGGGGCTATCAGTTGGGTACGGGCTCGCAATATGGCCTGGACGGCTGGGGCAATCAGGAGCAGCAATATTACCGCTCTGAGAACATGCTAGTTGAAGACGGCAAGCTAGTCATTACTGCTAAAAAAGAAGGCTTTGGCGGCAAAGATTATACGTCGGGAAGAATTTATACACAGCCGACCTTTACGAAGGCCTACGGAAAGTTCGAAGCAAAAATATCGATGCCGGTCGGCAACGGGCTATGGCCAGCATTCTGGATGATGCCGGCAGAAAGTGAATACGGCGTCTGGGCAACTTCGGGCGAGCTGGACATTATGGAAGCGAAGGGACGTCTGCCTGGCGAGGTTGGCGGAACAATCCATTACGGCAGGCCTTGGCCAGGCAACAAAAGTACAGGGGCTACCTATCATTTTAAAGACGGTAAAAACATTTCCGAGGAGCATGTATACGGCGTTGAATGGGAGCCCGGCGAGATTCGCTGGTATGTGGATGGAGAAGTCTATCAGACGCTGAACAACTGGGACGGCACCGGGCTGGATAAGCCTGCGAAATATGCGTATCCGGCACCTTTCGATAAGCCGTTTTATATGATTCTGAATTTGGCGGTTGGCGGCACATTCGATAATGTTGCGGTCGACGATTCGAAAATTCCAGCCCAGATGAAAGTCGATTATGTTCGTGTCTATGAGAAAGGCACACCATATCTCAATCCGACTCAAGAGCCGGTCGTGGAGAAGGAACCGCTTCCCCAGCCGCATAAAGAAGCGATTGAAGGCAATTATGTGCATGACGTGACCTATAATGAGCCATTCCGTATAGTAGCAAACGTAGGAGATCAGTTAAATACGGAGCATTGGAATTTTGTCCATATGCCTGATTTCAACGGGAATGGGACCGTATCGGTCGACACAGTGAACGGACAGCGATTTGCCAAAGCTGATATTAGTGCAAGCGGCAATGCGGCGCATGCAGTACAGCTTATTCAGAATGTAACCGTTGGCAAAGGAAGATGGTATAAGCTGAGTTTCGATGCAAAAGCGTCAGCCAGCCGTCCGGTATCGGCAAAAATCGGCGGCGGAGAAAACCGTTCTTGGACGACGTATTCGGACAGCATCAGCTTCAATCTGACAACGGAGCCGCAGCGTTATGATATGACGTTCCGCATGACGGAAAATTCGGATGCGCTGGCACGGCTGGAGTTCAATCTGGGGCTGAATACAAATTCGGTCTGGATCGGCGGGGTGAAGCTGGAGGAAATCGAACCGCTGGACCCGTTCAACGAGCAGCTGCCGAAGGAGCCTTTGGCTGGCAACTACATTTATAACGGCACCTTCGATCTTGGCCGGATGGACCGGATGACCTATTGGAATTTCGATGTGCAGGCGGGAGCTTCCGCCACAGCATCAGTTGACCCAGTGGCCCGTGAACTGCTTGCCGCAATTACCAATGGCGGCAATTCGGCTGATGCAATTGCTTTGTCACAGCCGGGATTGAAGCTGCAGGCGAACAATGCGTACAAATTGACTTTCAAAGCAAGTGCCGATGCGAATCGAACGATCGCTGTAGCCATTCGCAAGGCAGACGGTACAGATATGGCAGAGACGACTTCGGTCTCTTTAACACCAACCGCAGTCGAACACGAAGTGCAGTTCACAGTGGGCGATGCGGGTGACACCAACGGTAAAGTCGTCTTCTTGCTGGGCGGCAATAATGCCAATATCCGGCTCGACGATATCGCGATGGTCAACCTTACAGCCGCTGAGGCTGAGCTGCCGCTTACCGAGCAGTTTCCCGTGAAGAACGGTGACTTCTCGAATGGCAAGGCAGGATGGACGGATTTTGTTCTCGGGCGTTATGAGAATAATAGCTCCAGCGCCAATTTTACGACAGCTAATGATGGGATGAGAATTGCAATTGCGAATGAAGGCACTGCAGACTTCAACGTTATGCTGATGCAGAATGATTTCCAGCTTCGCGAGGGCAAAACGTATGTCGTGACGGTGAAGGCGAAGTCCAGCGTCGCCAGGGAGACGGAAATCGTCATTGACGACGCTTCCTATACCAAATATATCTCACAGAAAGTACAGCTTACGGGCGACTATCAGACCTTTACTTACGAGTTCAAACCGAATGCGGATGTACTGGCCTCGTTCAAGCTTCTGCTTGGCAAACTTAGCGGAGCAAATGCGCTTGGAGCACATGATGTGTACATTGAGCAAATACGAGTGGAGCAGAAGGGAGCGCGTGAGAAAGCGTTCCTGCTTAAAAACGGCAGCTTCACGGACGGTTTTGAACAATGGGGCAAGCATGTTCAAGGTGATTATGACGGCGATTCCCGTGCGGTTATTGCCGCAGCCGGAGGGGCACTTAAGGCTGCAGTAGCCAATACAGGCGCTAATCCATGGGATATTCAGTTGTCGCAAAGCGGCTTGGAGCTGAAATCGGGCAAAACCTATCTCGTAACCTTTGACGCCCGCTCGACGCTAGCCCGGCAAATCGAAGTAATAGCTGAGAATGGTGTCTACCATCGTTATTTGAATCAGCCGGTTCGGATCGAAGAGACGACAAACAGCTATACATTCGAGTTTACGATGCCACAGGATGATACGGCAGCTTTGAAATTTCTGCTCGGCCAGCCGCAAGATGCAGGAGAGAAAATTTCAGCAGCGCATGACTTGTTTATCGATAATGTCCGCTTTGAGCTGAAAGGAGCGAAGGAAGCAGCAGGCGAGAAGGCTGCAACAGCCAATCAGATTCGGCTGACTGCTCCTCCTGCTCTGTTAGAGGATGCGGACGGTAATTCAATCGGTGAGACCATCGCCATCACATTCACGGACAATACGGCTTCGCAGGCATGGCTGGCTGCTATCACTGCAGTGAAGATCAACGGGGCTTTAGTCGATAATGGCAGCTATACGGCAAGTCCGGGCAAAATCGAATTTAGTCCTGCAGTATTTCCAAGTGCAGGCGATTATAACATCGTAATCAGCGCTGCGGGGTATGAGCTTGCATCCGTACGCCAGCATATCGATGCTGAGAAGATGTGGAGCCTCACTTGGTCGGATGAATTCGATAATTACGATCCGTCCGCAACGGTGGATACAAATGGTGTTAATTTGGACAAATGGGGCTATCAGCTTGGCACAGGCTCGCAATATGGCCTTAGCGACTGGGGCAACGGCGAGCTGCAGTATTATCGTCCCGAGAACTTGAAGGTAGAGGACGGCAAACTGACGATTGCAGCGCGCAAAGAAAACTTTGGCGGCAAGGGCTATACGTCAGGACGCCTATGGACTCAGCCGACGTTCACGCAAGCGTATGGCAAATTCGAAGCGAGAATGAAGCTGCCGGAAGGCCAGGGTCTATGGCCTGCATTCTGGATGATGCCTGCGGACAGTGAATATGGCGGCTGGGCGTCATCAGGCGAGCTCGACATTATGGAAGCGAAGGGAAGATTGCCGGAGGAGGTTGGCGGCACGATTCACTTTGGTAAAGGGGCTCCGAACAACCGCAGCACCGGCAAAGCGTTTACGTTCCCGGATGGCGGCAAAATTTCGGATTTCCATACGTATGGTGTGGAATGGGAGCCTGGGGAAATCCGCTGGTATGTGGATGGAGAAGTCTATCAGACCGTCAACAACTGGCATAGCTGGGGAGCAGATCAGCCGGATAAGTATGCATTCCCGGCTCCGTTCGACAAGCCATTCTATATCATATTGAATCTAGCAGTTGGCGGCGTGTATGACGGCAACAGGCCGCCTGATGATTCGAAGATTCCCGGCGAGATGGTAGTGGACTATGTCCGCGCCTACGAGCTGACAGGCAGACCTTACAAAACGCCGGTTGAGCCTTCTCTGGACAAAGAACCGATGCCGGCCGATGCGAAGCCTGCAATCGACGGCAACTATATCTATGATCCTGCCTTTGTGAAAGGCTTAAAGGATATTGATACAGCAGATAAGCTGCTGGACAGCTTGTATTGGAACTTCCTCCACACGCCAGCCTTTGGCGGAGCAGGCTCAGCTTCGATAGACGGCGGCTTTGCCAAAGTGGATATTACGAGCGGCGGCAATGCTGCGCATGCGCTTCAGCTCATCCAATACGCCACGTTAGTCAAAGGGCATATGTATAAACTGAGCTTTGATGCGAAAGCGTCCGGCGACCGCAGCATCAGCGTGAAGCTGGGGGGCGACGATGACAACGGCTGGGGAGCGTATACGGATAATTATAACGTTCCGTTAACATCAGTTGCCGGACATTATGAGTACCGGTTCCAGATGACAGCGGATACGGATTCTACCGCTCGTCTGGAGTTCAACCTCGGCGGCAATACGAAATCCGTCTGGATCGGCAATGTGAGGCTTGAAGAGGTCGATGAGCTCGTCGATTTGGACGCAGCCAAAGCGCCGATGGGGAACGGCGAGCATGTGTACAACGGCAGCTTTGATCTCGGTACGATGGACCGGATGAACTACTGGAAGCTGGAAGGTGCAGACGGTTTTGTTGATGCTTCCCGCAGACAGCTGGAAGTTCAGATTCCAGGAAGCAGTGCAGATGTTAATGCCGTTAAGCTGCGGCAGAAGGGCATTAACTTGCAGCAGAGCGATACGTATGAGCTAACGTTCTGGGCTAGCGCTCCTTCTGCGGGAACAGTGGGCGTCGAGCTGAGAAGCAAAGATGGTTCTTCGGTCTATACTTCGAAGACGGACATCGCTATTGGTACTGCATTAGCGAAGCATACGGTTCAATTTGATATGGAGGACGGCGTGACCGACCCCGAAAGCCAGCTGATCTTCCTGCTGGGCGGTCAGGCGGGCGTTGTCGTACTGGATCAGATCAGCTTGATCCGGCTGACAGACCGCAACGTTGATTTTAGCGGCATTGATCTTTACCCGATTCAGAATGGCGACTTCTTCGACGGATTGAATCATTGGGAGACGTACACGGAGGGGGCAGCAAGCTATTCTGCCGCAGCCGGAGAAGCTAACATTCAAATATCGAATACAGGCGCCAACACGTACTCCGTTATGGTTAGCCAATCGGGCTTGAAGCTCAAGGAAGGATTAAATTACGAGCTTTCCTTTGATGCGAAGTCAACGGCAGCGCGTGACATTCTGCTTACGCTCGAAAATGCAGGCTACCAGCGCTATGCATCGAGCTCCTATTCTATCGGGCAGGACGTATCGCACTATATGTTGAAGTTCAGAATGCCTGCTGACGATACGCTGGCTTTGAAGTTCCAGCTTGGTAAAACTTCAAACAGCCCTGCAGGCGCTCATACGATCACCATCGATAATGTGGTGCTGAAGGTGAGAAATGCGCCTCTGCTCCAGGCTCCGACTGTCGTCGCGGATAAGACGGACAACAAGGTAGGCAATGCCATTACGATTGCTTATGCGGGCAATAGCGGCTGGCAGCAGGCATTAACGGGCATTGAGATTGACGGCACGGCGCTGACAATTGGCGATTATGAGATTGAGCAGAATGCGGTCATCATTCATTCGAATGTTTTTAGCCATGACGGCAATTACGAGATTCATCTGAAAGCAGCTGGCTATGTCGATGCTGTCATTCGCCAAGCGATCTATCCGTCAGACGGCAATCTGATCTTAAACGGCGACATGTCTAGCGGCAAGTCGGCTTGGGAATATTGGACGGAAAATCCCGATTATTCGGAGTATACCGTCGAGGATGGAAAGGCACGTCTAGATATTCACTATCACGGGGGCATTCACCCGGAGTGGAATGTGCCGATCAGCTGGTCGACGCAATTTATGCAATCGGGAATTAAGCTGGAAGCGGGCAAAGCGTATGAACTTAGCTTCCGCGCTTGGTCTTCGGTCAATCGTCCGATCGAAGTGGAGCTGACCGGTTATAACAACGGGGAAAAAGCGGCGTTCAGCTTAACAGGCGACGAATCAGTGGTGCATAAGAAAACGCTGATTCCGCAGGCGAATACGACATTGACGGTCAAGTATTTGCTAGGCAACATCATTATCGGTGATCAAAACGTGCCAAACGGCAGCCATACGATTTATTTCGACGATGTCGTGTTGAAGGAAGTGCCTGCTGGTCCAGCTGTTGCCGCGGATACCACGGATAACAAAGTGGGCCAAAACATCGAGCTGACCTTTGCAGATCAGCCGGCATGGCGGAGTGCTATAACGGCAATTACCGTCGATGGCATTGCGGTTGATCCGGGCAAACGGGTCATTGAGCCGGGCAAAATTACATTGGACGGAACTCTGTTCACAGCAGTGAAGAGCTATTCAATCCTTATTAAAGCGAACGGATACGCCAATACCGAGGTCACGCAGCCAATCAAGACGAACGCAAGCAATGTAGCGCTCAACAAAACAGCGACGGCTTCCTCCAATGTTCAACCGGCAGGCAATGCGGTTGACGGCCGGGGAGAAGGACCGGGAGGAACCCGCTGGGAGAGCGCAACGTCCGACAATCAATGGATCGCTGTTGATCTGGGGCGTTTGTATTCACTGCAAAGCGTTGTTCTAAGCTGGGAAGGCGCATTCGGCAAAGCGTACAAGGTTCAAACTTCCATCGCAGCCCAGCCTGAAGAGGGAGACTGGACGGACGCCTATTCGGAATCGAATGGCAACGGCGGATTAGACAACATTCCGTTAGCTGCAGCAGAGGCAAGACATGTCCGGATTCTCGGACAGACGAGAGGTACGATTTACGGTTACTCGCTTTGGGAGCTGGAGGTCTATGGAACGCCGGTTGGCGCGCCAGATCCTGAGCTGCTCGTTCCTCCAGCCGTCACAGCAGATACAACCGACAACAAGCTGGGCAGGCCGATTGAGCTGACCTTTGCGACCGATACGGCATGGGAAGCTGCTATTTCCAAAGTGCGAGTGAACGGAACTGAATTATTTGCCGGTTCGGATTACAGTGTTGCTCCAGGCAAGATCACATTGTCTGCTAGCCGCTTTAATCAATCGGGAAGCTTTACCGTTACGATTGAAGCCGAGGGCTACCGGGCGGCCGAGGTTGTGCAGGTCATTGCGGCCGAAATCAACCTGGCGCTGAACAAGGCTGTTACGGCTTCCAGCAGCAATACGAATTTCGATCCGAATGTAATGACGGATGGAAACAGGCAGTCACGCTGGGAAGCGAAGTGGGAGGACAATCAAGGAACGCCGATGAATCCGGAGTGGATTGTCGTCGATCTGGGCAGTGTACAGTCTTTATCGAAGCTGGTTCTCGTATGGGAGACGGCATATGGAAAGACCATTGCTATTCAAGTTGCTCAGCCGGGTGACGACATTTCACCGGAAAGCGCAGCCTGGCAGACGGTTGCTACAGCAAGCAGAGAGCTGCAAGCTGAAGCGAGAACCGAGACCATCGCTCTAGATGAAGGAAGTGCTGGACGTTACATCCGTATATACATTACGGAGAAAGGTTTTGCTCCCTACGGTCCTTCCTTGTATGAAATTGAAGCTTATTCGTAAAACAAAGAAAACGCGCGCCGAATCCGGTGCGCGTTTCTTTGTATGGATAACGATGATTAACGATATGAAAAGTTAGTTATACACATGTGGATAGCTGCTTGTGAAAGCGTGCATTAGCGGTATTGTTTTGCACATGTGCATAGAAAATCAATACAAACCGTAGTGAAAACCGGAAATCGGAGCAAAGCTGCTCCGTTACCCCCAGTTTGTCCGTTATTTATGAACAGATGTGCATAAAGGGGGCTTTCTACAGTCTGGACAGTGCGTAATCGGCTGCTGCAATGGTTGTAGTGATATCCTCTTGTGTGTGGGCAATTGTTAAAAACCACGCTTCGTATTTCGAAGGCGCGAGATTGATACCCTGATCCAGCATCAGCTTGAAGAAGCGACCAAACAGCTCGCCGTCTGTATCCTGTGCCTGATCATAGTTCGTTACGGGATGATCGCAGAAATGGGCTGAGAATGAGCCGCGGATGCGATTAATCGTAAGCGGTACGCCGTGCTTCGAAGCCGAAGCTGCGAGGCCGTCTGCCAATTGGGCCGCAAGCTGGTCCATACGCTCGTAGATGCCCTGCTCTTGCAGCACCTCCAGACAAGCTATGCCGGAGGAAATTGATGCAGGATTACCTGCCATCGTTCCGGCCTGATAGGCAGGACCAAGCGGAGCGACCTGTTCCATGATATGTTTCTTGCCGCCGTAAGCGCCAATAGGCAAGCCGCCGCCAATGACTTTGCCAAGAGCGGTCAAATCCGGTTCAATCGCAGCGAAATCAGGGAAGGCGGTGAAGGTTTGCGCGGTGCCGTAATGGAAACGGAAAGCGGTAATGACTTCATCATAAATGACAAGCGCACCAGCCTCGCGGGTCATGCGGCATAAGCCTTCGAGGAAGCCGGGCTCCGGCATCACCATGCCGAAATTGCCGACGATCGGTTCCACCATAACAGCGGCCGTCTCGTCGCCCCAGCGCTCCAATGCGATTCGGAGTGAGTCCAGATCGTTGAAGGGCACCGTAATGACCTCTTGTGCAATGCTGGTCGGGATACCGGCGCTGTCTGGGATGCCAAGCGTTGAAGGGCCTGAACCAGCCGCGACAAGTACAAGATCGGAGTGGCCGTGGTAGCAGCCGGCGAATTTAATAATTTTATTGCGCTTCGTAAAGGCGCGGGCGACACGAATTGTCGTCATTACCGCTTCCGTGCCAGAATTGACGAACCGTACTTTGTCGAGAGAGGGGATCGCTTCCTTCAGCATGCGTGCAAGCTTGATCTCCAGCTCGGTTGGCGTGCCGTACAAGACGCCGTTCTGTGCGGCGCGAATAATCGCTTCTGTAATATGAGGATGGGCATGTCCCGCAATGATAGGGCCGTAAGCGGCAAGATAATCGATGTAGCGGTTATCGTCCACATCCCAGAAATAAGCGCCTTCCGCCCTTTTCATAAACACTGGCGCACCGCCGCCTACCGCTTTGTACGAGCGGGAAGGGCTGTTGACGCCGCCGACGATGTGCTCCAGCGCCTCCTTGTATAACGTTTCAGAAGTTGTCCGTTGCATAGCCATATCAATAAATCCTCCTTCGGGAATGTAGATATTACGCGGCAAAAACGGCCTCATTCCCGGTATGGAATGAAGCCGTTTCAAGCCATTAAACGTCATTTCTCACAGTTAATTAGTACCCGCTGTGCCGCTATTCGTGCTGCCGCCCTCAGCATCCGGAGAAGGAGAAGGCGTCGCTAGCGTCTCGTCTTCAGCCAGCTTCTCCTGCACAAAGGTAAGCAGGTTATCTATATTCTTAACAGCGAGTACAGATGCGCCGCCGACGTTCTCATCAGCGATCATATCCATTGGAGGAACCTGTGCGGTACCTGCTACATGGCTCTCTACACCAAGCTGTCCTAGCTTGAGCATATCGCTCACTTCCAGGTTTGTCTCGATGTAAGGGGAGACGCTCTGCAATATTTTCTGCATTTTCAAAATGTTCCAAGTCGATTGAAGCTCTTTCGCTACCGCCTGCAACAAGTTGCGCTGACGCTCGGTACGAGTGAAGTCGCTCATCGCATCGTGGCGGAAACGGACGTATTGGAGCGCCTTGTCCCCGTCCAGCAGCTGATAGCCGGCTTTCAAATCGATGTCATATTTATTTTTATCCGCTTTATCGGTATAGTGCATATCCTTCTCTACGTCGAAGTTAACGCCGCCAATCGTATCAATCAGCGCCTTGAATCCCTCGAAATCGGTATACACATAATATTGAATGTCCAGGCCAAGCAAGTCGCCTACCGTCTTCATGGCAAGCTGTGGTCCTCCGAGCGTAATGGCAGTGTTGATCCGGCCTTTGCCGCGTCCATCAATGTCGACGTAAGTGTCGCGGAGAACGGAAAATAGATGAGCTTTTTTCGTAACGGGATCAAATGATGCTACCAGTATGGAGTCAGAACGCGGTACTTCATTCTTTTCCAAGCCGCGTGCGTCGCCGCCAAGCAATAGAATGTTTACACGTTCTTTGCCTTCCCACTTAGGAGTAGTCACTGTCGGATTGTCTTCAAACTGTCCGAAACGGGATTCTTCCTTTGGTTTGCTGAAGCCATCCAGTTGTTTATATATACCGGATCCCCAGACTATTGCCGCAGTAACGACAAGAGCAAGAACGACCAGAATACCGGTAAGGATCCAAATCCATGGACGCCTTTTGTTTGTTGGCTGTTTTTTGCGCATGATGGTACAAGTGCTCCTTTCAGCATGTAAACCTAATATGTGGTTTGTGGTCTTGCCGTTTACGCTTCGCAATATCTAATGTAATATTACATATCATAAAATTATAAAGCGGAACGTCATTAGGAATCAAGTTTTATCATTTACAATGGGAATATCTCGCAATTTCCCGGGAAATGTCGACCGTTCCAACGGAGAGGGGTTAAGAAGCAATATGCTGGCTATAGATGTAAAAGACTTAAGAAAGCAGTTTAAGGTGCAAAAAAATCGCGAAGGGCTGTCCGGCGCGCTCAAAGATCTGTTTAAAAGGGAGTACAATGAGGTTCGTGCCGTCAAAGATATTTCATTCCAAATTCCGCAGGGCGAAATTTGCGGCTATATCGGTGAAAACGGAGCAGGCAAATCGACAACGATTAAAATGCTGACTGGCATTCTCGTGCCGACGTCCGGAGATATCCGGGTTAACGGTTATATTCCGTATAAGGATCGAGAGAAATTCGTCGGCAATATTGGCGTCGTCTTCGGTCAACGCTCGCAGCTGTGGTGGGATATCGGCGTTATTGAATCGTTCCGGCTGCTCCGCAAAGTATACGGCGTTTCCGAGCATGACTTCCGCAGACGTCTCGATCAATTGGTAGAACGGCTTGATCTCGGCGACTTGCTTAACCGCCCGGTTCGTAAACTAAGCCTTGGTCAACGGATGCGCTGCGAGCTTGTTGCTTCACTGTTGCATAATCCTGCGATTTTATTTTTGGACGAGCCCACTATCGGTCTGGATATTGTCGTAAAAACGGCGATTCGCGAATTTTTGCAAGAATTGAACCGTGAGGAAGGCACGACGATACTGCTTACGACACATGATTTGCAGGATATCGAAGCGCTGTGCTCGCGGGTTATTATGCTGGACGACGGCCGGATTATTTATGACGGCGGATTGGACGAGCTCAAAAACAGATGGAGCCGCGGCCGCGAAATTCAGTTCCAGTTCACATCACATACGCCGCTTGCCAAACTGGAGCAGTTGACGGCTGGTCTTGGCGTTACTTGGAAGCAGGAGAGCGACCTGAACGCAACGATGTGGCTGCCGCATACGACGAATGTATCCGACGCACTTTCTATCGTCACAGGAGGCACGGCCATTCGCGATATTAAAATCATCGAGACGAACACAGACGAAATTGTCCGTGAGATTTACCGCTCCGGATCGGCGTCTGCATCGGCTGCCGCTACGCTGCTTAGGGAAGAGGAGCCGGCTTTACGATGATGAGCGCTTATATCGATTTTATCCGTATGCGATTCCTAACGATGCTCGCTTACCGCGTTAATTATTATAGCGGCATTATTATTTATGCCATAAACATCGGCGCTTATTACTTCCTTTGGAAAGCTATCTTCGGCGAAGCCGAAGTGCTGCAAGGTTTTACACTGGCCCAGATGACGACTTATGTGGCTGTCTCCTGGATGGCTAGAGCATTTTACTTCAACAATCTGGACCGTGAAATTGCTAATGAAATTCGCGACGGCAGCGTGGCGACGCAATTGATCCGCCCGTATTCCTATTTGCTGGTCAAGATGATGCAGGGCTTTGGCGAAGGATTATTCCGCATGCTGCTGTTTATGGTGCCGGGCATGCTTATCGTCTGCTTTATTTTTCCGGTCCGGCTGCCGTCTGATCCGCTGACTTGGGCGGTTTATCTAGTTATGCTGCTGTTCAGCTTCCTGATCAATTCGCAGATCAATATATTGACCGGATTATTCGCCTTCTTCGTGGAGAACAACGAAGGCATGATGCGGATGAAGCGCGTAATGGTTGATCTGTTCTCGGGCGTACTCATTCCGATCGCTTTTTTCCCGGGTTGGCTGAGCGCGGTTATGCAGTGGCTGCCGTTCCAGGCGATCACTTATTTGCCAAGCGCTGTGTTCACCGGCCGGACACCGCTTCATGAGGCTTATGGAGCGATCGGCCTGCAAATCGTATGGTTTGTGCTGCTGCTCTTGCCAATCTTGTTCGTATGGCGGGCGGCGCGCAAGCGGCTGTTCGTGCAAGGAGGATAACGGATAATGAAATATGCAGTTTTACTGTGGGAATATATTAAAAACTATGCCAAAACAAGGCTGACCTATCGTGCCGACTTCTGGATCGAAGTATTGTCGGACTTAATGTTCCAAGGCATGAACTTGTTCTTCATTCTGATCGTATTCCAGCACACGCCGTCGCTCGGCGGCTGGACGGAGGCTGAGGTTGTATTCGTATACGGCTTCTTCATGATCCCTTACGGATTGTTTACAACCTTCTTCAACATGTGGAACTTCAGCGAGCGGTATATTGTCAAAGGGGAGATGGACCGGATTCTAACCCGCCCCGCGCATAACCTGTTTCAGGTGCTGCTCGAAAACGTCGATCCGCCTTCCTTGATCGGCTCCGCAGTCGGAGCGATTATTATGGCGATCTGCTGGAATGATCTGGGCCTCGCTTTCCATGCATACGACCTGCTTATGCTGCTGTTGTTCGTTATAGGAGCGGTGCTCGTATATGGAGGCATTTATACGGCGCTGTCTGCACTATCCTTTTTCTCGGATGCGCCAACAGGCATCGTGCCGCTCATTTACAACATACAGAATTACGGCCGTTATCCGGTCAACATTTATAACAAGACGATCCGGTTTATTTTGACTTGGGTATTGCCGTTTGCGTTCGTCGGGGTAATCCCTGCCTCTTACTTTCTGGAGAAGAAGTCGGACGACATATCCCAGCTGGCGCTGCTGACACCGGTTGTCGGCATCGTATTTTTCATCCTGGGCCTGTCGCTGTGGAATTACGGCGTGAAGCGGTACCGGGGCGCAGGGTCATAGAGGCTGATGTTATAGTTTTTATTATACGGGTGACAGCAACTAATTGGGTTAAAGGCGCGTTACAGTTAAGGAGAGATGAGGCATGGCAACGAGTAAAGCGAAAGCGGAGATTGGACGTAAAGCTCCGAATTTTTCGCTGGAGGGTTCGGGCGGCGAGCAGGTTAAGTTAAGCGACTATATCGGGAAAAAGGTTATTGTCTACTTTTATCCAAAGGATGCTACAACGGCTTGTACGCAAGAGGCCTGTGATTTTCGCGATGCGTACGAGGCGCTTGCTGGACATGGTGCAGTCGTGCTCGGAATTAGTCCCGATCCTATCAAATCGCATCAGCGGTTTATAGAAAAGCAGGAGCTGCCGTTCCTGCTCTTGTCTGATCCGGAGCATAAGGTATGTGAGCTGTACGGCGTCTGGCAGTTGAAAAAGCTTTATGGCAGAGAATATATGGGAATCGTTCGTTCAACCTTTCTGATCGACGAGAAGGGGAAGCTCATTGCGGAGTGGCGCAACCTGAAGGTGAAAGGGCATGTGCAGAAGGTGCTGGAGACGCTGCAGGGTTAGTTAGTGTTGAGTAAGTGCTGGCTGGGGATGTCACATGGCAAAGCAGGGCTGGTAAGGGGACACGAAACCACTGGCGTCATGCAAAATCATTAAGCTCTGCGAGCTTGTTAGACTAAATGGACGGACGGTATCCCTTTGTTGCGAAAGGAGCAATTGGGATTTGAATAGGAATATGAATGTGAAAAAGATTGCTGTAACGATGATGGCGGCTGTCGTCTTAGCTGGTTCTGGTGGAGCGGCGGGCGGTCTGCAGGAGGTATCTGTCGCTAATGCGGCATCGGCAGCTGTACAAGCGGGGGCGATGACCAAAGCTGTCGTTACGATAGACGGCAAGACGGCGAATTGGGTCGGACAGCCTTTTGTGCAAAATGGAACGACCATGGTTCCGCTGCGGGAAGCGGCGGTTTCACTTGGCGGGAGCATCTCATGGGATCAGGCTAGCCAGACGGTGACGATCCGGTTGAATGGAGACGTTATTACACAGCGCTCCGGTGATTCTTTTTTTCTGGTGAACGGCAATCGCTTTGGTATTTCCGGGCCGTCCCGGGTCGTAAACGGCAGCCTGATGGTGCCGCTGCGCGGACTGATGGAAGCGATGAGAGCATCGCTTCAGCTGTCACAGTCTGGCGGAACGACTTCGATCACGATCATTACGGATAAGGTGACGCTATTGCCGAAGGCTTTTGGCAATGTGGACAGCTACTTGAAGACAAGCTCTTATTCGGGCATGGCGCTTGTAGCGAAGGACGGCAAGGTGCTTATGCGCAAAGGGTATGGCATCGCAGGTGAAGGCAAGCTGAATCGGCCGGATATGAAGACGAGAATCGCTTCGATCACGAAGTCCTTTACGGCTGCATCCATTATGCAGCTGATCGAAGCGGGCAAGCTGAGTCTGGATGATCCCATCTCGAAGGTCGCCTCCGGCATACCAGGCGGCGATAAAATTACGATACATATGCTGCTGTCGCATACGTCGGGACTGCCTTCGGAGTTTACACGCAAGGATGGCACTACGATCGAGCAAACTGTAAATGAGATTCGCACGAAAAAGCTGGAGTTCGAGCCGGGCAGCGCCTACAAATACAGCAATTGCGGCTACGTGCTGCTGGCGTATGTTGTCGAGAAGCTCTCAGGAATGAGCTACGCCGATTATGTGCAGACGAACATGCTGAAGGCAGCGGGCATGACGAATTCCGGTACGGCAACGGCTAAGACGCCTACCAATGACGGTTATTTGCTGAGCAAGGGAGCGTGGGTAAAGGCTCCTTATTATGTCTCCCAATCGGGTACGGGGACCTTGTATTCGACCGTGGACGATCTCGTGAAGTGGGACAGTCTGCTGCGTTCCGGCAACCTGCTCGACGATTCATCGCTGGAGGCGATGTATACGCCGCATTCGGAGAAGGGATACGGCTATGGCTGGATCGTAAGGGATACGGCTGAGGGGAAAACGGTATTCCATAACGGAAGCGGAAGCGGATTCTCCACGGGTATGTCCCGGAATTTGGACAATGGCGTGACGGTGATTTTACTGGGCAATCATGCGGGGATCGATACCGCTTTGATGATGGAAAAGCTGCAGACGCTGGCGGCGTCTGCGATATAAGTGATGGGCGCCGCCTTCCGCGGTCGGCGCTTTAGGCAAGAGCGGGTCCCAAAGTCGTTATTCGACTTTGGGGCTTTTTTGTTGCGGGCGGCGGGTGAGCTGCCTGGTGTGGTGATGGATAAACCGCAAACCTCAAACCTCAAACCTCAAACCTCAAACCTCAAACCTCAAACCTCAAACCTCAAACCTCAAACCTCAAACCTCAAACCTCAAACCTCAAACCTCAAACCTCAAACCTCAAACCTCAAACCTCAAACCTCAAACCTCAAACTTACTTGTCAGTGGGCGGGGATGGAGTGAATAACTCGAACAAAATGCAAAAGTGCAGTTTGATTTCGCTTTTTCGGCGCTAAATGGCGTTCAAAATGTAAAAGTGCAGTTGAAATGGCTGAAATGGGCTCGAATCGGCCACTTTGGGCTAAACAACCTGCACTTTTGCATTTTGAGGGGGAATATGGAGCGAAATGAAGCGATCAAAATGTACTTTTACATTTTGATGGAGAAGAAGGGGGGGATGATAGTTACTTGGTCGTATGCGGAAGTGTGGAAGTTAGTAGTAAGTAGCTGTTCGTATGCGGAAGTGTGGAAGCGAATAGTAAGTAGCTGTTCGTATGCAGACGTTAAGTGGCGAGTGGTTGAAAGCTGTTTGTTTTGCAGAAGTAGAGTGGGAAGTAGCTTTGCTCTTATGCAGTAGTCGGTAGTGTGCGACAAGTAACTGGTTAGTATGGGGAAGTAGGGGGCGGAGTAGAAAGTAACTGGTTTGTATGCAGAAGTAGAAGGGGGGTAAGTAACTTTGTTTGAATGCGGACGTGGGGAGGTGGAGTAGCAAGCGAGCAACTGGATCGTATGCGGCATCAACCGGCGTGGCATTTTTTTATAAGGGCAACTCTATCAGGTCTAAACCGGCTGAGAGCTGGCGACACTGGAGATAGAGTGGATCTTATACGTTCGGGAGGTTGAGGAATACGATGATAGCGCCTAAATTTAACGATACGGTTCGAGGAGAGCGGCAGCATTGGCCGGAGTCGCCGCAGGTGCTCCTGCAGCGTTTCATTCATAGAGTAGAGAGCGTGCTGCTAGGCAAGAGAGAGACGATTAAGATGACGCTGACTGCGATGCTGGCGGGCGGGCATGTGCTGCTGGAGGATGTGCCTGGCGTTGGCAAAACGATGCTGGCGCACGCTTGCGCAAGAGCGCTTGGCGGTGAATTCAAGCGGATTCAATTTACTTCGGATATGCTGCCCGCAGATGTCGTGGGAGGGGCGCTGTGGGACAGCCGCAGCGGTGAGCTAATCTATCGTCCGGGACCCATCATGGCTAATATCGTGCTGGCGGATGAGATCAACCGGACATCGCCGCGTACTCAGTCCGCATTGCTGGAAGCGATGGAGGAGCGTCATGTGACGGTGGATGGAGAGACACGCGCATTGCCTAAGCCATTCATGCTTATCGCCACGCAAAATCCGCTGGATTACGAAGGAACGAATCCGCTGCCGGAAGCGCAGATGGATCGTTTTATGATGCGGTTGTCGATCGGCTACCCTGAGCAGCAGGATGAGCTGCGTCTGCTTGCTCAATATGCGGACGGTCAGCGTAAGGAGCCCCAGCAGTTGAGGCCTGCTGTAATGCCGGAGGAATGGCTTCGTATGCAAAATGAAGCGCAGCTCGCCTATGTGCATCCTGAGCTGCTTGACTATATCGTCAAAGTCGCCAATGCATCGAGACGTTCGCAGTTGCTGCTCACAGGCCTGAGCCCGCGTGCCGGACGTGATTGGCTGCGCGCGGCCCAAGCCTATGCTTATATTGAGGGACGCGGCTATGTGCTGCCCGATGATTTGCTGGCAACAGGCGAAGCGGTACTCATTCATCGTTTAGAGGCTTACCCTGGCATGAATGGACTGGGGGCTGGAGCACATGGAGGAGCAGCCGAAACGCTACGGCAATTGATACGCGCAATTCCGCTTATGCATAAGTCGACTGCATCCGGGTTCAGCCGGGCCGGAGGGCGTCATGAATAAAAGGGCTGGAGAAGTCAGCAGTATAAGCGTAAAAACAGCATTAGACTATTCGGCAGCAGCTATGGAGCCGGCTGGACCTGGCACCAAGCTGGCGGATTCGGCGGACTTGTTTGCAGGGAGCTTGGCAATGCCAGCCCCGAAAAGCGGTGAGACCGGACAACAAAGCAAAAACGATGACGGGGATGAGCTCGTCATTTCACATCAACATCGGACCTATCGGACAAGATGGGCGGCGTGGTCGTTACTGCTGCTGTCTTGGGGTGCTAGTTTGAGTGCGCTGATTGTACGCGGGGGCGAGCTGGAAGCCTTCATGCTTGCCGTATTAAGCGTCATTATGATCATTGGAGCGGGCAGCCCGCTGCTTGGCGCATCCGGACTAGCGGCTGGGCGCGAGATTATGGCGCGGAAGGTTAGGGATGGCGGGGAGACGAAGGTTCGGCTGACGATTAGACGATCGTTCGGCATTCCCTTGGTGTGGTATGCGGTTGGTGAGGAAGTGATTAATCGGACGGGAAATAAGGGGATGGAATTTCGCTACGTTGCAGCCCCTTTATTTCGC
Source organism: Paenibacillus gorillae (assembly GCF_000513275.1). Classification (GTDB taxonomy): domain Bacteria; phylum Bacillota; class Bacilli; order Paenibacillales; family Paenibacillaceae; genus Pristimantibacillus; species Pristimantibacillus gorillae. The sequence continues at coordinate 79,415 of NZ_CBVJ010000106.1, read as the reverse complement.
AAGGAGCTGACGATTGATTATTCGCTGCATAATGTCAGGCGGGGCGAGCATGTGTACAGCGAGCTGACGGTAACAACAGGGGACTGGCTAGGCATGACAGCCATTACCCGCCAAATAAGCTGCCCGGGCGAATTGCTCGCGCTGCCGGCATTGCCGGAGGCCGGCAGCATGCGCGTCGATCCCGAGGGCGGCATTGTTGTTGAGCGCGGAGCCGGCGAAGGCGTAGCGGGTATCGAAGGTGCGCCGGGTACGACGGCGGCACGGCATAAGAAGCGGCTGCCGGGCGTAGGGCCGGAAAGCCGTCCCTACCGGCAAGGCGATTCGCCGCGCCATATCGATTGGAGAGCCGCGGCGAAGGGGCGCGGCCTCTACACGAAGCAGCATATGGCGGAGCAGCCCGCCGAGCTGGCTGTCATCGTCGACACGTCGGCCGCCGCATATGGCGGCGACGGTCGGCTGTTCGACGCCTGCGCGGCATGGGCGGCGCAGGCTATTGAACGCGCGGCAGCAGCCGGCGGAGCCGTACGGCTGCTAGCCGCGCAAGACGCCGCCGCAGGGGACGCGGGCGGCGGCAGTGAAGCGGGAACCGCGGGCGAGCGCAGCGCCCGCGTGGACGCTGTGACGGCGGTGCTGGGCTCGCCGGAAGCTCTGCAGGAGCGTCTGGCGAGGCTGCGCCTTGCCGGCGGCGACAGCAAGGCAGACGGGGCCCTGTATCGGCAGGAGCTTGGCAGCCTGCGCCCAGGAGGCAAGCTGCATGCGTACACGGCGGATTGGAAGGAAGGCAAAGGCTGGACGCAGCTAGCAGCTCTGGCAAACGATCAGGGCTGCCGGCTGGAGCTTCATATCGTGACGAAACAGTCCGTGTTAACGTATGCGATGCGGGAGCAGCAGCGGCTGCTGGAGACTTACGGCATTCTATTGCACTGGCTGCCTTTTCCCGAGCGGATGATGGAACTGCCATACACAGCAGAGGGAGGGAGCTCGAATGGGCGCTAATTACGACAATAGGCAAGCCGAGCAATCGCTTCGCTATCGTCTCCTGACAACGCTGCTGTTGTTCGGCCTGCTTGCAGAGTGGATGATTCCATGGGTGGACAACAGTGAGTGGGGGGCCATCTACCAGTTAGGCCCGCTGCTAGTCATTATCGGCTGTGTGCTGGGGGCGGGATTGTTCCGGCCAACCTGGTATATGTCATTAATATTTAATGGCGGGCTTTGTATCATGAGCTTGATGTGGCTGTTTAAAAGCGGCGATGAAACCGCGCTGCAATGGCTGTCCCATTTTCCGGGGCTGCTGTGGGAAGATATTCGCTTGATGATGGAGTACGGGCTGTGGACGATGTCCGGCGAGCTGCGTACGCTGCTTCTGTTCGTGGGCTGGGCGCTGCTTGCGCCTGCGCTTCAGGCTTTAATGTGGCTCCGTCAGCTGTCGCTTGGTTTTGCTGCGGCAACGGCGCTCTATTTGCTGACGCTGCATGTCTGGCTCGGTATGGACGTAACTCCCGGCTTGCTAAGGACAACGGCAGAAGGGCTGCTGCTGGGCGCGCTTGTCGCAACGAGCAGGGCGCAGCGCATTCATGGCGGTGTACGGGAGAGAGGCTTGCGAAGCGGCACAGGCTGGCTGGGAGCGTCTATATTCGTAGTAGCGATATGCGTCGGTGCGGGGCTGCTGTTATCGGGCGGTAAGCCAACTTATCAAGAGCCGGCCGCGTGGACGGCATCCTTGGCAAGCCGCCTAGAGCAGGCGATTATTTCGCTGGGCAGCGGCGGCAGCTCTGCCGTACTGCAGGCAAGCACGGACAATGCGGGAATAACCGGTTACGGCTTTGACGACCGGGAGCTGGGAGGACCGCTTGTACAAGACGACAAGGTTGTTTTTACCGGCTTGTCACCCGTTCGTGCTTATTGGCGGGGCGAAGCTAAGAGCAGCTATGACGGACGGGGCTGGAGCGATACATGGAGCCGCAAGACGCTGCTTCCGGTAGACGAGGCAGGCGACAATTCTGAGGCTTCGGGGGCAACGGGCAGCACAGAATCTTCTAACGTGCGGAACGGGGAGACCGAGCTGGGAAAAAGCGTTTCACAAACCGTAATGCTTGCGACTCCCGGTCAAGGCTTGCCTCTATTTGCAGCTGGAGCTTCCGGCCATGTGCAGCATCTGGAGGCTGCTGACCCGCGCCGCAAGCTCAATACTTATGTTCGCAACGAAGCGACCGGGGCTTTATTCGCTCCGTCGGATACGGCGAAGGTAGAAAAATACACGGTGCAAAGCAGGCTGCTCATTACCGATGAGGCGATATTGTCGAAGACAGGCAAATATTCCTTCGGTTCGGAAGCTTCTGCTGATGATAGTGAACTGGAGATTTATCTGCAATTGCCGAACACGCTGCCAGGCCGTGTGTCTGCTCTTGCGGCAGAAATTGCAGGCGGAGGCGTGACGAGCCGGCTGGATCAGGTTAAAGCGATTGAGACGTATTTAGAAAATAACTACACTTACTCGCTGGACACCAAAGCTCCTCCTTCCGGGGCGGATCTGGTGGATCAGTTTCTGTTCGAGCAGCAAAGCGGCTATTGCGTCCATTTCTCCTCTTCCATGGTCATTCTGCTGCGAACGCAGGGAATCCCGGCCAGGTGGGTGAAGGGCTTCACATCGGGCTCTCCCGTGTACGAGGATGCGACGGGAATAACAACATATGAGGTGCGGGGAAAAGATGCACATGCTTGGGTTGAGGTGTATTTTCCCGAGGCTGGCTGGGTGCCGTTTGATCCGACACCGGGTTTCAGCAGCTCGGGAAGCGGGCCTGTCGTCGCATCTGTCTCTGGCGGAGCATTAGGTGCTGAAAGTAACGGCGCATCGGTTACAACGGCAGGCGGAGTTTCGAGCAGCGCGGCAGGAAGCGGCAGTATGACAGATAAGACGGCGGCAGCCGCTATGACCTCTAGAGCTGACGGATTATTGGCTGCGGCGAGACAGGGGGCAGCAGCCGTCGCAGAGTCGGCGAGAAATGCAGCGCAGACTATCGCTGATGCAGCGCCCGCGGCACAAGCTGCTTTAGCATCTATCGCTTTAGCGCTGGTCTGCGCAGCGTTTGCTGTGCTTCAGCGGCATAGGCTGCAACTAGCTCTGGCAATGCGCCGATACAATACGGCGTATGCCAGAATGAGCAGCGGCAGGCCTGGATTAGGTGCTGCTGCATCAGAAGCGGTAGGGGCGGTTGCTGCGGAGTATGGACGGGTACGCGCCTTAATAGAGGGCGGTACGGCCGCAGAGCAGGCGCGTATCGTAATTCCCCCTGCACAAGCATCTCAGCCAGCAACAGAAGAGTCAGCGGCACGTGCTCCACTAGCTGATTCTGAGCCGTTAAGGGCAGCCGGCACTGTAACTGATAAGTCGGTGCAGCAAGCGCCAGCAGCTACTGCTGAACAGGCTGCGCCTGAGCGAACAGCCGCTGCATCTGTGTCGCAGGCCGCTCTCGAGCGGACACAGAAGCGCTTCACGGCCGTGTCAGCCGCGACATGGAAGCTGCTGCAGCGCCGTATGAGCGTGCGGACGCCGCATCAGACCGCGCGTGAATACGGGGCAGCGGCGAGAGCCGCGCTGCCGCCGGCGCGCGCGGCAGCGCTCGAACGCTTCATCGCCTGGGACGATGAAGCGAGGTTCGGGCAGCAGACGGATTGGATCGCCCCGCCGCCGAAGGAGCTGGCGACGGCGATTCAAGCGCTTCGTGCCCGCAAATAAAATAGAAGCGCCAGGCAGCTCCGGTATAACCGAACGGACAGCCTGGCGCTTCTATTTTTTCACACCTTTAAGTCTCAATCCAAAACCGTTTGACCAAGCTGCCATCCTCAGCAGTAAAGCTAACATCCGGAATACCGCAGTTGCTCAATATCGTGCGCTCGGAACCGATGTTGTCGGCATCGCAGACGACCAGCGCTTTGTTAATGCCGAGCTTGTTCGCCTCGTTCAATGCGAGCGCCAGCAGGGCTGTCGCGTACCCCTTACGTCTTGCCGAAGGGCGAATGCCATAGCCGATATGGCCGCCCAGTTGATGGAGCTTTTCCGTAAGGCAATGCCTGATGTTTACCGCCCCGAGGATGGTGTTAGTTTCGCTCAGCAGCCAAAATGTCGAGTCCGGAACCTGGTCGTAGGGACGTGTCCCGTCTTTTTCATTATCAAGCAGAAATTGAACCATCGAGCGGAAATCGGAGGGGTCCTTGCCAATGACCCAAGGAACCATATCCTCGCCGCTCTGTTTCCATTCCTCATAAAAATCAACATAGGGCAATTGCAGATCAATTGTCGGTTTTACTAGTAGCAGCTTTTCCGTCATCTTTGATTCACTCCATTCTTTTATAATAAAGGACATGTTGGCCGAAAATTAAAGTCCGGCAGTTGCCCTTTTGTTGTTTCTGCAACAGGTCTCTTCCAGCGTAAGGCAGTCCACGCGCGCAGCAGTCGCTCGACTGGACCAATCCGGAAGTAGCGCAAGTACAGCTGGCTGGCGAAGCATTGAACAATGAATATCCCAAGCGCGAGGGCAATGCCGCCGATGATGCCGATTTTCGTAAACTGCCCAAGCCCGAAGCCGTAAAAGATAAATACGCAAACGACCGTTTGCAGCAAATAATTGGACAAGGACAGCCGCCCTACACTTTCAAACCGGTTAAACCAGCCTTCCAGCCAGCCCGGTCTCGTACTGAACAGCCAGGACAAGGCGGATAAGTATCCAATGGCCAGAATGGTGCCGCCCAATGCCGCAATTGAGCCTGCCCAGCCCAAATCTGGTAATAAATAATTGCATGATTTGAGTAAAAGTCCGACCGGAATCAAAATAGCCGTCAGCTTCTTGTACAGCTTTTTCTCCTGCTGCGGTTGATGAAGAAGCTTGAGCTTCGCGGCGGCCATGCCGAATAGAAACATTGGCGCGACGATAACCGGAGAAAGCATGAGATTCAGTACGTGGTAAAAGCCGTAAAGGCCTAGCGGGTCGGAAAGCGTCCGGTGCCGGATGATTTCAGTAAAGGAGCCGCTGCCGTAGATGTCGACTGTTTTATCATTGAATTTTTCCAGCTGTGACAACGGAAGGATAGGGTCATTGTGTGCCCCATATTGTATTAGAGCAGCTAGAACGGCAAAAACAGCGCCCCAGATAAACAGCGTTCGCGGCTTAGCCGGAAGGAACAGCAGCATGCCGAAGCCTGTTATCGCATAGCTGACGAGCACATCGCCTTCCCATAACAGTATGTAGTGGGCCAGCCCAAGAACGAACAGGAACGTAAACCGTCTCGCCAGATGAGCGGCCGGATTACCGGCTAGGCCGTTGCGGCGCTCGACATTTTCCTTTATTTTGATCATGCCAAAACCAAACAGAAATGCGAAAATCGGCATAAAGCTCGTCTCCACAACGATCTTCACGATGGCGTGGGCCGCTGAGTCGGCAGCAGAGAGCGAGAATAAGCTCATCTCCTGCATGCCCCACATCCCGTATTGAAAACAAAACATATTCGCCAGTAAAATGCCCAGCAAACTAAATCCTCGGGTACCGTCCATATTCCTTAATCTGGGAGACGGATTGCTCATCTCAAATCACCTCGGATAATGTTTACGCACTTTTATCGGAATTGTTTCATTTTCCCAAATTTGAGCAAGATCATTGGATATCCTTGAGCGGATTGCATCTTTTTAGGCGTAAAATGCAGGTTTACGGTCTGCGGATGGCAGAACCGTGAAATCAGAGTTCGCAAATATTGTCGGAACCTGTCTCTTCACCTTGACTCGGTTTGAGCGGTATAGATATAATTACTACATTAATTGAGGGAGGCTCGGTAATGAACAAGCCAAATGAAATCATCGTTGTTCTCGACTTTGGAGGACAATACAATCAGCTAATCGCACGCCGCATTCGTGATTTGGGCGTATACAGCGAGTTGCTGCCATTCAACACACCGGTGGAGCGGATCCGCGAACTGCAGCCGAAAGGCATCGTGTTCTCGGGAGGACCGGCTAGCGTATATGAGGAAAAATCGCCGCTGGTCGATCCGGCCATTTACGATATCGGCGTACCGATCTTTGGCATTTGCTACGGCATGCAGTTGATGGCTCATCAACTGAACGGTAAGGTAGAACGCGCTGGCAAGCGCGAGTACGGCAAGGCAGAAGTTGACTTCACAGCTGACAGCCATCTGATTCAAGGTCTGGAACAGCGTCAAACGGTATGGATGAGCCACGGCGACCACGTTGTGGAGCTTCCTGAAGGCTTCAAAGTGGATGCAAGCACAGACCATGCTCCAATTGCTGCAATGAGCAACGTGGATCGCAAGTTCTATGCGGTACAATTCCATCCGGAGGTTCGCCACTCGGAACACGGCAACGAAATGATCCACAACTTCCTGTACAACATTTGCGCTTGTGACGGCAACTGGACAATGGAATCGTTCATCGAAGATACAATTCGTGATATCCGCGCTCAAGTCGGCGACAAAAAAGTGCTTTGCGCACTGTCCGGCGGCGTAGATTCCTCTGTTGTCGCGATTTTGCTGCATAAAGCGATTGGCGATCAATTGACTTGTATGTTTATCGACCACAACCTGCTGCGTAAAGGCGAAGCGGATGGCGTTATGGAAACCTTTGTCGGTAAATTCGATATGAAGGTTGTCAAAATCGACGCACGCGAGCGCTTTATGAGCAAGCTGAAAGGCGTAGACGATCCGGAGCAAAAACGTAAAATTATCGGCAACGAATTCATTTACGTGTTCCAAGAAGAGTCGGCTAAATTCGACGACTTCGAATTCCTGGCTCAAGGCACGCTGTACACGGACATCGTGGAGAGCGGAACAGCAACAGCACAAACAATCAAATCGCACCATAACGTTGGCGGTTTGCCTGAAGATATCAAGTTCAAGCTTGTTGAGCCGCTTAAAGCGCTCTTTAAAGACGAAGTTCGTAAAGTCGGCGAAGAGTGCGGCTTGCCGGAAGAAATCGTATGGCGTCAGCCGTTCCCGGGTCCGGGTCTTGCAATCCGTGTACTTGGCGAAGTTACGGAGGACAAGCTGAAGATCGTTCGCGAATCCGATGCAATCCTTCACGATGAGATTGCCAAAGCCGGTCTGAAAAGAGAAATTTGGCAGTACTTCACCGCCCTTCCGAACATGAAGAGCGTTGGCGTTATGGGTGACGCGCGTACGTATTCGTACACAGTCGGCATCCGCGCCGTAACTTCGATCGATGGTATGACAGCAGACTGGGCGCGTATCCCTTGGGACGTGCTGGAGAAAATCTCTGTACGTATCGTTAACGAAGTGGAGAACGTCAACCGTATCGTGTACGACGTGACTTCGAAGCCGCCTGCTACGATTGAGTGGGAATAGGCTGAACGTCTTGATGCAACTATAGACATTTAAAAAGTGCTCTCTTTTATTTGTGTTGTATAACCAGATAAAAGAGAGTTTTTTTGCGTGGATGTGGGGATAATTCCTTATATTGGATCTCTAATGTTCAAAAGGTATGTAAAGTTCCTTTACCACTAAATAAATTAGAAACGTAGTTTTATCGGGTACGTAAGAAGTATAATTAGTCTAATGACTTGATGAATAATGAATGGGAGAAGTGAGGAAGGCTAATGGGATTTTTAAGAGAGTTTTTTTCCAATCACATCGTGAAAAGGATATTGTTTTTAGCAATAGTTGCGCTTCTGCTGTTCGTACTTAGGGATATGATCAATTTAATACTTCTAGTGTTCCTGGTTACTTTTGTATTAGGGCGTTTAGAGGGATTTATTACGAAGAAGCTTTCCCGATTTATTCCTATATCTCCGATAGTCGTAAATATCGTCATTTATGTACTCCTAATTTCTGGAATCGTAATTGGTTTCCTGAATTATGTACCTAAGCTCGTGGTTCAAGTTGCAGGACTGTATAATTACAGTATAAATTTCCTCAATTCACCACCACAAAATGATACAGCCCAACTGATTGTCGATATGCTTGAAAAACTGGATTTCCAAAGTTATTGGGGCAATACAGTCAACTATATTTTGAAGCTAGGTAAATCGGTAGAAATGATTCTTTTCGTCATTGTGTTGAGTTTCTTCTATCTTATGCAAAAAAATAAAGTCGTTAAATTCACAGAAAAATTCGGCAGCAGTAAAATAGGATGGTTGTACAACGAATTTAATTATTTCGGTAAAAAATTCACCTCTTCTTTCGGTAAAGTGATCGAAGTACAACTTATGATTGCATTGTTCAATACGATTTTGACCATTGCGGGTCTATGGATATTAGGTTATCCATATTTATTTGCACTTACCATTATGGTGTTCCTATTGAGCCTCATTCCTGTTGCAGGTGTTGTCATTTCCTTCATTCCAATAGGCATGATTGGCTACCAGATTGGCGGACTTTCATTGGTCATCTGGTCAATCGTTTTAGTTGTTGTTATTCATGGAATTGAGACGTATGTTTTAAACCCAAGATTGTATGCTCAAAAAACAAAACTACCGATGTTCTACACGTTCATTATCCTTATATTTGCCCAGCATTTCATGGGGATATGGGGATTGATTATCGGCATTCCGATTTTCATGTTTTTGCTTGATGTGCTTAATGTTAATCAATCTGGTGAGAGTTAAATCGTATGGCGTCAGCCTTTCCCAGGTCCGGGTCTTGCGATCCGTGTATGACAGCGGACTGGGCGTGTATTCCTTGGGACGTTTTGGAGAAATTCTCCGTCCGTATCGGTAATGAAGTTGAGAACGTCAACCGTATCGTGTATGACGTGACTTTGAAGCCGCCTGCTACGATTGAGTGGGAATAATTCTGAAGTTGCTTTCCTAAAGATATCTGCGTCGTCTAAATAAGGATGACAGAACGGATAAACCTGTTTTATGTCAAAGAAGGAGCCTTCTATGCTGCGAGAAAAGCGGCTTGGAAGGCTTTTTTGCTTGCTAAACGGCATATAAAAGATGGAACTGCACATCATGAGAGGAAGGCAGGCCTACTTGTTCTTCTATTTGTTTTTCTCCATTGGCATTATGGGTGACAAGCCGAGGCCCGTCACATTCATTTATGGGACATTCCTGCACGCAGATTATTTCGGGTCTGCCGAAAATTATCGTAATTCAAGTCTGGCTCTTTTTTAAGCTTGGCCGGATCGGCGTCGAGGGTAGGAAAGAACGATTTAATCCGTATTGTATTGTTGAGAAGCACCGTGATTGTGTAAAACGTACAGGCGAATATTTATAGTTGAACAATTATTTGAATTCCATATAATAATATTCTATCATTTAACTATTTTTCATGATATTTTAAAAGTATCTGATTTTTAAGAGATGAATTTAGATATTAATGGTACTATGTACCACATAGTTTAAAAGGGAATATTGCTGAAAATCCGATACGGTTCCGCCACTGTAGAACGGAGCATGCATTCACAATTATCTACTGCTGAAATAAGTGCAAGGAGAGTATACCGTGATGCTGAGTCAGGAGACCTGCCATAAATATAACTAATGCTTTTCACAAGGAGGGGAGGGTGTTAATTCAGGTATGACTGTGCCGATTAACGAACATCTTTAAATTTAATTAAAAGAAGTTTTTTTATGTAGAAATTTGATTTGAGAAGATTCTTTGAAAGGATGGATTCGTATGAAACAAAAGCGTTTAATTCATTTTTTTGCTTCTTGTCGCTTTATTGATTTTTAACTCGAATGCAATGGCTAATGATGCAGATCTGATAACTGAAGAGGTTACGATTCCTGAGGAGATTACAGAAGAGGAGAACGAACAAGAAGTGATCTCTAGCGATCAGGAAAAAGAAAGTATCTCCCTACCTGGTGGCAAGAATTCCAAAATTGAGGCTGGTGTAAGCAGTTCCTTTGCGCGTAGCGAAACGGGAGATGTTTGGGTATGGGGAACCGGTAAGAATGTGAATGGCGAGTTTCATCAAAGTCTCTATCCTGTTCAACCAAACCAAACAGAGATTGTAGATCAGCTTACTTCTATTAACAATGATTTTTATGTTCCCGGAATTGAAGGACGCTTCTTTGCATCGATTGAAAATCCGAGGATTCTACCGGAAATCGTTGATATAAAAAGCAAATATGCGCATACAATCGCCCTTGCAAAAGATGGTACGGTCTGGGGCTGGGGAGACAATACCTTTGGTCAACTGGGTAATGGCTCTAGCAATTCCGTAACACAGACGAGGGCTATTCAATCCAAGGGTGGCCAACAAGACACGTTGTTTGAAGGAGCAGTTGCAATTGATGTAGGGCTCTCGCATACGATCATTCTAAAGTCTGATGGGACAGTGTGGAGCGCCGGGAACAACGATTTTGGACAATTAGGCGATGGAACAAATCAATCGCGAAGTATCCCGGTACAGGTAGTGACAGATCAGCTGTCTACACAACTAGACAATGTGGTTGCAATTAGCGCGGGCAAGAACTTCAACATAGCTCTGAAAGCAGACGGCACTGTGTGGAGTTGGGGAGAAAATAACGAAGGGCAGCTTGGTGAAGGCACGTTTGCTGGAAAGTTGCACGCTGTTCAAGTAGCGATGACCGATGATGGCAGTTCAAGTTCTACAACTGCAATTCGAGCTGGAGGAGATCACGCAATTGTTCTGCAGTCGGACGGTTCTGTTTGGGCGTGGGGAGATAATAGCTGCGGTCAAGTAGGTGACGGTACGTTTGAGAACAGAGGGATTCCGGTTCAAGTTAAGGGAGTGAACAGCGAAGAGTATCTAACTAATGTTACGGAAATTGCAGCAGGGGAAAAACATAATTTGGCTGTTCATAGCGATTCTATCGTTTCATGGGGAGGCAATGAAGAAGGGCAACTCGGAAATGGGACAACAATGAATACTCCGGTTCCTGTTCAAGTGGTGCTTCAAAATCAAACATTTCCAGTAAAAGAATACTACTACACGAAAAACCAGCTAACTACCGTTTATTTAACGATAGGTACATCAAAATATAAGCAAACTTTCATGTACGATTTGAATGGGAATGTTGTCTCGGAAGAGACAACCCAAATCCAATAAAGATCTTCAATATGATATACAGGGGTGTTCTTTTTGAAAAAAACGGTTGTGTTTTTGTTATTATTTAGTTTGATTTTTAGTTGCATGGATTCGGCTATGGGTTCAGTTATGGCTTCAAACGAATACGATGCAGATATGAGCTATACTCAAGTAGAAACCGTTAAGTTGGAGGAGAAGACAGCGGATCTTGATAAAGAAACAGATCTGTCTCAGTTGACCAGCAGCGATATAGAGTTGCCTGAAGAGGGAGTACTTCTGGATGGAGAATACTCGTCGGATTCTGTTTTCGACACCGTGCTTCAGCGTTCCGAACTTGTCCCAACCGCTAGCAATAATGAGAGGGTCAAGGCGTTTTTGGACGAGTTCTCACTCGAAATGAAAGTTGTTACGGCATACTTTTATCCATATTTATATATGTATTTGCCTAAACAGCAGCAAGAAGTCACACGGAATCTGGAAACAGATGATGTTATTCGAATGATTGGAGATCTGGATGAAGGAGATAGAGAAAAACTATTTAAATATGTGAGCGCAGCTCAGAATCTGGTCGATTACTACGTTGATAAAAAGAAGTATCTGGAAGACCAGAAGCCGTTAATTACACTAGAGGATGAACGCCAATTGAAAGAAGACATTCAAACTCAGGTGCAGAAAATAGAACAAGAGGGGGTGTTAACTGCGGCGGAATCGAAAAAAATGACAGCGGCGTTGTCGACTCCGTCAACTTACACCATTTCAGAATTTCAAAACGATTATAATTATACGAGTAGTAACGATGAACTGGTCGATCCAATTTATCATACGTCGAATAGAAGTGTGACTGACTATAGTATTGCTGGTAAAAAGGGACTTGGGATTAGCCTTAACCGAACCTACAGTTCCCTGGATAGCAAGCTGCTTAAACCGACGTTGGAGCTTGGAACGAGTACGTCAAGTCTTTATTATGAGCAAAAAAACGGCAATGCAGCAGTCCCATACACGGCAAGTGATCGGAAGTCGTATATCGCAGCGGGATGGACGTTGAATATTCCATTAATGGAGAAAGCAGAAATACAGGCGGAAGTCGTAAATGAAAAAGTTAGTTCATCCTGCTTCCCGTTTACATCTACGGTCCCATGCTATCGAAATGAGTATTTTTATAAAGCGCTTGCCACATCGTATGAAAAGACAGTCTTCACTTTGGAAAACGGCACTAGCTATGAATTTCATAATGGAACTATCCAAAACTATCCTTATCAGAATGTAAAGATGAGTAAGAGTAACAGCGTGGAAAATGGAGTAACCAAAACTTACTATCATCTTACGATAGACGATTCCATTATTTATAAATATAACGAGAATGGAGAAATTGTATCTAAAAGCAACGAGTATGGAGACAGTATATCCTATGCTTTTCACGCGGATGCTGCAGTAAACAATTATAATATTGTCATTATTGATTCGTATGGGCGGATAATTACGATTAATCGAAACGCTGATTTAGTTATTTTGGGTTTCAAGGTAGAGGAAAATAATCAGGTAGTGAAACAAGTAGCGTATCATGCTTCTCAGCAACAGAACAGTGTGACTTTCAGGAAATGGACGACCAGCGGTTATCAGAATGTTACAGAGAATGTAACTTATTGGCGTTTGGACTCTGTCGGCGATCGGACGGTAGCCAACCAGTCAAAAAATATTGAATCTTACACTTACTACGACATTAATTCAACAAAATTGGCTGATTTTAATTTTAATGTATATACTCCATTGAGCGGTTATTACGCGAATGCTGCAGGAGAAATGTTAAGTTTACATAATAACTTATATACATGTGAAAAATTTGAATTAGAAGTATGTTTTGAATCGCGCGGAATTATATTAAACAATAAGTTGGTTTCAGGGGAGATCCCCTACTTATTGTTAAACAAAATCAATCAGTTTAACGGATTGACGGTAGCTTTTTCTTATTCGAATTACGATGTAACTTGGAGGAATTCCAATAAGTTTACTTATCAGGGTGCAGTATCTAGAATGTATCAGGACAAACATGCTATTGAATACGTGTCTTATCACCCGGTAGAAAGAGTGGATTACTCTTATCGAAATGACATGAAACAGGACATTTCTTTTTCTGATTTTTATCGGAATATTCATCCGGATCATGGCGTGCAGATCGATGAGGTTTGGAAAACGAGTAAGCTAGATAATCCACGTCTTAGAAACTCATCCCGTTACGGAGATAAGCAAGCGACATTAGTTCGCTCGCGTGGAGTTGACGGAAATCTGCAATCTAAATCAAATCATTATTATGTAAATGGATCAAGGTTATTAAACGATTATAGCATGGTTACTTTGGAAGCCGGTTACTCTCCACAAGATGGTTATCCGCACACTTATGATTATACAGATGCAAGCAACAATAGGTATACAAACTACATGACCTCTTATGTTCGGTATGAATATGATCCGGGGCAATTTATGCCAAAAAAAGTATCAACTTATGCTGCAGCTGACGGAACATTCCAAGTTGACGAGTTATTAATCAATCCTGAATCACTGGAACCCAACAGTACAGAGAAAATATCAGAGTCTTTTAACTATAATAACTATGGTCAATTGGTATGGAATAAGGATGCGAACGGCAATATTACAGCATACGAATACGGCGGACCATTTAATCAAATTAGTAAATCAACGTTTACTGAGAATGGCTCTGGAAGCAGCGCAGTAGTTGAATATAGTTACTATCCTGCCAACCATTCCAGTGTGAATAACAGGAATCAGATTTGGAAAAAAACGGAAACACACAGCTATGGATACCCAGTTAAGACAGACAGTGTGGTTGTAGAGAACCGGGAGTACGATGCTGTACATCATTTGCCAGGGGCTATTACACGAATTAGTTCTGGTGAGCAATATAGTAAAGAAAACGCAGTGCTGGACAAGGAACTAATGTATACAGACAAAGGGAGGCTGAAAATTGAGCTTATAAAAACTACTTTACGTGAGGGTGATGTTCGGGAGAATATTATTAACCAGTATGAATATTACCCAAGCGGAAGTTTGAAAAAGATCACTTACCCAGATGGAAGCATAGTTAAATACGAAAGAGATGTGCTGGACCGAGTCACTTCTCAAGTCTCTCTTCTCGGGCAAGGGGAAATTGCAACAACGACAGTTTCTTATAGTGATTTGGAAAGAAAGATTTCGATTACAGAGCTAGATGGGGCTAAAGTTGACGAGTATTATACGCCGTTTGGAACATTACAAAAGCAACAGAAAACGGTGCAAGGAAATACGAGAGTACTACTGCGTAACGAGGTTCCACTAGGCCGAGAAATAACGAGATCTAACCCATTCGGGCAAGCCAGCCTAGGCTCAACCTATTCTTATGATACAAGTGGAAAACTAGTTTATGAAGCTAACGCTTTGGGGCAAGTCACAAAATATAAATATGCAAATGTGGTTGAACGAGGCGGGGGGCAAGTTGTTCCTCAAAAAACCGTGAACAAAGTTTTGCCCAATGGCAAGTCAGAGACCTTTTTCTATAATAAATTAGGACAATTGCAAACGGTAATTGAACGCAATTCGGCGGGTACGAAAGAAAGGATAACTAGAAATAATTTTTCTGCTTCCGGGAAAATAGTATCTCAAACTATAGAAGCGGATGGGCAAGTACAAACGACTAGTTATGACTATGATGGCGCAGGCAACATGATTTATATGAAAAATGCAGTTGGAGATGAATATACTTACGTATACAACAGCTTAGGTCAAATAATTGAATCTTATATAAACGGTATTGTGCAAACTAAAGAGAAGTATAATGAACTGGGCTGGTTGCTAACAAAACGGTCTGCAACGGGTTCAACAGAAGATCGGTATAAGTATAAGTTAAATGGATTGGTTGATCAGTATACAGATTCTAAAGGTCAAATTCATAATTATTCTTACACGCCATACAACGAAATTCTGCGTTTGTCAGTTGAACAAGGAAATAATGAAATCTACTGGCAAGAATACGCGTATGAGCAGCAAGCACGAAGACTGATTGCAAGTAACAATAACGATAATGAAGCCATTGCATATCAATATGATATGTGGGGGCGTAATACAGCTAAGACAATCGCTGGGAAAACTTACTTTATCGAGTACGATAACTATGATAGAATGACTGCAATTAAGTACCCTGATTCTAAAAAGGTAGCTTATACTTATGATAATCTAAATCGTCAACTTAGTATTAGTTATCCGTCTATTAATGCTCAGAAAACGTATTCTTTGGCAAACGAGACTTCGGTGGAACAGACATCTTATCGCTTTTTGCAGGGGAGAGCATACAACCATCAAAAGGTTACCGATTCTTTTGGAAACCTTAAAGAACACCATTTTCTTGTGACAACAGGCGGGGAGCAGTATGATGAAACCTTTAACTACGATGGGTACGGAAATATTAAACAGATCAATAAAAATGGCAATACATTCGGTTATAATTACGATTCCTTAAATCGAATAAAAGAAGAAACAGGGATTAGCACCAGTGCCTACACGTATAATGATGTTGGAGACAGAAGCAAACAAAGCTCTAATGAGTTTACAATTCCCGAATTAAATTCGAAATCGTATTCCTACAACCCGTTGAATCAATTGGCTACCTATCAGGATAGCGATGATAATGCCGTATATACCTACTACAGCGATGGATTAAGAGCGACGAAAACGGTGAACGGCGAGTTTACCAGATATGTGTATATTGATGGGAAGGTTATCGAAGAACTAGATATGCAAGGAAATACGAAAGCTCGAAATGTATGGAGCAACTCTATGCTTCTATTCAGGCAGGACCATGTGAACAATCGCGGTGGTTATTATGTTTATAATGGACATGGCGATGTAGTGAAAATTTTGGATAATGCTGGGTCTGTCCTAAAATCGTATGAATACGATATATGGGGAAATACAAAATCAACTTCGAGCAACACTGCTAAGCCCTTTAGCAACCCGTATCGCTACGCTGGAGAATTATTCGATGATGAATCAGGACTTATTTATTTACAGGCGAGGTATTACAGTCCTTCAACCGGACGCTTTATTACTAAGGATACGTATGAGGGGGAAATAAATAATCCGCTTAGTTTGAATCTTTATACGTATGTGCATAATAATCCGTTGAAGTATATAGACCCGAGTGGTAATGTAGCGGTAGACCCACTATTATGGGAGTATAACTACAAAATTAATGAGCAAAAGATTGCATGGGCAGAAGCGAATGAAAGAGGTAACGCTGTTGCAAAGGCTGCTGCCGCGGCGGAGGCAACGAGATTAAGAACGGAGTTCAACAAAAAAACAGAGAATAATAAGAGTTTAAGGGATGGATTACTGTCAAGCACTGACGCAGTTCTTAATAGATTTAATGTCACGAATACTGACAATAACAAAATAACACAAATTTTAGTGGATAAGGGAGGGACTGTATATTACGAAGCGAATCCTGACTATGTTTACTGGGAACAGGTTCATACCTTCACAAAGACTGAGCAGTATCATGCCACAGCTGCAAAAGCAATTATTGGATATGGAGCAGGATCACTTGCCAGCTTTGGGACAACTCAAGTTGCTATGCACTCAACCGGTGCGGCAGCTGCACTAGGATTAGAGTTTATTCCGGGTGGGCCGAAAGCAGATGCAACAAAAACAATAATTTATAGAACAAATGTAGATACCGGTAAAGTTGACAACATGATAGTTGACACTGACGGATTTTTATATTGTAAAAGCAAGGTTCTGGAAGAGGTATAAATGATATGAAAAAAGTCTATCAATGGGTCATCGTTGCCCTAGTTTTAATAATAGTAGGATTCATTGTATGGACTTCAACAGGCGACAAAATTAGTGGGACGATTTTAATTATCTACTTATTGACTATTCTTATTGTCGGTAGATTTCTAACAATTAAAAAGTCAACTAAGACAGCCCTAATCGTTGGAGTCAACTTTTTATTTTTTTGTTACTTGTTCATTAAATTCTTGAGCTAATCAAGTGACAACATATGAGAGTTGAACTGAAACCCGTAAGAGGCCACTTTGAAAAAGTGGCCTCTTACGGGTTTTATGTTTTAATCTACTAAAAGCAGTTCAAGCTAGTCAAGCGGAAGAGCTGCCAGTGGAGATTTTCTTGAAAGCAGGCATTAATATCAAACTTATTGGGCAGAGAACACCAACAGAGGTCTATCGCTGGAGGGAGACCTACGCTAACTACGGTGAGGATAGCTTGCTAGAAAAGCGCAGAGGCATCCGAAGCACAGGCAGACGATCGAAGAGTGAATCTTCAGCAGAATTAGGAACAGAAGCTTGAACATACAATGGTCGCGTTCTCAAACGACTGGATGGTAATATTCATTCCGTTGCCATCTTCCATTCCGAACAGGGTATGCATTATACGTACCCTGAAACCCGGCTCCACACTGCTGAAGTCGGGTTTAAACAGTCAATGTCTCGTAAAGGAATCTGCGGGGATAATGCATCAATGGAAAAATATTTTGGTCATATGAAGGCCGAGCTTAACTACAGGAATTGCATATTTCTTTAATGAATTACGTCTAAGAATCAATGAGTACGTCAACTACTATAATTCAGAACGTTATCAATAGACATTTAAAAGGAAGAATACAGAAATGATCTCCAAGCTGCTTACAACTATGTTAACTGTTTTTTATACAGTTTCTATGGATGGGGTTACAGTTCACACCTACATGTGGTTTTTTTACTCACCCTAGTGAATCACCATTTCTAAATAAGCTGTCGAAGTATAGAGGATTTATTATATTGGACGGACATTTATAAGTCGGGCTTGTGTTGAGATATACCTCGTTCATCCAATATGGCTGGCAACCTTATTCTTATAGGCATGTATTTTCCCTCCATTCTTATGCATGCATTAAACTTACAATGATGTATGAATATTTTATATATGTCTTTGCAACTTCATCTAATGCAACGGTAAACCGTTATGTAATGGTTTTGTAGTGGGAGTAATAAGTAGAGTCAGAAAAAAATCTGGCTTTGGTCGTGATGTTGTATCGGCAACTATATCTTGTATGATGTGAATTAGGAACTGGCTACCACAATTGAGTGGGTTAAGAGAGTGGATCACAACTGTTTTTGAAAGTTTTGAAATTTATGAAGTTCCGACATTGACGGTACGCCTCAACTATATTCTCTTTTTTCTGGGTGTTTAACAGAAAAAAAGGAATATTTTTATAGTTATAGTTACCTGTTAAGTGATAAGTCTCGCACCTTCATCTTCTTAAGCGACAACAACACAGCCGCAATAAACAGGGTTAGTGCAACCAGTATGCCAGACTCGCCTGTCCACAACAGTGCGTTCTTCCCTTGGGAGAAGGCGTCGAAGACGTCTTGGATAACGGCGTTCCAGCATGCGTGCAGGAGTACGGCGGCCCATAAGCTGCCGGTAGTCATGCGTACGCGTCCGATGATGTAGCTCATCGAGGTACAGCTAATCATGAACAACAGCGCCGATAACGCGAGGTTTGGACCGGAATAGTACAGTCCCATAAACAGGACGGGAAGATGCCACAATCCCCAGATGATACCGCTTGTCAGCATTGGAGCAGGAATTCGAGCGTCGATGAGACGGGTGAGCATATAGCCTCGCCAGCCCAGCTCCTCGCCGAAACTGGTAAGAATCCCGATGGCAGTGCCTGCTACCATTTGACCTAGCAGAAGGCCAGTGAAGGTAACGGCAGGTGATGCTTTAATGAAGGTGTCCGGAGCAACAAAGTCAACAAGTCCTGTTGCCCAGGCCGTTCCGTAGGCAATCAGTCCAATAATAACCGGTAACAACAGAATGAACGGAAGGCTCTTAAAGAACTGGCGTCCGCCGAAGCGCAAGGAGATATCGGCCGAGCCTTCACGCAGCATCAATCGGGCAAATATGGAGGCCAAGGCCGGTGACCACATCAGCAATAATATAGACATTGGGGTTTGCTTCGATACTAGCACATAACTAAGAATAGAGAGCGGGACGAGCATTGCGAAAAAGTAAAGCAGTCCCTTCCGGGCTCTGCGGATTTTTTCATTATTTCCCTCCCTTGGTATGGGGGTAAAGCTGCCAGTCGTTGCGTTCATGATTGTGCTCCTTTTTTAAAGTATGTATTTCTTTTCTAGGTGTAGTATATCAATCGCCAGCCCGATATTTGAACAACTGAAGCCCAGTCTTTTGCCCCGCCTAAGGACCAGTCCTTCGTGCGATTCGAGTCGGGGCTCTTCCTTCTGAACGGGTCGCTTTGCTATAATTAGATCATATTAGTGACATGGCTAAATTGCGGCAAAAGGAGGGATCGGAATGAAAGGACATCCAACCGTAATACGGGACCATATCGAGCTTCCGGCCTCTTTTCCGATACTTATATCGCAGACTGAAGGGGTAAGCCCGCCCTTCCAACGGCTGCATTGGCATACGGCTCTTGAGATCAACTATATTGTAAAAGGAAGCGGACACTACTTGATTAACGGTAACCGCTGCGACTTTCAGCAGGGCGACATCGTACTGATCAATTCCAACGACCTGCACCGTGGCTTTGAGAATGAAGGGCTTGTCATGCTGATCGTGATGTTCGATCCTGCGTACTTAGCATTGGAGCAACGTTACGATACGGAGCTGCTGACGCCGTTTCGCGAGATGGGCAGCCGTTTTGAGAATGTGCTAGATCGTCGCCATCCGATGCTGGGGCGCATCGGCTCTGTTCTATTGGAGATGGAGGGCGAGTACAAGGCAAAGGAATCTCACTATGAAGCGGTCGTCCGTGCGCAGATGCTTCGGTTTCTCGCTTTCGTCAACCGTTACTTTTCCAAAGCAGATGGCATGGGAGCGAGCCAGTCACGGGGGATGGAGATTATCCGCCAGACGCTACGCCGGGTCGAGGATCATATCGGTCATCCGTGGACGCTCAAGGAGCTGGCGGAGACGGCTCATCTTAGCCCTTCGAGATTCAGCGCTTTATTTGTACAGACGGTAGGCACGTCGCCGATGGACTATTTGATCCAGCTGCGGCTGTCTCATGCGGTAGCATTGCTGGAGACGACGGATGCGAAAATTATCGAAATCGCGGCTGAATGCGGTTTCCGTAATTTATCCAATTTCAACAGACTCTTCAAGCAGCACATTGGGAAATTGCCCTCGGAGCTTCGGCTAACCCTCAAATAAACAGTAAGATAGTATTAGAACATCGTTCATTATCATTAGAGAACGGTGTTTTTTTGTTCTAGAATAAAGGTATAGAAAACACGAAGGGAGCGTGGGCTTTATCCTTTTTCTAGGGATTGACGCTGGCGGAAGCAAGACGCATGCTTTGTTGACAGATGAGACAGGGCGCGTGCTTGGCCGCGGTTACGGCGGAAACGGAAATCATCAGACCGCTTATGCGGAAGCAAAAAATAGTATCGAGCAAGCTTGCGCGGAAGCGCTTCAAGAGGCTAATGCAGCCAAGGAAGATATTACATTCGCATACTTCGGTCTTGCCGGAGCGGACCGCGAACCGGATTACGTTATTTTGCGTCCCATGATTGCTTCGCTTGGTTATGAGCGTCATGCAATTGCTTGCGATACGATGATTGGCATGCGTGCGGGCACGAAACGTTCCTACGGCGCAGTTATTATAAGTGGTACAGGCTTGAACAGCGCAGCGCGCAACGCCAAAGGCGAAGAGCTCCAATACGGCGGCTTCGGCTATTTGTTCGGTGACGGACACGGGTCAGGAAGCGATTTGGCAGTTCATGCTTTCCGCACAGCGATCCGCAGCTGGGAAAGACGCGAGCAGCCAACGATTCTGACTGAGCTTGTGCCGCGTCAGCTTGGCTATCAATCCGTTCAGCAAATGTATGACGATGCTCTGGATAACGGCAAACGGCCATCCTATGAGCTTGCCAAAACGATGTTCGAAGCGGCTTCCCAAGGTGACGCTGTGGCGATTCGCATTTTGGAGGAAGTAGGCTTGGAGCATGCGAATGCAGCTAATGCGCTGATCAAACGCTTAGGCATGGAAGAGGAGACTTTTGATGTTGTGCTGGCTGGCAGCGTGATGTCGAAGGGCAGCTCTCCGCATTTGGTTGACTCGATCAAGGTTGGTATTAAACAAGTAGCGCCAAACGCATCGGTAGTTAAGCTGACCGTAGATCCGGTGATCGGCGCGTTAATGAGTGCAATGGACAATGGCGGGATTGAAATCGACGAGCGCACAGATGCGGCACTTCGCAGCATCACGCTCTAAATTATAAGGAGGGCATTTCGACATGGAAAAGAAAGCGTTGAAAATTGCAGTAATCGGAGGCGGCTCCTCCTATACACCTGAGATCGTTGAAGGTTTTATTAAGAAATATCCGGAAATGCCGATTCGCGAGCTTTGGCTCGTTGATATCGAGCAGGGACGGCATAAGCTTGAGATTGTGGGAGAGCTCGCAAAGCGCATGGTGGAAAAATCAGGCTTGCCGATCGAGGTGCATCTGACGCTGGATCGCCGCGAAGCGATTGCAGGCGCTGATTTCGTTACGACGCAAATGCGTGTAGGCTTGCTCGAGGCAAGACGCCGCGATGAGCATATTCCGATCTCCTACGGCGTGATCGGTCAAGAAACGACGGGACCAGGAGGCATGCTGAAGGCGCTTCGTACGGTTCCGGTTATCCTGGACATTTGCAAAGATATCGAAGAGCTGGCTCCGAATGCCTGGATGCTCAACTTTACCAACCCTGCCGGTATCGTAACGGAAGCTGTGCAAAAGTACAGCAAAGTAAAAACAGTCGGCCTCTGCAACTCGCCAATCAACTTCCAGAAGTTTCTGGCGAAGCAATACGGCGTGACGGAGGGCGAAGTATTGCCTGAATTCGTCGGCATCAACCACTTGCACTGGGTAACGGCTGCTTATGTACATGGCGAAGACAAGCTGGAGGAGATGATCAACGGCGGCAAGGACTATTCGGCAACCAACGTCACAGCGTTCGACTGGGACGCGGATTTCCTCACTTCGTTGAATGCGATTCCGACGTATTACCTTCGTTACTTCTATATGACGAACACGATGTTTAGCGAGATGAAAGCGTCGCTGGAGAAAAACGGAACACGCGCTGAGGTCGTCAGCCGTGTCGAGACAGAGCTGTTCGAGCTCTACAAGGACGTGAATCTGTCGGAGAAGCCGAAGCAGCTGGAGCAGCGCGGCGGTGCCTATTACTCCGAAGCGGCTGTTAACCTGATGCACTCACTGTATACGGATAAAAAAGACATCCAAACGCTGAACGTCCGCAACAACGGCATTCTAGATTTCCTGCCGGATGATGCCAGCATTGAAGTGAACTGTGTCGTTACGGGACAGGGTCCGATTCCAATCCCGCCGCAACGTGTTCCGGAAGGCATCAAAGGACTGATTCATGCGGTGAAAACCTATGAGTCGCTGACGATTGAAGCGGCAGTGAGCGGCGATAAAGGCATTGCGCTGCAAGCGATGGTACATCACCCGCTCGTTCCGGATGTTGCCGTAGCGAAGCCGATGCTGGACGAAATGCTGGAAGCTAACCGCAGCTATTTGCCTCGTTTTTTTGAAGCGAAGTAAGCGGGACTATTGAAGACGGCACGCTCTGCCGAAGGAAGCAATTGAATGCTTTGGCAGAGCGTACGGCTTCTAATATTTTTAAAGCTTGACAACTTCTTCTTCCCCGCCTATTGTTTAATTAAGTTTCTTAATTAATTAGCAGGTTGAATGAAATGGGGTTTCCTTTTGGCAAAAAAATCAGCAAAGCAGCAGTTCGTTCGCATTACGAACCAAAATTTGATTATAGATACGATCCGGCAGCGGGAGAGCGCAACACGAAGCGAGCTGTCGAAGCTGCTGAATCTGAGCGTTCCGAGCGTATGCACGAACGTAGATCAGCTAGTGGCGCTGGGCATCGTCCGGGAAACGGAGGATGCTTCCTCCGGAGTGGGCCGCAAGGCAAGCAGGCTGCGGTTGAATGACGGGTTCGGTTATATCATTGCGGTTGATCTGAGCAATCCGTGCGTGAACGTAGCTGTCGCGAATTTGAAGCCCGAGATCGTACAGGAGCTGAAGTTCGATATCGAGCAATACGAGCTGGGACAGCTGATGGAGCTGCTGACAGGCAAAATCGAAGAGCTTCTTGCGACCTCGGGTATTAGCCAGGAGCAGCTGCTGATGATATCGGTCTCGGTGCCCGGACAGGTAGACGGGGAAAGCGGGCTGGTGAAATGCGGTTCCTACCTCGAATCGCTAGGAACGGTGAACTTCAGAGAGCCGCTGTCAGAGCGCTTCCTGACGAAGGTGCTCTTGCAAAAGGATATTAATGCCGCGATAATCGGCGAGATGAGCTTCGGCTCCGCTCAAGGCTGCAGCAACGCTGTATTCCTAAGCGCAGACGTTGGCTTAGGACTCGGCATTGTGCTGGATGGCAGGCTTTATCCCGGCAGCTTTCATGCATCGGGTGAAATTGCAGGCTACCTGGTTGGAACGGGCGATGCTGCTCCGGTTCGGCTGCAGGATCAGGTATCGATCGGTGCACTGGTACGCGACGTTCGGGCTGAACTTGCAAACGGCGCTGCCAGCAGCTTGCAGCAGATCTCGACGAGTAAGCCAGCGGGCTTCAACGACATTATGGCAGCCGTACATGCCGGCGATGAGCTGGCTGTCCGCCAGGTGAAGAGACGCGCGCAAATGCTGGCCGCAGTCGTCGTGAATCTGCTTCAACTGCTGGATCTGGATACAATCGTTCTAGGCGGCGGGTTCGTGTCATTGGGACCGGCTTACACCGATACGCTTAAGGAGGAAGTATCGGCACTTATGCCTTCCACGAAAGCGGCAATCGTCCATACGTCCTTAAAGACGAAAGCGGTTCTTATCGGCGGCGTGGCGATTGGCTTAGAGACGATCTTCACCGAGCTTCTGGAGGAAGCGGAATCTAATTGACTCGTTCATTAGATTTTGTTCAATTAATTAATAAAGTTAATTAATTATAATGCGTGGTTGGTTCCCGGCAAGAGTATCGCAGCATTGGATGCTCTCCGGGTTTCAATAGATGAATGAACAATAAAGGAGAGCTGAGCGATGAAGAAGACGGGGAGCAAGGCAACAACGGTCTTATTGACACTTGTAGCGATTATGGTGTTCATGGCGGGGTGCGGAGGCGGCAGCAATGCCGGAGAAAAAAACAAAGGGGAGAACAAAGGCAAAGACAAAGAGATTACGCTGCGCGTAGCGACAAGCTTCGCGGGTTCGGACCCTTGGGTGCCGGCATGGACGAATGCGCTTCAGCAGTTCAAAGACAAGCATCCGAATGTGAAGATCGTCGACGAGTCGACGCCGGTCAACAATGAAGCGCTCCGGACGAAGGTAAAGGCGGATGCGGCTACGGGGAACCTGGCTGACGTTATGTTCTACTTCAATGGCAGCGAGACGGCGATACTGACCGAATCCGGCGACATCGTATCATGGGAGGATGAACTGGCGAAGGACGCAGATTGGGCGAAGCAATTCAATAGCGGCATTATAGAGAAGGTTAAATACAACGGCAAATTGTATGCGCTTCCTTATATCGGATTTTACGAGGGGCTGTTCTGGAACAAAACCTTGTTCGACAAGTACCAGTTGGAAGCGCCTGCTAGCTACGATGCATTTATGAAAGCGGTAGACACGTTTGCGGCTAATGGCATTATTCCTTTCGCGACGTCGCTTACGACCCCTTATTTGCAGGAAGCGCTTGTGCTCTCCCAAGTGGGGCCGGAAGGCCAGCAAAAGGCGTATGATGCTTCCTGGGCGCCGGCATTGAACATCTTCCGCGAGCTTAGCGAGAAGAAGGCGTTTCCGAAAGATGCGCTGACGCTGGATGACGAGAAAGCGCAGGCTTTATTCTCCGGAGGCAAGGCGGCCATGATGTTCAACGGTTCGTGGACGGCCGCAGGCAACAGCAAAATTGAAGGCATTGAAATCCTGCCGTTCCCGCTCGTGCCTGGAGGCAAAGGCGAGAATATGATCGTGTCGGGCTTTGGCTCCGGCTGGTATATGAAGAACAACAAGGATCAAGACAAATATGCGATGTCGCTGGAGTTCATTAAATTCATCACTTCCCCTGACGTTGCGGGCAAATTCGCCGAAATCGGCGGCACGTACGCGGTGCAGGCGACGGCGACGAATGCAACGGCTAAGCTGTTGACGGACGGCAATGCGATGGTTGCTGCGGCTAAGGACTTCGTTATGCCAATCGACTCTTATGTGACGCGGGAATCGTATACGGAATTCACCAAAGGATTGGCTTACCTTTCCGGCGGCAAGAAGACAGCCGAGGAAGTGCTGGCAGAAGCTAAGAAGTTGAACGATAAAGCGACCAAATAGGCTGCGCTCCGAGATCCGCTCCAGGCACGTTCTCGCTAGAAAGACGTGCCCGGAGCGGCACGAGGAACGATAGAAAGGGAGGCGTTCAGCCGTGATTTTCCAAGATAAAAGATATATCGTATTGTTTCTGGCGCCAACGATGCTGCTGCTGGCTATATTTCTGCTATACCCGCTGGGGCAGTCAGTCTATTACAGCTTCACAGACTGGTATAACTTTTCCAATACGAAGCATTTCAACGGTTTGGCCAACTATCGGCAATTAATTGAGGACCCGGTTATTGGCATTGCGTTCAAAAATACGTTTATTCTCGTTGCCGGTGCGATTCTGCTTCAAGCGGGCGGCGGTCTTGTGCTTGCGCTGCTGACCGACAGCATCAAGCGCGGCTTCAAGTTTTTCCGTACGGTGTTCTTTTTCCCGATCGTGATTTCTGGTACGGCCATCGGATTGATGTTCTCCTTGATCTATAACTACGATTATGGCTTGCTGAACGCGCTCATGCGGGCCTTCGGCTGGGGCGAGCAGGTGTGGCTGACAGAGAAAAGCGCGATTTATCTCGTTCTGATCCCGATTCTCTGGCAGTATGTCGGCTTTTACTTCGTTATTTTTCTGACGGGCATGTCCAAAATTCCAGAGGAAATATACGAGTCCGCAACGCTCGATGGCATTACCGGCTACCGCCGCTCGATTTATATTACGATTCCGCTTTTACGGGACGTCATCGCTTCCTGCCTGACGCTGGCGACGGCTGGGGCGTTGAAGGTGTTCGACGTTGTCTATATCGTAACGAAGGGCGGGCCGCTTAATTCGAGCGAGCTGCTCAGCACCTATATGTATACGAAAGCGTTCAATGGCCAAAACGCCGGTTATGCGAGTACGATCGTTATCGCCATGATGGTGCTTGGCATTGTGATTACCGTAGCGCTCAATCGGCTCGTGAAAAAAGAGGCTGCTGGCTATTAATGAAGCCAACAATCAGTCTGCTTGAGAAGGAGATACGGATATGGTGAATAAGGGGCTTCGGCCAGGCGCAGCGAAGCTGATGGTGTATGCGCTGCTCGTTCTGTGGGCGTGTACGACGATCCTGCCGCTGCTGTGGGTGCTGCTCAACAGCTTCAAAACGTCGGATGAAATTTTAATGCAGTCCTTTGCGCTGCCGCATCAATTTAATTTTACGAATTATTGGAAGCTGGGCGAGTATGGCAATATCAATATCGTCAAAGGCTTCGCCAACAGTCTGATCATATCGGGATCTGTCGTGCTGGGCGTATCGCTGTTCGGCGGATTGGCCGCTTTCATATTAGCGAGATTCAAGTTTGGGCTTAAGCCATATTTTAATTATTTGTTTGTCATCTGTATGCTGCTGCCGCAATTCGCCGTCATTATCCCGAACTTCGTCATTATCGAGAAGCTTGGGCTGAATGGTACGTACTTATCGGTCATCTTGCCCCAAATTGCCGGCAATCTAAGCTTCGCGATTATGATGATGACCGGCTTTATGGCTTCCTTGCCGGGAGAATTGGAGGAAGCGGCAGTCATGGACGGAGCGGCGATATGGAAAATCTTCTACCGGATTACGCTGCCGTTGTCGCTGCCGATATTCGCGACGGTGTCGATCATGGTCTTTCTATGGTCGTACAATGAGCTGCTGCTGCCGCTCGTCTACTTGCCGATTCGCGATATGCAGCCGATCTCGGTGCTGCTGTCGCTCGTATCGAACGCTTACGGCACCGATTACGGGGCGATGATGGCGGCGATTGCGATCTCCATTTTGCCGCTGCTTGTGCTTTATATTTTCTCCCAGGAAACGGTAATTAAAGGGTTAACGGCTGGGGCGGTGAAAGGTTAAGAGAAAGCTCAACTGTAATAGCAATCGATTACGACGCTTATAACAAACGATGTACTAATGAGGAGACTTGGACAATGACAAAACCAATTAACGTAATTATTATCGCAGCTCACCCTGATGAAGCAGAGATTTATGCAGGAGGAACGTCGGCTCTGTTCGCAGAGCTTGGCCACCGGGTAAAGTTCGTCTCGCTGACGAATGGCGATTGCGGCCATTTTGCGATCAGCGGACAAGAGCTGGTGGAGCGCAGAGCGGCCGAGGCTGTGGAGGCAGCGAAACGGCTTGGGGTGCTGGCCTACGGCATATTGCCAATCTCCGACGGCAGGCTGACGACCGGATTTGAGGTACGGGAGGAGGTCATCCGGCAAATTCGTGATTGGCAGGCAGATATCGTCATTACTTTCCATCCCGAAGGGACCGGACATGTCGATAACAGGAATGCAGGGAGACTGGTGCGCGACGCTGCGGATTTCATCGCAAAGGTGCCGAATACGGTACCGGATACGCCGCCGCTTGAGGTTTCCCCGTTGTTCCTGCTAATGCCGGACTATGGCAAACGCGCCTCCTACACCGCTGATATTGTCATAGACATTGGCCCAGTGCTGGAGAAAAAGCTGCTGAGCTGCGATGCCCATGCTTCTCAGTTCTATGAATTCGCGCCATGGCAGCGAGGCCTGCTGGATCAAGTTCCGCAAGGCTGGGAGGCAAGACGGGATTATATTCTGGAGCATTGGAGCAGCTTCCTGGACGTTTCGCCGGAGATGACTGCGACTTTAGAACGAGAATACGGAGCGCATGCCGCCAAGGTCCGATATGCCGAACCGTTCGAAATTGCGGATTATGGCAGACGTCCTAATGAGGATGAGCTGAGGAGCTTGTTGCCAATGCTTAGTTAAAACCGAATATTGCAAGAGATTACGATGGTAACGTTCGTGAAATCTATTGACAAAAGGAATCGTTAATCTTTAGAATAAGAGACGGCAAACATATAACTTTATAACTCTTTTCGTATAATCTCAAGAATTGGCTTGAGAGTCTCTACTCGATCACCGTAAATGATCAGGCTACGAAAGGCGAGGAAAAGTCCGTCGGTCCACGGTATACTTTTCCGCGTTTTGCAGAGCCTAGGAGATGAGACAGCGGTAGTCCGCATGTCCCGATTCCTAGGCTCTTTGTACTGCTTGCACACATTTTTGGGGGGTTATGTTAATAATGGAACGTTTCTTTAAGCTAAAGGAACACGGTTCTAACATCAGAACGGAAATTATGGCCGGTCTGACGACATTTATGACGATGGCTTATATTCTGGCCGTCAACCCGATTATTCTGACGCCAGCCGGCTTGGATTGGACGGCAGTATTTCTGGCGACGGCTTTGTCAGCGGGTATTTTCTCCATCGCAATGGGCTTGTTCGTGAATTTCCCTGTGGCGCTTGCGCCTGGGATGGGGCTTAACGCGTATTTTGCATCGGTCATCATTTCATCGGCGGCGACGAACAAGCCGATTTCGATTGAAATGGGTCTGACTGCCGTCTTTATTTCCGGTATTATCTTTATTATTCTAACGCTGACGCAAATTCGTCAGATGATGATTACAGCTGTACCGGACAGTCTGAAGCATGCGATTACCGTCGGTATCGGTTTGTTTATCGCGATTATCGGTCTGAAAGGCAGCGGCCTGATGACGATTGCGGCAACGACCTTCGGTGATGTGAAAGCTGGTGCTTATACAGACCTTGCTGGTCCTGAGACCGTTATCCACCTGGGACATCTCGCTTCGCCAGATGTGTACATGACGATTGTTGGTCTCGTTCTGATCGCAGTTCTGATGGTACTGCGTGTACCGGGTGCAATTTTGTTCGGTATCATCGGCACAACCGTTATTTCCTTGCTTACGGGTCAAATCAATGTGAAAGAAACGCTGACAGGCAAAACATGGGTTCCTGACTTCGGTAAATTGAATTTCGTACATTTCGATTTTGCAGGCGTTATTGAAGTAGGTCTTGTAACGGTCATCTTGACCTTCACGTTCGTTGAGCTGTTCGATACGTTCGGAACGCTAGTTGGTACAGCAAACCGTGCCGGCCTGATGAAAAATAAAGAAGAAGGCACAAAACGCGTCGGCAAAGCGATGTTCGTCGATGCGATTGGTGTAAGCGGCGGCGCAATGCTGGGTACGAGTACAGTAACGGCATTCGTAGAAAGCTCCGCAGGTGTGGCGCAAGGCGGCCGGACAGGCCTGACGTCAGTTACGACGGGCATTTGCTTCCTGATCGCTATTTTCGTAGCACCAGTAATTGCACTCGTTCCGGGTTCGGCGACGAATGCAGCTTTGATCATTGTAGGCGTACTGATGATGCAATCGATCAAAGAGATCGACTTCTCGGACATGGTCTATGCCATTCCTTCGTTCTTGACGCTGGCGCTGATGCCTTTCACTTACAACATTGCGAACGGCATTTCGTTCGGCGTAGTTACTTATGTATTGCTTGCGACAGTTGCTAACGTATCTGGCAAAGGCAAGTACAAAGTTCACTGGCTCATGTGGATTATCGCAGCGCTTGTGCTGGGACGCTTTATTTTCCTCGGCGGAGAATAAGCGAAGCTACAGGCTAGAATCGAATAGGCTGGAGGCGGATTGGACCGGCGCCCCGGCAATAGGAAGAAGCGGCACCCAAAAGCAATGTCATTAAGGTTAGTTAACTTAATGGCATTGGCTCAAAGGGTACCGCTTCTTTATTTTATAAAGAATAAATGAGGCCGAACCTATTATTTGAAAAATAAAAAGTTGGTTGGCAGCTTGCGAAGCTGGCCGTCTGAAGGCTTATTAATGATGCGTCCGTTCCAGATAAGAGAAGAGGAGCCTCCGCCGTCCAGATTATAGCCGTCTACTGCGCCGTAACGATGGAGTAGAATTTGAAGCTCGGCCAGCGTAGCGCCGGAGCTGCCGCCCTCATTGCGCCCGTCCACGACGAGGATAAGCAATTGATCGTCCTTGTAGTTGGCAATGACGGTACGTGGAGCTCTAGCTGGACTCGACTGCCATTTCGGCGGAATCGTCGTCGAGATGCCGTTTTTCAACAGGACGGGGACGAAGGATGCGCCAAACTTGACGTTTTTGTTATCAAGCTCCTGACGGTTCGTGAACTTGCCGCCAATCAGCTTATTGCTTTCATTCAAACCAACGAAGAAGAGATCGGAGTAGGTTGGCTCGAACCCGTCCAGATATTCGCCGTCTAGCATCGTTGTGCTGAGCGGGTAACGTTTGCCGCCGCCATCGGCGAATCCCCCTGCATTAACACCCGCAAAGGCTCCTGTCCGTTTGACGGCCTCCAGCGTCGTCTCAGCGCCGCCGTACCGGTCGCCGCCAAGCGCCATCTGCATGGCATCTCCCGTCTTTAGCTTCAGCTTGAGCGCATAAGCATTGAAGTAA
This sequence comes from Paenibacillus gorillae, assembly GCF_000513275.1. GTDB lineage: Bacteria > Bacillota > Bacilli > Paenibacillales > Paenibacillaceae > Pristimantibacillus > Pristimantibacillus gorillae. The sequence goes on along the minus strand of NZ_CBVJ010000106.1, from coordinate 48,708 downwards.
TCGGCCTGTATGTAGAACAACTGCGCTCTCAGGTTACTTGTATCGATGGTGCCGGAAGGCTTGCCAAGCTTGGAGGTGATGATGCGGTCGTAAATCTCATACGGCCGTTTGGCTTGCGTAGTCGCTTTATTGACGATCTGCTTCATTTCCTCGTTCGTTTGGGTGTACAGCTTAATTTGCTTTTTAATGGATTGGCTCGTCTCGGCTGCAGTGTCTTGAGCTTTGCTCAGCCCCTCCACCGCTTTGGCGGCTGGCTGCGGCACTTGCTCTTCAGTGGCACTTGCGCTTGATTCGAATTTGGGAAAAGCGCCCTCGCCCATTACGACGGCCACGTCGGAGAACAACAGCCATACCAGCATACCCAGAAAAGGCGTGCAGGCAAGCAGCAGCGTACGGTTCAAATAGCGGACACTGTTGTTGCTCATTTCAGCACATCCAAGCTTTTTTGCAGTTCGTTCAGCTTCTTCTTCACTTCATTTAACTGGCTATACAGCTTATTGCTATTATCTGTTTTGACATCAGCATTGTCTTTTGTAAAGGTAAGCAGCTCGTTAAGCGCATCGACCTTCCCTTCTAGATTGGCAAGGTCCTCTTTATAGCTGGCTTCCAGCTTGTCCAGGCGCTCCTCGTACTGCTTCTGCATATCGGCAATTTGCGAAGAGGTCTGGCGTTCCAGATCGGCGGCTACTTGCTGCTGAATATGATCGCTGTAAAGCTTGGCACCGGCGATGCCGATTAGAATCAGCATAAGCCAGACCATTATAAATAAGAAGAAATACTTTTTGCTCCTCCGAGTCCGGGGCGATCGCTCGTAAATCGAGGATGCGGCTGACTCCAACGGTGCATGATTAGACATATTATGCGTTCACCTCTTCTGTGTCGTAATTGATTAGGAAGACGGGAAGTGAACGAACTGCGTTCAACCAATAGCTATACAATAAAACGGTCGAATGATGGCGAATGTTGCGGGTGTCACTACATTGTAACAAAGAAAAGCTCCCAGGTCTGCCCAGCAGTTTGTGGGATTGACTAGATGCGTTATAATAAGAGTCAACAGAGCTTGAAAGATGAGCTCATGAAGCAAGTTTGGCTTCCGTAAAAACGGGGTAATTGCTTGCTTAGGGTGCTTCCGTAAAAACGGAGCACAGGTGTATCGTGCTTTACAAAATAATTAAAATTCATGAGCGAAGTTTTGCTTCGCAAAACTTTAAGCAAATGCTTACGAAGTAAGTTTTGCTTCGCAAAACTTTAAAGCAAATGCTTACGAAGCGAAGTTTTGCTTCGCAAAACTTTAAAGCAAATGCTTACGAAGCGAAGTTTTGCTTCGCAAAACTTTAAAGCAAATGCTTACGAAGTAAGTTTTGCTTCGCAAAACTTTAAAGCAAATGCTTACGAAGCGAAGTTTTGCTTCGCAAAACTTTTTAGGAGGGTTCGAATAAATGAGTCAGCAAGTGGAACAAGCAATGTTTGCAGGAGGCTGCTTCTGGTGCATGGTACAGCCGTTTGAGGAGACGCCTGGCATTTTGTCTGTTGTATCCGGCTATAGCGGAGGCCATAAGGAAAACCCGACTTATGAAGAGGTTTGCTCGGAGACGACAGGCCATGCCGAGGTCGTTCATATTACGTTTGATCCGCAAGTATTCTCCTATGAGAAGCTGCTGAACGTTTATTGGCGCCAGACCGATCCTACTGATGCGGGCGGACAATTCCATGACCGGGGCGAATCGTACCGACCGGCTATCTTTTACTATACAGAAGAGCAACGGGTGAAGGCAGAGGCTTCCAAAGCGGAGCTTCAGGCTAGCGGACGTTTCGATCGTCCTATCGTGACGGAGATCGAGCCTGCGAAGCCTTTTTATCCGGCAGAGGACTATCATCAGGGCTACCATCATACCAATAAGCTTCGGTATAAAATGTATCGCAAAGGCTCGGGACGCGACGCTTTTATTGAGCATAATTGGACGGCCAACAAGGATAAGGATGCACTGAAGGGCCGCTTGACGCCGCTGCAATATGAAGTGACGCAGAACAATGCGACCGAGCGCGCTTTTACCGGCGAGTTCTGGGATCATAAAGAAGAAGGACTCTATGTCGATATCGTCTCTGGCGAGCCGCTATTCAGCTCCCGTGAGAAATACGACTCCGGCTGCGGCTGGCCAAGCTTTACGAAACCTTTGAAGGAATCAGCCGTTAAAGAATTAACCGACACGACCCACTTCATGGTTCGCACGGAAGTTCGCAGCACTGAGGGAGATTCGCATCTTGGGCATGTGTTCAACGACGGTCCGGGCCCGAACGGGCTTCGCTATTGCATTAACTCCGCATCGCTGCGCTTTATTCCGCGCTCTGACCTGGAGAAAGAAGGATACGGGGAGTACGCTAACTGGTTTAATTAATGTGTGACTAGCATGAAATAGGTGTATAAGGGAGAGGTTGAAATCGTGAATTTAGAAGAAGCAATTCGCACCAGAAGATCGATTGGACGTCTGAAGAAGGACCCGGTTGACCGGGCTTTGATCGAAAAAATACTGGAAGCCGCAACTTGGGCTCCAAGCCATTTCAATACCCAGCCATGGAAATTCATCGTTATGACTGGCGATGGCAGATCGAAGCTGGGCGAGGGCTATGCCCGTGTCGCACTTGCGTCCCTGGACACGGGGATTGGTGCAGCGCTTGAAGAACGCTTGGAGAAGGAGCGTGCGAAAGCATACCGCAGCCCGGTTGTAATCGCTGCTGTATGCTCGCCTTCCGATGATCCGCGGGCCACGCTGGCTGAGGAAATCGCCGCTTCACATGCAGCTGTTCAAAACCTGCTGCTGTCGGCTCACGCCAACGGTCTTGCTGGTGTATGGCGTTCCGGAGATCAAATGTATCATCCGCTGATGAAGGATACATTTGGACTGGATGCCGAGGAGCAGCTAATTGGTTTAATCTATCTTGGTTATGCTGATATGACGCCTCCAGACGGCAAAAGAACGCCAGCTTCCGAGAAAACAGTATGGATTGATGCTTAAAACGACGCGATAACGAGCTTTATCAAGATTTAAGCCTTCTGTAAGGTCATATGCCGACGACAGCCGTCTGCAGCCTTGCGGAAGGCTTTTTTTGTCAATTGACTGCTTTATGAAATAGATATATAGTAGTAAATACTTTGCTGTTAATTGTTTTAGTTCTAAAGTAATTCGCCCGAGCGTAAATGATAAATTAGGCTCCCGCAAATGTGAAAGGGGGGATTGGAATGGACAGAAGCGCTGAGCTGATTGCGTTCTCAGGGCAGTTCCGCAGTGTGCTTCGTTCAATTAATCAAGAGTGGAACAAACGAATGACACACAATTTATCCTACACGCAATTTAAAATGATGTTTCGTCTTCATTTGGAGGGGAGACTTAAGGTCTCCGAGCTGGCGGATTCCATGGGGATTACTTCGGGTGCCATTACTGGGGTTGCCGACAAGCTTGTCGCCGAAGATTACGTTGTGCGCGAGCGGGCGACGGATGACCGCCGGGTTGTCTACATTGAAATTACGCCGAAGGGCAAATTAATGATTGAAGAGCTGCTGGATTCGCAAAGCGAGACGATTTTATCGTTGTTTACCAGTTTGCCTGATGAAGACATTCAGCATTTGAAGCGCATTTTTGCGCAGCTGATTGCGAATATAGAGAAATTATAATTATAAGGAGAAAAGACAATCATGGAGCACTTATCAAGCAAACGCAAGTTAACCATTATGGTCGCCATTATGGTCGCGATGTTCTTCGCAGCTATCAACCAGACGATCGTTAGTACGGCAATGCCTCGCATCATTGCGATTTTGGATGGGATGGAGCTGTACACTTGGACAATTACGATTTATATGCTGACCTCCACAATCGCTACAGTACTGGTCGGTAAGCTGTCCGATATTTATGGAAGGAAGCCGTTCTTGCTCGTCGGTATATTATTGTTCGTTATCGGCGCATTTACTTCCGGCTTGGCTGCTGACGTTTATCAATTCATTACCTTCCGCGGTATTCAAGGTGTAGGTGCCGGTATTATTATGGCGACTGCTTTTACCGCAGTAGGCGATTTGTTCCCTCCGCGTGAACGCGGCAAATGGACCGGCCTGATGACCGCTGTATTCGGTTTCTCCAGCGTTATTGGACCAACTCTTGGCGGTTACATTATCGACCATCTCGCTTGGCACTGGGTATTCTGGATCTTCCTGCCGCTGGGCGTTGTCGCTTTTGCGATGATCCTGTTCCTGTTCCCGAAAACAGAACACAAGAAAGGCGAATCCATCGATTATCTAGGATCTTTGTTCCTGACGACGACAATCGTACCGCTTTTGCTCGCATTCACATGGGCAGGCTCCAAATACGAATGGGCTTCGGTAGAAATTATCGGTCTGTTTGGTATTACGCTTCTCTCATTAATCATTTTCCTTCTGATCGAAAGATCGGCGAGAAACCCGGTACTCCCGCTTTATATGTTCAAAAACAAAACCGTTACTCTTTCTAATGTAATCGGCTTTATTATGAACTTTGGCATGATGGGCGCGCTTATCTACTTGTCGTTCTTCGTACAAGGCGTATTGGCCATCTCGCCAACACATGCTGGCTATGTCACAATGCCAATGTCGATCGGAATGGTAATTACGAGTGCAATCGGCGGCTCGCTGATCAGTAAAACAGGCAAATACAAACGTTTTGCATTGATCGGTATGCCAGTCATGCTTGCGGGCATGGTCATCATGGTATTTATGAACAGCGTGTGGATGGCCGTTCTGGCGATGATTATTTTCGGCTTAGGACTTGGTCTTGGCATGCCAGTCTTCTCGCTGACGATTCAAAACGCAGTGCCGCATAAAGAGCTGGGTGCTGCTACAGCAACGATGCAGCTGTTCCGTAACCTTGGCGGTACGATCGGTATCGCGGTAATGGGTACTGTACTTGCTTCAAGCCTGAAGCATAACTTGACTGATCTGGCGAAAACCGGACACGGAGCAGATCTGTCGAAGCTTGATCCGGCTGTTGCGGAGAAATTCGCGAAGTTCGCGAACCCGCAAATGCTAACGGACCAACCGGCGTTGAAAAGCACGATGGAAAGCTTGCCGGCTGACATCCAGCCTATTTTCCAAAAGGTCATCGAAATGCTGCGCGATGCGCTGAGCTCCTCGTTGTCTACCGTGTTCCTTACAGGTGCACTCATTCTGGTCGTTGCGGTTATACTGACATTCTTCATTAAAGAGATTCCGCTTCGTACAACGAATAAAGCAACTGAAGAGGGTAAAACTGAAGGCGACAACCTCGTGAACGGCAAGCTTGCGAGCCAAGGCGAGTAATAGGCAAGCAGCTTAGGTTATTGAGTAAAGTAAAACCCGGCAGTTATCATCGAATGCGATGATGGCTGCCGGGTTTCTGTGTGTTGTCTGGCGGAGAGTGACGGTAGAAATTTTGATGCGAAATGGATGGCAATTGCGGAAACAGCTACAGCAGTTTCTTGATCCGGAAGTTCTCCTTAAGCACGTACCAGTTTTGCGGGAAGGGGACTCCGAGCACCCAGTAGCTGACACCCCGGAGGTTGAACAGCTTCACAATGTTGAGTTTGGCTTGCACGCTGCGGGCATCCTCATACCAGACCACATGCTCATGGCCTTGCTCATCATAGTAGTGATAGTAAGGCGATTGCGATTCGGGATCGTAATGTATTTCTGCGCCATATTTCGCAGCTCGTGCGACCGCTTCCTGCGGACTGATGGAAGGCGCCCACTTGTTGCCTTGGGCATAGGGCAAAGTCCAGTCATAGCCATAAAGCGGCATGCCCATGACGATTTTGTCCGCTGGAATGACGGATAACGCATATTGCAGCACTTTGACGACCTCGTTCAGCGGGGCAACCGCGAGCGGCGCTCCGCCGGACCAGCCCCATTCATAAGTCATCAGAATGACGAAGTCGACGATGCGGCCATGCGCAGCGTAATCATGCGCTTCGTATAGTGTTCCTTGCTGATCGGCTGTCAGCTTGGGAGCAAGTGCAGTAGAGACGAGATAACCATACGGGTGCAGTGTATTAACGAGCCGCTGCAAAAATCGGTTGTACAGCTCGCGCTCCGCTGGCGCAACATATTCGAAATCGACATGGAGTGCCATATAGCCCTTATATCGCATCGTACCTATAATATTGGCTACAAGCTGGTTTTGAACCGCCTGATCCGTAAGTACGGCGTGGGCGATGGCGGTACTGAAATTGTCTTCTTCGAAGTTGGTAATGACCATCATCGGTGCTGCTTTTTTCCCGTATGCGGCTTGTATAACGGCAGTATCGTCCAATGCGCTCAAGGATCCGTCAGGCTGAACGCGATAGTTGAAGGGGCTTATGTAGGTGAGATAGGGAGCAATTTCATTTGTTATTGCGACGCCCTGTTCATCGAATTTCTCCGTGTAGGCGTTGACCTCAATGACCGGCTTGACTGGTTGGGGAATACGGATGATTTGGCCAGGATAGATGAGGGCGGGATTGCTTAAACTATTAACGATAGCAAGCTCCTGCAGCGTTGCTCCATATCGCTGAGAGATGGACCATAGCGTTTCGCCGGGCAATACCGTATGGCTGCCGGCGCTTGTCGGAATGATGAGCGCCTGGCCGATGACGAGTCTGTTCGGATCTTCCAATCCGTTCACCCCGGCTAGAGCTTCCACGCTCACCCCGTATTGTCTGGCGAGCTGCCAGACAGATTCTCCTCTTCGTACGGTATGTATTTGCACCTGCCGATCCCCCCAACTTGTCAATCTACTACTACTCTATTCGGCAGGTGCAGATAATTTAACCAAAATGCGGATATTCGTTAAGAACCTCTCAGTTCGTCTCCAATCGGTACGCCCATAAATACCCCTTGGATTCCAGCAGATGTGCATCCGAACGCTCCTTCGGCTCCAGGATGACGCTGTTATTGGCATTCATAACATACCCGTCGTTTATACGATCAATGACGATGGGCACATCCAGCTCCATGAATAATTGCCGCATGCGGTAAATCGTGTTGTACAGGTTAGGGAGAGCGCGGTTTTCCTCGATATTCGGCCATAGATCATCGATGATTCGCCACTTTAAGCACAGCTTATTTTCATGCAGCAGAAAATAGTAGAATAGCTCTTCCGTTATGCGAGTAGGCCATTTCACAAGCTGCTCGCTTTTTTTAACGTATGCTTCACCGTACAATTGAACGTCGAGCTCTTTCTTAAGAGCGGGCTTCTCTTTTTTGCCGTAATATTTCTGGAGTCGCTCATCCAATTGCTTCACCGTATTTGGAGTCATCGGCTTCAAGAGGTAATCGAGCGCTTGTACGCGAAAAGCCTGTACCGCATATTGCTGGTGTGCAGTTGTGAATATCACAGGCACGTCAATACCGTTCTCCACTAAGCTTTGGGCAAGCTGAAGCCCTGTCATCCTTGGCATTTCAATGTCAAGGAGCAGCGCGTCCACATTCAGCTTAGGTATTTCCTGCAGCGCCTCGAACGGTGATTCGAAACGGCCCACAATTTCGAAGGGACCATAGGTTTCAAGCAATCTGGCGTGCAGTCCCAGTATCGGTTTCTCATCCTCTACGAGAATGACTTTCCACATCGTCTAGTCCCTCCTTAATCGGTATCGTAATTTGAACGGTCGTTCCCTTGCCCGGCAAGGAGTCGATTTCCAGACTGCCTTGGGTAAGATCGGCCACACGCCTGCGCACATTCGTAAATCCAATGCCGACGTTGGCAGTTTCCCCCTCCAACAATTGAGCGCGGCGCTCCGCAGTCATGCCTATACCGTCATCAGCCACCCGCATGTGTAAGAGAAAATCGTGGATGCTGATTGATACCTGAACATGCCCTGGGCCTTCTTTATCAAACAAGCCGTGGCGAATGGCGTTCTCGACTAAAGGCTGCAAGAGCAGGCTTGGAATCAAAATGTTCCCGGTATCGATAAGCGGATCGATGTCATAGGCGAACGTCAGCCGCTCCCCAAATCTGGCTTTCTCCACCTCTACATAAGCCTCAATGATTTCAAGTTCCTTCTGCAGCGATGAGAATTGCCCGTCCCGGCTCGTATCAAAGATATAGCGGAGAAAGGAGCTAAGCATCGTCAGCAGGTAAGCGGCGCGTTCCCCATCGGTGTAACAGAAGGAAATGATGTTGCTTAACGCATTGTATAGGAAGTGCGGTTTAATCTGGGTTTGCAAAAACGCCATTTCGTATTCAATCGCTTTTTGCATCGATTGCTTCGTTTGTTCAACAGCGTTCAACCTCGCCATTAATGTCTCTTTCGAGAAAGGCTTAATAATATAATCGTTAGCGCCTGAGGCAAAGATTGCCTCAATATGTCTTGGATATTCCGATGAGATCATCATCATAACCGGAAGCTCCATTAGAGATGATTGTTTGCGGATTTTTTGAAGCAATTCGAGACTGTTCATGCTGCCTGGAATAATGTCGTCGATCATGATCATTGCGATATCCGGATGATTGCTGTAATAGTCCAGCGCTTCTTGAGCCGTATAAGCAATTCGTACTTGGTAGCTATCACTCAATATGCCCCGCATCACTTCCCCGTGCATGACATCATCATCGACAATGAGAAGCGTCTGAAGCTCACGTTCTTCTGCAGATGCAGCAGCTTGTGTGCTGTAATCGTGTTCTGTGACGGTATCCGGCTCCTTGAATTCGCTGAAAGCCAGCTTCAATGTGAAGGTGATGCCGCTCTCCGCACGCTTATAGTGGATACTTCCATTCATTTGTTGAACGAGCTCCGCCGTCATCATTAGTCCTGAAGAAAGCTGCCGGTCCCTGCTTGCGGCAATAGAGTTGCGGCTTGTCGTCACATGAAGCAGGATGTCCGTTCCGGTCAGCACGGCTTCAATGGACAGGCTGTCTTCGGCGGTATCGTGAGCAATCTCGGTCATCATACGCAGGAGTACTTGGGCCAAAGCTTGCTCGTCCGCCCATACGTAAAGCTGCTTCGATATCTTTTCGTCGATATGAATTTTTTTCTTCGCGAAGGTAAGCTGCATCAGTTGAAGAACATGCTGCATCACCATCCGGAGATTGGTGGACTTGAGCTGAATCGCATAATCGTCAAAGCGGATGCGGGTAAAATCATTCAAATCCCTTAGCACATAAACCATGTTGCCAATGAGCTGCTCGGCTAAGTATAGCTGCTCGCCCTGCTTATGGTGATTGCGCTCCCGGGCAATCGATTTAATCAAATGGATGGCGTCATGCAAAGGCTTCTGCAAATCTTGCGTAGCAACCTTTAAGAAATCGTCCTTCGTATCATTCGCCTTTTGCAACCGGGCGGTCAACTGCTCCGATTCCTCCGTCCGGTTCATAAGACGAATGCCTAGAAACACATTCATCGCCATTACGCTTCCGATCAAGCCTATTCGGTTCCAGCTGTTGCGGCCGGAGAAGAACAGACTGTCTGACGAGCCGCTTATTGCGAAAAGAGCCAGAAACAGCAGCATTGAAATGAGGATGACGGCTTCGTTTCTGCGTATCGAGATCCGGTTTTTTACCGTTAAATAACCGATGCGAGCGATAACGGCGAGAAATAATCCATCCGTATAGTAAAAAAACGGATACTGCATACCCGACAAGGTTCTTGCGGGGAGTACGACATTTAATGCTGCATAGATGAGGAGCGGAAGCAAAAGCAGCAGCAGTGTCCTCCGCTTCATAACGGAAGGAATCATTTTGACAATAAAGAAAAGCAGCAGGATGGAACTCAAATATGTACTGGCATCTTGCAAGCGAAAGTAAAGCTCGAAAGGGAACGACGGGAATTCGCGTATGAGCAGCCGCTCTCCGCGAAGCGCGATAACGAATGCCAGCATTAGAAAATATAATCCGCTGTATAAGAAGGCTTCATCCTTCGTCCGTAGCAAAAAGATCGTTAAATGGTACATGCCGAATAGCAGCAAGCACAGGATTGCAGCCCATTCCAGGGAGAGATCCCGCTGCACATCCTGCTTGATAGACTCAGCGTCGCCAATGTCGATTGGCAGGACGATTCCGCCTCTTGCATTGTAGAAGTTGGAAGCGTGAATGGTAATTAGAATCTGCTGTCCTTCGGGTTTGAAATAAACTTCATAAGACGGGTTGTCCGGAGTCGTTGCTTGCTTAGTGACAGCAGTCCTTCCTTGTTCCGCAACGATTGACCCATCGATGTAGATTGTATGGGCGGACCAAATGTTCCTTATGCGAAGACCGATGTCAGACCACTGGTCCGGCAGATACACAGTGAGCTGATAGGAGCCCCATTGTGTCTTTGGCGTCCAAGGACCTGGAACCGCCATATTGACTCCAATTGCAGACAAATTGGCAGGGGCGATAAATGAATTACCTGTAAATTTCCAATCGCCGGCTAACGATACGAAAGGAGTATCCGACAATTCTCGCAAATCGAGTACGCCGTCTGCCGCTTTAATATGGACGGAGCTTGTATCCTCATCGCTAAAAATCATATAGAGTATGGCAATTAAAGCGCATGCCACGCCCAAATAGCCGATCCATTTCTTCATTCTAATGTCACACCCCTATACCTACTACTATACGTGAATAATCTCTCAAAAAACTACCAATTTCCGCACCATACGCGCCGTGAGGCACTTATGGTGCGCAGGGATATGTCGAATAAAGAGAGATTTGAGAGAATTTTGAGAGAAGCCTCTGCTATGTTGGACATAACATCTACTATAGTTTGGAGGGGTGTGGGGTTTCGCAAGGTGCTTAACGCTTAATTTGGGTAGTTCTATCGGCATGCAAATTTGAAGCTGCAGGCTGAAGAATGAACGCAAGACTTTGTTGTTAATCTTACAGAATGGGTGGATCAGATGAAGAAGAAAATGATTGCAATGGCAATGGCATTCTTTTTGTTAGTTACAAATGCGTCAATGACGTATGCGCTATCGCCAGTAGCAGAGGTTTACTACAATTTCGGCAGTAACGCTACTGGATATGACTCCAGTGCGCTTGAAAGCCAATTGAATGAAGCAGTTAAAGCTAAACTGGCTGCAGCGGGTGTTAATCCTAAATATGTGTCGATTATGGACGCAAGTGCAGATCCGGCAGCTGTATCGGACTCTCATGTACATTCCGGCTATGACAGCTGGTACATCAATAATGGTTATGTAATTAAACCGTCGGTTGAAACTGCGGATTACAATCACGTTCAATCGTCAAATAACGGCAAGACACTGACTTTCTACGGCTATACCTCTCCGGCCTATAAGGACTATATGCTGACGAGCGGTACGCCTTCCGGCAAGAAAATTATTACCTTCGATATGGATGAATCCAAAGTCGATTATCACAGTATGGAGGGCGGAGGCTTTCTCTTCAATACGCAGATTGATAGTGCGGGCAAATTGAGCGGTTACGCTATTCTATATGTACAAGGATCTATCAAGGTCTACAACATTAACGGCGTGGACGCAACGGCTTTGCACAACGAGACAGGAAGAACGTTATCCTCGATCGCAGGCGTAACGCAAGTCGCAAGCTACTCGAAGGGTGCATCTACCCATCACACGATTAAAATTAATGTAACAGAATCGAAATTAAATATGTGGGATAACGGGGAACAGCTCATTAAGGATCTCACTCTTCCTGCCGTTTATGGCAATGAGTTCGGCCCGATTGTGAGCTATACAAGCCATAGCTGTGAGATCATCTCTATTTTTGCTTTTGACAATATGAGACTGTTCTCTACTTCAAGCAAGACTTTGGACAAAGCGGTTGAGGAAATTGTATGGGATACAAATGCTCCATTGCGTTATGTCGTAAACGTTGATGATGACCCTCAAACGACTTTGGATGGAGGACCGAAACAATCCAATCTGAAGGACACATTCAATAACAACGGTGCCCAATATGTAGGCGTTACAGCTTCGGTTTATTCGGATACAAGCCAAAGCTTTATCGATGAGCTTGTTAACGGCGGAATGCATGTCGATTCCGGGCAAGACATCGAGGATATCATTGATCAAATAGCGGAACGTGTTGCGAACGAGATCATTTCGGACTATCGGGAAGCTATTCTAGCTATTGAAAAGGCAGAAGACAGCACGGATATTGAATTTGATTCTGGCGATTTTAAAAATTCGGTAAAAAATAATATTACGTTTAAGCAAGACGATGATGTAACGACCATCTGGTCCTCCGATCAGCCTTCGATCATCGCACCGGACGGAACGGTTACGAGACCAGTTACGTCACAGCCTGGCGTTTATGTAAACCTGAAAGCAACGATTATTAAAGACGGGCTTACAAGCGAGAAAGTCTTCACCGTCTATGTACTTGCAGCGGAGCCAGGTCCTTTGACGACTCTGTCGGCTGTCTCGGAGGACGGACAAGTGACACTGAAATTCCCGGCTCTGAATGATGCTGAGGACGGAGATATCGTAGTTGAACAATCTGAGGACGGTACTAACTTTACACCAGTTATTCCGCAAGAGATATTGAACAGCATTTCAAAGAGCGCCACGATTGGCGGTTTGACAAACGGTGAGAACTACTTCTTCCGTCTGGTAGTCAAATCTGGTTTCTATAAAGGAACATCCAATGTAGTTCAAATTTCGCCAGCTGAAAAGCTGACAACTTTGACGGCGACTAGAGGCAGCAGTAAAGCGACTCTGACGTTCCCTGCTTTAACGGGAGCAACAAATATCGTAGTTGAGCAGTCTACGGACGGCGTTAACTTCACGCCTGCAACGACGACTGAAACGTTGGACGCCAATTCAACGAGCGCGACTGTAACCGAATTGACCAACGGTACAACGTACTATATCCGTTTGTCGATTGAGGGGGGCAAATATGCGGGCCTGTCCACTGTTGTTACAGTTACGCCTGCTGTGCCTTATACACCGCCAACACCTGAAATTGAGCAGCCGATGAATACAAAAGTGACTGTGTCCGATGGCGGTACAACAGTTCAGGACAAAATCACGAAGCTGGTTGGAGAAAACTTGAAGGTATCGGGTAAAATCAAGTCGGCCAACGGCCAGGAAATTAATGTGCCGAACATTGTCATGAATGCAGACGGCAGCTTTACGCTTCCGAAAGTTCCTGCAGGCGAGTACAAGCTTGTGTTGAACGTAATTGCACCATATGGTGAAAAACTGGCGGGCCCTACAGGCAAGCTTGTCGTCGACAGCAATGGAAATGCAAGCCTGACGGTCGACCTGGTCGATCCGTACGGCACAATTCTTGATACAGTAACGAATGAGCCTATTGCCGGCGTTAACATGAAATTGTACTGGGCGGATACCGAACTGAACCGTTCCAAAGGCAGAGTACCTGGAACGCTTGTTAATCTGCCTGAGCTGCCGGATTTCGCACCTAACAAAAACCACAACCCGCAAATCAGCTCGGAAAAAGGTGAATACGGCTGGATGGTATACGCCAATGCCGATTACTACTTCTTGGGCGAGAAGGACGGCTATGTTGTATTCGACAGCCGCACTGATAAGCGCGAAGAGAAATTTGGAGATGACAGCTTTATTAAAGGCGGAGTCATTCATGTCGGCGAAACGATCGTGAAGTTCAGCTTCTCGGCGGAGCCGAAAGTGAAAGCTTCCGGCACTCATAATCCGTACATCATCGGTTATCCGGACGGAACGTTCAAGCCGGACCGCGGTATTGTCCGTGCGGAGATTGCTACGATTCTGTCCCGCTTGTACAAGCCATCCACGAACTCCAAGAAACTATCGTTTACGGATGTGGACTCCAAATACTGGGGAGCGGATGCGATCGCAATCGCTACGAATAACAAATGGATGGTCGGCACCGGCAAAAATACGTTTGAGCCGACAAAACAAATTACACGTGCAGAATTTGCACAATTGCTGACGAACCTGTATAAATGGGACGTTGAGAAGGAAAGCAGCTACACAGATCTCTCCGGGCACTGGGCGGAGAAAGCTATCGCAACGGTTGAGAAGCAAGGTCTGCTGTTTGACTTTACGGATAAGGCATTCAATCCGAACAAGCCGATTACGAGACTAGAGGTCGTCCGGATCTTTAACCGCCTGCATGAACGCAAACCATGGCACGTTGAAGTTGACGCGAAATGGTCCGACGTTCCAGCAAGCCATGCGTACTATTCGGATATAATGGAAGCTTCGGTTCAGCATCCGTTCGAGCAATACGAGACCGGAGTCGAGAGCTGGAAAAAATAATATAAGTTATTGAAAAAAGGCGACTGTAACCGGCAATGTCATTAAGTTAAGCAGCTTAATGACATTGCCGCAACGGGTCGCTTTTTTTTCGCAGCAACGTTTACTTAAACTTTCAACTACAATCGGGATTATTCATCGTCGTCTTCTTCATCGGCCAGCACGACATTGAGAATTGTCGTCTGCATGTTCTGGATAAGAGGCTTCAGCACAACGGTTTGTTTGCCTGGATAAGAGAAGCGGGCGTTGGCTGTGCCGGCGGCGACATTGGTGAATGCATAGAAGCCGTTATTGTTGCTTACGGTTTGGCGAATGACTACGCCGCTGTCTGTAATAATCTCCGCTAATGCTTTGCGCAGGGGAAGACCTGCTGAATCACGTATTGTTCCTTGCAGCGTTCCGAATTCTGCGGGCAGTGCTACTTGAACAGTTCCATCTTCAGAAGCCGCTTGAATGGCTTGAGAACCGTAATTGGGAGAGCTTGCAGTAAGCGTATAGCTTGTGCTCGGAGACAATCCTTCGATAACGAATCGGCCGAGGCCGTCGGCAATAACAGTAACCCTGACAAGCTGGCTAACCGGATCAAGCGCGTTAATAATCGCGCCTGGAATCGGCGAGCCATTGATTTGCTCCGTGACGATGCCTCTTATTGATTGGGGCTGACCCGTTAAAACGACATTTACGGTCTGCTGCTGGCCAGGCCGTTGCAGTACATAGGCATTTGCCGTCTGCTGCCCCGGCTTGCTGACTACGACCGTTTGTTCTCCGCTTGGTGTGCTTGGCACTTCATATTGCCCTTGCGGATTCGTTGCCCCGTTCCCTCCGATAACGCCTGTGCCGTCTACGACGGTTACCGGCGCGTTCGGAACCGGCGTACCGCTCGCGCCGTCCGTTACCGTTCCTTCAATAACTGTAGGCGCCTGCTGGAGCATGAATGGAACAGATGTTAGTTCGCCTGGTGATACCAGCGCCGATGTCTGCTCGGATACGAAGCCGGAGAGAGCTGCTGCGACGATATAATTAGCCGGCGCAACGTCGCCGAAATCATAGAAGCCGTTGGAATCGCTAAGCTGGGAAGAGATAACCGGTCCGAAGCTGTTGAACTGATGCAGCTGAACCCGGCATCCGTCTATGCCGGAGCCGCTTACCGCACGCGTCACTGTACCGTTAAGCGAACCGGGCAGCTTGGTAAGCGCGAAGCTGAAGCGGGTAGCGGCAGCGGCCGTGATCGTAAAACCGCCGAATGCTGAAGCGTATCCTCTCCTGCCGGCAGTGGCCGTATAGATTCCTGGAGCCAGATCTGTATAGTGGTACTCCCCTCCCGTTCCAGAAACGACAGTAGCGATTAAAAGGCCGGTTTCTCCGCTAAATATTCGGATCTGGGCTCCCTGCAAAGCTTTCCCATCTTCCAGGTCGCTGACAAATCCGGCGATCGAGCCGGGAGAAGGTGTTAGAGTGAAATCCGCTCTGGCTGCAGCGCCTGCCTTTGTAATGACGGAGGCCGTTGCAGAGCCGAAGCCAGCGGCAACGGTAGAAAGAGAGAATGCGCCGGCCGGCAAGCCATTAATGATATAGGCACCGGCCTCATCCGAATAGGTCGTCTCGATAATCAGGCTGGACAGATCATACACATTAATAAGGGCGCTGCTGATTGGAGCTCCGGTAGAAGCATTCGTAACAAAGCCGGAGACGACGCTTGTTTGAGGAGTCAGCGTAACGGCAACGGCTGTTGTCTCGCCCGCCTTGATCGTCGCTCCTACCGATGCCGACACATAGCCTGGAGAGGATACATTGACGATGTATTCGCCTGCAGGCAGCTCAATTAGCCGTACGCCGCCTTGCTGATTGGCGAAGGCAGTCTCTAACAGAGAACCCTCCTTCGTATAAAGCTTGATCTCGGTATTGTCGGTCGATATCGGATTACCAGCCGTATCGGATATCTGGCCATTAAGTTCGCCGAACAGCGGAATAAGGGCGATGCTGGCAATCGTGCTTTGCCCTCTGCCGACAAAAGCGCCGGCAGTATTGGAGGCGTAGCCTGAGGCACGGGCAATGACGGTATAGGTATCCGGACGCAGTCCATTGAACTGATAATTTCCGAAAGGCGTGGCGGAAACCGAAGCCACGGCCAGACCGCTTGCGGTAATTTGGCGCAGCTCTACATCGGCACCGGGAATCGGCAGTCCCGTCACCCCATCCGTAATCTGGCCGCTGACGGTGCCCGGATCGGCAGTCAATTGGAAGCTGATACCCGTTACTGATTCCCCGGGACCAACTGACACGCCTTTCATCGCGCTGCTGTAGGATGGCGCTGACGCGACGACGTTCAAGGTACCGGCCGGCAGATTGCCAACCGTATAGGTGCCGTCTGCTTGCGCTTGACCTATACCCCTTACCGATTCATTGCCGTTCAGAACTTTAACGGAAGCGGCAGGTATCGGATTACCCCCTGTATCGGTTACGATGCCCGACAAGCTTCCGGGAGAAGGCGTTAATGGAATGGTGACGGATGTAACCTGACCCGGCAAGGCATTTGCGCCTACAATCGGCGAGGTGAATCCGGCGGCGTTTGCCGTTAAATAATAGTTGCCTTCCTGTACGTTATTGAACGTAAAGCTTCCGTCCGCAAGCGTTGCGGAGGTAGCAATCTGCACATTGTTTGAATTGAAAAGCTGGACGAGACTGCCTGCAGCGGCGGGCTGCAGCAGACCGGTAATCGTGGCCGGATTCGGCTTGAGCATAAAGCTGACAGGCGTCTCCGCATTGGACAAGACGATAGCGCCAAATGTCTCGCTTTGATAATTGTTATCTGTGGCCACCAGCGTATAGCTTCCTGGCGTAAACCCAGCTATTCGGAAAAACCCGTCGTCGTCGCTTAAAACCGAGCCAGCCAGGAAGCCGACTTGATCATTAATATTGACGATGGCCCCGAACAGTCCCTTGCCTGTTACAGCATCCGTTACACGCCCCTGAATGGCTCCTGGGTCCGGAGCCAGAACAAGGGAAACGGAGGTGGATGCATCCGGGAATACGGTGCAGGTCGCTGTTCCTTGCTGATAATTGGCCGCCCCCGAAACCACGGTATAAATGCCGGGTTTCAGATTGCCAGCTACAAAGCGGCCGCTGGAATCGGTGAACAGAGAGCTTACGGTTATCCCGTTGGCGTTCGTAACCCGAATCTCGATACCGGCTCCAAAGATAGCATTGCCGGCCGTGTCGCGGACAGTTCCGGATATCGAGCCTGGCGAAGCGGGAAGTATGAAATCCGCAGTTGAAGTTTGCCCGGACCGGACAAGCACGGCGGTAAATTGATTCTGAAACCCGGCATTGGATACGCTCAAAATATAGCTGCCCGGCATCAGGTTGGAGACCGTGTACCGGCCGTCACTTTGGGCGATGACTCTTGTCAGAATAACAGGGCCGCCGTCTACATTGTATTGAACGGAGACTATGGCTCCAGGCAGCGGATTCCCATTGCTGTCCGTGATTATGCCGGCTGCGGAGCCGGGATTGGGAGTAAGAAGGAAATTCAGCGCCGTCGTTTGCCCCGGATTGACCGAGGCTCCGAGGGTCACGCCCCCATAGCCGTCCGGCCGGGCAGATACAACGTAATCGCCCGGTGCCAGATTGCCGATCGTGAAGCTCCCGTCTAATGCAGTGTTAACCCTTCCGACAATGATATTGTTAGAGAATACGCGGACAACGACATCGGGAATCGGCTGTCCATCGACGGAGGCTACGCTGCCGCTGATTGCTCCGGCCAGACGTTCCAGAGCCAATGAGACATTGGCTTGCGTGCCTGCTGCAACGATTGCACCGACCGTTTTGCCCGCATAGCCCTGGGCGGCATAAACAACGCTGTAGCTTCCCGGACTTAGAGACGGGATGAGATAGGTTCCGTCCGGATTGCTGAGTCCGGTTTGAAGCGTCAGCCCTTCGGAGTTAAACACGCGAACGCTGGCTCCGCCGATAGGGGCCAGGTTTTCGGCATCGCTGATGGTGCCTCCTATGCTTCCTGCTATCGGGGATAATGATAGGTTGACTGTCGTTGTCTGTCCCGGCAGGACGCGAAAGCCGATGACCTGCGTGACGTAATTCGGGGCAGAAACCCGAAGACGGTCATTGGAGGAAGCCGGCAGCGTATCAAGACGATAAGTGCCGTCAGCCGCAGTCACCGTCGTAGACAGCACATTATTCCGGTTGTCGAGCGCTTCGATTTTAGCGCCAGCAATGGGTGAGCCTCCAGCGCTGGTTACAGTGCCAGCTACCGCCCCCGGATTCGACTGCAGTGAGGCATTCACTATGCGTGTCTCACCTGGCGACAGCGTTAGTGGCTGGTCATTAAGCTGAAAGCCGCTTGCCGACAAGCTGATTCGATAATAGCCGGGAGTAATGCCTGTAATGGCGTACGCTCCGTTCGCATTCGATACGGCTTGTGCGACATGGACCCCTAGCCAGTTGGTTAGATTGACGATTGCTCCAGCAATGGACGTGCCGTTTGAAGCGTCTGTCACGGCGCCTTGAACGGCAGCGGGAAGCGGCTGAAGCAATACGTTCACTGTCGTGACAGCGCCTGCCGCCACTTGGGTATCCGAGGATAGTGGGCTATAGTTCGGATAAGCGAACTGCAGCCGGTAAGAGCCCGGCGCGAGATTGCCAATCGAATAAATGCCTGCTGCATCAGTACCAGCCGTTCCGGCAGAAGACAGGCCGGGAAGCTTTAACACCTGAACAGATACCCCAGCAACAGGCAGCCCTGAAGCTCCGTCCAGCACCGTTCCGTTCACGCCGCCCGTGCTTACGACGTTAAGCGTCGCGGTGCTCTGCGCCGAAGTGATTTTTCCGCCGGTGAAGAGATCGACGCCTGTAGCAATTTTCGTGTCCAGCACCCGCCCGCCTGGCGTATTAAATAAACCAGATGCGGAATAGGACAACGTTGCGCTTGCACCTGCAGCCAAATTGCCGATATTCCAAGTAAGCGTCTGGTTCAATGAAGTGAAGGCGGTCATTCCTGCACTAGTTCTCGTAACCTGGAAGGCGGCGAGTTTGTCGAAGGCGAAGGCAGTGACGGCAAAGATCGTCGAGGCGGTGCTTCGTCCGGTATTGACGACTGTAATGACCCCATCCACCGATGCGGGCTGGCCGGCTTGAATGACGGAGCTCGAAGCGGTCTGCGTAATGGACAACGCGGCCCGCACATCCCCGCCTGTAATGGTCAGACTGTCGCTTAAAGAGGTGAAATCCTTGTTGTAGTTGTTGTTATTGGCCGATGAAAAAAATAAAAAACGAAGCGGCGAAGCTGTGCTGATACCAAGAATAGGGAATAATACCGTTGCCGGGATTAAAAAGTCCAGGAAAAAATCGCCGTTTCCCCCGAAATTCGACCCGTCTGCTGCCGCTTTGGATCTGGCGATGCCAAAGTTAATAATTGGTGCAGAGAAGCGAACCGTTCCTCTGCGGTTTGTACTGCCTGTGACTGCCGGATTGCCAGCCGGGCTGATCACCGTCTGTGTCTGCGTAAGCTCCAGCGTGTTGTCTAAGCCATTGACTGCAAGTTCCCATTCCAGTACAGATGGCGAATTGTCAGTGTCGAACAGGACGCCCCAGGAAAAATTGCGAAAGCTGGTTTTGAACTGCGGATCGCTGTTGAGACGCAATCGGAAATACACATTGGTCCCGTCATAGGCGTAATAGGCGGCCGGAAACTGCGTACTGCCGACAATATCGCACTCATCGGGAGATACATCATTGGCGGGATCTGTAAGCGGTGCGCCACCCGCAAGGACGGGGACATATTGGCTGTCTTCGGGAAAAGCCATCGGTTGATAAACCTCCTTCTAATTAAATTTATACGCTGTAACGATTATACGGCAGTGAACTGGCAAGATATTCCTATGTGAACAATGGATTACAAGTTAATATGCTGCTTCTTTTGGCGGACAGCCTATATATTTTGATACATCTTGACACAAAAACGAACTTTCTTAATTTGAAAGCTCGGAAATGTTCGTATTTTATTCTTATTTCATTGACAGCTATGGAGGGATTGGATAAACTAGAATAGGTCAAGGCGGCACATTCCGCCGCAATAGTCGAACACTCGTATATCCTCGGGATTTGGCCCGAAAGTTTCTACCCGAAAACCATATTTTCGGACTACGAGCATGCTGAAACAATTGAACGGGTTGCCCTTCCATAGGGCAGCCTTCTGCTGTCTTTGCGTTATCACATTAGCGAAGTAAAGCCAATTGTTGCCAGCAATCGCATCGAATCGCCTTTTCATTTAGAGAAGGCGTATACGATGCTCCGCTCGGGTCCGGTAAAGCAATCGTGTATATTCTGCGGCTGCCAGCCGGACTTTTGTGCGTTTTGGGCCAAGTGCCGGGAATATCAAATTATAAATGAAGGAAGGTTTAGCGCATGTCTGCGAAGGTTGGCGTTATCATGGGCAGCAAGTCCGATTGGGACACAATGAAATTAGCTTGCGATGTGTTGGAAGAACTGCAGGTTCCTTATGAGAAAAAAGTAGTCTCCGCGCACCGTACCCCGGATTTAATGTTTGAGTACGCAGAAACAGCCGCTGAACGCGGGCTAAAGGTCATTATTGCAGGAGCAGGCGGGGCGGCTCATCTTCCAGGGATGGTAGCGGCCAAAACGCTGCTGCCGGTCATCGGAGTGCCCGTCAAGTCGTCGAACTTGAACGGGCTGGACTCGCTTCTCTCGATCGTACAAATGCCGGGCGGCATTCCGGTAGCGACGGTTGCAATCGGGAATGCTGGCGGCACGAATGCCGGTTTGCTGGCGGCGCAAATGCTGGGCGCTTTTGATCCTGAGCTAATGGCTCGTGTGGAAGCGCGCCGCGCGCGCATTCAGCAGGAAGTGCTGGAAAGCAGTGAAACGCTATGACAACAGAAGCAGACAAGCGCATGAACGCTGAACGGACGATTACGCCGGGAAGCACAATTGGCATCTTGGGCGGCGGCCAGCTCGGCCGAATGATGGCGCTGGCGGGCAGCGCGATGGGCTACCGGTTCGTGGCGCTTGATCCGACGCCGGACGGGCCTTGCGGTCAAGTGTCGGAGCAGATCATAGCCGCTTACGATGACCGCGAGGCCGCTAGAGAGCTGGCTAAGCGTGCGGACGTCATTACTTACGAGTTCGAGAACGTAGATGCAGGCGTAGCTGCGATGCTCATGGCCGAATCGTACGTGCCGCAAGGCAGTGAGCTGCTCTACACGACGCAGCATCGCTTGCGGGAGAAACGGGCGATCGAAGCGGCAGGCGTTCGAGTGGCTCCTTACAGCGAGATTCGCAGCGCAGAAGAGCTGAGAGCGGCTGCAGAACGATTCGGTCTGCCTTGCGTGTTGAAAACCGCTACAGGCGGTTATGACGGCAAAGGGCAGTGGGTTATTCGCAGCTTTGAGGAGATTGATGAAGCTTATGAGACGCTGAGCCGCAGCGGCGCGGAGCTCGTGCTGGAGCAATTCATCCGGTTCGAGAAGGAATTGTCCGTTATCGCGGCGCGAAGCCCTCAGGGGGAGATCAAGGCATTCCCTGCGGCGGAAAACATTCATATCGATAACATCCTGCATCTGTCAATTGTACCTGCCCGTATATCCGATGAAGTGCAGCGGGAAGCCGAGAAGCTGGCAATGCGGATTGCCGAAGGGCTTGGCGTTGTTGGTCTGATTGCCGTTGAGCTGTTCCTGACGACAGACGGCGGGCTTTATGTCAATGAGCTGGCGCCTCGGCCGCATAACAGCGGTCACTACACGATGGAGGCCTGCCGAACCTCGCAATTCGAGCAGCATGTGCGGGCAGTATGCAATTTGCCGCTTGGCGATACATCGTTGTTGACGCCGGTTGTCATGGTTAACGTATTAGGACAGCATGTTGAGCCGCTGCTTGCCCGTGTGCAAGAGCGTGATGAGGCAGCAGAGCGGTTGAACGTAGCGCCAAAGCTTCACTTATATGGAAAGAAAGACGCGGTGCATAAGCGGAAGATGGGCCATGTGAACGTACTGGCCGACAACGTGGAAGCAGCGCTGCAATGGATAGAAGAGACTACAATTTGGAAGGTGTGACCCGTACATGTTAGAGCGTTACAGCAGACCGGAAATGAGAGCAATTTGGACCGAGCAGAACAAATTTCAAGCTTGGCTTGAAGTAGAATTATGCTCTTGCGAGGCGTGGGCCGAGCTTGGCGTTATCCCGAAGGAAGATGTAGAGGCGTTGCGCAAGTCGGCAAGCTTCAATATTGACCGCATTTACGAAATCGAGCAGGACACTCGTCATGACGTTATCGCCTTTACGCGCGCTGTATCCGAAACAGTAGGTCCTGAGCGCAAATGGGTGCACTACGGATTGACTTCGACAGACGTCGTAGATACAGCAACTGGCTACTTGCTTCTTCAAGCCAATGCCATTCTGAAAAAAGACATCGAGCGCTTTATCGGCATTCTTCGCGAAAAAGCGATTCAATATAAAGATACGCCAATGATGGGACGTACGCACGGTGTTCACGCAGAGCCAACAACCTTCGGTCTGAAAATGGCGCTGTGGTACGAGGAAATGAAACGTAACCTGGAACGGTTTGAGCATGCGGCAAACGGCGTGCAGTTCGGTAAAATTTCCGGCGCTGTCGGCACTTACGCGAACATCGATCCTTTCGTTGAAGAATTCGTATGCAACAAACTTGGCATCACGGCTGCTCCAATCTCGACGCAAACGCTGCAGCGTGACCGCCATGCTGAATATGTGGCAACGCTGGCACTGGTTGCGACTTCGCTTGATAAATTCGCAACTGAGATTCGCGCCCTGCAAAAATCGGAATTCCGCGAGGTTGAAGAGCCATTCGCAAAAGGTCAAAAAGGATCTTCTGCAATGCCGCACAAACGCAATCCGATCGGCTGCGAGAACATCTCCGGCTTGTCCCGCGTTATCCGCGGCCATATGCTGACCGCTTACGAGAACGTGCCGCTGTGGCATGAGCGCGACATCAGCCATTCGTCCGCAGAACGCGTTATTTTGCCGGATGCTACGATGCTGCTCAACTACATGCTGAACCGTCTGGGCAACATCATCGGCAACCTGACTGTATTCCCGGAAAATATGAAACGCAACATGCAGCGCACGTTTGGCGTACCGTTCTCCGGCCGCGTTATGACGAAGCTGATCGACAAAGGCCTCAGCCGCGAGCAAGCTTACGATACCGTTCAGCCGCGCGCGATGCAAGCCTGGGAAGAGCAGCGCCAATTCCGCGACATTATCGAGTCGACTACGGAAATTACGAGCCTGCTGTCCGCTGAAGAAATCGATGATGCCTTCAACCCTTCGTGGCACCTGAAGCATGTCGATACGATTTTCACACGTCTTGGATTGAACTAAGGGGGATAAGAGGAGAATGACTGCGCAATCGCAAGCATTGTCTACCGCTGCGGAGTATGTAAAAGCGCCGCTGCTCTATAAAGGAAAGGTACGCGAGCTGTACGATCTCGGCGAGCATTATCTGATCGTCGTCACCGACCGCATCTCCGCGTTCGACTATGTGCTGGACCCGGCTGTGCCGGAGAAGGGCAATGTGCTGAACAGTCTGTCGGCATTCTGGTTCGAGCAGACGGCTTCGATTCAGCCCAACCATGTCATTCATACCGACGTGGAAAAGCTGGGGGATCTCGTTAGCGAGCCAGAGCTGCTGAGAAACCGTATTATGGTCACTCGCAAAGCAGAACGGATCGACATTGAATGCGTCGTTCGCGGCTATATCACAGGCGGAGGTTGGAGACAATACCAGCAAACGCAAGCGATCAACGGCATCGCGCTTCCGGCTGGCATGCGCAAAAACGAACGTTTTGCAGGGCCGATCTTCACGCCGGCAGCGAAAAACGACGTTGGCCATGACGAGGACATTCCGTTCGAGCGGATGCAGGAAATGGTCGGCTCCGAGCTTGCTGAAGAGCTTCGCGACCGCAGCATCAAGCTTTATGAATTTGCTCACGCGTATTGCGCAGAGCGCGGCATCATTCTCGCCGATTGCAAATTCGAGTTCGGAATTGTGGACGGCAAAGTTATTCTGATTGACGAAATCTTTACTCCGGATGCATCACGTTTCTGGGCCGAGGGCAATTATGCGCTCGACATCGAGATCGACAGCATGGACAAGGAACCGGTTCGTACCTATCTTCTCGGCTCCGATTGGGACCGCGACAGTAAGCCAGCTCCGCTGCCAGAGTCGGTCGTGCAAGAGACGACTGATCGTTATCTAGATATCTATCGTCGTCTAACGGAATAAGACGGTTCAACAAGCTTGAAAGCCGCCTTTTTGAACTTTGATTATAAATAGTTACAAATCAATTAGCTCGGGCCGCTATACAAGCGGCAGAGCAGCAACCCTTTCTTCACCGACCACCCGAGATGTTTTTAGAACAAATCGCTGTGAGCGAATTGAAGTGGGGGTGTCCGATCTGAAAGCCGAAGGCGTTCGCTTTTGAACAATTGAAAAATTTCCACGATCCTGTGGAATCAGAATTTTTCAATGTTCAACGCGATGAAGACGGACACCCGCGCGGATAGGGCGGGCATCAGCCGATTTTCTTCTAACTCCCATCTCGGAAAACTCACATTTCCAGGAGGCCACAATGAAAGCAATCGTCTACGTTACCATTAAAGAAAATGTATTGGACCCGCAAGGAACAGCCGTTCAAGGTGCACTGCACACGATGGGCTTTGGAGATGTCGGCAAAGTGCGCATCGGCAAATATTTGGAGCTGACGCTTGATACGACAGACCGTGCACAAGCAGAAGAGCAAGTTAAAGCGATGTGCGAGAAGCTGCTCGCGAACACGGTCGTAGAAGATTACCGTTTCGAACTGGAGGGTTAACACGATGAAGTTTGCGGTTCTGGTATTTCCCGGCTCCAACTGCGATATCGACTGCTTTAAAGCCGTTGAAGCAATTGGCGAGCAAGTCGAATACGTATGGCATACAACGACGGACCTGAGCGGCTTTGACGCCATCCTCGTTCCTGGCGGATTCTCTTATGGCGATTACTTGCGCTGCGGCGCGATTTCCCGTTTTGCCCCGGTTATGAATGAAGTGAAGAAAGCGGCGGACGAAGGCAAATTCGTCCTCGGCATCTGCAACGGGTTCCAGATCCTGACGGAAGCGGGCCTGCTGCCAGGCGCACTGATCCGCAACAACGGACTGAAATTCCGCTGTCACCAAACGCCGCTTGAAGTCGTTAACAGCGCTACGGCGTTCACGAATCAATATTCGCAAGGCGAAGTGATCAGCATTCCGATCGCGCATGGCGAAGGCAACTACTACTGCGACGACGAGACGCTTGCCAAGCTTCAAGCGAACAACCAAATCGTATTCCGCTATGCGGGCGACACGAACCCGAACGGCTCGGTCGGCAATATCGCAGGCGTAAGCAATGAGCGCGGCAACGTGGTCGGCATGATGCCGCATCCGGAGCGCGCGATGGATCAATTGTTCGGCTCGGAAGACGGCAAACGGATGTTCACATCGATTTTGAATGCATGGAGGGAACAACATGGCGCAGCAGTTAACGGCTAAGGAGCCTACAGCGGAACAAATCGCGGATCAGCGCATTTACACGCAGTTTGGCGTTACGGATTATGAATATGAGCTTATTTGCGGCTTTTTGGGCCGCAAGCCTAACTATACAGAGATCGGCGTATTCAGCGTTATGTGGTCGGAGCATTGCTCGTACAAAAACTCCAAGCCTATCCTGAAAAAATTCCCGATTACCGGCCCGCGCGTCCTGATGGGACCTGGCGAAGGCGCCGGCATCGTCGATATCGGCGACAACCAAGCGGTTGTTTTCAAAATTGAATCGCATAACCATCCATCCGCCGTTGAGCCTTATCAAGGCGCTGCGACAGGTGTGGGCGGCATTATCCGTGACATTTTCTCGATGGGCGCACGTCCGGTTGCTCTGTTGAACAGCCTGCGTTTTGGCCGTCTGGAAAATGACCGCGTTAAATATTTGTTCGAGAACGTCGTAAGCGGCATTGCAGGCTACGGCAACTGTATCGGCATTCCGACGGTAGCAGGCGAAGTTATGTTCGATGAGAGCTACGAGGGCAACCCGCTCGTTAACGCAATGTGCGTAGGCTTGATCGATCACGACAAAATCCAGCGCGGTGTAGCTAAAGGCGTTGGCAACCCTGTATTTTACGTAGGACCGGCTACAGGCCGCGACGGTATCCACGGCGCAACTTTCGCCTCCGTTGAGCTTTCCGAAGAATCCGAAGAGAAGCGTACAGCGGTACAAGTCGGCGATCCGTTCATGGAGAAGCTCGTTATGGAAGCAACGCTTGAGCTGATCGATTCCGGCATCGTGCTTGGCATTCAAGATATGGGCGCAGCAGGTCTTACTTGCTCCAGCGCAGAGATGGCTTCAAAAGCAGGCAACGGTCTTGAGCTGTACCTCGATGAAGTTCCACAGCGCGAGACGGACATGACGCCTTATGAAATGATGCTTTCCGAATCGCAAGAGCGCATGCTGTTCGTCGTTGAGCCGCAGCATGAAGCGCAAGCGAAAGAAATTTTTGACCGTTGGGGCATTATTTGCGCCAAAGTCGGCAAAGTAACGGATGACGGACGTCTCCGCTTATTCCATAAAGGCGAGGAAGTGGCTGATATGCCGGTTAAAGCGCTCGTTGACGAGTGCCCGGTATACGAAAAGCCATCGCAAGAGCCAGCTTCCTTCGCAGCAAGCGCATCGATCGATACGGCTGATTTCGCGGAAATTACCGATCTGACAGGCGCGCTGGAGAAAGTGCTTGCTTCGCCAACTGTAGCGAGCAAGGAATGGGTTTACAATCAATACGATTACATGGTTCGCACATCAACAGCAGTTCAGCCTGGTTCTGATGCTGCAGTTGTTACAATTGACGGCACACGCAAAGGTCTTGCGATGACGACGGACTGCAACGGACGTTACGTATTCCTCGACCCTGAAGTAGGCGGCAAAATCGCAGTAGCAGAAGCAGCGCGCAACATCGTGTGCTCCGGTGCAGAGCCTCTGGCGATTACCGACAACCTGAACTTCGGCAGCCCGGAGAAGCCCGAAGTGTTCTGGCAGCTGGAGAAATCCGCAGACGGCATGTCCGAAGCTTGCCGTGTGCTCGATACGCCGGTTATCGGCGGCAACGTCAGCTTGTACAATGAGAATACAAAAGGCGCGATCTATCCGACGCCGGTTATCGGCATGGTAGGTCTCGTTCACGATACAGATCACATTACAACACAAGGCTTCAAGCAAGAAGGCGACGTTATTATTCTAGTAGGCGAGACGAAAGCGGAATTCGGCGGCAGCGAGCTTCAATACGTAATGACGGGTGAAGCGAAAGGCCGTCCTCCAGTGATCGATCTGGCATCGGAGAAAACATTGCTGAACACCGTGCTTGGCGCAATTCAGCAAGGAATTGTCGCTTCGGCGCATGACTTGTCCGAAGGCGGCCTCGCGGTTGCGCTGGCGGAATCCTGTATCAGCGGCCGCATCGGCGCAGAAGTAAACGTAGCGACAGAGCTTCGTGCGGATCACGCGCTGTTCAGCGAATCGCAATCTCGCATTCTGCTGTCGGCGAAGCCGGAGCAAGCGGCTGCGCTGCAATCGCTGCTTAGCGAGCAAGGGCTGACTAACGCGGCTATCGGTACGGTACAAGGCGGCAGCCTGACCATTAACATTAACGGCAAGTCCGGCGTTGCTGCGCCGGTACAACAACTGGAGAAGGTCTGGAAGGATGCGATTCCATGTCTGATGAAATAAAACAGCTAACGCTGTGGACGGGAAGCCATTATAACGAAGGCATCGGCCGTGACGATATTTTCGATAAATTACGTGAGGAGTGCGGCGTGTTCGGGGTATTCAATGTCCCGAACGCCTCCTCGCTTTCTTATTACGGCCTTCACGCCTTGCAGCATCGCGGCGAGGAAAGCGCGGGCATCTGCACCGTCGATACGGAAGATCATAACCGCTTTGCCTATCATCGCGGCATGGGGCTTGTGAAGGAAGTATTCGATAAAGAGAAGATCAGCTCGCTGAAAGGCGACCGCTCGATCGGCCATGTCCGCTATTCGACGGCGGGAGAGAGCAAGCTGGCGAATGCGCAGCCGCTTATTTTCCGCTATCGGGACGGCGACCTTGCGGTTGCAACCAACGGCAATATCGTAAATGCGCCTGAAATTCGCAAGGAGCTGGAGAGCCAAGGCTCGATCTTCCAGACGTCCAGCGACACCGAGGTTATCGCCCACTTGATCGCCCGTTCGCCGAAAGATTTCGAGACGGCGGCTAAGGAAGCGCTGCAGCGGATCGTCGGCGGCTTCGCGTTCCTCATCATGACGAATGACAAGCTGCTTGTAGCATCCGACCCGAACGGCCTGCGCCCGCTCGTTATGGGCAAGATCGGTGACGGTTACGTCTTCTCGTCAGAGTCCTGCGCATTTGAATCAATCGGTGCTGAGTATGTGCGCGACGTTCAGCCGGGCGAGCTGTTGTACCTGGACGAGAACGGTCTGCGCGAGGATCGTTATGCTGAAGTGGAACGCAGAGCGACCTGCGCGATGGAGTACATTTATTTTGCCAGACCCGACAGCGACATTCATACCATCAACATCCACTCCGCCCGCAAACGGATGGGCAAGCAGCTGGCGATGGAAGCGTTCGTGGACGCGGATATCGTAACCGGCGTGCCGGACTCCAGTATTTCGGCAGCGATTGGCTATGCGGAACAGACAGGTATTCCATATGAGCTTGGCCTCATTAAAAATAAATACACCGGACGCACTTTTATCCAGCCTTCCCAGGAGCTTCGCGAGCAAGGGGTAAAAATGAAGCTGTCCGCTGTTCGTAAAGTAGTGGAAGGCAAACGCGTCGTCATGATCGACGATTCCATCGTTCGCGGCACGACGTCGCGCCGGATCGTCAACATGCTGCGCGAAGCAGGCGCTACGGAAGTCCATGTACGGATTACGTCGCCGCCATTCCAAAACCCTTGCTATTACGGCATCGATACGCCGGATCGCAAGGAATTGATCGCTTCCTCCCGTACGGTGGAGGAAATTCGCGACATGATCAATGCGGACTCGTTGTCGTTCTTGACCAATGAAGGCTTCATCGACTCGGTAGGCGGCAATGACGGCGCTTATAACCGGGGCATGTGCCTGGCTTGCTTCGACAATGACTACCCGACTGCGGTCAACGAAGAATCGGATAAAAGCTGCAGCTGTTAAAATGCAACAACCATATATAAAGGGGATGACTTGTAGTGGCAGAAGCGTATAAAAAAGCCGGCGTCGACATTGCGGCAGGCAATGAAGCGGTTGAGCGGATGAAGAAGCACGTCAAGAAGACGTTCCGTCCCGAAGTGCTGACCGACCTCGGCGGCTTTGGCGGATTGTTCGGCTTGAACAAGGACAAATACGAGGAGCCGGTGCTCGTATCCGGTACGGACGGCGTAGGCACGAAGCTGAAGCTTGCTTTTGCAATGGACAAGCATGACACGATCGGCATCGACGCAGTTGCGATGTGTGTCAACGACATTATCGTACAAGGCGCTGAGCCGTTGTTCTTCCTGGACTATCTGGCATGCGGCAAAGTTGTTCCTGAGAAGATCGAAGCGGTCGTGAAAGGGATTGCTGACGGCTGCGTACAGTCCGGCTGCGCGCTGATTGGCGGCGAGACGGCGGAAATGCCTGGCATGTACCAAGGCGACGAGTATGACATCGCAGGCTTTACGGTTGGCGTTGTCGACAAGAAAAAAATCATCGACGGTACAACGATCGCTGCTGGTGATGCTGTGCTCGGTTTTGCATCCAGCGGCATTCACAGCAACGGCTTCTCGCTCGTTCGCCGTCTTCTGCTTGAAGAGTGCGGCTATGCGCTGGATCAGCGCCTGCCGGAGCTTAACGACGCCGTGCTTGGCGACGTTCTGATCGAGCCTACGCGCATTTATGTGAAATCGGCACTGAAGCTGATCGAGCAAGTGAATGTTAAAGGCATGGCACACATTACGGGCGGCGGCTTTATCGAGAACATTCCGCGCGTATTGCCGGAAGGCGTTAACGTTGACATCGAGTACGGCTCGTGGCCGATCCTGCCAATCTTCCAGTTGATGCAAGATAAAGGCCAAATTACGAACCGCGATATGTTTACGACTTTTAATATGGGCATCGGGTTAATCGTGGTTGTTCCTGCCGAGCAGGCAGAGCAAGCGCTTCGCATTGCAGCTGAGCTTGGCGAGCAAGCTTACCGCATCGGAACTGTAACGGAAGGAAGCAAAATCGTTACATTCACGGGAGCGGAAGTGTAATGGGAGCATTGCGGTTAGCTGTTTTCGCGTCGGGGCAGGGAACGAACTTCCAGGCTCTGGCCGATGCGGTGCAACAAGGAGGGCTCGATGCGACCATCGAGCTCCTTGTTTGTGATAAGCCATCCGCGCCTGTTGTCGAGCGCGCGAAGAAGGCTGGTATAGAAGCGTTCGTATTTAAGCCGAAGGATTATCCTTCCCGCGAGGCTTATGAGACGGAAATTCTTGCGGAGCTGGAACGGCGCGGTGTTGAACTGATCGTACTGGCCGGCTATATGCGCATCATTACACCGGTGCTGGTGGAGCCTTATTATGGACGGATGATTAATATTCATCCGTCGCTTCTGCCGTCTTTTCCCGGCGTGAACGGCATCGGTCAAGCTTTGGATTACGGCGTGAAGGTAACAGGTGTTACCGTGCATTATGTGGATGGCGGCTTGGACAGCGGGCCGATTATTGCACAACGCATTGTTGAAGTGCTGAAGGGCGATACGGAAGCTTCTCTCGCCGAGCGAATTCACGAGGCGGAGCAGCAGCTGCTGCCGCAGGTGACGCAGCTGATTGCGCAGGGCAAAGTCTTGCTGGACGGCCGTCATGTAACTGTGAGCGGGTAAGCTTTTGCATTCGATTCGAAGTAATGAAGCAATACCTGGCAATCCGGATCAAATAAGGCTGTAAGGTTCCAATGGGAGCTTAACGATAAATCATTTTTCAATTCATAAGGAGGATAATCGCGTGGCTATTCGCAGAGCGTTAATCAGTGTATCGGACAAGACGGGCATCGTAGAATTTTCTCGTGAACTTGCCAATCAAGGCGTGCAAATCATTTCGACGGGCGGTACGTTCAACCTGCTGGAGAAGGAAGGCATCCCGGTTATCGGTATTTCGGACGTAACCGGTTTCCCGGAAATACTGGACGGACGCGTAAAAACTTTGCATCCGGCGGTACACAGCGGCTTGCTCGCCGTTCGTGATGACGAAGAGCATCAGAAGGTAATGAAAGAGCTTGGCCTGGACTATATCGATCTGGTTGTCGTGAACCTGTATCCGTTCAAGCAAACGATTGCTAACCCAGACGTTGCTTACGCAGACGCGATCGAAAACATCGATATCGGCGGTCCTACGATGCTCCGCTCGGCGGCTAAGAACCATAAGTTCGTAACCGTTGTTGTTGACGCTTCGGATTATGCTGCGGTTATCGAAGAAGTGAAAGCAAGCGGAGACACGACGCTGGAGACACGCAAACGTCTGACAGCGAAAGTATTCCGCCATACAGCAGCTTATGATACTCTCATTGCCGACTATTTGTCGAAGCAAGTGGGCGAGCCTCTTCCAGAAAGCTATACCGTTACTTACGAGAAAGTACAAGATCTTCGTTATGGTGAAAATCCGCATCAGAAGGCTGCTTTCTACAGTAAGCCGCTTGCGGCTGCGGGCAACATTACGACTGCTGAGCAATTGCATGGCAAAGAGCTTTCCTACAATAACATCAATGACGCTAACGCGGCGCTTGCTATCGTCAAAGAATTCGATGAGCCGGCTGTCGTAGCGATCAAACATATGAACCCTTGCGGCGTAGGCATCGGCGCTAACATTCATGAGGCTTATCAAAAAGCATATGCAGCCGACCCGACGTCGATCTTCGGCGGTATCGTAGCAGCTAACCGCACACTTGGCGCGGACACGGCTGAGCTGCTCAGCCAAATCTTCCTGGAGATTATTATTGCACCGGACTTCACGCCGGAAGCATTGGAAATCTTGTCGAAGAAGAAAAATATCCGCCTGCTCAAGCTCGGTGAGCTGTCGGTAGCAGCTGCTGAGCGTCAGCCGGAATGGCTCGTTACAACAGTAGACGGCGGCATGCTCGTGCAAGAGAGCGACGTTCGCAGTCTGACGGAAGCAGATCTGCAATTTGTTACGGACCGCAAGCCAACGGCTGAAGAGCTCAAGCAGCTGCTGTTCGGCTGGAAAGTCGTGAAGCATGTGAAATCGAATGCGATTGTTGTCGTGAAAAACGATATGACGATCGGTGTAGGCGCAGGCCAAATGAACCGTGTTGGCTCCGCACGAATTGCGCTTGATCAAGCGGGCGAGCAAGCTGCCGGAGGCGCGTTGGCATCGGATGCTTTCTTCCCGATGGGCGACACGGTTGAGCTGGC
Organism: Paenibacillus gorillae; assembly: GCF_000513275.1. Lineage (GTDB taxonomy): Bacteria > Bacillota > Bacilli > Paenibacillales > Paenibacillaceae > Pristimantibacillus > Pristimantibacillus gorillae. Next base: position 16,021 of record NZ_CBVJ010000106.1, on the reverse strand, counting down.
TGCTAAACATGGCATTACGGCGATCATCCAAACAGGCGGCTCCGTGAAGGACGCAGAATCGATCGCAGCGGCAAACGCGAACAATATTGCGATGGTATTCACAGGCGTACGCCACTTCAAACACTAGAATAAAGCTTAGCGGGGGGAGGCAACACAAGCATGAGAATATTAGTCATTGGCGGCGGCGGACGCGAGCATGCGGTCGTATGGGCGCTGAAAAAAAGCGAGAAGGTTAAGGAGATTTTTTGTGCGCCAGGCAACACTGGTATTGCGCAGCTGGCTGAATGTGTGCCGATTGCCGTCAACAAATTCGACGAGCTGGTGCAGTTTGCGAAGGATGCAGCGATCGATCTTGTATTCGTAGGCCCGGATGATCCGCTTGCAGAAGGCATCGTAGATGCTTTCGAAGCGCATCAGATTCCGGTATACGGCCCAAATAAAGCGGCGGCTGAGATTGAGGGCAGCAAAATTTTTATGAAGAACCTGCTCAAGAAATACAACATTCCGACCGCTAAGTATGAGACGTTTACCGATTACGAGACAGCTTCGGCATACTTGCGCGAGCAAGCGATTCCGATCGTCATTAAAGCGGACGGCCTTGCCGCAGGCAAAGGTGTAACGGTCGCTTATTCCATGGAAGAAGCTGAGCGCGCTTTGCGTGAAGCCATGATTGACAAAGTGTTTGGCGAAGCCGGCAACCAGATCGTCATCGAGGAGTTTCTCGAAGGACAGGAAATGTCGATTCTGGCATTCGTAGACGGGGAGACGGTTCGCGCAATGGTTCCGGCACAAGATCATAAGCCGGTCTATGACGACGACAAAGGCCCGAATACGGGCGGCATGGGCACATATGCGCCGCTTCCGCATATTCCTCAATCCATCATTGATGAGTCAATCACGAACATTATCATTCCGACGGCAAAAGCGATGGTCAGCGAAGGCCGTCCGTTCCGAGGCGTATTGTTCGCAGGTCTGATGATTACGAAGGATGGTCCCAAAACGATCGAGTTCAACGCTCGTATGGGCGATCCAGAGACGCAGGTCGTCCTGCCTCAACTGGAAACGGAACTGGTCGATATCGTACTGGCTTCACTTAACGGCAGGCTGGATCAGTTGGATATCATATGGAAAGAAGAAGCGGCTGTATGCGTCATTGTTGCTTCGGAAGGTTATCCGGCGTCGTATCCGAAAGGGCGTGTGATTAGCGGTCTCGCAGCGGCAGAGGCGCAAGGCGCGCTCGTATTCCATGCCGGAACGGCTGAGAAAGACGGCAGCATCGTGACGAACGGAGGACGCGTGCTTGGCGTCGTCGGCCGCGGCCGCGACATTGCCGAGGCTCGTGCCCGTGCTTACGAGGCGGTGAGCGTCATTCACTTCGACGGCATGCACAGCCGGACGGATATTGCAGCGAAAGCGCTCAAAGGTCTGTAAACTTTAATAGAAAAAAAGTAAAGCCGCTGATCAGCGGGCTTTATTTTTTTCGCGGTTTTCCACTCTTCATGCATGCGGCTGACTTTGTTCCATAGGGCGTCCTTGTCCGATGCAGAGTACAGGGTGAGCGGCTCATGGAATATATCGGCCATCATTTCGAGCCATTGTGACTTGCTCGTCATTTCGGTTATCTCTACACCAGAGCTCGTCCTGGATTTCCAGATACAGCCCCGCAGCTCGTTGCTTCCTCCGGCATGGCGGTTTTGCAGCAGCAGAACCCGCAGCCATGGTGATTCCGGGGCGTGGCAGTAATGATGATGACGGGAAGTGAAGTGGTTCAAATCCGGCAGCGGTTCTGGTGCAAAGTCGACTCCGGCATAGGAATAGCCAGGGGCATGTACCAAGCGCCAGCCGCCTTCGGCTGCCTCGGAAGAAGTTACATGATAGAGGAATCCCCCTTGTTGATAAGACCCAGACAAGAGCGGAACCGGATCATAAAGCATGTCGCCAAGTCCGACATCGGCAATCCACTGCTTCGGCTCACCTTGCTCATTCGTAATTTCTACAAGCAAGCCCACATGAAAGGAGTCGATTCGCGGCTGCTGTCCTAAAGGCTGAATACCGGAATCATGATACGTCACTTTGAAGCCGAGAGAACGAAGCAGCAGGCTAAAGGCTCCATTTAATTGAAAACAGTAGCCGCTCCGCTGCCCGTTAATGAGCTGCACGGAGTGCTGAGGATGAATGGAAACCGTTCTACGGGCGAAAATATCAATCGTCTGCCATGAGATTTTCTCCACATGAGCTCTATGCAGCCTCTGCAAATAGGAAAGCGTAGGGGGTTCAGCCACAAACTTTCCCAGCCGGCTTAAGTAGCCATCCCTCATATGTTCATTCAGCAGCATGAATCAAATCCTCCTTTACAATGGTCTAGGCTGTCCAGTTGATTTTATGACGGATGCAGCCTTACACTATTTAAGTTCAGTATCCAAGACTATACCCAAGAATCAGCTTCTACGCAACGGATTTATGTTGCATTGACGGATGAGTCTCTCGCACAGGCTGTCGCGCCGGGCTACCGGACAATCAGTCAATTAGGATGGCATTTGGCCGAAAGCGGCGGTATGCTTAGTTCTGCCGGGTTTAATTGTCAAAGAGCTGTGATATGCGATGGGAATGATTCCTGCCTCATACAGGAGTCAGTTCCGATGCCGTTTCCGGCTCTTTTTTTGTCCAAAAGGCGGCTTGGTAAAAACTGCTGGAAGATGTCGAAACCATGTAACTAATTTGTAACTCCCTCTCTCTCTTATTCCGGTACTATGAAACTATCAACCCGGGGAAGTAGAAAGGTGAATTAGGATGGGAAATAAACGCAGAATTCGTCGTCGTTCGCTAGCAGCAGCGGTCATGCTTGTCGTTATTAGCATTATTATTGGAGGCTGCGGAACAGGCATGGGCCTCTCGCTTGCAGAGATTACTGGAAAAGTTGTAAAAGCAGATGAAACCGATCAGAATAACAATAAGCCAGGTGCAGTCGAACAAGGTGATCTTGTCGATTATCCGCGGCCGCCGGAGAAATCCGGCATCGATAACGGAGATACAGGCAAGGGCGACGAGCATACGGCACCACCATCCGAACAACCAAGTAAACCGGGCAATGTAACGACGCCGGACAAGGAACAAGAACATGAACCTGAGACTCCCCCTGTGGAGCATCACTACAAGGATAAAATTATCGCGTTAACATTTGATGATGGACCGGATAAGAAGTATACAACGGCTATACTGGACATATTGAAGGAAAAAGGTGTGAAAGCGACATTTTTCGTCGTGGGCCAACAGGTGAAGAAGGAACCCGAAGTGCTGCAGCGAATTGTAGACGAAGGCCATGCAATCGGCAATCATTCCATGAATCATAAAGATATGGCCAAGCTCAATGCCGAGCAAATTCAGCAAGAAATTGATGAAGCGGATAAGCTTATTGAAGAGGCTGTCGGTTTCAAGCCGAAAATGTTCCGCGCCCCATACGGTGCCGTATCCGATACGCTCAAAAGCATGCTGAAAGACGAAGATCGCGAGCTCGTCAGCTGGAATATCGACACCCGTGATTGGGCAGGAACGCCGGTATCAGATATGCGGGAGATGATTCGCAAGAAGGCAAAGCCTCATGCTATTATTCTTATGCATTCTTTCGGCAACAAAAATATAAAGCATACGGTGGAGATGCTTCCGTATGTGATTGATGATTTGAAGAAAAAGGGCTATACGTTCGTGACTCCTGATGAAATGGCAGGATAAGGAGGTTAATCTTTCCTTGAATATAAGCATGTTAAGCAGGGCGGCGCTAATAGCCGCCTTTCTGTGTATGTTTGCGACCGGCTGCAAATATACGGCTGCACCGGCAGATCTGTTAACGAAGCCGTCGCAGACAGCGGACAAGCAGGCGTTGATGAAGGCGGTAGAAGCGGCAAGGCCCGCTTATTCCAAGCTGACGCTGCCGCTTCGCGATGATGGAGAAGGCGCCATCCGTCTAGTCGATCTGAACGGCGACGGCACGCCGGAGGCGATCGTCTCGCTGTACAATGAGTATAACGTTCCGGAGCTTGTCGTGTTCCGGATGACCTCTGGCGTCTGGCGCTCTTGGTTTATAATCCAGCAGCCAATGGCAAGGCAAATCGATTGGATTAAAATCGATGATTTCGACCAAAATGGCAAAGTGGAGCTTGCCATCGGCTGGGTCGGCTCTTTCGAAAGCCCTAGTCTAGCTGAATTTTATTCTTTCCAATCGAAGCCGGTACGGAACGAGGAGGGCAAGCTGGTGCTTCAGCCGGTGGATTCCATTCCATATGCGTACGCCGAAGTGGGAGATGTGAATGGGGACGGCAGGCTTGAAATCGCTATTATTCAAACTGACGGTTCCTATCAGGAGGCGAGTCTGCCTTCCTATACGTTGAAGCTGTACAATTGGGATAGCGCTGAACTAACATTATTGCAGCAGCTGGAATTGTATGACGGCGTCAATGCGTACGACCGGATGGTCATTGGCCGCGTCTCCCCGAAACAGAACGGGATCGTCGTAGAAGCTTCAATGGGCGCTCACGCCATGTATACAGCCATGTACGCTTGGGAGAACCGCCGGCTTCAGCTCGTTTATCCGAAGCTGGCGGCGTCGGCAGGGCCAGAGGATGCCGTCTTTACCGAGACGCCGGTTATGAGCGAGGACGTAAACGGCGATGGTATCATTGAATTAATGCTGCCGAGACCTGCACCTGGATACGACGATCTATCTTATGCTGAAACGAAATGGATTAACGAATGGATGCAATGGGACGGGACGGATGCCTTCCATAAGGTGCTGGAGGAATACAGCGATTACGGCTACCAAATCCGTTTCCAGATTCCCGGAGCGTGGATGGGGCACTATACGGTTCGCGCACCGGATAAAGGCGCCAATTATGCGATCGCTGCTTTTGAATATTGGAACGGGGAGCGAGCCTATAAGACAAAGCTGGCTGACATCTATGCCATTCCTCTTAAGAAACGGGATGCATTTGATGCAGAGTGGAAATCGAAGGGCCGAAGCTATTCCGTTCTGAAAATAAAAGACGGCCTGGTCTATGCGGTCTCCTTCGCAGAGCCGCCGGAATCGATGCCCGAGGGGGATAAAGCGGTCTTTCTGACGATGAGGCTGGAGGACGGGAAGGTTAGCGAGCTGTTGCGGGTAATGGAAGACGAATAGTTATTCGATATAAACATAAAGCAGGTGTGTCATGCGAATTTTATTGCTGGAGGACGAGGAAGCAATCCGCGGCTTCGTACGCATTAACTTAAAGCGCAATGATATGGAAGTCATTGAAGCTGATCATGGCGAAGCGGCGTTGGCATTGGCGGCGAACGAAGGGCCTTTCGATATTGCGCTGCTGGATGTCATGCTGCCGACAATTAGCGGTTTCGAGGTGTGCGAGCAGCTGCGCCGCCTCTATCCGGGCATGGGCATTATTATGTTAACGGCCAAATCCCAGGAAGAGGATAAAATATACGGACTGGAGCTCGGGGCTGATGACTATGTGCAAAAGCCGTTCAGTCCAGGGGAATTAATCGCGAGAATCAAATCGCTCTATCGGCGGATGAAGCCTGTTGAAAGCACGCTGGCAGCTGCTCCGCTGGAAGGAGCAGCCGCATCTGAGGCCAAGCCCAATGCTGTGCAGGGGACGGATACGGCCGCCGAGACGGCAGCGGCGGCACAGACCGATAATGAGCTGGTTCGCGGACGCTTCCGGCTGACGTTCGCCGATCGCAAGCTTTGGAAGCATGACAATGAAATCGTCCTGACTCCGACGGAGTGGACGCTGGTTAAGCTGCTCATGGAGCGGCAGGGCCGGAACGTGAGCCGTGATGACATTTTGACGGAGGTATGGGGCCGCTATTATGTAGGCGACTTGAAAGTCGTTGATGTGAACATTCGCCGGATACGGCAAAAAATCGAGGACAATCCGTCAGAGCCGGTCTTCATCGAGACGGTATGGGGACTTGGCTATCGATGGAATCGGAGCGATCGTCCATGAACAGCCTGAAAACAAGAATCGTATGGAGCTACCTGCTTCTAATCGTTCTCGTTGTATGTGTGCTCGGAGGCTTGTTCCTGACTTTGATATGGAATTATTACTATGGGAGCGCGCAAAGCTCCGTTAAGCAAAGGGCGATCTATGCGCTGACGCAGCATAGCCGATCGCTGGCTTCTTTGAAGGTTCACGATCAAGCCGATTATATGCTGCAATATATGGCTGAAGGGGATGTCCGCCTCCAGCTTCTCGATAACAATGGCAGAGTAGCCATCGACTCCGACGGTTTTGCTGAACAGGTACAGTATACGACCCCTGATGTGAAAACGGCTATGGACGGCTATAACGGCACTTGGCAGGGAGAGGACCCTTACTATGGTGAGCGGGTTACCTCGGTTACGATTCCTATCTATAACGATACGAGAGTCGTTTCGCTGCTTCGTTATTCGGCTTCGGTTGAGCTGATTGATGATATGGTCACGCGGCTTACGCAAATGACGGCTATCGTAGGGGCAGGAGTCGTCTTGCTGTTTCTAGGTTTAAGTCTGTGGATGACGCAGCGGATCGTGCGTCCGATTCAGGAACTGACGCGTGCGGCGCGTTATATGGCTGACGGAGATTGGACGCGCCGGGCGGTCAAACGTAATAATGACGAAATCGGGCAACTGGCTGAGACGTTTAACGTCATGGTCGTGGAACTGAATAAGCGGGAAAAGCTGAAGAATGATTTTATTTCTTCAATCTCGCATGAGCTGAGAACCCCTCTTACCTCGATTAAAGGGTGGAGCGAAACGCTGAAAGGGAGCGAATCGGCGGTCGACGAGGAGACCTCGCTTGGGCTTAACATCATTAGCCGTGAAACGGACCGGCTGACAGGGTTAGTTGAAGATCTGCTCGACTTCTCAAAGCTGGCAGCCGGCAATATCGAGCTGCAGCCGGAAGTGCTCGATTTGAACAGTCCGGTGAGGGAAATGGTGCATCAGCTTGGGGTCCGCGAGGAACAAACCGGCGTGAAGCTGATCGCAACCTTTGGCAAAAATCCGATCTTTGTCTATGGGGATGCTAATCGCTTGAAGCAGGTCATCATTAATTTGATCGATAATGCTTTTAAATTTACGCCAAGCGGAGGTTCGGTCCGGATCGCTACGACTACGTTTACAGACAAGGATAATGAGAAGAAGGCGTATGCGCAGTTAACCGTTGCGGACACGGGAAGCGGGATAAGCGAAGAGGATTTGCCTCATGTCACGGAAAAGTTCTACAAGGCCAATACGGGACACGGAGGAAGCGGGCTGGGACTTGCAATCTGCAAAGAAATCGCCGAGCTCCACGGCGGTGCATTGTTGATTGACAGCGAACGCGGAGCCGGAACGATTGTAACGGTAAAACTGCCAATTGTGAAAGAAGATTAACTTTCAAATTTAGATATTGCCGGGCGGGATATGCTATTCTTTGTAGAACAGCATATCCCGGTTGATCATTACGTACAACACCGCGATGATTGCGCCGGCAATGAGCATGACAGACAGCCAATGCTGTGTCAGCCACTCGATCCATACGGGCATAAGACGGTCACTCCTTTTCTTACGGGGATAGGTGTGGCTTTAGTATGTCCAAAATAAGAAATCTTGATTGACCTGTTGACAGCAGGTTCAGGTGAATGCTATTATGAGGTCAATTAATCATAGTATTCGGGTAGGAATTATAAATATTGACAGGCTTCGGGATGCGGGAGGTTATCGGAATGGAAAAGCAATTGATACTGCGTCATGACGGCTTGGAGCTGGCAGCTACGCTACATTATCCGAAGGACGGCGTCGGCAAAGATAATGCTAAAAAACAAGCGATTATTATATGCCATGGGTTCGTAGGCAGCCGTGTAGGTGTCGACCGGTTATTCGTGAAGACGGCAAGAGCATTGGCGGCAGAAGGCTCCTATGTTCTGCGATTTGATTACGGCGGCTGTGGCGAAAGCAATGGTGATTATGGCGCGCTTGGATTTGAGAGTATGATCGACCAGACGCGTACTGCGATCGATTATATCTCCTCGATGGACTGTGTTGACCCTCAGCGGATTGTACTTCTCGGTCATAGTCTAGGCGGTGCGCTTGCCCTTATGACTGCTGTGAGGGACAGACGGGTGAAACGGCTTATTCTATGGTCGCCCGTCGCTTATCCGTTTAACGATATCGTCCGGATTGTCGGCCGTGCAGGCTATGACGAAGCGGTTCAGCAAGGCGATACCGATTATTCAGGCTTTACGCTGCAACCGGTATTTTTCGATTCGCTGCTCCAGCATCAGCCGTTTCAAGCGGCAACGAAATTTGGGGGCGAGGTGCTTCTTGTACACGGGACGAGCGACGAGCTCATTCCAGTGGACTACAGCTTCCTGTACCAGAAGGTGTTCTGGACACGCAGTGAGGGACTCTGCGACAAGGAAATTATTTTTCAGGCGAATCATACGTACTCAAACCGCAAGCATCAGGAGGAAGCGATCCGGGTAAGCTCGAACTGGCTGGCTGGACTAGACCGGCAGCAGCAGGAATGGCATCATTGGAGCATTTAATAGCAGGAAGCAAGACGGCGGTGCCAGCGGGCGCTGCCGTTTTTTTGTCCATTGGAGCAGACAATTATTTCTAAATGTGATTAAATGATAAATAGAAATAAAGCGCTACCGCGTGACAATGACGAACCTAAGGCGGGAGAATAAATGAACAATCGAATGCAAGTTTTACGCAAACTGACGTTGTTAACAATAGCGGCTGCGATGATGGTCGTGCTGCTCGCGGCATGTAGTCAGGGCGGCAATGCACAGAACCCAAATGTAGAAGTAACTACAGATCCGACAGAAGCTCCTGCGCCAGAAATGACACCTGCACATCCTTTTACGGCTCCATTAACGGGTCTGGGAAGAGATACGGAAGCAGACTCTCGTCCGATTGCTGTCATGATTAATAATCTAAAGCCTGCCCGCCCGCAATCAGGATTAACGAACGCAGACATCGTATGGGAAGTGCTGGCGGAAGGCGGTATCACGCGATTGATCGCGATTTTCCAAAGCACGGACAAGCTTACGGAATCCATTGGTCCGATCCGCAGTATTCGTCCATACTTGATTGATATTGGCGAAAGCTACGGTGCAGTTCTTGCTCATGCAGGCGGCAGCAATGATGCATATGCGATTTTGCAGCAGCAGAAGAAGCCTTATCTGGATGAAATTTCGAATGCGGGAAGCTATTTCTGGCGCAGCAAGGAGCGGAAAGCGCCGCATAATCTTTATTCGGATCTGGAGAAGCTTCGGAATGGGGCTGACAAGCGGGGTTATGCAAGCGACCGTTCGGTTCCGGTCTATTCGTTCATTCCGGGCAGTCAGGACGGAGCTGTTCCAGTGTCGGCAGCAGCTGGTGGCGGTACGGATGCAACCACTATTGAAATCGGCTTTACTTTGAAAAACTATAAAGTATCGTACGCCTATGATGCAGCCAGCGGCTTGTACCAGCGCTCCATTAATGGCGAGCCTCATGTCGATATGAACAATAATGAGCAGTTGAAAGCCGCTAATCTGGTTGTGCTTGGCGCGAGACATAAAACGCTCGATGATGTGGGACGGCTGGATGTGGATCTTCATGCAGGAGGCTCGGCCATGTTGTTCCAGCAAGGCAAGGCGATTTCCTGTGAATGGGTGCGGAGCAGTGATAATATGATTCGTATTATGAAGGATGGAGCCGAGCTGCCATTTGTGCCGGGTGTAACGTATTTTCATGTTGTGCCGAATACGCCGTCCTTTGAGGATCATATCATTTTTGGGTAAAATGAGCCCTTTACGGAAACACTCTTAACAGGCGAAGAGTGCTTCCATTTGACGGGGTGGCCATTCCACACGTCGATAGGAAAAAGCTGTAAGCACGCTCCTTGCGGGGCGTGTTTTTTAATTATTTGTAACGAAAATCGAAAAAAATAAAAGTTTTCATAAATCCTTTACATTCCCTTAACAAAACTAAAGTAAACTATGTTAAGATTATCTGGGCTCATTTTCATGAAGCCTCAACATCCAGTCAGGTAAAGGGGATTACGATGTTTAAGAAAAAAGACATTTTCTTTAAAACGTTTGAAGAAATGGCAGACACCTTGGTTGAAGCAGTACAGTATTTTTCTAACGGGGTTTCTGACTTGTCGGATGTAACAGCTTTCGCGAAGGCGATGAAAGAATACGAAAGCAAATGTGACGTATACGTCCATACCATTCTCAAAGAACTGAACAAGACGTTCATTACCCCGATTGAGCGGGAAGATATAATGGCGCTCACGACGTCTCTCGACGATGTTCTCGACGGCATTGAAGCTTGCGCTTCACGCTTCGAAATGTACTACGTTCATGAAAAGGACGAGTATATCACGTTGTTTGGCGATATTTTACTGCGCTCTGCTAATCAAATCAAAAAAGCGATTTACTTGCTGACGGAGAAAAAACTGCTTGCCATTCGCGAGCCGAATATTGCGATCAACGAACTGGAGAACCAGGCGGACGATCTGCTGCGCGTCGCAATTAAGAGCTTGTTTGCAAATGTGAAGGATCCGATTGAACTGATTAAACGAAAAGAAATCTACGAAATGCTGGAGCAAACGACCGATTATTGCGAAGACGTAGCGAACACGTTGGAATCGATCATTATGCGCAACAGCTAACCAGATAGTAGAGAGTAGGAGTCAATTCAAATGGATTTAATCGTTCTATGTGTAGTCGTTTTTCTTGCGCTCAGCTTTGACTTTATTAACGGCTTTCACGACACGGCCAATGCGATTGCTACTTCGGTATCGACGCGGGCGTTAAAACCGCGCGTTGCCATTATGATGGCGGCTGTCATGAACTTTGTAGGCGCTCTGACCTTTACCGGCGTAGCGAAAACCATCGGCAGCGGCGTCGCCAATCCGGCTGATCTCCCCAATGGCGTTGAGATCGTAATTGCTGCACTTGTATCAGCCATTGTGTGGAATCTAATCACTTGGTGGTTCGGTATTCCTTCTTCCTCTTCCCATGCATTGATCGGTTCGCTTGCAGGCGCGGTCATTGCAGGAGCAGGAACGGGTTCGATTAACAGCAGCGGATTGCTCGATATCGTCAAAGCGCTGCTCATTTCTCCGCTGATCGCGTTTGCTGCGGGCTTTATCATCATGTGGATTCTGAAACGGATTTTTGCCCGTTCCAGCCCGCATCAAGTGAATAAAGGCTTCCGCTTCGGACAGATCATTACCGCTGCATTCCAATCGTTCTCGCACGGAACGAATGATGCGCAAAAGGCAATGGGTATCATCACTTTCGCCTTGGTAGCGGCAGGCATACAAGATACGATGGACGTTCCGCTATGGGTTAAGCTGTCCGCTGCGCTTGCAATGGCGCTGGGCACTTCGGTCGGCGGCTGGAAGATCATTAAAACGATGGGCACGAAGATTTTCAAAATCGAGCCGATTAATGGCTTTGCCGCCGATATTGGCTCGGCAGCCGTTATTTTGACTGCGACTCTGATTCATTTGCCAGTAAGTACGACGCATGTTATTACGTCCTCGATTCTGGGCGTAGGCAGTGCGAAGCGCTTCTCCAGCGTTCGCTGGTCGGTCGCTGGCCGTATCTTCGTAGCTTGGATTATTACGATTCCGATTACTGTCTTTATGGCTTATGCTGTTTATTGGGTTATCGATAATGTGTTTTATTAATAGCTGATATTGAAGGCTGCCGGGAGTTCTCGGCAGTCTTTTTTATGTGATGCTGGCGTTCGAGTGGTGAGGGCATTGCGCGTTTTGCTGTGTGCTGTCGAGTGCCGGGTTCGCTGCACGTTTTGGTTCATACCGCCGTTCTTGATTCCATTTTCCCCATCGCTTGCACGATGATTAATGGATAGAACCTTCGAAAAGTCGTCCTGAACTCAAAACGCTCCGCTTACCCTAATTCGCACAACGCAGAAAGAACTAATGATGAATGACAAGCCATGCAGCACAAACCATGCAGAACAAACCATGCAAGCACAAACAGTAGGAGACCGGGTCAACAATACGTGTCATGCAGCACGAGACATCGGAACTGGGCCAACCAGATGCAATAGCACAAGCACTCGGAAAAAGCTGCACAGAAAATGTCCGTTCGAACCAACTTTAACTGCAACGAACCGTCTTCGTTAAATAGCGAAGACAGGTTCGCAGAAATGGTGTAAAACATGCGGTTTGAGCCGATGCTTTAGCAATAGCGAAGAGAAGTTCGCAATTGGAGAAGCAGGGTTCACGGAAAGCGAAGTTTAGTTCGCTGTAGCCGTATTGGGCATCAGTTAGTGTTGGAACAGCGAAGTTTGATTCGCTGTTTTGCGAATCAGGTTCGTTGTGGAGCTTGTCCATCATGCCTGCGGGTTTAACTACATGAGGTTAGCTACATATGTAGTTTCTAAGTATGCGCAACGAATCGCCTTCGCTAAATAGAGAAGACAGGTTCGCAGAATGTGTGCAAAAGACGTGGTTCGAGGCGATGCTTCAGCGATAGCGAAGAGAATTTCGCAATTGGAGAAGCAAGGTTCACGGAAAACGAAATTTAGTTCGCTATAGCCATATTGAGCATCAGTTAGTGTTAGTACAGCGAAGTTTGATTCGCTGTTTTGCGAATCAAGTTCGTTGTGGGGCAGTCCATTATGTGAGCAGATGATTAGATGAGGTCAGATTCATATGTAACTGCGTAGCTTAAACGCAACGAACCGTCTTCGCTGAATAGCGAAGACAGGTTCGCAGAAATGGTGTAAAACATGTGGTTCGAGCCGATGCGTCAGCCATAGCGAAGAGAAGTTCGCAATTGGAGAAGCAAGGTTCACGGAAAGCGAAATTTAGTTCGTTGTAGCCGTATTAGCATCAGTTAGTGTTGATATAGCGAAGTTTGATTCGCTGTTTTGCGAATCAGGTTCGTTGTGGAGCTTGTTCATCAGGCGTGCAGATGATTAGTTGAGGTCAGCTTTAAATGAAACTGTGTAGTTTAAACGCAACGAATCGTCTTCGCTAAATAGCGAAGACAGGTTCGCAGAATAGGTGTGAAACATGCGGTTTGAGACGAATAAAGAAAGACGCAAGCCGGATGGCTTGCGTCTAGTGTTGCGAAGCTGGGAATAGCTACAGCTTTTTCTTAATCGCCTTACGTTTGCGCCTTCCTTTTGGTGTGCCGGTACGTTTGCGTCTGCGCTTGCGCTTTTTTCGGGAAAAATTCATCGGACTCGTCGGAATCATCGCTCGATTTCTTGAAGGAGCCCATCAGCACTTTGACCATCGGCGCCATCTGAGACACAGTGGAGACGACCTTCTGTACTTTGGTGACAGTGTTCAGAATACCGTCGATGCCGCCGAGACGATCGACAAAGCCTTTGATGTCACCCAGCTTGTCGAGGGAGAACAGCCCCCCTTTTGCCGGTGCCGCTTGGGTCGTCTCGACCAGTTCGGCAGCTGTGGCAGGTACGACGACGGGAGCCAGAGATGCCTGTATGGGAACAGCCGAAACGGGCGGGTCAATCTCCGGGTTCACGCCGAATGTCTGAGACAGGCTGGAGACGCCTTGGCTCTTCTGAGTCAGCGCCTGGCGGTGATGGCCGCCGTGAGGCGAGTGCGGCGGATAGTAGTGCTGCGGATAACCGCCGCCGTTGTTGTTGCGGTAGTTCACGCGGATCACAACCCTTTTCTCATTGTATGTTCTGCTTAATAGCAGTCTATGGGATAGGCAAACATACGGATTGGACGATTGTCACGGGTCATGAATAAAAAATCGGGATAGCAGCCCTGTCTCCCTAATAAAAGACTCTTCCGTCCTGTAAAGCGTCGAAACGGTAATGCTTGAAAAAATGCCCTAAAAAAGTTACAATGTGAGCAATAACTTAATAGGAAAGTAGTGGATTTGCATGCAGCTTAAAAAGCTTAACGATAAAGCGATCGACCAGTTGTTTGAGGCGGTTTTGACTCTGAAATCGGTGGAGGAATGCTACGTCTTTTTTGACGATCTGTGCACGATCAACGAGATCCAGTCGCTGTCTCAGCGTCTTGAGGTTGCGCGCATGCTGGGCAAAGGCAGCACCTACAACCAGATCGAGGCGGAGACCGGCGCTAGTACAGCAACGATATCGCGGGTGAAGCGTTGTTTGAATTACGGCAACGACGGGTATAAAATGGCTTTAGAGCGTTTGGGACGATAAGAAATGAAGCCTGGCATACTCGTTATCAGCCATGGATCGCGGGAAGCGGAGTGGGTAAGGCTTGTCGATGAAGCGGTGGCTGCTGCCGCCGTTTCATCGACATCTCTTCAGGGCGTACCGGTGTATTCGTCGTTTCTCGAGATTGTGGAGGGACGGCTCATTCAGGATGGTATTGATGCGCTGGAAGCGCAGGGCGTGACGGAACTATTCGTTCTTCCATTGTTCGTGTCTTCCGGCAGCACGCATGTCGACGAAATTGGGCAAGCCTTCGGACTGCCGCCGATCTCGGAGCTGGAGGGCGATCTTGGAACCTTCCGTGTGAAGCATACCACCAGCATTCATATGGGCCAGCCGATCGATGAGGATGAAGAAATTGTGGAGCTGCTGCTGTCGAATATAAAGCCTTTATCGACGGCTGCTGACCAGGAGACGCTGCTGCTGGTAGGCCATGGCAGTAAGGAGCCGGTATTTCATGAACGATGGCAGCAAGGGCTGAATCGGCTTGGGAAACGGCTGAGAGAGCTTGGCGGCTTTGCGCATGCGGCAACAGCTATGCTGCTGCCAGATCAAGCTGCGGCGCGTATGCAGGAGCTTCAACAGGACAGACCGAATGAAGCAGTAATCGTTGTGCCGTTATTTTTGAGTAAAGGATATTTTACGAATACTGTCATTCCGAAGCGGCTGTCCGGACTGGACTATCGCTATAACGGCGAAGCGATGCTGCCGCATCCTGCTGTTGCACGTTGGGTGGAACGGCGGATCGCAACCTGGCTGGAGCAGCTTGAGGCGACGGAACGGTATTCGTAGTGGGGGCTTTATCGTATGGTAAATAAAAGAGCAAGATTAATTTATAACCCGACATCGGGACGGGAAGAGATGAAGCGCCGGCTGCCGGATATTTTGCAAAAGCTGGATCAGGCCGGTATCGAGGCAAGCTGCCATGCGACGACAGGCGAAGGCGATGCGACACTTGCTGCTGCCGAAGCCGCAGAGCGCGGATACGACATGATTATTGCAGCTGGCGGCGACGGGACGCTGTATGAGGTCATTAATGGCTTGGCTGAAAAGCCCAACTTGCCGCCTCTTGGCATTTTACCTCTGGGAACGACGAATGATTTTGCCCGGGCGATGGGAATTCCACGGCACTGGGAATATGCCTGCGACCTGATCATTCAGCAGTATACTCGGCCGATAGACGTAGGGAAGGCGAATAACCGCTATTTCATTAATATCGCCGGCGGCGGGTCACTGACGGAGCTGACTTACGACGTTCCAAGTAAGCTGAAGACGATGATCGGGCAGTTGGCCTATTATATGAAGGGGCTGGAGAAAATGACCCGCCTTCGCCCCACGCAGCTTAGCTTTGAAGCGGCTGGCGTTGGCGGCTTTGACGGGGAGTTCATGCTGTTTCTCATTTGCAACAGCAACTCCGTTGGCGGCTTCGAGAAGCTGGCCCCGGAGTCCAAGGTGGACGACGGGCTGTTTGATGTCATTTTGCTGAAAAAATGCAATTTGGCGGAGTTCATCCGCCTTGCGACGATGGCGCTGCGCGGCGAGCATTTGAACGACTCGCATTTTATTCATTTTCGGACGAGCGAGCTGAAGGTGACCACGCCGGATTACGTCCAGATTAATCTGGACGGGGAATATGGCGGCAGGCTGCCGTTTACGTTCTCAGTACTGCCGTCGCACTTGCAGATCTTTACCGACGAGACGGGCATATCGACGTACCGTTAATAGATAGTGATGATAAACCTTTGTGGGCAAGCTGCGCCGGGTGGCGATTGGCTGCTTATGGAGGTTTATTTCTTTTTGGAGATG
>NZ_CBVJ010000105.1 GCF_000513275.1 Paenibacillus gorillae | reverse complement strand
GCATATCGACGTACCGTTAATAGATAGTGATGATAAACCTTTGTGGGCAAGCTGCGCCGGTGGCGATTGGCTGCTTATGGAGGTTTATTTCTTTTTGGAGATGGATTACACTAGAGGGATAAAGCATGAGGAACGGAGATTGTTAGGATGAACAGAAGAGGTAATAACGGCAGAGGACAAGCAGGCGGCGGAGCTCGAAGGCAGAAAGGGAGCGGAGGAGCTGGCGTCCGGAATGGAGCGGGGAACAAGGGCGGGACGAATGTAAAGGCGAAGGTTCGTGAAGATGCGCCGTTTCAGAAAAATGAAGAGGTAACGGTCGATATTATCGGCCTGACCCATGACGGCGAGGGTGTCGGACGCGCGGACGGCTTTACCTTGTTCATTCAAGGTGCTTTGCCTGGCGAGCGTGTACGGGCGAAGGTTATGAAAGTGAAGAAGCAGTATGGCTATGCCCGGCTGGAGGAGCTGCTGACGGAGAGCAGCGACCGTGTGGAGCCGCCTTGCGATATTTTCGACAAATGCGGGGGCTGCCAACTGCAGCACTTCGATTACCCGGCACAGCTGGAGTGGAAAAGGCAGCATGTGGTTGATTCGTTGGAGCGGATCGGCAAGCTGAGGGTTGCGGGCGGAAAGGCTTTTGCCAATGGGGATGGCGAAGATGACGCTATGGGCGAGGGAATTATTGTGCATCCTACGGTTGGCATGGCAGAGCCATGGCGCTACCGGAATAAAGCACAGGTGCCTGTTGGTGCTAGCGGTGGAGCGGGCAGCGAACTGATCGCTGGCTTTTATGCGCGGGGCAGCCACCGGATTATTGATATGGACGACTGTCTCATTCAGCATGACCGTAATGATGAGGTTGTCCGTGTTGTGAAGACGATCGGGCGGGACCTTGGCATTTCGGCTTATGATGAAGAAAGCGGCAAGGGGCTGCTTCGCCATGTGATGGCACGGACTGGCTTTATTACTGGTGAGATCATGGTCGTACTTGTTACGAACGGTACGAAGTTTCCGCAGGCGGAGGAGTGGATCAAGCGAATCCGCGAGGCGCTCCCGGCTGTGAAGAGTATCGTGCAGAACGTGAACAAGAGAGATACGAACGTCGTATTCGGCGACGAGACGCGCGTATTATGGGGCAGCGAGGTCATCTATGATGAGCTCGACGGCATCCGTTTTGCAATCTCCGCACGATCATTCTACCAGGTGAACCCGGCGCAAACGGTGGAGCTGTATCGCAAAGCGGTGGAATACGCGGGGCTGACCGGCACGGAGTCGGTCATTGACGCTTATTGTGGGATCGGCACGATCTCGTTGTTCCTGGCGCGGCAAGCGGGCCATGTATACGGTGTTGAGATTGTGCCGGAAGCGATTGAGGATGCGAAGCGAAACGCGGAGCTGAACATTATTGGCAACGCTGCATTTGAGGCAGGACCGGCCGAGGTCGTTATCCCGCGCTGGCGAGAGGAAGGTATCGTTGCCGATGTCATCGTCGTTGACCCGCCGCGCAAGGGCTGTGATCCTGCGCTGCTCGATACGATTCTGGCGATGAAGCCGGAGCGCGTCGTCTACGTGAGCTGCAACCCGTCGACGTTGGCTCGCGATCTGCGCGTGCTGGAGGAAGGCGGTTACCGGACAGCGGAAGTGACGCCGGTCGATATGTTCCCGTGGACGGTTCATGTGGAGTCGGTCATATTGATGATTCGAAAATGAGATGTGGCAGGTTCGCTCAATGTAATGTTGACGAAGTTTTAGTAGACTTAGTTCATCTGAGAGAACGCTTCGCTGGCAGCGAAGAGGTCAGCGGTTCAATCCCGCTAAGGTCTGCCATACACGATAAACGCACGCAGTCCCTCGGGGCTGCGTTTTTTGTATTGGCTGGACTTAAGCTGATGGAATCAAATGGGGGCGTTCCGGCGCGCAGGGAATACTGAGAAACTTTAACGAATTGTCATCAAATGGACGAAATATCATACAAATGGGCATGCGATTCGGGGGACAGGATATATGCTGGTTGCCATAGGTGCGTTGAAAGTGCGAACTTAAAGATTTCTTTGAATTTCATATATTGAACAATTTTACGTGATAAATTAGAAGTAACATATGTAGATTTTTGAGAAAGAAAAGCTTGCCGTCATGGAAGATGGTATATGCTGCATGTGAAGATATTTTAATTAGGGGGGAATGACGTGAATATAAAATCCTTGCAGTCGGTAAGTGATTATTTCAAAGCGATGCAGCAATGCAAGGACGCACTCGAGACGAAGGATCAGTCGCGTCTGGCATCTATTCGAAATATACTCATGCAGGGTAAGAAGCTGCGCACCGTCGATATGGAATACTTACAGCGACATGATCCCAATCTACATGAACAAGCAATGAGCCTCTCGATGGAACGCCAAGCGTATGAGGACGCATTGCAGCTTAGCCGTAGCAAAGCGGATGCGAACTTTTATATCACGTTCAAGCTGAGTCAGATTGCCGGGCAATTGAAGCATGGTGGGTCTGAGGAATTGCTGATGCGCGCGAAAGCGATTCAGGAAGCCCATCGCGATTTCGTGCGATCGAGCAATTATGCCTCACTGTCAGATGGAAACGCTCCCCGTAAATTATGATGATGAAACTAGGGCTTAGGTTGCGACGATTATCCAGAGACTGTTGCAAAAATCCAATTTGATTTAAATAGCCATTCGGAATCTCAAAGTTGACTTGACAATAAGCCTCCATCGCCACTTTAACACAGTGGAAATGGGGGCTTATTCGTAAATATTAATGAAGTATCATGTGTAGACTCTGCTACTCCACACATGTGGAGTGTCTAATATTGATGGTATGAAAATGAGATGTGACAGGACTGCTCAAATAACGGGAACTGTATCATCGCTAGTGGTAAAGCAGAGAATTGAGCTAAGTGTACTCACTCTATCCGCCCCTGTTCAATCAATATATGTATTATATGGATAAAATTGTGATAACAAAGAGAGACGGATCCACATCAAAGCATTGATTGTTAATTATTTCCGATAAAAAATTCAAAATACGACATCAATAACCGATGATATAAGTAATAACAGAACACACTCGAGAAGTGCTCTGTTATTTGCTACGATTCTAGAAGGGAAAGATGTCAACTGAATAACATAAAAGTGAAGCTTGCCGTATTTCTGATTATTCTGCTAGGTTCAACCCCACTTCAATTTATCCAAGCGGCCCCTGCAGTTAATGAAAAGTTTGAGGTCGTAGATCATTGGTTTCCTGATGTGCGAATGTATCCTATCATTGTTTTAGCTGAATACAATAACGGAGTTTATGAACGAAGGCCGAACGGAGCAGGTCTTCCTGATGGCATTTTAGCTTATTGCTTTGATAGGTCGAGAGAATATCCCCTTACGAACAATCTTTTCGGTTATCGCACTGGTGAAGAGTTCTATTCACCACTTCAAGAAATTAACAACTACCTCATTAAAGGAAAGGTGATAAATGGGGATATGTTAAGGGCGGTTCTGCTCAATGGTTTTCCGACGAAAAGTGTTGCAGAATTACAAGCGGCCACTGGTATTACAGGTTTGGACGAAGACATGGCTCTTTGGGCTACGCAATATGCCATTTGGCATTACACTAATGGAGCGGATTTAGCTGACTGGCGTAACCAGCATTATCCGCCAACACAAGCGGGAGAGGATTTATTTAATTACTACCTCAGTTTAAATCCTATAGAACCAACGTATACAAAAACAGAGGTGGATGTATTTGATAAGCAATTATCATTTGATGCGAGTGATAACCTTGTTGTATCGGTATCCTATAGAGCTACAGAAAAGAACTATGATGGAACTGTCATTATACCATCAGTTCAGCTTGATAATGCTACGGAGGCTAGATATCCAAACGCGACTGTAGTTGAATCAACATACACCGATGCAGGACTTGACAGTAGGACGATCACCATTACAGTCGCCAACGGCGATTATGATAATAAGGCTTCTGATGTAGAGTTTGGACTCCAATTTATGATGCGTCAATCTGTCAGAGACGTGTTCATCACTTCGTCAGCGAGTTATGTCAGTGATACTCAAGATTTAGGTGCGGTCGCAATCAATGTATTGGATGTGCAAAGAAATGTGCTATTGAACTTTAAGCCTCCCGTGCCTTCAACACCGACTACACCGACTACACCAACAACGCCTACAACACCTAAGCCAACAGAAGAAACAGAACTAGTAGAAGAGCCAAAACCAACAAAAGATCCAGAACTGGTAGAAGAGCAAACGCCAACAAAAGATCCAGAACTGGAAGAAGAGAAAACACGAACAGAAGAACCAAAATCAACGCCAACGCCAACAGAAGAACCAAAACTGGCAGAAGAGCCAAAACCAACACCATTGGTACCGACAATTGAAAAGGTACAAATAAAAGTCCTGCCTAAAACGGGTGAGGAAAGTAAAGCTTTATTTTATGTTGCAGGAGTGCTATTCATTGTCGGCGCTTTGTGGCTATTAAGATTAAGAAGAGATAGCATAAGCAGAGGAAGCGAATGAAAAATTGAGCCAAGCAGCACACCTTGAAAGCACGGGCGACCGTACTCGAGGCGGTTGTCAGTCAAGGTGAAGGCAATGAACATATTCAGGAAAAATTTCGGGAATCCGTTGTCTGTGGGGACGTAATTCGTCCCCTTTTTTTTATGTCAATATTAAGCAATCCACACATGTGGAGAGTGTAGTGTTGCTCGTAAGAAAGTAGTATTTAAGAGTTAATGAACCGTCCGGGGGACGGTTTTTCTTATTTTCGAAAAAGGACCTCAGTGTTGTTTGCCTTCAACGCCTCGCAGATATTTGCAGGGTACATTAATGATGCTATTATTTAGATAATCAACTTACTTATTGCGCTCTTGTAGATTGGGGTAGGGTTTATAATGAGGGGTATTCTCCGATTCGGTTCTCGTACGATATTGTTTTATATAGCTGCTGCCGTTGTTGTTGGTTTGGTTGCAAGCTATGCCGTCATCTCTGCATCGGATTCCCCTAAGATCGAAAGTAAAGAAGGCATTCTGGATTTAACGCAGGTTCATGTCAGTAAGAATCCGCTAAAGTTACAAGGGGAGTGGGCGTTCTACTGGCAAGAGCTGCTGTCACCAGAGGACATACAGATTCGTTCGGCTAGGGACGGAAATCAAGACCGCTGGATCAGCCTCCCGGGCTCCTGGCTAGGCTATCGGTTGGATGGTCAGCAGTTGAACGGTACAGGCTTTGCAACCTTTCGGGTGGTCATTGAGCTTAGCGAGCAGGATCGGAACGAGCGGCTTGCTCTGCGGCTGCCTACCATTTTTCATGCGTATAAATTATGGGTTAATGGTGAGCTGCTGGAAGAAGTTGGTGTAGTTAGTGGGGACAAGAGTGGCGTGACTCCGCATCTGGAAACGAAGCTAGTGTTCTTCCAGCCCGAGAATGATAGAGTGGAGCTGGTTATGCAAGTCGCCAACTTCCATCATAAGCGTGGCGGCATCACCAAGTATATTGAGCTCGGCGGCAGCGATGTGTTATCGGCCAGGACAAATCTGAGAATCGCTGCTGAAATGTTCATCACCGCAAGCCTGCTAGTGATTGGCGTGTATCACCTGCTGTTGTTCATCCTGCGACGCAAAGACAGGGCTCCATTGTATTTTGGTCTGTTCACCCTGTTGTTCGGTATCCGGTCGCTGCTGGTCGGCGAGCTATTGCTCACACAATTGTGGCCGGCTTTTCCATGGGGCTTGCAGTTCAAGCTCGAGTACCTGATTCTGTGCAGCAGTGGATACATCATCACGAAGTACTTTGATTGCATCTTTCCCAATTATGTGTCGCGTTGGTTTCAGCTTGGCTCGCGGATTGTAACCAGTGCATTCTGTATCGTTGTTGCGGTGGCCCCTGCGCTTATATATACAAAATTATTACTGATGATCGGTGTGATGGTTGTTTTCCATATGATTTATCTGATGGTTGGATTGGCCCGAGTGGCTATGCAGCGTATGGAGGGAGCGCTGGTCTTCCTGCTGGTGTCGGCGGTTGCGCTAGTTACGGTCATCAACGATTTTTTATATTACAATGAATGGTCGCTGATTGGAAATACCTCTCCGCTTGGACTGTTGGTATTTACGATCGCACAGATGCTTCTGCTCTCTTCAAGATTTACGAGGGCGGCATCGAACGAGGAAAGGATTGCACGAGAGCTGCAGGCAGCTAACGACAAGCTGACTGAAATGAATATGAATTTGGAGCAGACCGTGCAGGAACGCACACAGGCCTTATCTGCAGCTCACGATGATCTCCGCACTTCGTATGACCGGTTGCTTCACTCCGAGCAAGGGAGGAAAAAGCTCCTTGCCTATATTACGCATGATCTGCGTATGCCGTTGTCCAGCATGCTTGGTTATGTTGAAGCTGTACAGGACAGGGTCAAGCCGGAACGTGATGAACAGTATCTGAAGTATATCCGGGACAACACGATAAGGATTAACCGAATGATCGAGGAGTTGAGCTTCTTGTCGCATCTGGAGACGGGACAGGTCTCGTACCAAATGGAGCCGGTTCATGTGAGTCACTTCTTGCGTGGTTTTTTTGAACAATATGAGCTGGTCGTGCGTGACACAGGGCTGGATTTCATGCTGGATATCGGACATGCGGAAGATCAACGAGTGAACTTGCCTCTTGTCGAGATGGATGCGCCAAGATTAGAGCAGGCTTTGTTTAATCTAGTCTCGAACGCGATGAAGTTTACCTCTGGAGGTGGGTTGGTGCGTATTGCGCTAGCAGTGGACGAGGTGAATGATACTCGCTATGCAATCATTAGCGTACAAGATTCAGGCACGGGTATTCCTCCAGATCAGCTCGAGCAAATCTTCGATCGCAATTATAAGTATGATCGGCCGGGCGTGGAGATGGGAGTAGAGGGCAGCGGTCTCGGGCTGGCTATTTGCAGGGAAATCGTACAAGCGCATGGAGGGACAGTTCGAGCGGAGAGCGACGGCAAGACGGGGTCGATATTCTATATATCGCTTCCTTGTGTTGTAAATGAAGGGAGGTGACGGCGTGGTGGACACTCACAAAATATTGATCGTCGATGATGATCCCCATATATGCGAGATTGTTCAAGTGTATTGCGAGAGGGAGGGTTTCCTGACCTCCTACAGTCATAGCGGGACAGAAGCCATGAAGCTGCTTGCGTCTTTCGAGCCGGATTTGATCGTACTGGATGTTCTGCTGGCTAATGAAAACGGCATTGATTGGTGTATGAACGCACGCAGCTATACGAATGCGCCGATCTTGTTTCTGAGCAGTCTTGAGGAAGACGAGGTGAAAATCAGTGCATTATCCTATGGCGGCGATGATTATGTGACCAAGCCGTTCAGTCCCGGAGTACTCATGGCCAAGATCAAGGCTCACCTTCGCAGGTTGTCGAAGGGCAGAAGGGATCAGCTGCTGGAGTTGCCGGGTTTGACGCTGGATTTCTACGCACAGTCTGTCATCTTGGGCAGTGAAGCTATTTTTTTATCGAAGAAAGAGTTCAGTCTACTTTCCTATATGGCCCAAAACGTAAATCGTGTCGTCAGTGTCGATGCTTTGTTCCAGCTCATCTGGGGAATGGAGAGTCTAGAGGATACGAGAACCGTTGCTGTACACATCAGTAATTTACGTAAAAAAATCGAGGCTGACCCTGCCAATCCAGAGATAATCATTACAATTCGGGGGAGCGGATATATGCTGGTTGCCATGAAAAAATAGCGGGCAGGGATTACTCCCTTGCGCCGCTATTTTTCTAGGGTAAGCTATACGATTAAGAAAAGATCAACAACGTCCTGAATATCTTGTTTCGTAGACATCGGCGTTCCAAAAGGATTGTTCCTAGACTCCTGATAAGCCAAACTAAGCTCATCTAAGATAGCGTCTAAATTAGCAGCATCCACACCGGTGATACCGGCGCGAGCGAATACTTCTACTGTAGGGGCAGATCCTCCGCCGAAAGGATTTAAAAAGGCATAGATTGCAGCTACATTAATAGTCTCGTCTACAATCGCTTGAATTTCGAGCAATGTTTTTGGAAGTGCTGTCGAAGGGTAATCATAGTCTTGCAATATGCCTTGGATACCGTATAGGTTCTCAGACGTGACCCCCGTAATTCCCGCATCGGTAAAAGTCGTCTCAGTAACTCCTGTCCATACACCTGAAGCCGATGCTTCATTGATCAAATCTAGTGACATTTTGGATAATGAAGGCGTGATATTACCCGTATATTGCATGGTTGCTGTTGCCGGAGGCGTTGCCGAATCCGTCGCGCCGATCGTAAAGTGATACGCACCGCTCACGCTTGGAGTGCCGGTAATCGCTCCCGTGCTTGGATTCAAAGTCAGCCCCGCAGGCAGTGTTCCATTCGTCACTGCATAAGTAACGGCTCCCGTTCCTCCGGACAGCTTCGCTACGGTACTGGTATAAGGTTGATCTTGGGTCAAGGGCGAAATCGAGTCTGGCAAAACGATTGGCATCGCGACCGTATATTCGAATATCGCAACCGAGCTATTCTTCGAGCCAGGCTTAACGGCGATGGCTTTGATCGTTGTACTGCTCGTGATGATGATCAGTCCCGTATACGGCGTGCTGGACGTAGTCGGCTCGCTGAGATCCGTAGTGTAGTAAATAGCCGCGGATGCGGTCGCCGAAGTTAAAGTAACATGCGTTCCCGAAGTCACGGTGCCGCCTGCAGGAAGTGCCATAGGAGTATCAACGGTAGCCTGTACGGGCTGCGTAGCTGGAGACCCAGTCTGCCCTTGCTGCTGTTTCTTTTCTTCTTCCTCTTTCTTCTTTTGTTCTGCCTGTGCTTCCAATTGACCCTTGGCTTCGTATGAGCCTAGCACAAGCAGATCGCGCGTTGCGTTGGCTTGACCGCCGAACTTTCCGTCTGTACCGTTGTTCAACAATTTTAGTTCCAACGCAAGAGCAACATAACCCTGCGCCCAGTTGGATACCGTACTATCGCTGGCAGTCTTCGCTTTTGCTTCCGCGTCCTGGTCTATTAGCCGGACCAAGAATGTGGCCAACTGCTCTTTGGTTACTTTGCCGGCCGGATTATATTTACCTTCGCCAGATCCATCCGTAATTCCAGCAGATTTAAGTGCTTCAATGTAGGGAAGCGCATAACCGTTCGGGCCATCCGCCTTAACGTCGCTGAAACTGGATGTCTTCAAATCTTTATTGACTTCAAGGCCCTTAGTCAATGCCGCGACCTTTGCGAACTGGGCTCGGTTCATCTCCTCTTTGAGCCCGAATGTGCCCTCGCTCACACCGTCGAATACACCAGCGCTTATCATCTTGTCGAACTTGGCTTTCGTTGCAGCATCCAGATCCTTCAAGTCCGTAAAGTCAGCTGAAGATTTCGTTGCGCCTGCAGCAAAACTGACGGAAAAATGAAAGCACAGTAGAACCGCTATCAATAATCCGAGCATTTTTTTTCTCATCATTTGTCCCCCTGAAGTATGATATCGATTTTCCTCCTCGATCTTATCATGGTAGATTAGTCTATCTATGAAACATAAAGAAAACTTTAAGATCGAACTCGAGATAAGGCTTGCCAAAGAAACAGAGTATAAAGAGGGATGTACACTGTTATTTCACAAATACTTAAGCGCAAGAGATTTTGATTATATAGATGATTTTGTTCATGTAGCTATCTGAAATAGTATTAGGGCTGTACGGGTGTCAAAATAAAAAATAGCGGTTTAGGGATCAGTTCCCGTACGCCGCTATTTTTTCTAGGTTAATTCATATTTTTTTAATTATTGGTAATGATAACTTGAAGATATTAACGGTTCTTCGCATGTCGAGGTTCTTAAAGCAAATGTCCGCCAGACACTTCAACGTCCTGGGCTGTAACCCAACTGAAATCATCAGACAATAAGTTCACAATGACCTTTGCCATATCTTCGGGTTGGCCGATTCTTCCAAATACAGATTGCTCAGCCAGCGGCTTAATAAATTCAGGATGCTTATCGAATACGCCATCACCAAAATTGCTGTGCGTAGGACCGGGCGAAATTGCGTTGACCCGAATTTGTCGAGGTGCAAGTTCTTTGGCGATGTAGCGAGTCCAAGTTGAGAATGCCGCTTTTAACGAGCCGTAGACGGAGTATCCTGGGAATGATTGATTTTTGGATGAGCTCGTGGTATTTACGATGGCCCCGGCATCATTCATGATTCCGACAAGTTGTTGTGTCAAGAAAATCGGTCCTTTGAAGTTCGTATTCATAATCTTGTCGAAGTATTCTTCGCTCATCTCAGTGAGCATCATTGGCCCACCGACTCCGCCATTATTAACCAAGTAGTCAAAAGTCGTTGTATTCCAAACGTCCTTGAGGCTCTTTTTCACTTC
Organism: Paenibacillus gorillae; assembly: GCF_000513275.1. Classification (GTDB taxonomy): domain Bacteria; phylum Bacillota; class Bacilli; order Paenibacillales; family Paenibacillaceae; genus Pristimantibacillus; species Pristimantibacillus gorillae. The sequence continues at coordinate 7,535 of NZ_CBVJ010000105.1, read as the reverse complement.
TACAACGAAAGCTTCGAAAGTTGATAGTTGAGTCAAATCAAGCTTTAGTGCGACTGCCCGAACTCCTTGATTCCTCTCAATTTCCTTAACGACAGCTTCTGCCCTGTCTTTATAGGAATTATAGGTGAGAATGACGCTAATTCCGCGCTTTCCAAGCTCAAGAGCCGTCGCTTTTCCAATACCATTACTTCCGCCAGTTACAATTGCAATTTTCATAAGATCCTCCTTAATAATGTGTTCGATCTGATTTCATTTTAGTCGCATCTGCTGAAACAATATAGATCTAATAATGCCTTTTGATTGCCTAAAAGCACCACATAACTTTCGGTTAACTTGAATTTTCCTTTATATATGGAATATGAAGAGCCTAAAAATGCCGAGGTATTTCGAAGTTTTATTGAGGGGGAAGCAGTCATGTGATAAAATAAGTACATGAATAAAGTCCTTGATGAAATCATTGATCTAATGAAAGACGCAGACACTCGACAAATCGAAACCGGAGTGCCGGGGCTAAGTATGATCAAAGGAGACATTCCCGCACATCAACTTACAGCGCTCTACGAGCCGATGATAGGCTTTACGGTTCAAGGAACAAAGATCCTTTCTATCGGGGAGCGTATCACTAACCTGAATGGGCCATCCTATTTCGTGTTACCGGTACATGTTCCTGTCACAGCGAGTGTACAGCCAGACGGCGATGGCCGTCCTTACATGTCCCTTGGTCTTAAGTTGAATCAGAATGTTCTTCAGAGTTTGTTAAGGGATCTTCCTGACAATCTAATACCAACTGCTTCAGAGCATTTCGCAGCTTGTGAAATGGACGTTGAATTGATGGAGGCATGGCTGCGTTTATTGCGATTATCGAAAACAACAAGAGATATTCCAGCTCTTGCACCGGCTTACGAGCGCGAAATTCTTTATCGCGTCCTAATAGGACCACAAGGATGGCATTTGAGGCAATTTGGTCTGCGGGAAAGCAATTTATCCAAGATTTCTCAGGTTATAAAATGGTTTCGTGTTAATTTTACGAGGCCAATAGACATTGGTGAGATGGCATCGAAAGCGGGTATGGCTATTAATACCTTCCATCGTCAATTTAAAAGGGCAACGGGTTTAAGTCCTATTCAATTTCAAAAGCAATTAAGGCTTTTGGAGGCAAGAAACCTCATTGCATTCGAGGGCTATCCAGTAGCCAGTGCTGCATATCATGTTGGCTATCAGAGTCCCTCACAGTTTAATCGAGAGTACTCCCGCTTCTTCGGTTCATCTCCGGCTCGGGACACTGAAAAGCTAAGACGAATCGAAAGCACGAGGGATTAGATCGTTGGTTTTTGTACAAGATATAAATTCCAAGAGAACGTCCTTCACAGGGCGTTTTTTTGTTATGAGGAAATTGAGTTATTAAAGTTACCAGAAGCAAATTGAAGCGGAGAGGCAGAAAGGGGAGTATAACTAAACGTAAGAATATATCCCTTTTATATGTAAATAAATAATTATGGCGCAGGTCGAAAAATTCGATTGCTGCGCCATAATTAGTGGTTTATTTTTTCTTAATATACATTTCACCTAGAATCTCATGCTTATTATATTGATCTAGGTTAAGGGATTGCTCAACGAATGAGGAGACTGCTTCTTTAGATAGATCATACATGGTCTCAATTTCTTTGGAAAAATAGCACCAAGAATTTTTGTCCATCCAGTTTTGTAAAGTTGGAATTTCGGCAGGAATGGGAGTGTCATCAAGGACTTTGCTTAAAGCCGACACATAAGCTTCGAGTTTTTGTGCACCTACCACTTTAAGTCCGGTGTTATCCTCATTGACAATAATAACTGTAGGGAATCCGGTTGCGCCGAAGTTTCTTGCTAAATCAAAATCTTTCTCCATCAGATCATAAGCTCTATCCTCGTTGGCCGTTTTAACAATACTTTCTCCATCTAATCCAATTTGATTGACAATATCGATCAGAACCTGATTGTCACTTACGTTTTTGTTGAATGCAAATACAGCCTCTCTCGTTTTACGGAGAAAATCATGAGCTTTTGCGGGAGTTTGGTCCTGAATGACATGAAACACTCTTGTTGCCGGGTATGAAGATTGAATAGGATTATCATACCAGAGAGTACCATCGATTGGCATGCGCGAATGAATCCCAACCTCTCTCCAATGTTCAGCTACATCAGCTGGTTTTTGAATACCGTTAGATCGGTCTGAAAAACCATCCCAGCCGGGGAGCAGCCCGCCCAAAACCGTTTTGAATTTGAAATAGTGACCATATTGTATGAGAAAACGATTAAGTACGGGTTCGAGTGCCCAACAATGTGAACATATTGGATCCGTAAAATAATAGAGCGTAACTTTTTTATTTTGGTTGTTAAAGTTGATTAGTTCGTTTGATGTTTCCTCGTTGACACCACAAATACCTGTTTCAAGGTTACAATTCATGTTGTTCATTTACACATACCTGCCTTTCTTTAATGAATATCAACAATTTCGAACTCAGCTGTTATGGCCGGCCATGTAGACAATTATATTTTATTGTTTTAGAATAACAAGTACTATTATTATTCTTTCTTAGTATTAAAAACGTACTAAAGGAGCTCGTTTACAGTGGAAAATAAAAAAAGTATTCAAGATATCTGCCCTGCTACTTTTGCATTTGATATAATCGGTAATAAATGGAACCTGCCTATATTATCTGTTTTATGTAAGAATGGATCTGTGCGATACAACGAGCTGAAAAGACTGTTACCAGGTATAACCGGGACAATGCTAACTAATTGTCTTAAAGAGCTTACTGCGAATGGAATTGTGCATAGGGAACAGTTCTTTGAGATACCGCCCAGAGTTGAATATTCATTAACAAAATCAGGCGAAGAGTTAAGTCCCATCATCGAATCTATTGTAGTTTGGGGAAGAAAAAATATGGAGACGCTGCGGGCAAGTGAGGCTTTAATGAGCGATAAAAGCTAAATGTTGCTTAGCGTTTAATTCCAGCTTTATCAGAACAAACAATCAGTTCTTGAAATACAACATGTTGAAAGTAGAGTTGCTTATATGCATGCTATAGCATATAATTAACGATTAGTAACAACAAATTATATTATGATGCAGAGAAGTGTGATAAATTATGAAGCTGAACAACCTAACAGGATTTTTGATTCATCGGACAGATGTAAAGCTCACTAATTTTTTTACGAAAAAATTGAAGCCTTACAACGTTACACCTGAACAATGGGGGATTATTAGTATTCTTGATGAGCATAGAGCAACAACTCAGAAAGAATTGGCTATAGCTATTGATAAAGATCAGACTACAGTTGTAAGAATGATTCATTCATTAGAGGCCAAAGAAATCGTAACCAGAGTTCTTAATCTTCATGATAAACGTTCACATGATTTGTTTTTAAGCGGGAAAGGGATGGAGCTGAAGAAAAGCTTAATGGTCAATGTGATGGAAGCTCATAATTATGTAACCAGATCGTTAACACAAGATGAGCTAAAACAATTGCATGATTTGCTTGGTAAAGTGTATTCGAATGTTCTGGATGATTAAAAAATTGGAGGTGACCGTATGAATTAATAGGCAAATACTAAGATTCATTATACACAACAACATAAAACAGCTATTGAAGTAGTGAAAAACCGTTCATGGATCTCTTATAACAAAATTTATATATGCTATAGCATATATAAGACATTAAATTAGACGGGGGAATAGAGCAATGTTTTTAAACATCTTACAGTTTGCAGCAGGTATATTTTTTATGTTCACTGGCACAAAAATTATTTCAGGGAAAATGGCTAAAGAATTTAAGCGGTTTGGGATGCCGGCGTTTTTTAATTCCTTACTGGATTCATCGAAATAGTCGGGGCTCTGGGTTTAATTATTGGAATATGGGTGCCTATGTTTGCATTCCTATCAGGCGCGCTTCTTGGAATAACAATGCTTGTTGCAGCTCTGACATTAGTCTTTATTGCGCGAGATACGTTGATAAAAGCTTTACCAGCAACCGTATTATGTTTGCTTTCATTTACAATTGCAATATTGAATTTTTGAGAAGGGGCTCATGCAGGCTTGCATCAAGTGGATGAAAGCACCATTGTTATACTGCCAGGCACAAGCTAATAGACAGCACAGGGACGTGATGTTTATACTGATTGGACAGAGAAAACTACTAGCGTTTTTCCCTCAGTGAATTGATCAAGCGAAAGGAAGGAATCTAAATTATGAAAGAACCATCCGAACAGCTCATTGAAATGCTAGGTCATCCTTACAATCCGAAGAGTGCTCAAGATTTACTGCAGCCATTCGGCGTCAAACGAATGCCAAAGCCAAACAGCTATTTCAACGACGATATCATCTGGTCTCCGAAATCATCGATACGTATAGATATTTACCGCCCGCCAAAAATAAATGATTTGACTGGACTTCAATATACCAATCCAGAGGAATGGATTATTGGTGCCGTACATTTTCTAGCTCCCGGGTCGGATGACAGAATTAAAGCTCCGTTTTCCGGATACCTTCCTAATGGAATCACGATGAGCTCCACACCAGGTGAGTCTATAGCGGCATACGATAGACCTCAACTGGATGAGGAATGCGAGTGGCCTGGATTTTCCGGTCGAATTTTGGCATGGCGCAAGCCGGGCATCAATATCGCAATTACATATGAGGACAATGAGGCTGGCAGTGAGATGAGAAGTTACCAAGCCTGTTTAATTGGCTGTATAGGCGCTTGGCGAAACGATAATCCGGAGGTTTTTAGCTCCCTGATTATCAGGCTTGTGTGATGCAGATCAAATAGAAAGTTTAAAAGTCCGAGCAGCAGCGCTGCTTGGGCTTTTTTGAGTTGTGATAATAAGTGAATATCACGTCTTGCGGGCAAAAGCAAGCAATAAAAAAAATCGCCACGTTAGTGACGATCCAGTATTTTGACATAATTAAAGCAAGGGGCTGTCTTCCAAACCCTTACAATAGTAGTATAAATGACTGAAGAACATAAGTCTATATTTTCCCAGAAAAAAGCAGTATTCTTACAGGGGTTGAGTCAGAGTCAGTAGATAATCTCAATATTAAATAAGGAGAGTAACGTGATGAATGAATATTGTTGGGATACACAAATTGAATATCTTCGTAATTCCAAGGACTTATTTTACAATGATGATTACATCGAATTTTTAGTGAGGACCGTTTGGAAAATCGAAGCTCCTGTACATTTGATTGATTTCGGATGCGGGTATGGCTATCTAGGACTGAAGCTCCTTCCGCTATTGCCAGAGGGTTCGACGTATACAGGAGTTGACTTAGGAGATAAGCTGCTCAATGAAGCGCGAGAACTATTCGCCAAGCTTTCTTATAAAACAGAGTTTGTGCAAGGAGATATCCAGGAGATTGAGCTGGAGAGAAAGTATGATCTAGCAATTTGCCATGCTTTTCTGCTTCATGTGCCGAACCCGCTGGTTATATTGCAAAAGATGATTAATTGCGTTGTTAATATAGGGAAAGTGATTACGTTTGAGCCTCACTGGATAGCAAATGCATCGAACTTTTACATGTATGGACATGAGCAATCGGAGTTTTTTCAGTTAGGGTTCCTGCAAAAGCTCTATGAACAAGACGCCGCTCGGAGCGGCAAGGACGGCAATATAGGCATGAAGATCCCGGCGTATTTGGCTCAACTAGGTTTAAGGGATATCGAATGCAGAGTTTCAGATAAAGTGAACTTTCTTAATCCTCATATGGAGGCTGCTAGTAAAAATAGATTGTATGACCGGTTCATTGAGAGCGGTTATGCGGATGCCCCAAGTGAGGAAAGGGATGTCTTTATCAACAATTTGATTGAGCGGGGAGCTTCTCGTGAAGAAGCCGAAATTCAGTATGAGAATGAACTTTTGCTTTCGAAGGAATTCAATACTGAATCGTATCTAACTTATGCTTCTAATATGAAAATTACTTTTGGGACTGTGGTTAGATGAAAAGAAAGAATAACATAAGTTATAAATTGGATGGTGTAGTTATCGATGAGATTGCATTCAGTAACCGATATCACTGCCCTTGCTGCGGATATCTGACTCTGGAAGAAAGAGGGGCTTTTGAAATCTGTTATTTATGTAGTTGGGAGGACGATGGGCAGGATGATTCAAATGCAGATGAAGTACGGGGTGGCCCGAATGGGGAATATTCATTAACGGAGGCCAGGGATAATTTTAAAATGAATGATACGATGTATAACGATGATAATATCATTCTGAGCCAGTCAGAGAAAGAGAAATCGACAAAGAAAGCGCTAATGACTGAATTTGAGAAGCTGAAGGCGGCTGGAGATCATTCAGTTAAAACTGTATGGGAGAAAATCTATTTCCTAGAAGAGATACTAGCAGCTATCGTCTATGAAAGTACAACACGACATAGTGACAACGTAGAGAAGAATCTACTGTAATGAAAGATAGAAATAAAATAGTCGTCCCTAGGATGGCTATCTTTTTTTTGCCTGTACTTCTTTGGATTGCAGGAATTCTAACGATTCATGTCGAATCATTGTCGAATAATGCTATAAATTTACATTTTATTTTTTTCTAAAATTGAAAGCGAGGGTCATTGATGAATCTTAGTATGAAAGGTTTTCCGCGGAAAATGACAGCAGCCATCCTGGTATTGCTAATGATGCTGTCTTATTTTCCAGCTTATCCTGCGAAAGCAGCTTCTCTTGGAACGGTAACGTTTACGTCTGCAGCAGGTATTAGCGGCAGTACGGTTACTGCGGGACAAGGGGGATCAACTGCGATTCCAGGCATGACACTGCAAATTATAAGCGATGATGAATATCAATGGACTTATGAAAAGCCTTATTCAAGGTTTGCTATCGCTGCAGGTTATGCCGATAGCCTTTCTGCTAGTTTGATGACGATAAAAAGCAGTAACCCTGCAACTAATTTTGATTTTCAATCTTTTTATGTAGCCGATTCGGGTGGTGGACCTATTACAGTAACCGGGTATGATAATGGTATTTCCACCGGATCGGTAAATCTGGATACGACTCAAAACGACTATGAGAATACGTTCTCTCAGAGCAACGGGTTGACGGCATCGATATTTCAAAATGTCGATGAGATCCGCATTACTCCTCAAAATGGGGATATGTGGATTGCACTCAACGATATACAAATTGGTACCCCAATTCCTGTTGCCCCGTCGATTACGGCGCAGCCGGTCAACTCGACGATTGCAGCAGGAGGCAACACGACCTTCTCGGTATCGGCAGCGAATGCTACCGGTTACCAGTGGCAGGTGGATCAGGGAGCTGGTTTTACAAGCATTTCGAACGGTGCGCCATATAGCGGAGCAACGACAGCAACGCTGACGATAACGGGAGCAACGGCCGGAATGAACGGCTATCTGTATCGTGTAGTTGCAACTGGAGCGGGGAATCCTGCTGCGGTGTCAAATAACGCGGTGCTAACCGTGAATTCGCCGCCGTCGATTACGTCGCAGCCAAGCAGCTCGACGATTGCAGCAGGAGCAAACACGACC
>NZ_CBVJ010000104.1 GCF_000513275.1 Paenibacillus gorillae | reverse complement strand
ATTTCGAACGGTGCGCCATATAGCGGAGCAACGACAGCAACGCTGACGATAACGGGAGCAGGCGTAGGAATGAGCGGTTATCAGTACCGTGTAGTTGTTACCGGAGCGGCAACCCCTAACGCAGTGTCGAACAACGCGGCTCTTATGGTAAATGCGCCGCCTTTGATTACGTCGCAGCCAAGCAGCTCGACGATTGCAGCAGGTGCGAATACTACTTTCTCAGTGGCAGCTTCGAATGCCACCGGTTACCAATGGCAGGTGGATCAGGGGGCTGGTTTTACAAGTATTTCGAACGGTGCCCCGTATAGCGGAGCAACGACAGCAACGCTGACGATAACGGGAGCAACGGCGGGAATGAACGGCTACCTGTATCGTGTAGTTGTCACCGGAGCGGCAACCCCTAACGCGGTGTCGAATAACGCGGCTCTTACGGTAAATTCGCCGCCGTCGATTACGACGCAGCCAAGCAACTCGACGATTACCGCGGGAGCAAACACAACCTTCTCGGTAACGGCAGCAAATGCTACCGGTTACCAATGGCAGGTGGATGAAGGCTCAGGTTTTACAAATATTACGAATGTCTTGCCATACAGCGGAGCGACAACGGCAACGCTGACGATAACGGGAGCAACGGCAGGAATGAACGGCTATCTATACCGTGTCATTGCAACTGGAGCGGCAGTACCTGCCGCGACGTCAAATAGCGCGGCGCTTACAGTAAATACGCCGCCATCAATTACAAGTCAGCCAAGTGCCGCTACAATTACTACAGGAGGCAACACGACCTTCTCGGTAACGGCAGCAAATGCTACCGGCTACCAATGGCAGGTGGATCAAGGAGCGGGCTTTACGAATATTTCGAACGGTGCGCCATATAGCGGAGCAACGACAGCAACGCTCACGATCACAGGAGCAACGGCAGGGATGAGCGGTTACTTGTATCGTGTAGTTGTTACCGGACGGCAACCCCTAACGCAGTGTCAAACAATGCGGCTCTTACGGTAAACTCACCGCCGTCGATTACGACGCAGCCAAGCAACTCGACGATTACAGCAGGAGGCAATACGACCTTCACGGTAACGGCAGCGAATGCTACGGGTTATCAATGGCAGGTGGATGAAGGCTCAGGTTTTACAAATATTACGAATGTCTTGCCATACAGCGGAGCGACATCTGCAACGCTGACGATAACTGGAGCAACTTCAGAAATGAACGGCTATGTATACCGTGTCATTGCAACTGGAGCGGCAGTACCTGCCGCGACGTCAAATAGCGCGGCGCTTACAGTAAATACGCCGCCATCGATTACAAGTCAGCCAAGTGCCGCAACAATTACCACGGGAGACGATGCAACCTTCTCGGTAATGGCAGCAAATGCTACCGGCTACCAATGGCAGGTGGATCAGGGGGCTGGATTTACAAGTATTTCGAACGGTGCGCCATATAGCGGAGCAACGACAGCAACGCTCACGATCACAGGAGCAACGGCAGGGATGAGTGGTTACTTGTATCGTGTAGTTGTCACCGGAGCGGCAACACCAAATGCAACGTCAAACAATGTGGCGTTAACAGTGAACTCGCCACCGTCGATTACGTCACAGCCAAACAACTCGATCATTACCGCGGGAGACAACACGACCTTCTCAGTAGCCGCAACGAATGCGACAGGTTACCAGTGGCAAGTGGATGAAGGTTCAGGTTTTACAAATATTACAAATGGTGCGCCTTACAGCGGAGCGACAACGGCAACGCTGACGATTACGGGAGCAACAGCAGGGATGAACAGTTATCTATACCGTGTTATCGTCACCGGAGCGGCATCACCTAATGCAACATCGAATAATGCAACGCTTACGGTAAATTCCGTTCCGGACGCACCAGCAATTACAAGTATTGTTGCAGGAGATAAGCAGGTTCATCTCGTATGGAATTCCGTAGCGGATTCGACTGGATACAAAATCTATCAGAGCGATATTTCTGGTGTTTATGGGGCTGAAGTTGCTTCTGTCAGTCAACTCGTTCAGCAAAAGGACATTACGGGATTAACAAATGGAACAACTTATTATTTTATAGTAAAAGCAGTCAATTCGGTAGGCGACAGCGACGCTTCTAATGAAGTGAGCGCAAAACCAGTGTCGGTTCCAGCAGCGCCAACGAATGTAACGGCGGCAGCTGGTGACGGGCAAGCAACGATTACATTCCAGGCCCCGTCAGATAATGGCGGCAGTGTCATTACTAGTTATGAAGTCATAGCTTCTCCCGGAAACTCGATAAAAACGGGCACTGCAAGTCCGATTACGTTCACGGGCTTGAGCAATGGAACCGTCTATACATTTACAGTAAAGGCTATTAACGAAGCGGGTGCTGGGGAAGCATCCGATGTGTCCAATGCCGTCACTCCGAGAGCACCGGTCAACAATGGAAATAGCGGCAGTTCCGGTCCATCGGCTCCTGCAACAGATGACCAGGGTATTGATGCATTCGTTAACGGCAAGGGAGAGCGTATCGGTACAGCTACAACGAAAAAGGTAAACAATCAAACCGTTACCACATTGACTATTGACCAGAAGAAACTGCAAGCCAGACTCGATGCAGAGGGCGTTAAGGCACGTATTACAATTCGTCTTAATGGGAAGCCTGATGTCTTTATTGTCGAGTTTAACGGGCAGATGATTAAAGATATGGAGAGTAAACTTGCTGCTATTGAAATCACCACAACAAATGCTGGCTATGTACTAGATGCTGCTCAAATCGATCTAGTCGCTATTTCCGATAAGCTTGGAAAGCCGTCGGCTATGCAGGACGTGAAGATACGAATTGAAATCGCTGCGCCAACATCGGAAATGATGAAAATCGTGGAGAGTGCGGCAGTCAAACATGCGTTTGAACTTGTCGGGTCACCTGTGAGCTTTACGATCAAAGCCGAATATGCAGGATCAATTGTTGACGTATCTAAGTTTAACCGTTATGTAGAGCGTTCCATTGCTCTGCCAGATGGAGTAGACCACAACAGGATCACGACAGGCGTTGTTATCGAGGCTGATGGCTCCGTTCGGCATGTGCCGACTAAAGTCATCACAAGAGAAAGTAAGTACTTTGCCGTGATTAACAGTCTTACTAATAGTACTTACGCCGTTATATGGCACCCAATTGAATTTCAAGATGTGGCGAACCATTGGGCTAAAAATGCTGTCAATAATATGGGCTCACGCATGGTCATTGACGGTGTTGGCGACGGCAAATTTAATCCCGACCGGGATATTACGCGCGCCGAGTTTACTGCCATTTTGGTGCGGGGATTGGGTTTGAAGCTGGACAATGGAACAAGCACCTTTTCTGATGTGAATGCGGAAGCCTGGTATAGCAGTGCAATTAATACGGCATATGCTTATAAGCTGATTAATGGTTTTGAAGATGGAACCTTCCGTCCTAACGATAAAATCACGCGTGAACAAGCGACAGTCATCATCGCCAAAGCGATGGAGATCACAGGGCTTAAACAACCTATAACATCAATAGAAGAAAGCCTGCGTCCGTTTACGGATAGAATCGAAGCCTCGGAATGGGCAAAAAACAGTATCGCCGATAGCTTGCAAGCAGGTCTCATTACCGGCAGAAGCAGTACGGTGCTCGCACCAAAAGCACTCATAACAAGAGCTGAGGTTGCTGTCATTATTGAACGTTTGCTTCAGAAATCAGATCTAATTTAATTTATGAAAAAAGAAGGTTACCTGTAAAAGCAAATTATGCTAATACGGGTAACCTTCTTCGTGTTTGTCAGCAGCTGTAAAGAAGAATAGTTAAAGTATTAAAGATACTCCTTTATAGGTATAGAGTAATTCATGTATTTGCTTTATTTTATGGAAGAAAGGATCAGTGGAGTGGCGGGATGGTCCAGGTGCAAGCTGGAAGTTTACCAAGTGGTTTTTTGGCATTTTGGCTATGATTGTACTCATTGTCGGAATATGCGAGATGAGGGGACTATGGCTAATGTAAGCATGTTATAAACCCTTCCCATCTTTTCTGGAAATCGACAAATTAATTTCTATTTTATAGTAAAAACCACTAGACAAGCGTATGAACTCGTGTGACAATTCCTAATATATACAAATTTTTTCAAAGGGTAGACGCGCTTCAATGTCAGATTTTTGAACGGCAGATGATTTTGACAAATGATGAAGGGGTTGGAGCTATGAGTGAACGCTACTTAGGTGAGATTCGGATATTCGGCGGCAACTACGCGCCGGTGGGCTGGGCTCTGTGTGACGGATCCATTGTACAGATCGCAGAAAACGAGGCTTTATATGTATTACTCGGAACAACGTATGGCGGAGATGGTATTTCAACATTCGCTCTGCCTGATCTGCGGGGAAAGCTGCCGATTCACATGAGTCCAAATTACCCTCTTGGATCCATAGGAGGCAGCGAATCGGTGACTCTTATGACATCGCAATTGCCGGCCCATACGCACTTCGTGGCGGCTAACGCAAATGCAAGCGATTCGGGTGCGCCGCAAAACCAGTTCTTCGGATTGAGCAATGACGGCAAATCGTATACAACCGACAACCCGAATGGTCAAATGTTACCGAATTCGGTGACTCCTGTCGGTGGCAATCAGCCACACAACAATATGATGCCATATCTCGTAACCAATTATATTATTGCCACTTCAGGCATATTTCCCTCGCAAACTTAATTACTCTATTAGGAGGAAAATCGATGTCCGCCGAACCCTTTGTTGGAGAGATTCAGGCCTTCCCATACGGCTTCGTGCCAAAAGGATGGGCTGCTTGCAATGGACAATTAATGAATATTAGCACCAACACGGCATTATTTGCGATTATTGGTGTTACATATGGAGGAAACGGTACGACCAATTTTGCCCTTCCTGATCTAAGGGGGCGAGTACCGGTTAGTATGGCACCCAATTATCCGGCTGGTCAGGCCGGAGGGGAACAAAGCCATACATTGACTACGCAAGAAATACCGGCTCATAATCATACCTTAGTAGCAAACAGTGAACCTGCAACTGTGAGCAAGCCTGTAGGATCGATTTGGGGCAGGCCATCTTTTAATATGTATGCGAGCAGCTCTAACACCTTAATGAGTCCGAATGCGCTTGGCGCTACGGGGGGCAACGCTCCGCATTCTAATATGCAGCCCTATTTGACACTTAATTACTGTATAGCCCTAACCGGGATATTCCCTTCAAGAGGATAGGAGGTCAACGATGGATCCGTATATTGGAGAAATAAGAATTTTTGCCGGGCAATTTGCTCCTTCTAATTGGATGTTATGCCAAGGCCAGTTGCTGAGTATATCCAGATACTCCACTCTGTATTCGATAATTGGCGTCCAATACGGAGGAGATGGCAGGACGACTTTCGCCCTTCCTGATTTCAGAGAAAGAGCACCCATGTCATTCGGCCAAGGCCGTGGCTTAGCCGATCGCTCAATAGGCGAAATGGGGGGGAGTCCGTCTGAAACGCTGCTTGTCAATGAAATACCGTCTCATACCCATGTTCCGAACAGCCAAACTTCACAAGGCACGGCTAATCCGGCTAACGGATTGTGGACGGTTACCGCTGGTTTAAGAGGCCCGTCTGCATATGCAACAACGGGAAATGTCCAGATGAATCCATCTGCTGTTCAATTAACCGGAGGCAGCCAGCCTCACAATAATATGCAGCCTTATCTATCTATGAATTTCATTATTTGCATTAACGGAGATTTTCCGCAACGCCAATAACAGATTAATGCTTCACGACCTGATGCCGCGAGGAGCTCAGGTCTTTTATCTGTGCATATTTAAAGGGGGCAGTTCATGTTGAAGGGGAAAAAACGACTTCTATTTCTAATTGTGGCATTGTTCGCTGGTTTGTTGGCGCCAGTTGCAGGCAAGCCGTTGCAAGCGGCTGCAGGAACAACCACTCAAGCAATTAATGTAGAAGCTGATTTGGTGTGGGACAGTGTGTTTGGTGTCTTTGACAATGATACGCAAGGTCGAATTTATGTAGGCACAGGCCCTGCTCATGAGATGTATACAAGCCGAGGTGCTGTACGCTTTAATCTAGGAACAGGTCCTCTTCCAGGCAGGCCAATCAAGTATGAGCTTCAGCTGTATGTGAATTTCAAGGAAGGAGGCAACCTTACCAGCTCCTATTTGGACGTATTCGGCTCATCGAATGACAGCATGACTAATGCCGATGGGTCCGCGTTTCCTTCTTCAACAACGGCAGAGTCTGTACGAATAACGAATGACAATATTCCTCCAAGCGGCAACATTATCTTTGATGTTACGTCAATCGTCGAAAGCATTACGAGTGCGGGTGACCAAGAAGCTACATTTGTTATTAAAGGAAATGAAGCAATATTGGATGCTCGCGTGTTTTTGGCTTCGAAGGAGCATGCCTCTCCTTCGTATCAGCCTAAGCTGATTGTCACTTATGCCCTCAACAGCCCGCCTACTGGATCGATTGCCATCAATAACGGTGCGGCCTATACGAATTCGAGCAATGTAACGCTGAATTTAACAGCATCCGATTCCGATGCAGGCGACGTGCTCCAGATGAAGTTCTCCAATGACAACACGACATGGTCTTTATTGGAAAATTTTGCCTCCAGCAAGTCGTGGACTCTGCCGGGAGGAGATGGTCTTAAGACGGTGTATTACCAGCTTACAGACGGCACTGATACAGTCACCTTCTCTGATACCATCACACTCGACACCACAAAGCCAATCGTATCCGGCGTTGCGAATAATGGGCTTTATAACACAAATCGAACGGTTACTTTCAATGAAGGAACAGCTACTTTGAATGGAAATGCCTTTACATCCGGCACGGTAGTGAGTGCTGAGGGCGCTTATGTTCTTATCGTGACCGATGCGGCAGGCAATGTAACCAACGTAACCTTTACAATTGACAAGACTCCGCCGACTGTGAGTGGGGTTGCCAATGGACAAAGCTATAATACGAACCGGACGATCACTTATAGCGACGGAGCGGCTACCTTAGATGGAGCTTTGTTCACGAGCGGCTCGGTTGTGTCTGGGGAAGGTACACATACACTGATCGTTACCGATGCAGCAGACAATGTCACGACGATCGTATTTACGATCGACAAAACAGCTCCGGTTGTATCAGGTGTTACGAATAACGTGCTTTATAATACAAACCGAACGGTTACTTTCAATGAAGGAACGGCTACCCTGAATGGAAATCCCTTCATATCCGGAACTGCAGTGAGCGCTGATGGCGTTTATACGCTTGTCGTAACGGATGCGGCAGGCAACGTAACCAACGTAACCTTTACAATTGACAAGACTCCGCCGACCGTGAGTGGAGTTGCCAATGGACTAAGTTATAATGCGGACCGGACGATCACTTATAGCGACGGAACGGCTACCTTAGACGGGGCTCCGTTCACAAGCGGTTCGGTTGTGTCTGGGGAAGGAACACATACGCTGATCGTTACCGATGCAGCGGGCAACGTGACTACGATCGTATTTACGATCGACAAAACGGCTCCAATCGTATCAGGCGTTACGAATAATGGGCTTTATAACACAAATCGAACGGTTACTTTCAATGAAGGAACAGCTACGTTGAATGGAAGTGCCTTCACATCCGGAACTGTAGTGAGCGCTGATGGCG
This sequence comes from Paenibacillus gorillae, assembly GCF_000513275.1. Lineage (GTDB taxonomy): Bacteria > Bacillota > Bacilli > Paenibacillales > Paenibacillaceae > Pristimantibacillus > Pristimantibacillus gorillae. Next base: position 465 of record NZ_CBVJ010000104.1, on the reverse strand, counting down.
TATATACGCTTGTCGTAACGGATTCAGCAGGCAACGTAACCAACGTAACCTTTACAATTGACAAGACTCCCCCAACTGTCAATGGAGTTGTCAATGGACTAAGTTATAATGCGGACCGGACGATCACGTATAGCGACGGAACGGCTACCTTAGACGGGGCTCCGTTCACAAGCGGTTCGGTTGTGTCTGGGGAAGGAACACATACGCTGATCGTGACCGATGCAGCGGACAACGTGACGACGATCGTGTTTACGATCGACAAAACAGCTCCAATCGTAACAGGTGTTACGAATAATGGACGTTATAACACAGATCACACGATCTCCTTTAATGAAGGAACAGCAACGTTAAATGGAGCCCCATTCATAAGCGGTTCAATCGTTTCTGCGGAAGATGATTACACGCTGGTCGTAACCGATGCAGCGGGCAACGTGACGACAATCAGCTTCACGATCAACAAAACGG
>NZ_CBVJ010000103.1 GCF_000513275.1 Paenibacillus gorillae | reverse complement strand
TACACGCTGGTCGTCACCGATACGGCGGGCAATGCAACAACGATCAATTTCACTATTGATAAAACAAAGCCAGCTGTTACAGGCGTAGCGGACGGAGCGATATACAGCTCCGATAAGACGATCACTTTTGATGAAGGAACGGCAACGTTGAACGGAGCCCCATTCACAAGTGGTTCGACTGCTTCTGTAGAAGATGATTACACGCTGGTCGTAACCGACGCAGCGGGCAACGTTACAACTCTTGCTTTTACCATCGACAAAACAGCTCCGGTAGTTAGTGGTGTGACTAATGGCTCCAGCTATAATACGGATCAAACGATCACGTTCAATGAAGGAACAGCAGCTTTGAACGGCAATCCATTCGTAAGCGGCGCAATTGTCAGCGCAGAAGATGACTATACGCTCGTTGTGACCGATGCAGCAGGCAACGTTACAACCGTTTCCTTTACGATCGATAAAACAGCTCCGATCATTACTGGTCTGACTGCGGGAACAAGCAGTTATACGAGTCCGTTAACGATTGGATTTAACGAGGGCACGGCTACCCTGAACGGCCAGCCTTTCCTATCTGGAACGAGAATCGCGGTATCCGGCGACTATACACTGGTCGTTACCGATGCGGCAGGCAATCAGTCGACCGCTGCATTTAGTTTGAATATCCCCACTCCGCCGGTCCAACCGCCTGTGCAGCCGCCCGTTCAGCCCGGAACTGGACTGGAGATTGAGATCAATGGCGTTAAGCTGAATGATCTTGGGAAAGGAACAACGGTCGTAATTAACGGTAATAAAGTGACAACGGTAACCTTCGATGATACGAAATTGTTGCGTTATCTGGATACCTTGCCGAAAAATCCGTCTATTGTGATTCCGGTTTACAATAATTCTGATCGTGTTCTTCTGCTCTTAAACGGTCAGCTTATCAAAATATTAAATGATAAAAATGCAGCCATTCAGATTAAAACAGAGCTTGCCTCTTATACGCTTGCTGCCAATGGTATCGACTGGAGTCTTATTGCGAAGGGTTTTGGTTCAGAGGATGCGCTGCGCAATATGGCAATTAATATTGAGATTGCCAATGTTCCGGCGAGCGAGCTCGTACCAGCCGCAAGTAAATTAGGGAAAGCCAGCTTCGTTTCGCCGGCAATTGATTTCAAGATAACGGCAACACATAGCAGCAAAACCATTGAAATTAACAAGTTCGTCCACTTTGTTGAGCGGGCGATCGCCATTCCGGAAGCGGCAAATTTGGCCGGTAAGACTCTAACGGGCGTTACGATTGCTAAAGATGGTAAAATCGCGCCCGTACCTACTCGAATCGTGAAGGAGAATGGAAAATCCTTTGCCGTCATCAATAGTCTGACGAACAGCGTCTACGCTGTTATCGCGAACGAAAAAACGTTTGCCGATATTCAGAAGCATTGGGCAAAAAATGATATTGAGCAAGCAGCAGCCAAGCTGATCGTCCAAGGCGTATCTGAAACAAGCTTCCAGCCGAACAAGCAAATTACCCGAGCTGAATTCACGGCGATGCTGATCCGGGCTCTAGGATTGCATGTATTCGAACAGCCTGCGAGCTATGCGGACATCAAGAGCGGGCAATGGTATTACGAGACGGTTTCTATTGCGGAGAGCTATGGATTGGTAACGGCAAGCAAAGGCGGCCTGTACAATCCTAACGAGAAGCTAAGCCGGGAAGACGCCATGGTGCTGCTGGCCAAAGCCATGAAGCTTGCCGGCATGGAGACAACGATCACGGACAGTGAAGTAACCAAACAGCTTGAACCCTTCAAGGATGTCAACTCGCTGGATTTGTCTGCAAGAGAAGCAGCTGCACTGAACATCAAATACGGGATTATCATCGGCAATCAAGGACAGCTTAAGCCGGATGACGTCATTACACGCGCGGAGACGACTGTTATTTTACAACGTTTCCTTGAAACGGCAAAACTAAGCTAAGCTAGATGAATCATAAACACAGATGCAAAAGGTAGTGGCTCATTAGCCATTACCTTTTCTTTTAAGTCATTGAAAAAGCGACATGAACAATTTAAGCTCATTTTGAGGAGGAGTGATGACGGAATGAACATTGAAGCCGTTTATGGGCAGTTTCCGATTCTCCAATCGGATGATATTCTATTGGGTAAGATTGAGGTTCGTCATCTGGACGAAGTGTTCCAAATCTATGACAATGACACCGTATTTGAATTTTGCGGCATTATTCCGAAGCATAATAAAGATACGGTCAAAAGTATGATAAGCCATTTCGACAGAGACTATAATAAAAGGTCCAGAGTGAAGTGGGGAATATTTGCAGCTGCTGAGCCTGATCGGCTGCTTGGTATTATTGAGGCAATGGACTTTAACCAGAAGGTAAATGCTGTGACGGTTGGCTACTTTTTAGCGGAAGCGCATTGGGGCAAAGGAATCGCTACGGATGCGGTGACACTATTGCTCCAGTTTTTGTTCAACGATGTCAGCGTCAACCGAATTCAGGCTGAAGTGATGCCTGACAATGCGGCTTCCAAGAAGGTATTGCTCAAGAACGGCTTCATTAAAGAAGGAACATTAAGGCAATCGGCTTTATGGGCAGGTAAAGGTATTGTCGATTTAGAAATATACAGTATTCTTAAAGAAGACTATCTAAGAACATAAGGAAGTGTGAAGCGATGGATTTAGAAATGGTTATGCAGGAGCTGGAAGCGCTAGGCAAGGAACGTACCAAAAAAATCTACCAATCCAACGGCGCGCATGAGCCGCTTTTCGGCGTGGCTACGGGTCAAATGAAGCCCATTTTTAGAAAAACAAAAATAAACCAGCCATTGGCAGAGCAGCTTTATGCGACTGGTAATTATGATGCTATGTATTTTGCCGGGATCATTGCAGATCCGAAAGGGATGACGGCAGCGGATTATGACCGTTGGATCGACGGAGCTTATTTTTATATGATATCTGATTTTGTTGTTGCAGTTACACTGGCGGAAGCGGACATTGCGCAAGAAGTAGCTGATAAGTGGATCGCGAGCGGCGAGGAGCTGAAGATGTCTGCGGGCTGGAGCTGTTACTGCTGGCTATTAGGGAATCGCCCGGATGACGAGTTTTCGGAGAGCAAGCTTGCGAATATGCTTGAATTGGTGAAAAATACGATTCATGATTCACCAGAACGAACGAAATATTCGATGAATAATTTTGTCTATACGGTAGGGTTATCCTATGTGAAGCTCCATGATCAGGCGGTGCAGACAGCGAAGGAAATAGGTCCGGTAGAGGTTGACCGGGATAAGAAAAAAAGCAGTTTCTTGATTGCTTCCGAACGTATTCAAAAGGCGGTTGATAGAGGGGCTATTGGTTTCAAGCGTAAACATGTAAGATGCTAAATTCACTAAAATAAGAACCAAAACAATAGGCATCGGTTCGCGGCTGGAGATCAGGCTGCGTTCGGGTGCTTCCTTGCATTTTTTGAACGGTATTTGTTTAGGCGGACCCTATCTTGAAATAACTTGCTTGACGTGGAGTCAACTCCACGTATTAGGCTATTGAAGCAAGGACAACTGATAAGGGAGGCAGCAACAATGAAATATCGGATGTTAGGATCGACAGGTATATCGGTTAGTGAGATCACGCTTGGGGCAATGATGTTGGGTGCCATGGGGAACACGGATCATTCCGATTCGATACGAATTATTCATAAAGCTTTGGATGAAGGGATTAACTTTATCGACACGGCCGACGTTTACTCCATGGGAGAATCGGAGGAGATTGTTGGAAAGGCGCTCAAGGGCCGCCGGGAGCATGTTATTCTTGCTACGAAATTCGGTTTGCCAATGGGTACAGACCGGAATCAGCAAGGCGGGTCCGCTCGATGGGTTAAACATGCGGTGGAGGATAGTCTGCGCCGGCTGGGCACAGATTACATTGATTTGTATCAGATTCATCGTCCGGATTATAATACCGATATCAGCGAGACACTGTCAGCGTTGTCTGACCTGATCCATGAGGGCAAGGTGCGGGCGATCGGGTCCTCGACCTTTCCTGCCGAGGCAATCGTTGAAGCGCAGTGGGCGGCGAAGCAGGGAGGCCATCACCGGTTTCTGACGGAGCAGCCGATGTACTCGATCTTTACGAGAAAGCTGGAAGGTGCTGTTCTGCCGGCTGCTCAACGTTACGGAATGGGCGTTCTTACCTACAGTCCGCTTAACGGCGGATGGCTGTCCGGGCGTACAGATCCTCATGCAAGCCATAGGGCTACAGGCAGACCGTCAATGTACGACACGACCAATCCGGTTCTGCAGCCTAAAGTAGATGCGCTTAGAAAAGTTACAGCACTCGCAGAAGAAGCAGGCATTTCACTGCCGCATCTTGCACTTGCCTTTGTTCGCTCGCATCCGGCAGTGAGCTCGGTCATCGTCGGCCCTCGCAAGATGGAGCAGTTGGAAAGTCTGTTGAGCGGAGCGGATATTGAGCTGAGTGAAGATATACTTGACCGCATTGATGAGATCGTGCCCCCGGGTACAGATATTAATCCAGCCGACAACTACAATGCCGATCATCCGGCGCTTGCTAATAAACAGCTTCGCCGCATATAAAAAGCAAACTGGCTGTGCATAGCTATGAGTTGCATCTCCATTACAGGACTAGCCTGACAATGGAGATGCAACTCTTTTGACTATGTATGGCTGTATATAGAGGGGGAGCAAGATGGCTAAGCTCGGAATTGCTGAAGTATCCAAAAACTCGGGACTAAGTTATGACACCATACGTTATTATGAGAAAATCGGATTGATACCGCGGGCAGTTCGTAAGGAGAACGGTCAATTGGAGTTTGATGCGATCATTCTGGACCGATTATTTTTCATTAATTGTTTGAAACGCACGGATATGCCTCTGAAGGAAATTCAGCGGTATATGAATTCGGTGAACAAACAGGAATCGGAAAACTGTTATGAGATCCTTAAAGAGCATAGGCGCAGCATCGAGTCTCAGATGAATGTAATCAATGAAACACTGAAAATTATTAACTATAAAATCGATAATTTCGAACGTTTGAAAAACTCTCAAACGGCTGAGAGAATCGCACACGCTAATGATGATACTTTGGACGAATCGCAGGAGCGGCAGGATTGAATGATACGAATTGGACTCGAAATCTAATCTTACAATGGAATGAATCCGATAAAATAAGGTATAATGGATTTTCCATTTATTTATAGTTTTCGACAGAGAAAGCAAAGTTAGGAGTCCAATATCTTGCCGAGTATACGAAACAAGACGGAGAAGTGGAAGATTTTTATCATAGTTGGCTTAGTTATTATGATTCTAGTAGGCGCCAGAATGGCATGGCTCTACTCGTTCCAGAGCAAAGAGCAGCCGCCTATTATAAACGGTCAGTTGGATTTGCGGAACTGGGATGTTGCGAAGAAAGGAACGATTAGGCTGGATGGGGAGTGGGCATTTTACCCGCGTCTGTGGCTAATCGGAAACGACAAACATCCGGCGGCGTTTTCTGCCGGGGAACCGCAAATGCTCCTTGTTCCGGGCGGCTGGAATAGCGCCATGGAGCCGGATCACCCGACTCCGTTCGGCTATGGCTCGTACCGGTTGCGTATTCTCGTAGATCCGGCATTAGAAACGACCTATAGCATCAGCATTCCAAGTGTCCGGAGCTCTTCTGAGCTGTATGTGAACGGCAGACTCATTGGCGAGTCCGGCCAGCCTGCGGAAAGTGCTGAAGAATACCAGGCGAAAAACATTCCATACTCCGCTTCCTTTACAGCTAACGGCAGCGATGTCATTGAGGTTGTCATTCAAGCGGCTAATTATGATGACGCCCGTAGAAGCGGTATTATCCGGTCATTAAAGCTGGGGACGGAGGTTTCTGTTGTCCATGAGATACAGCTGTCTGTTTCTTTGCAGCAAATGGTGATCGTTGTCTTTCTTATGCATGCGATCTATGCCCTCATCTTGTTTTTTCTCGGAACGAGGGACAGGGGCTTGCTGTATTTCGCTCTGCTCGTGTTCAGCGCCATGTTTATTATTATGTTCAGCAGTGACGAGAAGCTGTTCAGCTACTGGATTCCGCTAAGCCTGGAGTGGGGCTTTAGGCTGGTCCATCTACTAATCATAATCACAATCTACGCGCTCTTGCTGTGCTTAATGCATCAAGTGCCTGCCAACTGGAAAAAGGTCCACCTTATATGCGGCATAATATTAGCGGCCGGAGTTTTGCTGATGCTGGTACTGCCTGTCCGTTATGTCGTTGCGGTCTCGCCTCTGTACCTTGTTATATTTGGCGGTTCGGTTATTATGACGATGGTTGCTCTGATTCGTACTTCGTTCAAGGAATTAAAGGAAAACATTCTGCTGCTGCTGTCCCTTATAGCGTTCGCGAGCCACATGTTATGGTGGGGATTTTTTGCTGCTGAGCGGTATTAAAGTGCTGTATTATCCATTCGATCTTATTGTATCGACGGCATGCTTGTCTTCCGTTTGGTTCCGGCGGTATTTCCAGGTTCATTCGGAGACCCGGAAGCTGGCGGCGAAGCTGCAAGAAACAGATAAAATGAAAGATCAGTTTCTAGCGAATACTTCGCATGAATTGCGGAATCCGCTTCACGGCATTCTTAATATTTCACAGGCGGTACTAGAGAGAGAGCAGCATTCATTAGGTGAGAAAAGTATTAAAGACCTGGGCACCGTCCTAGCGGTAGGAAGAAGAATGTCGACGGTGTTGAATGATCTGCTCGATGTCATGCGCCTCAAGGAAAGCTCACCACGGCTGCAGCTGCGGAGTTTTTCGATTCATACCGTTGCTGGCGGTGTACTTGAAATGCTTCATTACATGACGGAAGGCAAGCCGGTCAAGCTAGTGAATGATATTCCGGAGCATTTCCCATCCGTCTATGCGGATGAAAACCGGGTCATTCAGATTCTATTCAATCTATTGCATAATGCCATCAAGTTTACCAATGAAGGAGTCATATCGATTGGCGCGCAGGTGAGACATGGCAGGGCATACATAACGGTCAAGGATACGGGAATCGGGATGGATGAGAAAATGCAGCGCAAAGTATTTGAGCCGTATGAGCAGCTCCACTCCGAGATGACGATGATTGAAGGGGGATTTGGGCTGGGGCTCAGCATATGCAAACAACTGGCTGAGCTGCATGGAGGCTCGATGAAGCTGCATTCTGTCCAAGGTGAAGGCTCGGCGTTTACTTTTAGTCTGCAGTTGTCTGATGGAATGGAGAGCGAGATGGAGCCAGGAGTTGGTGTAGTGCTTGCAGCTGCGGAGCTGGCAGCAGCGAAAGTTGCAGTCCCGCCTGCTTCTGAGCTGGCTTCGCCCGAGTTCATTGTAGAGCAGCCGTCCGTGCTCTTAGCCGATCGGCCCAGAATAGTGGTTGTCGATGACGATCCGGTCAATCTGAAAGTGATCAACAGCATTTTATCCCATGAGCAATATGACATCACGACCGTTACAAGCGGGAAACAGGTGCTCGAATTACTGGATGTGAAGGAATGGGATCTGGTCATCTCCGATGTGATGATGCCGCAAATGTCCGGATATGAATTGTCGCGTACGATTCGTCAACGCTTCTCGATTACGGAGCTGCCGATTCTGTTCCTGACGGCAAGAAGCCAGACGGAAGACATTGCTAATGCCTTCTTAGCGGGGGCAAATGATTATGTAACCAAGCCGGTTGAGGCGCTGGAATTAAGGTCGCGAGTTAAGGCGTTAACCGAGGTTCGGCAATCGGTGCGCGAGAGGCTGCGAATGGAAGCAGCCTGGCTGCAGGCGCAAATTCAGCCTCATTTTCTCTTCAATACATTGAATGCGGTAGCTGCTTTAAGCGAGATTGATACAGAGCGAATGCGTGACTTGATCGAGGCGTTCAGCAGTCATTTGAGAGATAAATTCAAGCTCGAGAATATGGACGAGCTCGCACCGGTTGAAGAAGAATTAAGCATCGTCCGTTCTTATCTCTATGTGGAGAAAGAAAGATTCGAAGAGAAGCTGAATGTGGTCTGGGAGATTGATGAGAGCAGGGGATTGAAGATTCCGATGCTGACGATTCAGCCGCTTGTTGAGAATGCGATTCGACATGGCCTTATGAAGCGTTCGCGGGGCGGCACGATAAGCATTCGGCTGACAGACTTCGACACGCATGCTGAAATTACGGTTACTGACGACGGTGTAGGGATGGACGAACAAACGCTGGAGCGTATTCTCGTCAAACAATCCGATCATACTTCGGGAATTGGGCTGCTCAATACGGACCTTCGGTTAAAGCGTCAATTTGGCAGGGGGCTTCAAATTACAAGCGAGCCGGGCCGGGGGACAGCGGTATCATTTATCGTTTACAAATGAGGAAGGCCACTGCACAGACGCAGCTGAATAATTGTGTGGTGTGCTACGATAAAAGTGCAGTCGGAAAATACCATCGTATATAAAATGAAAGCTGACGAGGGGATGAGAGACAATGAATTACACTTCAAATCCAGGAGGCTGGCCGCCAACTTTTAAACGCAAAAGAATGCTGCAAGCAGCAGCTTAGTAGCATGGGGTCTGGGTGAGGGTGTTTTCATTGTGGATTTACCAAACCATGGCTCGGCTCCATATAGAGTATTAGTGAAGACACTTGGAAGGGTGTCTTTTTTCGATTTTCCATCCAGCTACCTTCATCCCAATGCAGGAATATACTTACAATCCATCGAATTCCCTAAATGTTAAGTCAAAATACGCGAATACAGAAGGAATAGCTATGGAAGAAGAAAATTATCTTATTTTAGTCAAAGGTAAGGATCATACCTCACGAATTACATCCTATAACCATCTGGATTCCATCATAGAGTTAACTTACCTAGATTGCCTTGAATCAAAATCTTATCCTATTAGCGATGTAGTTATTCTCAATAATCCTTTTATTGAAGAAATAACTAAAAAACAAGCGGTATTCCTTCGGGGTAACCCTTTGAGCAATGTTATTCGAGTGATGAATTTCGGACCAAGGATTCGGATTTTTTTCGCAAATGGGAACTACATTACGTGTGAAGCGGACCATGTTCGAATTGAGAGTAGTGGTGTGAAGGACTCTGATGCGCTGAAGGTCATGGAGTATTGGCGTGCTATTTCTGTAAATATCAAGAGCGGAGAAGAGCAGCCAGAGATGGACGATTTTCTAAAAAAATGAGTTTGCCAAACTCAGCTTTGTACACCCGGAGAGTGTACTGAGCCACTATGTCAATGGGGTCCCGGTGAATGCAGATGTGTCTACTGAATTACAACACATCTTCCCGTTCAGGTACAACCTGAGCCAGAAGACAGCGCTAGATCAAGCCTTGCGCAGTAAGATCAGTATTATTGAAGGGCCGCCGGGTACAGGCAAAACTCAAACCATTTTAAATATATTAGCCAACTTGGTTGTCATGCAGCAGAAAAGGGTAGCTGTAGTCTCGGGCAACAATGCGGCGGTGCAGAATGTGCGCGACAAGCTGGAGGCGGAGGGTTATCCCTTTTTGGTTGCAGCGCTTGGAAATAAAAAGAATAAGGATATCTTTTTTGCGAACCTGCCTATTGCCGAGGTCTCCGGTTGGGAGAGTGAGTTGCCTGAAGTGGAGCTGCTGTCCAAGGTGCAGGAGTTGGATGGCCGCACTACCCGGCTGATGGAGCTGGATGTGGAGAAGGCGCGTTTAAAGCAACAACTGTCGGCGTATGTGCTGGAGCAAAAGCATTTTGAGAACTACTTCGCCAAGCAGGATGTTGAGTCTTTAGAAAAGTTGTCATTCTATCGTGAGACGCCGGAGCGGATGCTTGAGTTTATGAAGGATAGCCACCTTGCGTTGAGGAAAGGTAAAGAGAATAGCCTTTTATACAAGTTCAAACTGTTTATTAAACATGGGTTCACCGAGTATAAGTACTTGAGGGAACAGGGGGCAGACGTAATTCTGAATGTCCAGCGGAAGTTCTACATTCTACGGATGGAAGAGCTTTCAGGCCGGATTGACCAAATTGAACAAGAACTTCAGTCTGCATCGTATCAGTCTTTAATGAAGGAGCACCAGCAGTTTTCAGCACAGCTTTTCCGGCATAAATTGTATGAAAAATATCGTAATCTTCCCCGCGTGGAATGTAATGCAAAAGATTATCAGTTAAGCAAAAACTTTAAGTCATTCATTGATTATTATCCGATTGTACTAAGCACGACTCATTCTTTACGCAACTGTGTTCCGGCCAATGATCTGTTTGACTATGTCATTATTGATGAGTCTTCACAAGTGGATCTGATTACTGGCTCGCTTGCACTATCCTGCTGTAAGCGGGCAATCATTGTTGGTGACACCAAACAATTGCCGCAAATTGTGAGTAAGGAAATTGAGAATGTGGTTGGAAATGCCGCATCTGCTGGCGTGGGCAAAGCTTATAATTATTTTCAGCATAATCTGCTGTCCTCAATGCTTGCCCTATACGGTGATGATATTCCCAAGGTGATGCTTAAAGAACACTACCGTTGCCATCCCCAAATCATTCAGTTCTGTAATCAGAAGTATTACGAAGGTGAATTAATAACTTTCACGGCTGAACAAGATTCTGATGTACCGCTTCTAATTTACAGGACTTTGCCGGGCAATCACTTGCGGGAAATTACCCGAGGAGATAAAAAGGGAAAGTTCAATCAGCGGGAGCTAGATGTTATTGAAAGGGAGATACTTGCAGGTTGGGAGCAAGTGGCGATTGGACAATCGGATATCGGCTTTGTCACCCCTTACCGAAAGCAGGTGGAGAAAGCAGCGGGGCAGTTCACCGACGATATTGAGAGCGACACGATACATAAATATCAAGGTCGGGAGAAGCCAATCATGATCATGTCTACAGTGTTGGACCAGACCCGTTCTGGCAGAAACGGTATGAAATTTATAAATAATCCATGCATGATTAATGTGGCGGTCTCCCGTGCGCAAAATAAGTTCATTCTGGTAACGGACCACAACTTGTTTAGGAAGTACGGTAACGAAATTGGCGATCTCACGCGGTATATGGAATATAGCACACTCGATGAAAATGTGGTGGAGAGCGAAATTGTGTCGATATTTGATTTATTGTACAAGGAATATTCGGATAAGCTTCGTGCATTCAGAGAACGTTCGAGGGGGTTTAATGCGTCCAAATTCAAATCAGAGAATCTAATGGAAGCATTGCTTACGGAGCTTTTGCAGGAACCGGCTTATAGCGGATTTATGCTTGGCAATCAGGTTCTTTTAAAGAATCTATTCAAGAATGTAGACAGATTGGAAAACAGTGAGCAGCAGTATATCAGGCATCGGGCTTCTGTTGATTTTGTCATTTATCATAAGCTGGATAAGACAGCGGTCCTTGCCATTGAGGTGGACGGAGTTGAGTTCCATGAGAATAAACCGGAACAACTTAAACGGGATAGAATGAAAAATGATATTTTTACAAAATACGAACTTAAGCTAAAACGATTTGCAACGAATGAGAGTGGGGAGGAGCAGAAGATCAGGGAACTACTGGATGCTATTGTGCAATCAAGCTGATGCACACAGTGTCCTGAAAATCCATACTATATTTTCTGAAATTCCTTTCCATCAAGGGCTTAAGGCTCTTTTTTTGGAAAGAGATTCTAGACAGGTTAATAGAAGAAAGGTATAGTCATTCATAAAATAAACCCGTAATTTTAAAACTTCAACTTTCGGAGCATGAAATCGGCAAACAAGCCTTGATGTAGCTGGGCAAAAGTAATCCATTGGTGGAGTTGACGCTGAATCGGATTTGAAAGCTTTTTGCCCACCTTTGAGGCGATTTTGTTGATCAAATCAAGCAGTTATTGTAAAGCAATCGTCGAATCTATCTTACCGACTTCATAGCACAGTAAATAAAACAAGCCACTACAGGAACGCGCATCTGTGCTTTTCCGATGCTGCCAAGCCAGCAGGATATATATCGTGAAAACACAATCGTGGTGTGGTTTATCAACAAATCATAGAACAGGGCTTATTACAATTTCGTTCTCCAATGACGTAAAGTACAGATGAGACAGTAATGTCGATTGCGTCTTAGTGGCGTTATTGTCTGTTCTTTCTTTTTGCTTTTTTGATGAAGATGGGTACAGAAGGATTCAGTTAATCATAAGTTGATCCAATATTTTGAAATAAAAACGGACAAAGAAGGGAGGTTCATTTGATAAAGGCCAAATCAAGTGGCTGGATTCCATTGTGTCAGTACTGTTAGGTTGCATCTTTTGAAAATACTGACGGCTGTTGTGTTATAATAAAAGCATTCTGGTTAATTTTGGAGGGAATATGCCGTTTCCAATAGATGAAAAATTTGTTGTTGCAGTTGCTTCAAGCGCTCTATTTAATCTTGAAGATTCGGACAAGGTTTTTAGGGAAAAAGGAGAAGAGGAATACCGCAAGTATCAGCGTGAAAACGAACAAGTTGTTTTCGAACCGGGGGTTGCATTTCCACTTATTAAGCGTCTGCTTATGATTAATGGAAAGGAACCGGATGATCAGCCTGTTGAGGTTGTACTTTTATCAAGAAATGATCCGGATACGGGTCTTCGAGTTTTCAAATCTATAGAACATCATGGGCTTTCGATATCTCGTGCGGCGTTTGTAACTGGTTCAGATCCGTTTGTCTATATGGATGCATTTAATGCATCGGTGTTTCTCTCTGCCAACCCTGAAGATGTGAGAAAAGCTGTGAGCAAGGGGCTTCCTGCTGCCCAAGTTCTCCCGACAATGTTTGTGGATAATGAAGAAGAACCTGGCCTCCGAATAGCATTTGACTTTGATGGAATAATTGCTGATGATTCATCTGAAGGAATCTTTAAAAAATTAGGTATGGAAAAGTTTCATGAGAATGAGAAGCAAAAAGCAAATGAAGCACTCCCTCCCGGTCCGTTATTTAAATTTTTCGGTGAAATTGCTCGATTACAACATCGTGAATGGGAAAAGAAGCACCAAGATGAAAATCACATTCCACGTATTAAGGTAGCAATTGCAACAGCGAGAAATGCACCAGCGCATGAACGAGTGGTTACTACATTACGAAATTTAGGTATTAATGTAGATGAGGCATTTTTCCTAGGAGGAGTAGACAAAGGAAGAGTGCTGAATGTATTTCGACCACACATTTTCTTTGACGATCAAATAAGTCATATTGAAGGAGTATCAAGTATTTCTCCTTCTGCCCATGTTCCTTTTGGAGTAGCCAATAAGGATGAGGTTAAGCCACCTCCCCCAATTTCTTAATCAGCACGTTACGGTGAATTGTGGTTTTGCACAGCCACGGTTCGCCTCCACCATATGAATCCACAGCCGCACGAGGTTGTGGATTTTTGGTGTTTTGCGATAAAAGTTAATTGTTCGAAAAGGGACAATGAGGCTCAAATAATCTTTTTAGATTCTTTTATACTACAAGCCCTTTGCCCATATTTTATTGTGCAACTTAATGTAGACGATCTATTGGCTGAATGAGAGAAGGGAAGCTGCCAATAACGGTGGAAGATTCTTTTGTGAAAATTGATGAAAATAATCAAATGCAACGTATTTTCAGTGCCTTTCCACGTATTTTCTTAACACTTTTACTGTACACTTGCAGGGGTGGACAGCGAAAGAATATTTGGCCGAGAGGCCAAATAGAAACAATGTAAAATACGATAGGACATAAGGGGCTGAAGGAATGTCTTCGCACAAAATGCAGGTTAATTCAACAGGATGGAAAAGGAATGTGTCGTTTCACTCTTTTAAAGTTAGAATGATAAGCATTTTTCTTTTAATATCATTAGTGCCTTTGTTGTTTAGCTCCATCTTCTTTTCCTCATATTTGAAGAAAATCATCGTTCAAGAGGTTCACACGAAGGAAGAGGCTGTTGTTGCAGCTAATCTTGCAGCCATTGAATACTCGATTCAGCGCAACATTTCCTTCTTAAAAGAGATAATTGCGAGTAACGAGGATATTAAGAGCGGCAATGTTTCTGGAATTATAGACTATTTTAAGAAATTGGAAAACTCCAACAAGGAAGTTGAGCAATATGTATACGTGAATAAGGAGGATATAGCCTTTACGACAGCAGGACAGCAGATTCCTGTATCGGAGCGTAATTACATCATACAGGCGAAAGCTACCAAGCAGCCGGTCGTTACCGATTTGCTTGTAAGTAAAGCCACCGGCAACAATATTATCGTTATCTTCGTTCCGATTCTCGACGAGCAGAATAACTTCAAGGGCGGTGTTTTCAGCCCTCTAACTACGGCCAATCTTGATGTATTTACGAATACAATTAAAATTGGAAAGAGCGGTTTCGGTTACTTGTTGTCGCCTACCGGTATGCTTTTAACCTATCCTGATCCGGATAAAGTTGGAAAAAGCATTAATGAGGCGTTGACAGCGGAAGAAGTGGCCCAGCTTGAAGCAGTTGCTCTGAAGGATAGCAAAGGGATATTCAATGTAACTCATAAGAATGGACTGGAGCAAGAAATCAGCTTTGACACGATTCCATCCACGGGGTGGCGTTTGCTCTCGGTCGTTCATAATGACGAAGTTTATGGCGCAATTCAAACCGCTAATAATCTAGTAATCTGGTTAACCGTCGTTACCACGCTTGTAGTGGCGGTTATCGCTCTAATGGTTTCTCTAAGCTTGACCAAACCGATTCTTAGAATAACAAATGCTGTAAAGATATTGGCCACGGGCGATTTGACTCCGCGTATATCCCTTGTGCGTAAGGATGAGCTTGGCGAGCTTGGCGACAATTTGAACCTGATGGTGGATAGATTCTCCAATATTGTGGGGAAAGCCAGCTATGCCGCAGAGCGGGTGGCAGCTTCATCGGAGGAGCTGACGGCAACGGCAGTGGATTTGGTATCCATATCCAATCGCATCGTGCAATCGACAGAAGATGTGCTTAGCGCGGGGGAGATCCAGGTGCAAGGAGCAGAGCAAACCTCTACTGCAATGGGAGAGATGGCGGCGGGCGTACAACGAATTGCGGAATCTTCATCTATGGTAACAGAGGTGTCACAGAGCTCGTTGCAGGAGGTGCAGAACGGTGTTGGCACAATTAACCTGGTTGTTGAACAAATGGGATTGATCCACACATCCGTCTTGCATTCAGCAGAAGATATGCGGACGCTTGAAGCATTCTCGCAGCAGATTGGTGACATTGTCTCCACTATTAGTGATATTACAAGTCAGACGCAGTTGTTAGCGCTCAATGCTTCCATCGAGGCTGCTCGTGCCGGTGAGCAAGGCCGTGGATTTGCAGTCGTAGCGAACGAAGTAAAGAAGTTGGCGGAACAGTCATCGATCGCCGCAGCGGATATCGGCAATTTAATTCAAGAAGTACAGAGATCTACTGCTAAAACTGCAGAAGCAATGAATAAAGGCGTGCAGGATGTCTTCAAAGGATCGGAGCTCATTAATGAGGCAGGGGATGTCTTCGGCCGGATATCAGAAACTTTCCAACATATCTCCAATCAAATTCAGGAAGTGTCGGCAGCCTCGCAAGAGATGTCAGCCGGGACAGAGGAAGTATCGGCATCCATGAGCGAGATGGTGAGCATGACAGAAGGGACACATCGTCATACGCAAGACATCTTGAAAGGTTCGAAAAAATCAGCTAGTCTCCATGGAAGAAATATCTGCTTCAGCCGAAGAGTTAAGTTCTATGGCTCAGGAGCTGCAAGAGTCGCTGGCGCAGTTTACAACTAAATAAGCAACATACTGCATGAAAAGGCGAAAATCGACCAGAAAGCAGAAATAGCGATGCAGGGATAAACTCCCCGCACCGCTATTTCCTGTTTTATCTTATAATTTATTTAGAAAATCCATCGATGACCGAAGAAACCGACACTTATAAATATACAGCACCAGACAAACGCACCAATGGCTGCGATTACTAAATAATGACGGAACTTGATGCCGATTACACCGGCCATGTAACAGGTTAAGTGACGAACACCTGGAATATAGTAGCCGAAAACGATGGTCCAAGGCCCGTATTTCTTAAACCATTTTTCCACCTTCTCCAGTCTTTGCGGTGTCAGCCGAACCCACTTCCCATATTTCAGTAATAAAGGCTTGCCGACTTTATTGCCGAGCGTAAAGGAGACTATCATTCCTGTCATCGTTCCTAGGAAGGCCACCAGCACTGCGTCATAAATGTTCAGCACGTAGGTTGAGGAGAGATAGCCAATTAGAATCATCAATGTTTCATCGGGGACCGGCAATCCAATGATTCCTAAAGTGAGTAAACCGTAAATCGCATAGTAGCCGTATTCTGCGATAATCATTTCTAGATTGTCCATGCCTTGCCTCCGTTGAATGAGCGACTGTATCGTACAGAAGAGTGTAGATATTACTTATAGTATAAAGTATTTTGTCGATATAGGCATTACGGCCGGTTTAAATCTTGTTGAATTTCTGTTTAATTCGTGGGTTTGGTTAATTTGTTTGGGGTAGATGGCAGAGAGAGGAATGATCGTTCTGAAGATTGAGATAGCCGAGGATAATTGTAGGGCATTAATAAAAAGTGAATTTCATCGAATAGATATAGAACAAGAAGAAGATCAATCTATAATTGCTCAGTATTGTGTTGGAATGTTGGACGTTTATTCGCACAACTTATCGGTTGAGGATGCTGCAAGATTATTATCATCTTATCAAGAACACAACTTAAAATACGAGGACCGATTTGTGAAAACCATAAGCACATTATTTCAAAAAAAGTGGACAGGAGGTCTTAGTTTATTTTCCAGATATTTATGAATATGTTGATTTAAATGAAATTAGACAGCTAGATTGTATGGAGCTTATTGATCTCGAGTATCAAATTATAAAAATAAAGTGTATGGATGATTTAGATAAAATAATAAAATTGTCTACGAGAGAACTTATATTCTCAAGTTTCTTTTTCATGAAAATAAAAACTGTAGTATTGGGCAATTATGAATTAAGTTTTCCAGTGTACTGTAAGGATAAAGAGGGCTTGGTTACAGTCGAAAAAATAGCTGTAGATAATGGGTTGTTTATTAGAAAGTAAACTAGCCACAAGTATCGAAAAATATTCCAAATGATTTAATATAGAAATAGTGCTATCAAGTCTTATATTTATTATGGAGGGGTATCAATGAATGATAAATTTGATAACGATTCAGAGAAGTATCGAGTGATCCCCCATTTTAAAGTTGAGAGGCTGATCATCACCTATTTCGTAATTAGTGTGATGGTGTCTGCATGTATCAGTTCATTTCTTGCGTTAAGTGAGGCAAGTAACTGGGGGATATCCTTTATATTTTATTGCTTATATGCTTTCCCTACGATCTTCTTGTTTGGCGGACTATTTTCATTTCTCATCGAACATAAATGGGGAACGCCGCTAATTGTAAAACGAAATAGGATTTTTAAATACATGTATAAGCTATTTCTCTATGTGATCGCGGGTTTTATAGCTATCAATATATTCTGGCTAACTATAACGTATAGTATGCCTAGCTTCACATCCTTTAAGGAGTTTTTTCTCATTAATGATCTAGGAATAGCTGGAGCATTATTGTTTTATCATTTTCTATTGTTATTCCATATCACGAGCATCTTCAAAACGCGGAGCAGGGAGAGAAGTAATTATTAAAACTAAACTGAAAATGAGAAAAGCCAATATTATCGCAATAATTGGAATAAGTAGCTGGACTATTTTAATAACCGCTGTAATCACGATGCTTGTGAATGCCAGCTCTATTGTGGATGAGACGATTTCAAGTAGTATGAAGACGTTCATTTTAATTCTTTTTGGAGGCACATTTATTTGTTTTGTCCTGTCATTTGTTGCTTTCGTACAAGCAGTCATCCAATATCGGAAAAATAGTATAGTAAGTTTTATGTATTTGGCTGTTTTGAATGCCTCTTATTTATTAGCTTTTACTTCAATGATAATCTTTTATTGTTACACTGCTTTTCAAGCAATGATGGGAATTTAGACTGGTGTTCGGAGGGATACTATGAGTACTCAAACTAATGAAATATTCGAGTTGATACAAGCTGCGGTAAAGAAGTTCATCTCTGCTTCGGCTGCTGTAGTGGAGATTGAGAGCGCGCCGCTGCATCTAGGCTTCCAGGCAGTTGATCTATCCCGGCATCAAGTGGTACTCGAAGATGAAGGAACAAGGAGAAGCGTCTCACTTATTACCAAGATGGCGAGCCGTACGGAACGTCTCATCCTTCACCGATTGTTTTCACAGTCAGCTAACGTTCCCTTTAGCCATACAAACGATATGGACTCTGAGCATCGGGCACTTCTATGTATTCAGAATGTGGACGAGCATACAGACTATCAGAACCTGAATATCGATTTGCTTCAAAAGAAAGAAGCGGCCGCTTTAGCCTACATCCATCAGTCAAATCTAGGGTGTAAGGAACAACTGTTATGGCTTCCAGCGGCAACTCGTGATCATGCTGAGCAAATGCTAAATACACGGTGGAGACCGTCTTGGGAAAAGGCCATACAAACCGAATCATTCATCGAAGCATTCGGCGCTTATATTCCTGAGGTTGAAGCAGCTGCCGCCTGTATAACTGCTGATCTTGAAGTTGTCCTGAACGACGAGAGCTCGCATACGTTAATACATAATGACCTTAATCCCGGAAATGTTCTCGTACATAATAATGATGACGTTTATTTCATTGATTGGGAGGAAGCCAGATACGGTTCCCTTTACCTCGATGTTCCGTTAAGGCTCGATATAGTCCAGGCAAGGGACTACCTTGACGAATTGTCTTCTCATGGAGTAGTGCTGCCAAGCGCAAAGTTTGAGTCACAGTACAAAATTGCAGCACGCTATTTGGGCCTCCGTTTCATGGCATGGAATCTCGGCGCATGGGCCCATGATTTGCGAGCCAAAGAGGGGCTCATCAAGTATTTGAAAATGGCGACTTCATAAGCCTCTCTCCTTCACCTTCATCTACACCTTCACCCGGTACCAATACCGATACATTTCGGAATAGCCTAGTTTCGAATAAAGCCGCAGGGCAGGCGCATTATTTGCGAGAACTTGCAAATGACTATATACTGCCCCCTTTTCTTTCCCCCATTGCAGCAGATGCAGAATCATCTGCTCCCCAAAGCCCCGATTGCGGAAGCTTGCATCTGTCACAATATCGAATAACCCGATATAGTCCCGCTCGATGACGCCAAGGCCGCACGCGACTACCTGTCCCTCATAATATAACGATATGAATCCCTTTGTCGTATTAATATTGGATAGCATCCGCTCCATCACGCTCTTATAGCTTTCCGGAGTTTGGCTAAGCTTGAAAAAATGATCAAGCCATTCTGCAGTTAATGTTTCATCGATCCGGACTTGATGCTGGTCAGGCTCTCTAACCCCGTCCAGCCTAACGGCCTTCACGATTGAATGATCAAACGTGTTATAACCTTTCTCCTCCAACGCTTGATCGAGGTGTGCCGGATGGACAAAGGGAGTGATCCTGTAAATCGCCGGAAGAGAATGGGCCGCATACATCTGCTCACATTGCTCGATTTTTTCATCCAGCTCGAAGGTCGAATAATGAATAGGGTTGATGGAGTTGGCCCGTTTCGTATAGCCATTAGCAAAGCGCAGCACCCACCCGTCATAGAGCAAAGTGGACAAAGGCTGCCAGTTGTTCAGACATAATTCTTCAATCGATTTACCGTCCATCGTAGAGTCTCCTTATAGTCATTTTGAATAATAATACTTTAATATGAATAAATATACAATACTCATTTATAGATGTTTACTACCTCCAGCCTCAACAGTAATCAATTTTTTCGCGAAAACAGTGCTTAATTCATTCTGCGTTCACATGATTGTGATAAGCTCTCTCTTGTAAGTGAGGAGTTCATTATTCACAAAATATACTGAATGCTGGAGGCTTATCATGTCATCATCGATGAGGAAAATGTACGCGAAAACAATTTTGCTGGCGCTGCTAATCACAGTGCTGGGCACGAGTTTGCTAGGAAATCAGACGCCTGCGTCTGCTGCAGAGCAAACCGCAACGGCGGCAATAACGTCGGAACTGGAGGGCGCAGCTGACATCAATGACAGTACGAAGCTGGCTGCGTTCATTGACGGCATTATGAATGTGCAAATGGAAAACTACAAGATTCCTGGCGCGGTCATCGCCATCGTCAAAGACGGGAAGACGGTGCTTGCAAAAGGTTATGGACATGCCGATATTGAAAAAGGTACGCCTATCGATCCAGAAACTAGCCTGTTCCGCATCGCTTCAACAACGAAGCTGTTTACATGGACGGCTGTTATGCAGCTGGTCGAGCAAGGCAAAATCGATCTCGATGCCGATATTAACTCCTATCTGAAATCGATGAAGGTCCCCGACACGTACTCGCAGCCGATTACGATGCGCCATCTGATGACGCATACTGCAGGCTTTGAAGAAGGCGGTGTCGGCTACCAGATTACGACCGATCCGGCCAAGCTGCCGGGCTCGATCTCGGAGACGCTAACCAAGCATAGGCTGGCACGGGTGAACCCTCCCGGCGAGATGATGTCCTATTCCAACTATGGTACGGCGCTTGCCGGACTTATCGTCGAAGAAGTGAGCGGAATGCCTTATAATGACTATATACAGAAAAATATTTTCGACACGCTTGATATGAAATACGCTTCCGTCCAAGAGCCTGTCCCGGCTGCGCTTAAGCCGCATGAGGTAATCGGCTACGCAAGAGATGGCGGTAGCTATATCACTCAGCCTCCTACGTTCGAAGGCGGCTTCCGTCCCGCGGGATCGGGGTCTGTATCGGCAATCGATATGACTCATTTCATGATCGCCCATCTTCAGAATGGACGTTATGGAGACAAGCAGATCTTGAAGCCGGAAACGGCTGAGCTGATGCATTCACCTGCTTTTGTATTCCATAAAGGCATGCCGGCGCTGGACCTTGGATTCTATGAGCTGAAAATAAACGGACTGCGCATTATTTCGCACGGCGGCGCTGATCCTTTGTTCACGACAGAACTGCATCTCATTCCTGAGAAGAAATTCGGTATTTTCTTATCCTACAGCGGGGGCGAAGGGTCGCTTGCTGCAATGGGCTTGACCAAAGCTTTGCTGGACCGTTACTATCCGGCTCCCACAGTGAATCTGCCTCCTGCAAGCTCGACACCGGATGAGTCCTTGCAAAAGTATGCGGGCTCGTACCAATTCGTACGCCGCAATCATACGGCTATTGATAAGTTTTACAGCTTTTTGGCGAAAATGAGCATTGGCGTAGCTGGCAACCGATTAACAATTGGCAGCGGGGCTGAGCAGCAGACCTACGCTCCGATAGGCGATGATCTATTTCAAAGTGAGGAAGGCAATCTAATCGCTTTCCGCACGGATGAATCCGGGAAAGTCACGCATCTATTCATCGATTTCCTGTCATCCGAGCCGCTGGAGCGGGCACCGCTGATCAATCAGACGAAGCTCTGGTTTCCGTTGCTGGGTCTTTCACTAGCCCTGTTCGTCACTGTATTGCTTAGCGCCATCTATCGCCGCCGCGACATTAAAGCAATGCCAGTTATGCAAAAGTGGGCAGTCCGGCTATCCGCGATTACTGCCGGCTGGGCCATCGCAACTAGCCTCGGAACGTTCGTCATCGTGCTGAACATGGGACTTATAGACAGGCTAAGCCGGATTACATCATCATTAAATATCTTTCTGTTCATGCCGATTATACTCGTTGTATTAACAGTGGCGCTTCTTGCGTTTAGTGTATTGGCATGGAAGAACAGCTACTGGACGCTGCTGAAACGCGTACATTACACATTGATTGCGCTGGCTGCTGTCGCTATGTGTGCGTTCTTCTATTACTGGAATCTGTTAGGCTGGCAATTTGGATAATGTAACAAGCCTCCACTCAGGAGGAATTTGACTCATAGTGGAGGCGTAGTTCCAATGGCAAAAATTCTGATCGCGGATGACGATGCGCGGATTCGCGAGCTGATTGCTTTATTTTTACGAAATGAAGGCTATGAGCTTGTGGAGGCGAAGGACGGTGCGGAGGCGCTGGCGATTGTGGAGAACGACGGGGTGGATATGGTCATTCTCGACATTATGATGCCTCATCTGGACGGCTGGGAGCTGTGCAGGGAAATCCGGAGCATCGATTCCAACATTCCGCTTCTGATGGTTACGGCCAAAGGGGAGTCTGCGCATAAGGTAAAAGGATTCCAGCTTGGAACGGACGACTATTTAACGAAGCCGTTTGATCCGATGGAGCTGGTCATGCGGGTGAAGGCGCTGCTCAAGCGATACCAGATCGTCTCGTCCCAGACCGTGCAGCTTGGCGGAATCGTACTGAATCGTCTCAACTACCAAGTCATTCGCGGGGAAGAAACGTTTACGCTGCCGCTCAAAGAATTTGAACTGCTGTTCAAGCTGGCGAACCACCCCGGCCAGATTTTTACAAGGGAGCAGCTCATTACTCACATTTGGGGAAAAAATTACGAGGGCGACGACCGGACCGTCGATGTCCATATTAAGCGGCTGCGGGAGAGGTTCACGGGCGATACGCATCATTTTCAGATTGAGACGGCCCGCAGCTTGGGCTACAGGCTCGTCCTTTCATGATCAAGACGTTATACGTACGTATCGTGTTCACCTTTCTGGCCGTTATTCTGTTCAGTCTGCTAACCTCTTTTCTTGCCGGAATGTTTTTGTTTCAGAAAGAAATCAACCATGCCGGACAGAACGATATGCTCGCTGCCGGCAAAGAGATGATCGAGCTTTATGAGCAGACCAAGCCTGTCGATCGCGGCCGGTTCATCGCAAGAATGGCGAATGTGTCTGCTTACCGGATTCATCTGTATGACACTTCCGGCAAAGTGACGATCTATGGCCCCAGCCATTCGGAGAATGCCGTCATTACGCCGGAGGCGATCCAGCAGGTACTGCAAGGAAAGGCGTACCGTTCTCCTATTGAACAGGAGCTGACGTTTGTTGGTCTCCCTTTCCCGTTCGATGGGGAAGAGCATGCCATGTTTATGCAATTCACCTCGCAGAATGAGAATGTATTCAACCGGATGCTGCTGCTCATCTTGCTGCTGGGGCTGTCGATCGGCAGCCTGTGCATCATCATCGCGGCGCGCTATTTGGTCAAGCCGCTCCAGACGCTGACGCAAGCAACGAAGCGGCTCGCCAAGGGAGATTTCGATGTCGAGATCAAGACGAAACGGGCGGACGAGGTTGGCGTCTTGACGCAGGGCTTCAACGAGATGGCAAGCGAGCTGAAGCAGCTGGAGCAGATGCGGCAGGACTTTGTCTCCAACGTCTCCCATGAAATTCAGACGCCGCTGACTTCGATTACCGGCTTTGCGATGGCGATGAAGAATAGCAGCCTCGTGGCGGAGAGCGACCGGAATTATTATTTGGACATTATTATTTCCGAAAGCGGACGGCTGTCCCGGCTGAGTGACAATTTGCTGAAGCTGGCTTCGCTGGATTCCGAGCATCATCCGTTCGAAGCGGTAACGTACAATCTCGTGGAGCAGATCAAGCAGGTCGTCGTTACCTGTGAGCCGCAATGGTCGGCCAAGAGCATCCGGGTCGATCTGGATATGGAGGATTCGGTGAAAATCACGGCGGACCGCGATCAGCTCAATCAGGTGTGGATGAACTTGCTCGGCAATGGCATCAAGTTTACGCCCGAGGGCGGACATATCGACATTGGGATTAAGCGGTTCGAGAATGAAATTTTGTTCTCCATCTCTGATACGGGAATCGGAGTTTCGCCGGAGCAGCTCGAAATGGTTTTCGAGCGGTTCTATAAGACCGATCCCGCAAGAAACCGGAGCGTTGGCGGTAACGGACTGGGGCTAGCCATCGCGAAAAAAATTTATCGCGCTTCATCATGGCAGCATCGAAATGAAAAGCCGGGTTGGCGAAGGCACGACAGTTGAAGTGCGGCTGCCGTTCCAATAGAGGATAATAGGAAGCTCAAGCGCGGAATCAGCGCTTGGGCTTCTTTTGTTTTTCGAAATGGAGATTTATTGTGCGCTATATTAGGGAAAGTTCTTCTCGCGTGCATAAGGAATACACACGAAGGACACAGGAGATCTTTATACTAAGTCTTGTTCCTGGGGGGCGGAGCGATTGCCGTATTTCGAACCTGTTGTGGTAACATGAAGGAAATATCGGCAGATGCCGAATCGATGACAGGCTGGATGCGGGGTGTGTGGCTAAATGCGAAAAATATTACTGGTTGAAGACGATACGCTGATGCGTGAATTTATAACGGATTATTTCAGGAAGGAACAATGGGAAGTATATGAAGCGGAGAATGGAAAAATCGCTTTGGAGCTGTTCGATCAAGTTTCTGTCGATCTTATCGTTCTCGATATTATGATGCCTGAAATGGATGGCTGGTCGGTATGCCGGCGTATCCGCGAGAAATCGGCGGTTCCGATTATTATGATTACAGCCAGAGCAGAGGATGACGATCAAGTGATGGGCTTCGAGCTTGGCGCCGATGAGTATGTAACCAAGCCGCTCAGTCCGCGTGTACTGGTCGCACGAGCTACAGCCTTGATGAAACGGACGGAAGGGACGATTGGACGCGAAGGTGACCGCCTCGTCTATGGCGAGCTGACGGTCAACAGAGCGGCGCATACGGTAGCCGTTGCAGGCAATACTGTTACCTTGTCCCCTAAGGAATATGATCTGCTTCTGTTTCTTATCAAGCATTACGGAAGAGTGCTGTCCCGCGAGCATATATTGGATGCGGTATGGGGCTACGAATATTTGGGAGACCTGCGTACGGTAGACACCCACATCAAGAAATTAAGAGCCAAGCTTGGAGACGAAGGGCGCTATATTTGTACAGTCATTCGATCCGGCTATAAGTTTGAGATGGAAGCATGAGAAAACAAGGGGTCGTTCTCAAATTATTCGTTGTCACCTCGGTCTTAATCTTAATCGTTTTTTCAATCGTAATGCTGGCAGAGGGGATCTTCTTCGAACGGTTTTACCGGTCCTCCAAAATCCATGCACTAGAGCGGAACATGAATCATTTTGCAGAGCAGTTCAAGCAAGCCGATGCGGATAAACAGCGGATTCCCTTTCAGCTTGGAACGTTTATGAATCAGAATGATGCCAGCATCGCAATATTAAACAGCCATTTTGAACGAATGGTTATTGCTCCCTACTATTTGTTGCTTCAAGTAGACGGAAAGACCGTTACCGTACAGCTTCCGACGGAGGGGATGACGGTCGAGGATATTCCTCACGGTATTCAAGCGGGCGATCATTTGGTGGTTGACGGGATTTTTATGGATGAAGCAGATACCATCATGCATCCTGTCAGGATAAGCCGGGAAAGCTCGGAGCTGGGGGAAGGGCTGGTACGCATTGAGGGGCGGGTAACGGACTATATATTGCCTGAGAAACGCAGCTATAATCCGATTTATCAGGATGGCCTTATAGATGATGCTCTTCGGGAATGGCAGTCTGCTGAGGCAGAGGCGTCGAACCTTGCGCTCTTGCACAAAAACGGGTTCGTGCAGGCGGAGTGGAGAGACAGCTGGAGCGGTGTGCAGTATGTGGTTCTGTTGAAGTCCTTGTCAGAGGACGGGAGCCGTTATTTATTTGTAATGGCCTCGCTGCAGCCGGTTGGAGAAGCCGTTGCTATTCTGAAGCAATATTTCATCTATCTCGCTCCGATTATTTTGCTGCTTGCCGTCTTGCTGTCTTTCATCTATTCCCGGATCGTTTCTCGTCCGCTAGTGAGCTTAAGCCGTTCGGCAGCGCGGCTTGCCCAGCTGGATTTTACTGTGCAGCCCGAAATTCATTCCAAGGATGAATTTGGCGAGCTGTCCCGGCATATGGTCGAGCTGTCCCGGAATCTGGACAAGGCTTTAAAGGAGCTGACTCAGGCGAACCTGCAATTGCAGGCGGATGTAGAGGAGAAGCAGCGGTCTGAACAGCTTCGGAAGGAGCTGGTGGCTAACATTTCCCATGAACTGAAGACCCCGCTTGGTATTGTAAAAGGGTTCGCGGAAGGTCTTCAGGACGGAGTAGCCGGCGATAAAAAAGACCGTTATCTGGCCTTAATCGTTAATGAAACCGATCGGATGAACGCGCTGATTATGGATATGCTGGAGCTTTCCAAATACGAGGTCAAAGCCGTCCGGCTGCAGCCCCGGAATTTTTCCTTAGGCGTGCTGATTAAGGGAGCAGCAGAATCCTTTTCCGGGCAACTGGAGAGCAAGCAGCTTCAAATTCGCATAGACGCTGAAGAGGCATTGATGGTAACCGCCGATCCGGTGCGGATCGAACAGGTTGTCATGAATCTGCTGAGCAATGCGGTTCGCCATGCAACGGAGAACAGTGTCATTACCGTTACGATAGAACGGAGTGCGGCCGGAGAGATAAATACGGTTATTGCCAATGCAGGCTCACCTATAGCAGAGGAAGATTTAGAGAGGATTTGGGAGCAATTTTACCGGACGGAGCGCTCCCGTGACCGCAAATCCGGCGGAACCGGGTTAGGGCTGGCGATCGTCAAACATATTATGGAGCTTCACGCAAGCCAATTTGGTGTAAGGAATACGGAGGAAGGCGTCGCCTTTTACTTCACATTACAAGAAAGCAGGGGAGAACATCGTGAATAAACCGAAACCGAAGTACCTATTTGCAGCTACAGCGCTTGCCGCATTGTTGATCGTTAGCGCATGCGGTGCCAACGACCAGTCTGGAACGTTCAACACACCAGACACGACGCAGAACCAGACTCAGACGGAAAAACCAGACACGAATACGAATACGGGTACTAATACGGGCACAAATACAGGAACAGAGACAACTGCACCTACAGATAAGCCGGATAAAGGGGATAGCGGAGCGGAGGCAGGAGATCAGGAAATCCTGATCATTATCGACCAGACGCCGAAGCCTAGCGAGGGCAACAGCTTCGATTTCTCGGTTAACAAGCGTCCGGAAGGCTACTCGCTGTCTGAAATGCAGTGGGTATCCGACAAAAGTACGGTGAAAAATACGATTGCAGAAGCGGTTGAGCATGGCGGCAGCGGCGAGGACGGCTTTTACATTAGCGGCAATGGGCAATTCATGGGCTTCTTCTACCCCGATGAGATGAAGGGCGAGGAAGGCCAGGCCATCTTTATTTTCAAAAATGAGCAGGGCAAAGAGCTGACGTGGAAAAAGAAAATCACGTTGAAGTAAAGAGTTAAGTTTGGGGAAGCTCAACCGGGTGCGGCGGGTAAGGCTGTCGAGGGA
Source organism: Paenibacillus gorillae (assembly GCF_000513275.1). Classification (GTDB taxonomy): domain Bacteria; phylum Bacillota; class Bacilli; order Paenibacillales; family Paenibacillaceae; genus Pristimantibacillus; species Pristimantibacillus gorillae. The sequence goes on along the minus strand of NZ_CBVJ010000103.1, from coordinate 12,325 downwards.
TCTCGACAGTCTTTTTTTCATTTAAAGTACCTATAACTGAGCTGGCTTGGCTGGCTGCACCGTCCCCAATTTCTCCTCATAGTCCATTCACAGTACCGAACAACGAATCAAAATGCAAAAGTGCAGGTTGTCAGCCGGTTTTTCGGCGATTTATCGCATCAAAATGCAAAAGTGCATTTTGATTGGTCCAAAAGGGCCTTTTGGAGCAAAATCGAACGATTTCAAATGTACTTTTACATTTTGAACGCTGATTTGGGCTGTTTTACGCAAATCAGCATGCACTTTTGCATTTTGTTTCTTGTTTGGCGTAGGGAGGCTAGTCCAAACTTGCTAATTACTCAACACTAGAATACAGTTTATAATCAACATAACCATTCAATCACGAACCACGAAAGGAGCCCATTATGGAGTCCAACAAAACGCCATTCGAATCCACCGACGACTATATCGCTCAATTCTCGCCGGAGGTGCAGGCCATTCTTCAGCAGGTTAGACAAGTCATCAAGGAAGCTGCGCCTGAAGCGACAGAGAAGATCAGCTATGCGATGCCGACGTTTGCGCTACACGGAAATTTGGTCCATTTTGCCGCGTTCAAGCATCATATCGGATTTTACCCGGGGGCCAGCGGGATTGCAGCGTTCAAAGAGCAGTTGTCTGCCTACAAAGGGGCGAAAGGGTCGGTCCAATTCCCGATAGACAAGCCTATGCCGCTGGAGCTTATTCGTGAGATCGTTAACTACAGAGTAGCGGATAATATCGAACGGGCAGCCAGCAAGGCCGCTAACAAAAAGAAAAGCGCAAAGTAGTATCACCAAGCCATCAGTCAGTCATTCAGTTGGCCAATCAGCCATCCGTGCAAAAAATTGAACGCAGGATGGACAATTTTTTGAATTGTTAGGGACAGCTCCGCCATGCAAGATTAGATTAGGAGATATTTAACAGTATCTCCAATCTATTGTTGCGGGAGGGAATTAAGGAATGGTGCAGGAATCAAGGAAAATGGTCCAAGCATTACTCGTGGTTGTACTGGTGCTGGCAGGCTGGGCGCCTTCAGCGGCTCCGGCTGCAGCAGCATCAGCGGTCACGATCTCTCAGACAGGCACAATTGTAAGCGCTACCAATGGATTTTTGACTCTTACTTATGATTTAGCGACTGGCAAAGGCAATTTCTCAGCCGGAAGTACCGTTATTTTATCGGACTTTTATTCCGATTACAGTGTGGCGGGAAACAGCACCCGAATCAGCTCGACCGGCCCGGCGACGCGAACCGCGAGCTGGGCGGCGACCGGTAATGACGGCTATGGAGCGAACGGCCAGCGGCTGACGATTACGAATCAGCTGAATTCTGGCTCAACAATCATTCTTCGGATTTCGATGTACGAGGACAAGTCCTATATTCTAACGGATATGACCGTGAACAACGGGACAAGTCAAAGCATCGACTTCTTGGAGCCGATTGCTGCTAACAACCTGAATATCGGAGCGGGCTCGGACAAGCGGATCTATACAACGCCGTATACGAACAACTATGACTTCGGCGTAGCTCCAGTTAATGATTTCGGCAAAAGCCAGAACGGCTACGACCGGCCATATGGCGCAGGTGAAACGTGGTCGGATTTTAACGGGACAAGCTATTGGGTGGCTTCGGTATTCGACAATACCAATAAGCATGGCGTCGTTGCAGGAGCTGCGTCAACGTTCAATTGGAAAAGCATGCAGTATTTACGCCAAGCTGCAACGGCCAACGGCCCGTTGACCGGGTTCTCCATCTACAATGCGGGCGGACAACAGAGTGGCACCTCGGTAAGCTCGGATTTATTTTTCCTTGGGTACTTTGATGATTACCAGCAAGGTCTGGAGACGTTTGGCCGCACCTATGCCATCGCAGAGCCTAAGCTGGAGTGGAATGATGATGTGCCGATTGGCTTCAACACTTGGTATGCCTACTATGCATACCCGACAGCTGACGCAATGTTCCCGATGACCGATTACTTCGAGGAGCATTTGAAGCCGCTGGGCTACAATTATATGAATCTGGATTGCTGCTACCAAGGGGTTGAGAACAAGACCGATCTGGAGAATCTCGATGATTTCGTCGCCTATGTACATGGCAAAGGGATGAAGGCCGGGACGTATTCCGCGCCATTCGCAATCTTTGATGATTTGACGGCTACCGTTCCTACGACGTCTTATACGTTTGGGGAAATTGCCCTTAAGGATGCCAGCGGCAATCCGATAAAATCCTATATCAACACGTACATTGTTGATGCCACTCATCCAGGTGGACAAGCCTACATCGCTTGGATTATGGACACGTATCATGTACAGCCCGGTTTTGACTATGTAAAGCTCGATTTCATCGATCTGGGCATGTATGACGGCAAGTTTTACGACACGACGAAAAACGGTATGCAGGCCTACCGGATCGGTATGCAGATTATGCGGGATGCGCTGCTCGCAGCCCCTCAAGACATTTATATTAATGAATCGATAGCACCGCTTCTGCCTACCGGTTATGCTCACGGCAGAAGAACGGGCGTGGATACGACGATCGGCCTTGAATCCTATCCGGGCATCGAGCGCCAAGCGTTTAATGCCGCCGCTTCTTGGTGGACGAACGATACGTTGTATGCGTACAACGATGTCGATATGATTTTCCCGGAGAGCGTTATTTATGGCTTCGATAAAATCACCTTGAACGAGGGAACGCTCCTCTCGACCGCAATTGCGCTTGGCGGAGGACATTGGCTGATTGGCGACAACGTACCATTTATTTCCGAGGATCGGATGGCAATTTTACGCAACGCCGGCCTGCTTGATCTGGTTTAAAAAAGGCGGCGCAGCCAAGCCTGTGAAAATGTCGAATTTCTATCATAAGCTGGAGCACTCGCCGATAGCCATCTATTTGACAGACACTAACGGCGATCGTATCGTCGGGCTGTCCAACTGGGATATGAACAATTCAGCGTCTGTCTCGCTGGCATTCGCTGATCTCGGGTTAAACGCTAGCACGAACTACACACTGACCGAGATCTACAGCAGTACGAAAATCGGGCAATATACAGGAAGCTACTCTCGCACTTTGAAGCCGGGCGAGTCTATCATCGTTCGAATCTCTGAGCAGCCTTCGTCGCTGCCGACGGCACCGGTCAATCTTGCGCTGGGCAAATCGGCTTCTGCATCTTCTATTTGGTCCAGCGGATACGATGCAGCCAAAGCGATTGACGGCTCGGTCAGCACACGCTGGAGCGGGGCGAGCGGTACGGCGAACAATCAATGGCTGGAGGTAGATCTTGGAGCAGCCACTAACGTAAACCGGGTTGCTGTCAGCGAATACGGCTCCGGCAGCCAGAGCTTCCAGATCGATACGTATACGCTGCAATATTGGGATGGATCGGCCTATGTGAACTTGACGAAAGGCTTTACGCTGGGAGACCGCCGCGTATTTGATTTTCCGACCGTAAACACTTCAAAAATCAGACTATACATCAACAAATCCCGTTTCATCCCATCGATTCAGGAGATCGAGGTGTATAACGTACCGGGCAATACCGGCTACCGGATTGATCAGGACAACAGCGGCTCCGCGTATAACACCTATTCGGATATTCGCGACGTCATTCAGCGGATGCAGACCTTCACACTGACGCAATCGGAGCTTCCGAAAATGGATGTTTATTTGTACGAGAGCTACGTCAATAAAGTGCCGGAGGATAATTTCTATCTGGATATCGTCGAGCTGGACGCTAGCCACAATCCGGTACGGAAGCTGTTCAGCGCTGCGCTGCAGCCGAACAACATTCCGGGATCAGCTACACCTTATTCGATCTATCCGCGTTTGACAGGTCTCGATACGAGCAAGAAATACGGATTGATTCTTCGTTCGCCGGGTTCGCTGGATGACGCTTCCACGAATAACAAATACGGATTTGCTTACAGCGACAGCAATACGTATGCTGGTGGCTTCGAACGGCTATCGACAGACGGCGGCTTGACCTGGACGACGGAAAATGCGGGCAACCGCGACCTGATCTTTACGATCTACAAATAATGAGATACAGAAAGAAGAGGAGCAGCCGCCGGCTGCTCCTCTCTTCGTATGACTTTTTGCATAAGATAGGCTTCTATACGTTATCCAGCTTATGCGTTTCCAGTACACGGATGACAATGACGGCTGCTTCAGCACGGGTTAGGCTGGAGAGCGGATCAAACTTCGTACCGGATTTGCCGATCATGAGGCCTTGTTTAACGACAAGCGCCACTGCGGATTTCGCATAAGGCGCAATGCTTCCGGTATCTGTGAATCCGGCGAGCACGGCTTCATCCGCTTTGGTATCAACCTTCAGATAAGTCAGTACATTCGCGAGCAGCACCGCAATATTCTGGCGGCTGATGCTGGCGTTCGGATCAAACTGAGTGGCAGATTTGCCTTGAACGAGACCGAGCTGCTTCGCCGCGGCAATATCACCTGCATATGGAGAATCGGCAGCAACATCCTCATAAGGAGCGTCTCCGTATATTGGTAAAATACCAAGCCCCTTCACAATCATGGACGTAAACTCGGCGCGGGTAATGCTCTTGTTCACTCCGAATGCTTCGGCGGTAATTCCGTCAAGCAGCAGCTTGGCAGCAGCACGGTTAACGGCCTTCTTCGCCCATTCTGCTGTGACGTCGCTGTAAGCGATATCTGAGTGCACAATGGTGTAAATGCTGTTCCCATTGCGGATGAGCTCAGCGGCATAGGTGCCGTCGCTGTTTTTCGTAAAGCGTGTCGGTACCGGACGGAATTCATTGGAATCCGGCAAGTAAACGACGCCGGTTGCTTTGGCTGGGTCTAGGCTTCCGCTAACGGTGAATAATCGGCTGAGGGAATGCGAACCCAATGCGGTTACCTCTTCGAATTGTCCATTAGCAGCTTTCTTCAGAATTTGGAAATCAAGCGCCGGTACGAGCAGCTTCAAGCCTTCCGCCTCAGCCAGCTTCTGAATCGCCTCGGCAGTTTTGGCCGCAGGCGGAGCAATGACAATGCGAATGTCTGCATCCAGATGGATTGCATGGGCTGGAAGGGTGTAGGTAACACCGTTCAGAACAATCGACAGCTTCGCGTCCTCTCCTTTAGCAGCAAGGGCCGTAAGCACTTCTTTAGGCAGTGTAATCTCGGCTTGTTTGGCTTCCTTGGCTGCAGAGATCGTGAAAGACGAGGTGTCTGCCGCTCCGATGGCTTTCACTGCGGCATCCTTCTTAATCTGAAGGTGCCAAGTGTCCCCGGTTTTGCTGATATCTGCTTCCAGTTCGTTTTTGCCTGTGGCAACGGCAGCAGGAGGGGCAGATGAGCCTGATGTTGAGCCATAGCCGGAAGTGCGCACAACGAGCGGAGCGCTGAATGGTGATACTTCCGAAATTTGCCCGTCGGTTTCTGCAATAGCCAGTACAGTAAAGGTATAGTCTGTGTTTGGCGTCAATTCTGTCACAATGCCTTGCGTACTATCTGTCGTGACAAGGAAACGGTTATTGACATAGACCTCGTATGCAGTGGCCCCTTCAACTTCATTCCACGTGATTTCAGCCGAGCTGGTACCGCTGCTAATCTTAACTAATTGCTGAGGTGCAGCAAGCGCATTCGGATTGACGATGCCGGTAATCGGCAAGTCCTTGATGAGCTGTGCAGTCAGCGTCCGATTCTCGTCATTGCTGATTTCCCAGCTCATGACGCCGCCCAAATCAAGCGTTTTGACAAGGGATGTCGCATACATCATCGATGTTTCGTCATTGTAAGTAATGAACGTGCCTGTATCTTCGTTGAATAGATAAGGAACCTTCGCGGATTCATTCCAATAACGGACATATCCGTTTTTGCCAATAAAGCTGTTCTCCAAATCATCGAAATCGTAAAAACCGTTTTCCCACTTGCCTACCGGAATTCCCGTACAGGTCTGGTACTCACCAGGCTCAGGACAGCCCTCCCAGCCTTTTCCGTAATAAGGTACGCCAAGCAGCAGCTTATGAGGCGGAACGCCGCCGTTCAGATGGCCAAGAGCGCCGCCTCTGACATTGTTGCGCTCAGCGGATGCTTTCGGATGCGTCTCATCATAGTACAGCGGGGCATTATGATGAGCGAGCAGCTCCCAATTGCCGCTGTAATCGTAAGCCATAATATTGATGAAATCGAGGTATTGCACCGAGTTTGCCAGATCGGCATTCGGTATGAAGGAATCGGCCTGCTGGGAAGCAATCGTCAGCAAATAATATTTGCCGTCTTCAGCGCCTGCCGAATCTAGAGCCTCCCGTACCGTTTTCATCAATGCAGTAAAGTTGACGTTATCTTCAGGGCGGTGGCTGTTGCCATCCTCGCCGCCTTCAACCGGATACTCCCAGTCGATGTCGATGCCGTCCAAATCATAAGCCCGCAGGAATTTCACGACAGAGCCGGAGAACGAGAGGCGTGTCTCTTCCGTTGCCGCCATATCCGAGAAGTGGTCGGAGAAGGACCAGCCGCCTACAGAAACTAGCATTTTAAGATGAGGATTGGAATCTTTAAGACCAGAGAAGGTCTGGAAGTTGGTTAAGTCGATCGACTGGTCTCCAACGACCATTTCACCGTCGTGAACGTATCGATCCTGCAGCGGCACCTTGTCGGTCTGGCATTCTACACCGTTGGAGCCTGCTTTCATCCAGCAAAGGTCGGCGAATGCGTAGTTAATGTGCGTTACCTGCGACAAATCGATATCTGTAGGCTTGAAATTGCGGGCATAGCCTGACCAAGCGGTATAATACGTTACGTTGTTATAGCTGCTTCCCGGAACTGTTGTTACGGAGCCGCTCAGCGGTGATTCCCAAAGGCTGTTTTTCGCTTTGGCAGTAAACGTATAGCTTTGGCCTGCGGTCAGGCCGTTTACGGTATAGCGGTTCGTGTTGCTGCTGCCAATAAGAACGCCATCCTGATAAATATCATAGCTGCTGGCTCCAGGTGTTGGCGCCCAGCCAAGCGCTGCCGTCGTACGGTTTGACGATACGACTTGCAGATCGCGCGGAGCATCCAGTTGTCCCCATGTGAGAGTGACTGCATTGCTCTTCTCCGAGGCTTTGACTCCGTCGTCATTGGCGAGCTGCGCTCCAACCAGGAAAGTCAGCGTCGCGCCGCTGCTGATCTCTTCGGGCGTCAGGTTGTACGTCAGACGGTTGGAGCCGTCCCAGATGCCGCCTTTATAGCCTCCGTTAATCCAATATTCATAGCCGTTGGCTGTCGGGCTGCTCTCCCAGCCCAGCGTAACGCTTGAATCTGTGAGGCTGATGACCTTTAAGTTCTGCGGCGGCATGAGCGGCAGGGGCTCATACTCAGACAGATCCTCTGTCGTCGTGAAGGTGACAACGTTGCTTTTGAGCTCCGGTGTCAGCTGCGCCCATTGAATGCCGTCGGGACCAATTAAGAAGGAGTAGGTCGTTTCCGGGTTTAAGCCGCCTACAGTTGCTAATTGTGTGTTTCCGTAAAATTTATAGTTGCCGTTCGTATCCCAAATCCAGTAGTCGTCAATCCCGGTTGCGTTCACCCATTTCAGCTTGACGCTGTTATGTGTGACACTGACAACCTCCAGATTCGTGGCTCCGGCCGTCGGGCCCGGCGTCACGACCACTTCCCCTTCCTTTGTTGTAAATTCAATGATGTTGCTCTTATGAATGACTTCAGGAAGCGGGCGTTCATACCAAGTGATATAAAATTTGTAGGTGGTGTTAGGGGTTAGCCCAGTCAGTACTTTCTCACCGCTATTCCCCCATGTGAAGTAGCTTTCGCTCGTGTCGCTTTTCAGCCAAATATCAACATCGTTTTTGTCAGTGTCCAGATCCCACTTGATCGTAGCACCTGTTGTTGTGACGGAATCAGCAACAACACTCAGGTTTTGCGGTGCGTCAGGGTCTTGTGCTGCCTGCCCTCCTCCTGCCTGCTCTCCGTTTTGCTCCTCAGGAGCTGTTTCTTCTGCATACGAGACCGTTGCGCTCAGCAGCGGGCTAAAGGCCAGCGCTAGAACGAGGAATGCGATCAATAACGGCTTCATATTCTTGTTGCGAGACATCCAATACATTCAATCACCTCTTCTTATAAAATGTAGGGCTAGTCACGCTCCCCTCTATCATGGGTGGAAGCCAAATGGAACGGAAGGTGAAATTCATGCGATAAATGGGATAAAATTTTACAAAAATGTAATATTGTCGAAATTCGTTGTCGCTTTCTCAGAGGATATGGCGGGAAGGCTCGAATGGCGTAAGCGAGAGGCAAGAAGGGGCATGACGAATAGGGCGAGCCATTGCTGGCAGCTTCCTGTAAAAGCTTTATTTTCAACTTAGGTGATTCATTAGTTATGTGTTGTTGGAGGTTCAGGCCGGCGGTGAGATTGCTCTTCCCGCCTTACTTTCTCTGTGAATACCATTGCGTTCTCAATCGATTCCTTCAACTGCTCAATGAATACTTCTGTTTCCGGGGTAAGTGATCTGTTTTTCAGCTTAATCCATCCGAGCCGCATTTTGTCGCCGTAGTCCTCCAATGGAATGGACATAATGCGTCCATCCATAAATTCCTCCACGAGCAGACCGCTCCCCGTCGAGACGACGTCGGTGTTGCATACGATATTAACGGCAGTAGCCCGGTCATTGACGACAATCGTCCGATTGGGCTTTCTGGCTGGAATTAAATTGAATTCCTCTGAAAAATCAATTGACTCTCCCTGTTTATGTTCGAACGCCATATAGATAAAGTCATTCAAATCCTCCGCTTTCAGAGAGTCTCTTCCCGCCAAAGGATGCCCCTTCCTCACATAAACACAGGGCTGGATTTTGCGCAGCAGATGGAATTCGATATTTCGGGTACCTAGAAAACGTTTGATGATCTTCTCCGTTAAGTTGGAGGTGAAGATGACGCCGATATCGGAGACGGAAGCCGAGACATCTTCAATGACCTTATCCATGCTGGTTTCCCGGATTGTAAAGCTGAACCGCGGATTATCGATTTGGTTTACTAGCCGAACGAAGGCATCTACTGCGAACGGATAGCGCTGCGTTGATACGGAAAACTGCGCTTCCGGCTCTACTTGATTCGAAGTGTACAGGCTCTCAATATAGGATTTGCGCTCCAGCAGCGAATTGGCATAGCTCAGAAACTGCCTGCCCTCAGGTGTCAATTCCACACCTTGATTGCTGCGGATAAAAATCGAAATATTCAGCTCCGTCTCAAGCTCCTTCAGCGCACTGCTGATGCTGGATTGCGAGACGAACAGCGCGGCTGCTGCTTTATTAATTGAACCGGAGCGGGCGATTTCCGCTACATATTTCATTTGCTGAAAAGTCATGCTCGTTCCTCCTGTAAACAGCTTTCACTATTGTCCTATTGTATCGCCAATGCGGAAAAAGAGCCAATTCGTTATCGATTCAATCGATAGCAAACAGCAGTTTTTATGTTTTAACACATCGTATTTTGCCACGGTATAATTTAGAAATGGAATGAACGAGCAACGGTTCAGTATGTTCAAGTGGAGTATGGTTATGGACAGGGAGAGGAATGCAGCATGAAACAGAACAAAATGGGGCCGATAGCGCTCAGTGGTTTGATTATCGGGCCGATACTCGGCTCCGGTATTTTAATTCTTCCGCCCATCGTCTACAGTATCGCGAAAGATTGGGCCGTTTTGGCATGGCTGGCGATTATCTTGATCAGCTTTGTGGTCGCGTTTATTTTCGGATATATTAGCATACAGTTTCCTGGTGACGGGGGAGCGACGAATGCGGTTGAGCATGTATTCGGCCCTTATGCCATGCGGCTGGCCGCCTTTTATCTCATAATAGGAGTGACATTCGGCGCATCAGCCGTGCTGCTGACGGCTGGTGAATACATAGCTAAGCTAGGGGGCGCATCAGCTCTGACTGTGAGCTTCATTCTGCTGCCGATATGTATCGCGTTATTGCTGGCAAGAGTTCATTTTCTCGGGAAGGTCGCTTTCGTGATGTCCATTCTCGCAGCTGTCGTACTGTTTCTGGGCGGGGCGAAAACATTACTGGATCATCCCGAGCCGCTTGTCATCGCAAGCAGCTTTAATCCGTCGGCTTTTGGCTATGCCTTGTTGATTCTGTTCTGGGCGATCTTCGGCTGGGAGATTATCGGGAATTACAGCGGCGATGTGAGGGAGCCGAAAAAAACGATCCGCAGAGCAATCTGGATCAGCATTGCGGCAATCTCCGCAGTTGATCTCGTCGTTGCCGCAGCGATTCAGCGGACGGCTGCTAGCTCAATTAGCGCAGGGGATTTGACGATTACAGCCATTATCTACTCGCTGTTTGGGGGGCTGAGTCCGCTCATTATGGCGGGACTCGCTTTGTTTCTGTGCGGATCTACTTATTTTCTATATGCAGGAGGCATTGCTAGATTGATCGCTTCCTTATCATCGGAGAAGGTGCTTCCGGCTTTTCTTGGCAAGCGGTCGCGTCACAACGTTCCGGTGGCCGGAGTTTTTGCTATATTGGTGCTGAACGTCGCCGTGCTGCTGGCTGTCCGCGCCGGATTATTCGACCTGGAAGCGCTGGTTGCATTCGCCAACAGCTTTCTGACGATCAATGCGCTGATTGGCATTGTCGCGGGAATTGTGCTGATCCCGAGTCGATTTATAAAGATTAGCGGCAGCATACTTGCTCTATTTTTCGTCGGGATGCTGTTTTTCCACTCGTCACCTTTGTCTTTGGCGTTTATCGGAGTTTTAGCCGTCTATTATTTGTATAGACATTTCTCTTCTAGGGTTAGACTTACTTGAGTTCTTTTGGTATGGTGGATAATGATGCAATTATTGGTAATTATGATCCGCACTGCGAAGGGAGCTTTAAGGTATGGAGAAGATGGAGCTGGCAGAACAGATTTATAACGCGTCACATCTGACGGGTACATTCCTTTTACGGTCAGGCAAGCAATCCGATCAATATTTTGACAAGTATTTATTCGAATCCGATCCTAAGCTGCTCGTGGCAATTGCCGAAAAGCTTGCTCCGTTGGTCCCTCCGGGTACAGAGGTGTTGGCCGGACTTGAGATGGGAGGCATTCCGATAGCGACTGCACTGTCTTTAAAGACGGGCATACCTGCAGCTTTCGTGCGGAAGAAAGCGAAGGAGTACGGGACGTGCAAGCTAGCCGAAGGCATTGAGATAGCAGGCAAAAACGTCTGTATCATTGAGGACGTAGTCACGACCGGCGGCCAAATTTTGCTCAGTGCAGAGGATTTGAAGCAGCATGGGGCAAAGGTTCAGGCAGTGGTCAGCGTCATCGAAAGAGAAGCGGCAGGCAGAGACAACCTGGAAGGGGCGGGCCTCGCCTTCTACTCTCTTTTTTACGATGGACGAGCTGCTTGCTGCTGTGAAATAGATATTGATAGAGACGAGTCGCCTGCGGGCGGCTCTTTTTTTTGATGGTTGGTTGCGGGGATGAAACACTGTATCGTCAGCGTTGTCGCACTAGTGACAAGTAAAATGGCTGGTCGAAGTGTGCTGACGCGGATCAAAATGCAAATGTGCATTTTGATTGCGCCATAACGGGACAAAAAGGGCTTCAAAATGTAAAAGTACATTTTATAGGGGCAGAAATGGCTGTATTCCCGCGTTTTCGGCTAAACAACCTGCACTTTTGTATTTGGAGCCCTGAGATGGGCGGAAAATCAGCAATCAACCTGCACTTTTACATTTTGATTAGTAGAAGAGGAGCGAGTGGGGAAAATCTCACTATTTAAGGATTATGCCATCTGAGGTGAGCGGAAGGTTGTAATAGCTTGTGTACAAGTAAAGATAACTGCGTTTTTCTATAGGCACCAACCGAGCTAATCAGCAACCTCTGGCAAATCATAAGCAGCATGGACTAGAAACCTGCCAACCATACAAAATTTAATTAGCGAAGCTAGTTCGCAAATTAACGAACGGGGGTTCGCTCTAACCAATATCTGAGCGAGGTGGAACCCGCATCTCTCCAAAGAACGTACGATACTCGGACGTTAGCGAAGCAGGTTCGCAAATCAACGAAGCAATTTTCGCTATACTGGCGAAAATGCAGGGGCAGTGTTAGTACAGCGAACCTATCTTCGCTAATCGCGAACCTGCGTTCATGAGTAGCGAAGCTAGCTTCGCTCTGGCAAGAGCATGACCTCGCAGCCTCTTTAGAGCGAACTTTTCTTCGCAAAATAGCGAAACAGGTTCGCTCTAACCAATATCTGAGCGAGGTGGAACCCGCATCTCTCCAAAGAACGTACGATACTCGGACGTTAGCGAAGCAGATTCGCAAATTAACGAAGCAACTTTCGCTATACAG
>NZ_CBVJ010000102.1 GCF_000513275.1 Paenibacillus gorillae | reverse complement strand
CTTCGCTCTGGCAAGAGCATGACCTCGCAGCCTCTGTGGAGCGAACTTTTCTTCGCAAAAGTAGCGAAACAGGTTCGCTCCCAGTAGCATTTGAGCAGCACCAGCACCAGCACCAGCACCAGCACCAGCACGGAGCACCGTCACCGGGCACCACGGCACCTGGCCGCACACAGCCTGCGCGCCAAGCGCCGCACATCGCCTGCGCACCTGGCCGCACCTGGCCGCACATCGCCGCCCCGGCAAGTACCGTGCAATCTCCACTCCCTACTTATCCGGCGACGGCTGGAATCGGTAAGCGCGCGGGCTGACGCCGTGGAAGGCGCTGAAGTGGCGGGTGAACGGATGGATGGAGGTGTAACCCAGCCGTTCGGAGATGGCGGTCACCGAGAAGTTCGTTTCCACGAGCAGATGGGCTGCTCGTTTCATCAACAGCCGGTGGCGGTACGCGTTTGGCGTAAACCCGGTTTCCCGCAAAAACAGCGAATGGAAGTAAGAGCGCTTCAAGCCGCACATCGCTGACCACTCCTCCACCGAGGCTCGCGTCTCAGGATGCTCATCTAATTGCGCCAGCAGTTTGACGATGCGGAAGTCGCTAGGCTGATGAGTATGAATGACGTTGTACCAGCTTAGCATCCAGGCGTACAACAGGCTGTTGACGAGCTCTGCGTGGTAATAGCGCGTATCATCAAACTGCTTGGCAAGTGTAACGAAGGAATCGAACAGCCAAGGGTAAGGCTGCAGCGAGAAGCGGCTGGGCAGCGAATCCAGCTCCGGGCATGGTTCGGTGACGGAGCGGGTGTCGAATGCAAACGGCTCCGGCGCATGAACAAACATCCGGTTGAGCGACACCGGGTTTGGCGCGCCTTCCCACATATCGCAATACAGATTATAGGAGGACAAGGGTTGTCCTTTTTGAACGTGAAAAGCATGAGGCTCGCCCGGACGCAAAAAGATAAGCGTTCGCCGGTCGATCGGGTACAGCTTCCCGTTCACTTCCATTTCTCCAGGCCCGTCCACGAACAGATGGAACGCATAGACATTGCAGACCCGCAGCTTCTCGTTTAAGCCACCTTCATAGAGGTAACGCATGGAATCGCCGACATAGGGCTTTAATTCATTAAGTGGTTTCATTTTCGGTTCCCCTGCCTTTGCTTCGTTAGCTTGACCACTAGGTAAAATATTTTAAAAAAGTTTACCGGACTAATCGTCAACTAATTGGACTAGCAAACAAATACGTCTTTTTTTATCAATGTTACAATAGTGGCGCGATTTGCGAAAGGGCTTTCACCATTACGATGAGAGCAGGAGTCAACACCGGAGAGGATGATTACGATGAAAATGACATATACACAGCCGGCAAGCGGCTGGAAGCAAGGGCTTCTGCTCGGCAACGGACAACTTGGAGCGGTTCTGCACGGCGGCATTGTCAGCGAGACATGGAATATGACCGAGGTGACCTTCTGGTCAGGCAAGCCGGAGCGTTTCGGCGGATCGCCGGATGCAAGAGAGAAACTGGCGGAGATGCGCGAGGCGTTCTTTAGCGGCGATTATGTCAAAGGAGACAAGCTGGCGGAGCAGCATTTGGAGCCAAGCAAGGGCAACTTTGGCACAAATCTGTCGTTATGCGACATTCTAATCAGCTACGGAGACGAGGGCAGCGAACTGGTTCGCGAGCTGAATCTGGAACGGGCCATCGCAACGGTATCGTACCGCAGCAGCAACAGCGGAGCAGCCATTCGCCGTGAAACATTCACAACGCATGCGGATGGAGTTCTCGTATCCCGCATTAAGGGCGACCGCGCGGGAAGCCTGTCGTTGAAGCTCCGCTTACAGGGTAGAACGAGTACATTTGATGCTTGGTTAGAGGAAGAGAACAAGCTCGTTTTCCGTACACAGGCTACGGAGGACATCCATAGCGACGGCACTTGCGGAGTATGGAGCGAAGGTGCAGTACAAGTTGCTGTCACGGGCGGAAGACTGCAAAGTGCAAATGGAGAGATCAGCATCGAGGAAGCGGACGAGGCCATCATTTATTTCGCCGTTGCCACTGATTATGACCGCAAGGATGACAGCTGGAAAGCCGAAAGCACGGAGCGGCTCAATGCTGCTCAGGCAAAAGGCTTTGACCGGCTCTTAGCCGATCATGTAGCCGATTATCAAGTGCTCTACCATCGCGTCGCTCTCGATCTCGGAGAGACAGCTGAGTTTGCGGCACTTCCGACCGATGAGCGTGTACGCCGCCTGCGGGCGGGCGATTCTCGTGACACTGGCCTTATCGCATTGTTTTATCAATATGGGCGTTATCTGACGATTGCCGGGTCGCGGGGCGATTCCAGACTGCCGCTGCACTTGCAGGGCATATGGAATGACGGCGAAGCCAATGCGATGGCGTGGAGCTGCGACTATCATCTTGACGTCAACACGGAGATGAACTATTACCCGACGGAAATTAGCAACTTGGCGGAGTGCCATGTACCGCTCATGAACTATATCGAGAAGCTGGCTGCTGCGGGACGGTCTGCTGCGGAAGACTTTTACGGCTGCGAGGGCTGGGTTGCGCATGTATTCTCCAACGCATGGGGATTTGCTTCACCGGGCTGGGGAAGATCCTGGGGGATGAATGTAACTGGCGGCCTCTGGATTGCGACTCATCTGAAGGAGCATTACGAATATGGCAAGGAGCGCGAGTTTCTATCGAGGCAAGCCTATCCGGTTATGAAGGAAGCCGCGCTGTTCTTCCTTAACTATATGGTGATTCATCCGAAATACGGCTGGCTCGTAACAGGGCCGTCGAACTCCCCGGAGAACAGCTTCTACCCGGGACCGCCTGAGCAAGGGGAGCAGCAGCTTTCCATGGGCTCGACAATGGATCAGATGCTGGTGCGGGATTTGTTCGTCTTCTGTCTGGAGTCGGCAGAACTGCTGCAAGCCGATCCGGAGCTGCAAGCAAGGCTTAAGACTGCCATTGAACAGCTGCCGCCGCTGCAAGTCGGCAAACGCGGCCAATTGCAGGAGTGGTTGGAGGATTATGCGGAAGCGCAGCCGCAGCACCGTCATTTCTCCCATATGTACGGCATCTATCCGGGCAACCAGATTACGCCGGAGCACACGCCGGAACTTAGCGCCGCGATGCGGCAGACGCTGCTTGGGCGTATGCTGGTCGACGAGCTGGAGGACATTGAGTTTACAGCCGCATTGTTCGCACTGGGCTTCTCCAGGCTGCATGACGGCAATCAGGCTGTGAAACATGTCCGGCATCTGATCGGCGAGCTTTGCTTCGACAATCTGCTGTCCTATTCCAAGCCGGGCGTAGCCGGCGCAGAGACGAATATTTTCGTCATTGACGGCAACTTCGGCGGAACGGCTGCGATTGCCGATATGCTGCTGCAAAGCCATGCCGGCTCTATTCATCTGCTTCCTGCTTTGCCGGCAGACTGGTCCAACGGTTCCTATGAAGGCTTGCGTGCAAAAGGAAATGCCGAAGCATCAGTCGTATGGAGCGGCGGCAGCTTGACAGAAGCAATCATCACGGCGTACTCCGATCTGGAGACGATCGTGAAATGCGGCGGCAGCCAAATTAATCTGCAGCTAGAAGCGGGCAAACGTTACCGTTTAGACGGTCAATTGCAGCTGATCGACATTTCAGCCGCCTAACATAACGGAACAAACAAGCATCCAATCAAGCCGCCAAAGGGAGAGCTGCACCGCAATCAGAGGGTGCCAAGCTCAAACTTTGGCGGTTTGTCGTATCGTTCGTTAAATATTGGGATTGTTCCGGCCTCTTCTCTGTTTTACATTGGAAATGCACTTTGTAAGCGCTTCATAATTTTAAATAGCGAACAGGAGGCATGAAGTAATGAGAAGAAAACATTGGGCATTGTCGGGCAAAGGCTTGTTCCTATTGCTGACGGCAGTGCTGCTTGTCCAGACGGCGTTTTTCGCACCGGGTCAATCCGGGCGTGAAATTTATGCGGCAAGCGCAGACACGGATGCGACGGCAGCGGTACAGGCCGCAGCCGGAAGCTATTCGTATGAAGCTGAAGCGGCGGTGAACACGTTGTCCGGCAAAGCGGAGATTAAAGCTTGCGGAGAAGCCACCGGCTGCTCTGGCGGCCAAGTGGTCGGCGGGCTATGGGGCGGTTCATCGTTGACATTCAATGAGATTACTGTGGAAACAGCCGGCGTATATACGCTGACGGTACACTATATTTCAGGCGACCCGAGGTCATTTGGTGTTAGCGTCAATGGCGGCACGAAGGATCATTATGATCTGCCAAAGACGGCAGACTGGGATACGCTTGGCGTTTACGAGCTTGAAGTTGAACTGAAAGCAGGAGCGAATACGATTCTCTTGGACGACGAAGGCGGCTACTCGCCTGATATCGACCGAATCGACCTCCGCTTATCTGATAACGGCGGTCCTGGCGGTCCTGTTAAAGGTACGGTTTATGAGGCTGAAGCCTCCAATAACGTGCTGACAGGCAATGCTGCGGTAAGCGGCTGTTCTGCGGCAACTGCCTGCTCGGGCGGCCGTAAGGTAGGCAATCTGTGGGGCGGGTCGACGCTGCAGTTCCGCGATATAATGGCGGAGAAAGCTGGCGTGTACAAGCTTAGCATTTCTTATATTTCTGGTGATCCCCGCCCGGTATCGATCTCTGTCAATGACGGCGCATCGGAAAACTATGCGCTGCCAAAAACGGAAAACTGGGACACGCTTGGCGTATTCACGCTAGAGATCGAATTGAAAGCCGGAGCAAACACGATTACATTCAACGATGACGGCGGCTGGTCGCCGGATATCGACAAGTTGGAGATCGCCGCTGCTGGAGGCGGAGGCGAAGATCCGGGTCCGGTGGACAACATCGGTGTAATCGGCAAGGCGCTTGGTTCGGACAAGTACGGCTCCATTAAAGTAACGAAGCATGAGAAGGGAGCAACTTTCGTTTCCCGCTCCTACAGCATTACATTCAATACGGAGTCCGGTCTGGCTGCATACGCCTGGAACGGCAAAACGCTTGTGAAGGGCGCATATGCCAGCGCTCAGCTTGAAGACAAGCTGCTCGACAGCCGTCAATACAGCGAGCACAGCTTCACATTGAACAATGTGGAGAAAATTAAGGACGGGCATGGCAAGGGCGTCCGTATTACAGTCGAGAACCGCAGTGAAGGCTTGCCTGTAATGAAGCAAATCTATCAGCTGTATGAGGATCAGTCTTACTTCCTCGTATCCCAGCAGGTAGTCAGCAGCGGTGCTGCGGTGAGCTCCAATGATATGGCTCCGCTCGTTGTGAACGCTAGCGGCGGCGTCGATATCGGTACAGGCGGAGACAATCGCGTACTGATTACGCCATTCGACAACGATATGTGGTCGCGTTATCAGGCCCGTACGATCAATACGGCGTTGAACAACAACAACTACATCAGCTCGGAAATGACGGCGATCTATGACAACAACAGCCGCAGCGGACTTGTTATTGGCTCCGTTACGCATGATGTGTGGAAAACCGGCATCTACTGGAGCGGCTCGAACGACAAATTGAACAAGCTGAAAGTATACGGCGGCTTTACGTCGCTCACTTCGACTCATGACACGATCGATCACGGCAAAGTGTCGGGCCAGACGATTACTTCTCCGCAAATTGCAGTCGGTTATTACAACGATTACCGTGACGGTCTGGAGAATTATGGTGAAGCGAATGCAGCAGTTGCTCCGCCGCTCAAGTTCCAGAAAGGCGTGCCTTCCGGCGTACCGGTTGGCTGGAACAGCTGGGGCGCTTACGAAAGCTCGCTCAGCTACGATAAAGTTGTCGAGGTATCCAATTTCTTCAAAGAGAATCTGAAAAAGTCGTTTACGAACGACGGCACCGTATACATTAACATGGACTCGTATTGGGACAACCTGTCCGAGCAGCAGCTTCGCGATGCGGTGAAGGTTATTCGTAAAAACGGGCAAAAAGCAGGCATCTACTACGGCCCATTCGTCTATTGGGGCGATAATATGTCGCAGCCGGTAGAAGGTACAAACGGCAAGTATACGTACGGCGACATCGTGCTTCGCGATGCGGCGGGCAACATTTTGCCGAAGGTGGACGGCGCTTACGCGATCGATCCGACACATCCAGGCTCGCAGCAGCGCGTCGAATACGTATTCAAAAAGTTCCTGGACTACGGCTTTGAATATATTAAAATCGACTTCCTGACGCATGGCTCGTTCGAGGGCAAGCATTATGATCCGAAGGTGCAGACGGGCATTCAAGCGTACAACCAAGGAATGGCGCATATCAATAAGACGCTTGGCGGCAAAATGTTCATCAGCGCCTCCATCGCGCCGATGTTCCCGAGCCAGTATGCGCATGCGAGACGTATTTCCTGCGACATCGATGGTACGCTTGGCCGCACGGAATACCAGCTTAACAACCTGACTTACGGCTGGTGGCAGAACGGAACGATCTATGCGTACACCGATCCTGACTATATGACACTGGCTAAAGGCGGCTCTTACAACGCAGCGCAGACGCGGGTTAACTCCGCAGCTATTTCCGGTACGGTGTACATGAACTCCGATGACGTTAGCAATGTGGAGACGCAGAAGCTGATGAAATCGCTGCTGACGAATAAAAGCGTGAATGAAATCGCGCTGATCGGCGAAGCGTTCCGTCCGGTTGAAGGCAACACAGGTACGGCTGCAGCAGACGTATTCGTCCTGCAGGACAAAAAGGACTACTACCTCGCGGTATTCAATTACACGAATGATGCAGCGGCGAAAACAATCGACCTGAAGCGGGCACTTGGCGTCTCCGCTACAGCTAAGGTGGAGCTGACAGACGCTTGGACAGGTGCGAAGGTTGAAGCGAAGGACACCCTCCAAGTGAATCTTGAAGGCGCACAATCGAAGCTTTATAAGGTAAAGGTGAAAAAGTAAGACTAGCAGCCACATGAAACAGCCAGCATACCGGTTACCGGTCTGCTGGCTGTTTTTCTTCTTGATGATATAAACGCTTCACTTTACTTCCCCGGAATCCGAATCGTAACCGTCGTCCCGATGCCTAGACGGCTGTAGATCGAGACGCCGTAGGAGTCACCGAACAGCAGCTTGATCCGGTTGTCGACGTTGCGGACGCCGTACCCGGACAACTTGTCGTCGCTTTGCGGCAGATCCCGCTCGTTCGGCATCCGCATGCCCATGCCGTCGTCGATGACTTTTAGCAGAATGTCCTGTCCGTCGCGGCAGGCCCGGATAATAATATTGATGCCATGCTCATGATCCCATATCGCATGATTGATGCAATTTTCCACAAAAGGCTGAAGCGTGAGCTTCACGATCGGGCAAGGCAGCACGGATTCATCGATATCATAATGGACCCGCAGCAGATTGGCGAATCGCACCTGCTGGATGGATACGTAGTAGCGGGTAAGCTGGATTTCCTCATGCACCGAAAGCGTGTTTTTGCCTTTATTGAGTGAGATGCGGTAAAACTTCGCCAGATCGGTCACCATCTTGTTCATTCGCGGATCAGCGTTCCGAATGGCCAGCGAAGAAATCGAAGCAAGCGAGTTGTAGAGAAAATGCGGGTTGATCTGTGCCTGCAGAACGTTCAGCTCTGCCTCCCGCTTATCAATTTCCTTCATATAGACATCGGAGATCAGCGCGCTGAGCCGCTGGCCCATCCTTCGCAGCGCATTGCCGATCTGGCCAATCTCGTCACGTCCGAGCGGCCGGATGTCAGTGAGCTCGAATTCTTCCTTTTCGATGCGCCGCATCATGCCAAGGAGCGTCTCCACCCGTTTTGTGAACAGCCTCGCGGTGACATAGATCAGAAGCGCCATTACAGCCAGGCTGGCTACCGCATAGATCAGAATTCGCTTGGCAGTCAGGTTCGCCTTAGACAGGAAGCTGCTGTACGGGATGACCGAGACGCTCTTCCAGCCGTATTTGGTCGTATTGTAGACGACTAGCACCAATTCCCCGTTATACGTGCTGTCGAACTGGCCGTTCATATCCTGAGGAAACTTGTCAGGCAAATCGATAGGTTGGTTCAACAGCGTCTTATCTTTCGCAGACATGACGATTCCTTCTTCATTGATAATCAGTACCGTTTTATCCTCTGACTCTTTCTCCATCAGCCGGAAAATATCTGACTCCAGAATGTTGATCGTCAGCACGCCATAAGGATTGTTCATGCTGCTAATATTCAGCATTCGCGATAGCGTGAACATCGGCGGCAGATCAGGCTCCGGCGGAGAAGTTACGAAGCGAACGTCCCCATAGCTGTCCCGCAGCGACTTGTAAGCAAGAGAATTGCGGAAATTCTCGCCCATTCTTTTAATAAACATACCGTCAGTAGGCAGTGTTTCATTGTTAATGTAGATCGTCATGGAATGAATATCCGGATTCGTCGTCAGCATGTTGACGAAGGAATTGTTGATATATTTGTACGCATCGACAAACAACGCCGGGTCCACCGAATAATCATTTGTCAAATAGGCGCGCATCGTCGAATCGAGATACAGCGTAGCAGACAGCTTCGTATACGTATCCAGCTTGTTCTCCAGGTTGGAATTGATTTGTGCCACGGTAGAGCCTGTATTGGCCACCATCTGAGCGGACAGCTCGCTGCGGATTGTCGTATAGGAATATAAGACAAAGAATAACAGGGGGAGAATGCCGCCAAGCAGGAACATGACGAACAGCTTCTCCCGCAGCCGCCAATTGTTTAAAGGGTTGATAAGCCAAGCGGCCAGTTTTCTCATCCGTTGATCACTCCAGCCTAAAGTTGCATTTTACGGTATTCATTTGGCGTACTCCCCTTATGCTTCTGAAACACTGAACAGAAATAGGAGACATTCTCATAGCCGACTTGGTGAGCGATTTCGCGTACCTTCAGGGAACGCTCCTTGAGCAGCTCCGATGCATGGTTCATGCGGACGCGGGTCAAATAATCGAGGATCGTCTCGCCTGTCTTTTCTTTAAATATAGTCCGTACATAGTTCGGAGACAAGTAGACCTCTTTCGCAATATCCTCAACCGTAATCGGAAGATGATAACGCTCTGCAATCAGCTTCGTGATCTGGCCGGCTACGGACTGATAACGGTCCGCGTCGCGAGCTCCTGCAGCCTTCAGAAGCGCGCTGCAGAAGCGCTGCGCATACGCGTTATAGTGGGCGATTGACGGCAGCAGGGACAGCTCCTTCCAATGATCGGCGAGCAGCTGGTCACGCAGCGGACCAGCCATTAATGAAGTGAAATGCTGCTCAAGCGCCGTAAGCAGTTGAATGACTGCACGAACGGCGAAGTTGCGCTCGACCCGCTCCTGGCGCATGACGGCGAACCAATCATCCAGCGATTGTCCAGCACGCTCAGCGTCGGTGCCCTGAATAGCAGCGATCAGCGCTGCTGCAGCTTGATCCACGGGCATGTCAGTCTGCTTCACGGCTTCCGGACTGCCTGGCATAATAACGGAGCCAGCCTGGCGGTACAGCTTTTCATCATTGCAGCGCTGTGACTGCTCGAAAGCCTCCTTCAACAGATGGAATCCTTTATGTGGGCCGGATAGGCCAATCGTCACGAAAGACTCGCCTTCCACCGTTAGGGTCAGCAGTTCTTCCCGAAGCAGCTCCCAATAGGCAGGGTCCCATTGCTGCGGTTTTCCTTGAAACAGCACAAACAGCGTATTGATCCCAGTCTCCAGCACAATTGCAGCATCCAGCCGCTGTCTGAGCAAGTCCCGTGCAGCTTCAGCCGCATCCGAGACTAATGCTCCCGATGGCGCTGGCGGTGCATCCGCCACTTCCGCAGCTTTACCTCGTAAGGCAGGAGGTTCAAATGTCATGTAAGCGGCTCCAAAAGATTGCTGGGCAGAGAAGCCGGATGCGCTTTTTTGCCCATTGGCGAATCCATTCCAGCCGGCGCTCCTCCGCAGGCTCACGGACGATGCGGAGCAGCAGCTTCTCCAGCTGCCAGCCGCCGCCTGCGCTGGCAAGCTGCTCTTCTTCGCATTTCTTTTTCACTTTCTCCAACAGTACAAGCAGCTCTTCCATATCAATGGGCTTCAGCAGATAACCTGCCGCTTCGATATTGAGTGCGGACTTAATATATTGAAATTCGTTATGTCCGCTTAAGTAAATGATTTTGACGCTCTTGTCGATCTGCTTCGCCCGCCGTCCAAACTCCAGTCCGTCCATAATCGGCATGCGCACATCTGTAACGACAATATCCGGCTTTAGTTCCGTGAGTTTGCCCAGCGCTTCCTTGCCGTTTCGGGCTGTCCCGACGACTCGAATGCCGGCCTGCTCCCAGGGAACGTATTGCTCCATCATCTCAAGCTCGATTGCTTCATCATCTACCAGCAGCACAGTGTACATGTTGGCACCCGCCTTTTCTAGAAGAAATATAACTCTATGATGTCTTTTTTATTAGTTTAACGGTAATGCCGCTATTCAACAATGGAGCAAAAGTAAGAGTGTGTGTTTCGAATATGAATCGTTAGATCTTATTATAGAACAGGTATTTTGCCAGGCCTATAATGAGAACACGAAGCAAATGAAAACGCAATCAATTCACGGGAGGCAACACGATGAACATGCAACCTAAAGCGCAACCTCAAGGAAGCGGGACGCTGGCCGTCAAGCGGAATAGAGGCGGACTGCTGGACAGATTGAAAGAGCAGCGGCTGCTTTACGTACTGATGCTGCCCGCGATTATCCTGACCTTGATGTTCTCCTACGTACCGATGTTCGGGCTGTATATGGCGTTCATTAATTATCAGCCGGGCGGCGGAACGTTTTTCGAGCAATTTTTTACGACAGACTTTGTAGGGCTGCAATGGTTCGAGTACTTCTTCACGAACGGTGACTTTGTAAGGATCATGCGCAATACGCTGGCACAAAGCTTCCTGTCGCTGCTATTCGGATTCCCGATGCCGATCATTCTGGCGCTTATGATCAATGAAATGAGAAACGGCTGGTTCAAACGGACGTTCCAGACGGTATCTTATATGCCGCATTTTATCTCTTGGGTTATCGCGGCGAATATCATCATTACGATGCTCTCGTCCGGCGGGGTTATCAACAACATCCTGACCGGCCTGCATATTATCGACGAGCCGATTCAGTTCATGCAGAAGGGACCGCTCTTCTGGTGGATTATCGCCCTATCGAATGCTTGGAAGGACATGGGCTTTAACGCCATTATGTATTTGGCCGCTATCTCGGCGATCAATCCGGAGCTGTACGAGGTGGCGAAGGTCGACGGCGCAAGCCGCTTGAAGCAGATGCTGCATATTACACTGCCATCCATCAAGCCGACGATTATCATTCTGGCTATTCTTGCAGTCGGCGGTATTCTGAATGCCGGCTTCGACCAGCAGTACCTGCTCCAGAACAACACGGTTATGCAATACTCAGAAGTCATCGATACGTATACGTACAAATACGGTCTGCAAAACGGCATGTTCTCATACGGTGCTGCCGTCGGTTTGTTCAAATCGGTCGTGGCGTTCATACTCGTCATCAGCGTCAACCAGATGGCTAAAAAAATGGAAGAACAGTCACTGTTCTAGAACAAAACGGAAGAGGAGAACACGCCATGGTGAAAGACAAAAAAGATTTTCTCTTTATGACCGTCGTTTACGCGTTTATTGTTGCGATATTTATTGTTACATTCTATCCGTTCTGGAATATCTTCATTATTTCTTTGAACAGCGCGGAGGATACGCTGCGGGGCCATTTATATTTATGGCCGAGGGAGTTCAGCTTAGCGAGCTACAAGCAAATATTGACGGACAGCGAAATATGGATGGCTATTCGGATCACGCTGCTTCGGACGCTCATCGGCACGCCGCTTGCCGTCATCACAATCAGCATGCTATCCTTTGCACTCAGTAAAAAAGAGCTTGTCGCAGGCCGTTTCTGGACGCTGTACTTCGTCTTCACGATGTACTTTGGCGGCGGACTTATCCCTTACTACATGGTGCTCAAAAGCTATCATCTGATCGACAACTTCATGGTTTTCGTCGTACCAGGCTTGATGAACGTGTTCTATATGATCATCGTTCGGACCTTTATGCAAGGACTGCCGCAGGAGCTCGATGAATCAGCGAAGATGGACGGAGCGAACTACCTCCAGATCTTCTTCCGCATCATCCTGCCGCTGACGACGCCAGTGCTGGCGACGATCGGATTGTTTACGGCAATCAGCCACTGGAATTCCTGGTTCGATTCGTACGTGTTCACTTACAATCCGGATTTGAAAACGCTGCAAGCCGTACTCGTCAAAATTCTGAACCAGTATCAGACGGGCTCCATGGTCGGTGACGCGCAGGCAATGGCAAACTCGGCTAAACGTATGGCGGTATCGCCGGATACGATCCGTATGGCGGCGACGATGGTTGCAACGCTGCCGATCATTATGGTCTATCCGTTCCTGCAAAAATATTTCGTGAAAGGCATGACACTGGGCGCAGTTAAGAGCTAATCTGCCGTCCTTCTAGATTACTTGCAGGAGGTGTTGCGGTCGGCCGGATGAATGCCGAACAGTCTTTTCGATAAGCATACGATTATGAATAAGGGGGATTTTTGGATGAACGCAAAAAAATGGATGCTGTCTCTGCTGACAGCGGTAATGTTGATTTCCTTATTGTCTGCTTGTGCTTCGAATTCATCAAATAAACCGAGCAACACGGGTACGGATAAGCCGAATAGCGGTACAGAGGGCGGCACGAAAGAGCCAAGCACGGACCCCATCAAGATTACGTTTTTCGATAAAAACACAGGAGATAAATTCGATAACGCCATCGCGAAAGAAATTACAAAGCGCACAGGTGTAACGATCGAAATTCAGCAGCCGACAGGCAATCCGACGGAGAAGCTGAACCTGATGCTGGCCAGTGAGGACTTGCCGGACATGATTATGTTCGACCGCTCCAGTGACCTGGTTGCGAAATACATTGAAGCGAAAGCAATCGTTCCATTGAATGATCTGATCAGCCAATACGGTCCGGACGTAACGACTATGTATGGCGACGTATTGAACAAAACGCGTTATAAAGACGGCAACAACTACTACCTGTCCAACTGGTATGGCTTGGAGCATGAACCGGTATTCGGCTTCAATATGCGCAAGGATATCGTGAAGGAACTGGCACCGGATAAAGCGGAAGGCGGCGTTCCATTCACACAAAGCGAGTTCAAGCAGCTGCTTGTTGATTTCAAAGCGAAATATCCGCAAATCGACGGCAAGAACTCCATCGCTCTGACGATGGACGGCGAGAACTGGGGCGGCACGATGGGTACTTTCAAAGGCATGTTCGGCCTGTCTGGCTACTATGAGCATGACGGAAAGCTCCAATATGATGTGAAGGATCCGAAATATAAAGATATGATTCTGTACATGAATGATTTGTACCGCTCCGGCCTGATGGACAAAGAATGGGCGATCAACAAACGTCAAGTATGGGAGCAAAAAATCGCGACAGGCACAATTCTCTCGTCGACCGGCGCATACTGGGATCTGGGCAACTCCAACACGATCCTGAAGAAAGACAAAGGCGAGGAATCGCAGCTGTTCGCTTATAAAGTAGTTGCAGACGGCGTTGATCCTGCAAAAACAACATTCGGCGGCCGCAGCTCCTTGGGCTGGGATGCGATTGCGATCACGAAGAAGAACAAAAATCCGGAACGCACTATGCAATTCATTAACTTCCTTGCTAGTGAAGAAGGTCAATACTTGCTCATGTGGGGTATTGAAGGCACGCACTGGGATATGAAGGACGGCAAGCATGTGCCGCGTCCAGAAACACTGCAAGCGTTCAAAGACGACTGGGCTGCTTATACGAAAGAAACAGGCATTCGCAAATGGACTTGGTTTATTAAAAACGGACCAGGCGCAGACGGCACGCCGTACGACCTTCCAGGCCGTTACGAGCGTTCGCCAATTGATAAAATGGCGATCAAAAACTTGTCGGACACTATTTATGATACCGCAATCTACGATGGTCTGAACCCGCAAGGCGGAACGCCGGAAGCGTTGAATGAGCAAAAAATCAACGACATCACGAAGCAAGCTTTGACGAAAGCAATCATGGCTCCTTCTGCTGAAGAATCAAGCTCGATTTTTGACAAAATGCTTTCCGATATGAAAGCTGCTGGCGACGAAAAAGTCGAAGCGGTCTACTCGAGCAACTATGCAGCACGCAAAGAGCTGTGGAACTAATCGCATAACCGGATTTGCCGAGAAGGCCAGCTGAGCTGGCCTTTTCCTTTCATTGGATAATAGAGCAAGGTAAAATGAGCATGAGAACCAATAGCAGAATGGGAGCGGATGAAATCATGACGACCGATATTGGACAATTCAAGCTGGAGCAAGCATCCGGAACGTTTACGGCAGACAATGGCCTGCTGAAAGTGACGGCGAATATGGAAGAGGGCACACTGGCGCTCGCCTGGAAGGACGGACAAACGATGTCCGGCCTCTATGCGGAAGCCCGTGTGGGCGCAGAAATCGCCCGCTCTTCCTACTATGGGACGCATTCCGTTCCAGAAGCATCGGTGCAGGCAATTGAGGACGGCTTCGGAGAAGGGCTCCGATTCAGCTTTGAGCATACGGAACCGGGCAAGCCGGTACTGCGGCAGCTAATCCGTCTGTATAAAGACTTGCCTTACGCATTGATTGAGCTGGAAGCGGAAGCTGAGCAGGAATGGGAGACGAATGAGCTGACTCCGCTTGCCTCCTACCTGAATGATGACGGCTTGCTTGATTTCGGAGACGGCTCTAAAGAGGAGATACGCTCGCTGTTCATTCCGTACGACAATGACAAATGGGTACGGTTCGGTTCCCAGGCGAATCCTGGCAGCGTACGCAGCTATGAAGTAACGGCTATTTACCGGGCGGAATCCCGCCGCGGCTTCGTCATTGGCTCGGTTACGCATGATACATGGAAAACAGCTATCGACGTGGAAGGAACCTTCTCCGAAGCGATTGGCCGTCTGCGGGTATTTGCCGGCGCAGCGGATCTGCAAACCCGCGATACCGTACCGCATGGCTCGCTGCGCGGCACGTCCATCGTATCGCCGACGATCTTTGTAGGCGCATACACGGACTACCGCGAAGGGATGGAAGCTTACGGCGGGGCTAATGCGGTCATTCAGCCTGCGCTTACATGGTCCAGCGGCGTTCCGGTTGGCTGGAACAGCTGGTCGGCCGTTATGGCGAAGCTCGATTATGAAGTATATACCTATACATCTGATTTTTTTGCCAAAGAAATTCAAGGAGACGGCTTTGCTGACTTTGAAGGCAGCCTGTATGTCAACTTCGATGCGTTCTCGGACAATTTGAAGGAAGGCCAGCTTGAGGATGCTGTTCGCCGCGTGAAGGCAAATGGCCAGAAACCGGGGACGTACTATACGCCGTTTGCGTTCTGGGGAAGCGACCCGGACACACCGGTGGAAGGTACAGACGGTACTGTGCTGTACCGGGAAATTTTGCTGAAGGACGCGGCAGGCAAACCGCTGCCGAAGCTCGACGGCGCATTCCCAATCGATCCGTCGCATCCGGAAGCGATCGCGCGCATTATGCGCAAGCTGGATGAAGTCACTTCAATCGGCTTTGAGTATTTGAAGATGGATTTTCTGGCGCATGGCGCGATGGAAGGCGTGCATTACGATCCGTCTATCCGCACTGGTATTCAAGCCTATAACTACGGCATGGCAGCCATTGCGGAAGCGCTTAGTCCTGAACGTCTGGGCCGTCCGTTCCTGATCAATCTGTCAATCGCGCCGCTGTTCCCGCATGGCTATGCGCATAGCAGACGCGTTTCCTGCGATGCATTCGGCACAATTGCCGATACGGAATATATGCTGAACGCACTCACATACGGCTGGTGGATCAGCGACAATCTGTACCGCTTCAATGATCCGGATCACATCGTGTTGTATAAGAGCGACAACCAACGGGCAATCTCCGAGCATGAAGGGCGCAGCCGCTTGAATTCAGGCGTTATTTCCGGCACGTCGCTGCTGCTTGGCGACGACTACCGGATGGAGGAAGCGGCCAGCCGTGCGAAGGCATGGATGACTAACAAAGAGGTTATGGCGCTGGCGAAGCGCGGCGAGACGTTCCGTCCGGCGGAAGGACGCAGCGGCACAGGCGGCGAGGATCTTTACTCGCTGGATGGCGATGGCGGCACCTATATTGCTGTCTTCAACTTCGACGAAGTGAACGGCAAGTCAAAGGCAATCGACTTGTCCCGAGTTGGCATCAATGGCTCGAAGGGACTGACGGTTCGCGATCTGTGGAGCGGCGAGTCCTACAGCCTGCAGCCGGGTGCAGCGGAGCATGTTCTGGCGCTGGAGCCAGGGGAATCGAAGCTGCTCTTCTACGTCTAGGTCACTAGAAGAAGCTATATTCATACGAAGAAACGGCTCCTACCGGCCGGCATTCGCCGGAAGGAGCCGTTTCTTTTTTTATTTTTAAAGGCAAGGAAACTGTATTATAATACAACCATCTTTAAGAATGAACGAAATGTAAGCGATTAACCTGGAGGTGGCAGAGATGGGAGACAGGATGAACGCCGTGCAATCCGGCAAAATCGTACCGCATACGCTAAAAGGCCGGCTGGCGCTCGTTCTTGTACTTGCTACGGCTATTCCAATCGTATTGATCGGGCTGGTGTCGTATTATTGGATTTACGATATTCAGATCGGCCGCATCGGACAGGATATACAGAATCAGGTGGAACGGGAACAGCAGGAGATGGAGAAGCGGCTCGACGAGCTTGGCCGTGTATCGCAACTGCTTGTGGGCGAAGGCGGGATCGGACAGGACGTCATGACGTTCATTTCCTCCAAGGATGCTTATGAGAAGACGAGGCTCTACGATAAAATACTGCAGTCGACCTCGAACATTAATTTTGCGAATCCAAGTCTGGGCGTTATGCTCTACTATGCTCCGACGTACAAGGACCCGTTCTTATTTCCTAATATGAAGGTGGAGCAGGAGCTGCTGCTGCATCCGGGGCAGACGATGTATTCCAAAAACAAGTTCGAATATTACGGCCCCCATCCCTCCGTCCGCGTCTACAACAAAGTGCTGGTGCTTTCGCTGTGGCGGGAAGTGGAGAACGAGGAGGGTATGCCGCTGTCGATCTATATCGAGCGGGATATTTCGGATTTGATGATCGCAAGCCGTCCGGGGGACATTCTCGTCAGCAGCTCGGGACAAGTGCTGTACAGCCATAGCGAATCGCCTTACAAGATCGGCGAGGCATACGGGGAACCTCCGGAGGAGACGAAAGCTTTTGCCGCGACAAGCCGGAACGGATGGACGTATATTCACTTTGTTCCGCTTGGCGAGTACAACCGTGAAATTAATAAATGGTTTTATCAGTTCATTGCGATTGCCCTGCTCTCGCTGCTTATCGGCTTTCTGCTGGCTTGGTTTATATGGAAAATGGTATACGGACCGATTCGGGTCATCAATCGCGAGATTCATCATTTTCAGATCGGGCAGGGGAATGAGTCACGGAAGCTGGCAACGACGGGAACGGTTGAGTTCGATAACGTCTTGAACAACTTCGAGAACATGAAAAACCGGATTATGGAGCTTATAGCGGACATTGAGGAGAAGGAGAAGCGCAAGGGCCAGCTTGAGGTAGAGAAGCTTCTCGTGCAGATCAATCCGCATTTTTTGCATAACACGCTTAATACGGTGCAATGGCTTGCCCGGATGAACGGGCAGAAGGATATTGCGAATCTTGTCGCCGTGTTTACAAGAGTGCTGCATTATAATTTGGGGAAAAAGAGCATTATCGTGACCGTCCGGGATGAGGTGCAGGCGCTGCGCGACTATATCGAGCTGCAAAGCATCCGGTATGACCATAAGTTTCAGGTTAACGTCCACGCGGAGGAAGCCGCTGATCCCATTGCGATCCCCCGGTTTATTATGCAGCCGCTGGTGGAGAACGCCCTGTATCATGCCTTCGACAATGAAGAGGGACAGATTGAGGTAACGATCCGGCTGGCTCCAGGGGACCGTATGCAAATTGTCGTTCGGGACAACGGGCAGGGCATTCCGCCGGAGCGGATGCATGAGCTGTTCGAGCTGGATGAGCAGCGGCAGCGAAGCGGTCTCGGCATTGGGCTGCGCTATGTGAAGAAGATGCTGGAAGTATACTACGGCTCTGAGGCGCTATTCTCCGTTCACAGCGCACCGGGAGAGGGAACGACAATCACGATCGACATGCCGGATCAGGTGAAGGTGGAGGAGTAGCGATGATTCAAGCCTATATCGTAGACGACGAGAGTCTCGTTCGCAAAGGGCTGAAAATGATTTTTCCGTGGGAGAAATACGGAATTGAAATTATCGGCGAAGCAGCTTCCGGCGATCGGGCGAAGCTGTATCTGCAGGAGCATCCGAATACGGTGCAGCTGCTCGTGACGGATATTACGATGCCGGGCATGACGGGGCTGGAGCTGATGCATTGGGTTAGGGAGTTTGATGCAAGTATCAAGATGGTCGTCCTGACCTGCCACCAGGATTTCGATTATATCCAGGAGGCGCTGCGTATCGGTGCGATTGACTACATCGTCAAGACGCAGCTGGAGACACAGGATCTCGATGAGCTATTGGAGCGGATTGCTGCTAAGGTGACGGAGGACAAAGCTCCGGCGGCCGCGGCACAGACCGGGACGGGTGCCACGACAGCGGCGTGGACGCGTGAGGCTTTCGAGAAGGGCTGGCTTCATCCCTTATGGGTATGGGAGGACGAGTCCTTCCAGCGGATGGTGGACATGCTGGCCGACGTGAAGGCAATCATACCGGAGGAATGGGCGGAGCAGGCTTTGCAGAAATGGAAGGCGCTGTTCCCGCAATTTCCGGGCTGGGGGCTGCTGCCAAGCGATGCTTCAGCTCTGAGGTCATGGCTGACCGATACCCGCTCCAAGCTGCAGCAGTGGCTGCGGCAGTCCGGCTATTCGGAGGATATGATTCACGGTATCTTGAAGGCGCTGGCTTATATGGATGCTCAGGCGATTGAAGATCTGTCGCAAAGCGGCATTTGTGCACAGGTGAACATTAGCAAAAGCTACTTCAGCCGGAGCTTTAAAGATATATTGCGCATCTCGTTCGTCCGCTACGTTCAGATCCGCAGCATTGAGGAAGCGAAGCGGATGCTGTCCGCGACGAACCATCCTGTCTACTGGATCGCCGAGCAGTGCGGATTTACCGATACGCGGTACTTCGGCAAAATGTTTAAGGAAATGACGGGTATGCTGCCTACTCAATATAGGCAAAGCCAGCATGCGGAAGCAGATACCAGCCGATCTTAAACATTGCTCCTTCCTTAAAAAGCTGCTATGACTCTTTTGGTCAATGACCGTTCCACTCATACGAAAGTGACTCTCACACCGTCCCCCTTCGCATTAGCCGGGGCGGTTTTTTGTTGTAAAGGTATGTTATTTTTGCACGAAAGCGATACTTGGACAAAAACATCGCAGGTGCCCGGCAAAAAATCCGCACACGGCGGGACGGGTACCGTTGCTATAATTAAGTCAGAAAGAAAGTGCTTACAATCCACTTGAAAGAGAGCGATACAACATGGGGATGAAAAAATGGGGTTTGTTAGGCAGTACACTGCTAATCACAGCGCTGCTCATGAACGCTTGCAGCAGCGGGGGCAATAACAATCCGGCCAAGCAGCCGGAAGGGGGAAAAAGGCAACGGTACTCAAACGGTGGATACGAGCCCGCTTGGCAAGTATGATCCGCCAATTGAAGTGACGGCTGTCCGGCCGATTTCCGAAGGGATGGAGTATAAGTCGGGAGAGTCGCTGGACAACAATGCATGGTCAAGAGCGTACGAAGCGGATCTCGGCATCAAGATCAAATATCTCTGGACGACACCGGATGCGCAATATGCACAGAAGATCAACATCGCCATAGCGTCGGATGACATGCCGAACATTGCTGAGGTGAACGCTGCACAACTGAAGCGACTGATTGAGGATGACCAGCTGCAGGATCTGACTTCTGTCTACGAGCAATATGCTTCGCCGCTCACGAAGAAGATTTTGTCCGAGGATGGCGGCAATGCGATTAAGTCCTCGACCTTCGACGGCAAAATGTATGCCATCCCAAAAATGGGCTCCGGCATCGGTCAATCCCAAGTGCTGTGGGTGCGGACAGATTGGCTGAAAAAGCTCAATCTGGAAGAGCCGAAGTCAATGCAGGACGTTCTGGCTATAGCCGAAGCGTTTGCTAAGAAGGACCCGGACGGCAATGGAGCTGCCGATACGTACGGACTGGGGATCAACAAGGATCTGTGGGGCTTTTACGCAGGACTGGAGGGCTTCTTTAACGGCTTCCACGCTTATCCGAACATTTGGGTTAAGGATGCGTCCGGCAAGCTGGTCTACGGAAGCGTGCAGCCGGAAATGAAGCAGGCGCTGCAAAAGCTTCAGGAAATGTACGCATCGGGTGTGCTGAATAAGGAATTCGGAACGCGTGACGCTTCCAAAGTGAATGAGGATGCAAACGCGGGCAAAGTCGGCATGTTCTTCGGCTTCTTCTGGAACAGCGGCTGGCTGCAGGACGGCAAGACGAATAATCCGGACATGGAGTGGAAGGCGATCGAAATTCCTTCTATCGACGGAGAAGCGGCCAAATCGCAAGTGCCGTTTGCTATCAGCACGTATTACACCGTGAAGAAGGACAGTGCGCATCCGGAAGCAGCTGTTAAAATGCTGAATCTGGCACTTGAGAAAATTTACGGTGAAACGGCGGAGCCTGAAATCTATAACGTCGACAAGGATGGCATGTCTGCATTCAGCTACACGCTGCTCTACGGCGAAGCACCGCGCAAAAACCTCGATGCGATGCTGCACATCAAGAGCGCGCTGTCGTCGAATGACCCGTCCTCGCTTAATTTGGAGGAGAAGGGCTATTACGACAACATTATGAAATACCGCGGCGGCGATACGGCTTTCTGGGGCGCAGAGAAGATGTACGGACCGGAAGGCTCGCTCAGCGTACTTGATGCTTTCATGCAAAAAGGGCTGACGATGGATAATCAATTTTTTGGCGCACCGACACAAACGATGGTGGATCGCGAGGGCACGCTGCAGAAGCAGCAGGTTCAGACGTTCACGAGCATCATCATGGGCGGATCGATTGATCAGTTCGATGCTTTCGTATCGACCTGGAATAAGCAGGGCGGAGAGCAAATGACGAAGGAAGTCAACGACTGGAGTCAAAACTAGAGAACAAGTCTGGCAGAGAGAAGGAAGCCATTCCTTCTCTCAACTAAATCATGCTGGTGAAGTGGAGGAGCAGATGGAGAATAGAAGATTTTTACGTGAGATACCCTTTCACCTCATGCTGCTGCCGGGCATATTGATCGTACTCGTCTACAATTACATTCCGATGGCAGGCATTGTCGTCGCGTTCAAACGGTTTGTACCGTCCAAGGGCATGTTCGGCTCGCCATGGATCGGATGGGATAACTTTCAGTACCTGCTCAATATGCCGGATATTTATCAAGTGCTTTGGAACACGATTTATATATCGCTGATGAAAATCATTGCCGGCGTTATCGCGCCCGTGCTGTTCGCCTTGCTGCTTAACGAAGCCAGAAACCGGCTCGTCAAACGGAGCGTGCAGACGATTGTCTATTTCCCGCACTTTTTATCCTGGATCATTCTAGGCGGCATTTTCATCGATATTTTGTCGCCATCAACAGGGATCGTGAATCATTTTCTAACTTGGCTCGGGCTGGAGCCAATCTATTTTCTGGGACATAACAGCTGGTTTCCCGTCACTCTGGTAGGTTCGGAAGTATGGAAGGGCTTCGGTTACGGCTCCATTGTCTATCTGGCTGCGCTGACCGGCATCAATCCGACGTTGTATGAAGCTGCAGTGATGGACGGAGCGGGACGCTGGAAGCAGACGCTTCACGTTACGCTGCCGGGACTGATTCCAATGATTATGCTGATGACGATTTTGAGCTTAGGAAATGTATTGAATGCGGGCTTCGACCAAGTATTCAATTTATATAGCCCCCAGGTGTACCAGTCGGGCGATATTATCGATACGCTCGTCTACCGCATCGGGATGCAAGACGCGCAATACGGGGTAGCGACGGCAGTTGGCCTGTTCAAGTCGGCCGTGTCGTTCCTTTTCATCGGCATCTCCTACGGGCTCGCCACGCGTTATTCGGACTACCGTATTTTTTAAGAGAGGAGACTGCATATGTTCAGGAAAGCTACAATGGGCCGAAAGGTGTTTGTCATTAGCAATTACGCCATTCTTATTGGCGCAGCGCTCATCTGCCTGCTTCCGATCATTAATATACTGGCGATATCCTTTAGCTCAAGCTCGGCGGTCGGCTCGGGGAGAGTACAGTTCTGGCCAGTTGAATTTACGCTTAAATCGTATGCTTTTGTGCTGGAAAAGCCGGAATTTATGACCTCCTTCATCATCGCTGTAAAGCGGGTGCTGGCGGGCGTGCCGATTAATATGCTGCTGACGATTCTGATCGCCTATCCGTTATCGAAGGAAAAGCAGCAGTTCAGTTGGAGAGGCGTGTATGTCTGGTTTTTCGTCATCACGATGCTGTTCAGCGGCGGACTGATTCCGTGGTATTTGACGATCAAGGCGACCGGCTTGATCGACTCCTTCTGGGCGCTCATTATTCCGGGGGCGGTACCGATCTTTAACGTTATATTATTGCTTAACTTTTTCCGTTCCTTGCCCAAAGAAATCGAGGAAGCGGCGTTTATGGACGGGGCGACGCAGTGGAAGGTGCTTTGGAAAATATTCGTTCCGCTGTCTGCGCCGGCGATTGCGACACTAGTGCTATTCTGCATCGTGACGCATTGGAACTCCTGGTTTGAAGGGCTAATCCTCATGAACGATCCTAGCCATTACCCGCTGCAATCGTATTTGCAGACGGTCATCGTCAACCGGGACATGTCGCTAGCGACGTCCACCGATTGGAAGGCGCTGGCGCTCGTCTCTGACCGGACGACGAAAGCGGCGCAAGTATTCGTGGCTACCGTTCCGGTGCTGTGCGTCTATCCGTTTTTGCAAAAATATTTCACTGAAGGCATCGTAATGGGCAGCGTCAAAGGCTAATCAGCATTTTATCAATCTACTTCCTATCAGAAAGCGGAGGCTATCATCATGGCAGCTAAAATTGTATTTATTGGAGCAGGCAGCATTATTTTCGTTAAAAACTTGATCGGGGATTGCTTGCTGACCCCGGCGCTGAGAGACGCGCATATCGCACTGCTGGATATCGACAAGGAAAAGCTGCGCTTATCCGAGCAAATGCTCAAGCAGTTGAACAACAACATTAACGAGGGCCGAGCGGAAATTAAAGCGTATGACGATCAGCGGGAAGCGCTCCGAGATGCAGATTTCGTCATCAACGCAATTCATGTAGGCGGCTACGACCCTTGCGTCATTAACGATTTCGAGATTCCGTTGAAGTATGGGCTGAAGCAAAGCTATGCAGATACGCTCGGCATGGGCGGTATTTTCCGGGGATTGCGTACGATCCCTGTTATGCTCCAGATCGCGAAAGATATGGAGGAAGTATGTCCGGATGCCTGGCTTCTGAACTATACGAATCCGATGGCGATTGTGACTGGCGCTATTCAGAAGGCAACCAGCATTAAGACGGTCGGCCTGTGCCACAGCGTGCAAATTTGCGTCCGCGACCTGTTCGAAGGACTGGGCATGGATCATACGAACGTGAAGTCCAAAATCGCAGGCATCAATCACCAGGCATGGCTGCTGGACGTTCATCGCGACGGCGAGGATCTGTATCCGGAAGTGAAGCGCAGAGCACTGGAGCGGCAGGCGTCGGAGCAGCATGACGATAAAGTACGCTACGAGATTATGAATCAATTCGGCTATTACGTAACGGAATCGACGCAGCATACGGCAGAATACGTGCCTTATTTTATCAAGAATGCGTATCCGGAATTGCTGGATGAATACGGCGTTCATACGATGATGTACAAAAACTGGGGACAATCGCAAGCCGACTATTGGCAAAAGGCGATGGATGAGCTGCTGGGCAACAAAGGGCTGTCGCATGAGCGTACACATGAATACGCGTCCTATATTATGGAAGCCATTCTGACGGACAACATTTACAAGATTGGCGCCAATGTCATGAACAACGGCCTAATTACGAATCTGCCGGATGGTGTCAACGTTGAGGTTCCTTGCCTGGTAGACGGCAGCGGCATTACGCCTTGCTACATTGGAGATTTGCCGCCGCAGCTGGCTGCCCTCAACCGTACCAATATCAATGTACAGGAGCTGACAATCGAAGCTTCGTTGACAGGCAATAAGGAGCATGTGTATCATGCCGCCTTGCTGGACCCGCATACGTCGGCTGAGCTGAGCATCGCGGATATCCGCAGCATGGTAGGCGAGCTGCTTGAAGCGAACCGCAGCTACTTGCCGCAGTTCGAAATCTAAGTAGTTCAATTAGAGAGTAAAGAAAGGCCGTGCTTCCGATCATCGCGATGGAAGCTGGCCTTTCTTGTATTTCTAATACAACATTCTCCATAGATAGAAGGTGGCATAGGATTGCCAGCCTGCCCAATCGGCTGACAGCTTCATCAGCTCCTCCTTCGAAGGCTTCCGGTCGAGACTAAGCACATGCTTAATTGCGTTATGCAGGCCAACGTCATCAATCGGGAAGGCTGAGGGCATCCGCAGGCAGCGCATCAACACATAATTGGCAGTCCAAGGTCCGATGCCGCGAATGCTGGTAAGCATTTTCTCCGCTTGCTTTAAGCCTCCGGCGCGGAGCAGCTTTTCCTTCGTCAACTGCCCGTCTGTGATCAGACCCGCTACGCCGATTAGATATTCGCTTTTTTTCGTCGTCATCTTTAGATCGGTCAGCTCTTTGACCGGCAATCCGGCGATGTCTTGAGGGGAGGGAAACAGCCAATAACTTTCTCCGCCGTATTCCAGCGATCTTCCGTAACGTTCGACGAAGCGCCGCTTTAAAATGTAAGCGAACGGCAAGTTGATCTGTTGACCAATAATTCCCCAGCAGAGCGCTTCGAATAAATCGAGTATGCCGATTGTGCGCAGGCCATAGTGGTTCTTGACTGGCAGTTCCAGCAGGGGGTCCTTGCTTGCCATAGAATAGAAGGGAGCCAGGTTGGCATCCAGATCAAACCATTCTCTCGTATAGCTGGCCACTGCATCTAGGACTTGCACAGACGGAGGCTCATCAGGTGTTAGAAACCGCACGTTTAGCGTATCAGGCTCAGCTGCGAATACCTCCACAACAGCGGAGCCGTCTCCTTCGAACTCTCCATCTACCGGTATCGCTTTCCGGATTCGCTCGTCGAGCACCTGATGCATGCACTCGCCCGCCGACCGTGCCAAATAACTTACATTTTCTTTAAAGCTAAATAATGCGGGAAGCGGCAAGCAGATTTCCCGGCCGTCCGGCGAAACGGCATAACGTATTTGATTGTTCATTTTGCTTTACTACTCCTCTCTTCGAATTGTATTAGTTATAGTTTTACCATAAAATTGGCTGCCGCAGTTTCGGGATCTTGCTCTTTTATTGCGAGAGTATAGGGAATGACATAACGAGCTGATTTTTAATCGTCTTAAATCGTCACCATCGGCATAAATTGGCTACAAAAGGAGCGTGAGCGTTTGTGGACAAGGCCGTGAGGCGGTATTACCAATTGAAGCAGAAGCAAAAGGAACTGGAGCAAGAGCTCAGCGAGCTGCGGGCGGAAATATTGAATCATTGCGAGGAGCAGCAATTATCCGAATTGGAGACGAAGAGCTACAGGGTGAGGCTCGTCTTACAGGAGCGGAAGGAATATGATGACGACAAGCTGTACGAGGCGATACCCGATCCGGAAGTTTGGCGCCTGCTCTCCAAGGCCGATGCCTCCAAGGTCGCAAGCCTTATTAAGCTGAACGTCGTTCCGGAGGATCGAATCAGGGACACCTATTCCGTAAAACGTGTATCTCTGCTGCATGTAGACAAGAAATAATCCTATAGCAAAGCCCCTTTTCAGCTATGGAGCTCACGCTGCTGAGAAGGGGCTTGATCCGAAATGCAAGACATTATTCGTAATAGCCTTCGGTTGATTTACGCAATTGCTGGAATTGATTCCCGTCATGTCCGAACCAGACTTGCGATTTGGTCCTGTGGGCCAGCGTTCGTATTTTTTCGACTGAATTCAAGTAACCTATAGAGTCATAAATAACCCCTGGCGGTTTTACAGGCGGGCCGAAGCTTTCTGTTGTATAAATCGTATCCGAAGCGAGGATGATTCCGCCTGTATCCGGCATTTCAATATGCAACCCCAGCATGCCCCAAGCATGACCGCTGCCGCAGTTAATGATCTGGATGCCTTCGGCCAGCTCCAGATGATCTTCATGACGCTTGACCGTTCTCCATTGCAGCTGGTTTTTAATCCATGCATCGATGTCTGCCCAGATGTAGGCGCTATCCTTTTCATGACGGGCATAACTCTGCATCGCACCGTTCAGCTCATCCTCGTGCACGATAATCGTTGCATTCGTGAACATCTCTAAGCATCCGGCATGATCCATATGCAAATGAGAGGCGATGACGTATTTGATTTCTTCAGGTCTTACGCGAAGCTGTTCCAGCCGGTTATGCAAGTAACATTCCTCGCTCGCCACCCATGGGAAGGACTTCTGGGTTGATTCAGACCAGCGCCCCTCCGCGCCCATCGAATTCGGATTGCAGGCGGTATCGAACAAAATTTTTCCTTCCGGATGGTCGATCAACACGGTATAAATGGGGAATTCTACAAATTCAGCAGGTGCGTTAGGGTTGTTTAATGTTGCTGGATTATGCATGGCAATCAGCCAGTTTTTGTCCATGCTCATCCGTCCATTGTCGAGCACATACAGCTTTGGACGGGGCTTGATGATCGATGACATGCGAAGCGGCCTCCCTTGTGTTTAAGGATGATATAGTCCTACAATAATGCATAAACTAAAACTGCGTAAGTAGGCACTTTAAGGTGTACTGGGAACTTTAAGGTGCGTAGGAGGGAATTCATATGACAGCTTCGGCGAAAACAAAACAGCCAGATATTTCCATCGCGGTATGCGGTTACAGCAAAGTAATAGAAATCATCTCGAATAAATGGACAGCTCTCGTTATCTATGCCATTGAAAACGGAAGTATACGATACGGGGAAATCGAGAGAAGAATTGCAGGCATCTCCAAAAAAATGCTCACGCAAACGCTGCGAAAGCTGGAGCGTGATGGCGTGGTACAGCGTCATGTTACCCCGTCTGTGCCGCCTATGGTGGAATACTCCCTTACGCTGCTAGGCCAGACTTTGCTGCGTCCGATGAGGGAGCTGCGGCAATGGGGGAGAGACAATTATATGCATGTCGAGGCCGCAAGAATGCAGTATGATTTTACTTCCAATCCAGATTCGCTGGAGTAGAGCTGCCATGCAGGGAGTCGCATTCTTGTTCCGTTGAATGCGATTCCATCCGTGGAGGATAAAGTAAAATATTCTCTTGTCAATCGAGCAGAATTCATATTATAATGATCTCAAAGTTTAACCGCTTTAACTTTCGCGAAAGTAAGGACATTGCAGTAACCGCATTCATAATCGATGAAGTATGGATTATTTTTTTGTTCTATAAGTTAAAGCGCTTAAACTTATGGGACAAAGCAGGACACCTACCCGTACGAAGAAGGGGGACCCTTGAGTGAGGTCAACGAAAGAAAGCCGGCGTGAGGGAAGGAATTTTTATTTTTTCATTTCACCGTGGTTAATTGGTTTTGTCGTATTTGCGCTATTCCCGGTTCTGGCTTCTCTTTACTACAGCTTCACGGAGTATGATATTATCCACGCGCCGAAGTTTATCGGAGCAGGCAACTATCAGGAGCTTTTCCAAGACGAGCAGTTTTGGAATTCGATCAAGGTA
This sequence comes from Paenibacillus gorillae, assembly GCF_000513275.1. Classification (GTDB taxonomy): domain Bacteria; phylum Bacillota; class Bacilli; order Paenibacillales; family Paenibacillaceae; genus Pristimantibacillus; species Pristimantibacillus gorillae. Next base: position 40,994 of record NZ_CBVJ010000102.1, on the reverse strand, counting down.
ACGTTGAAGTACACGTTCATCAGCGTACCGTTAACACTTCTGCTTTCTTTGTTTTTCGCGATTCTTATCAATCAGAAAATTCCGTTCCGCGGCTTTTTCCGGACGGCGATGTACTTTCCGAGCATGATTTCCGGTGTATCCATGGCATTGCTGTGGTTCTGGGTATTTAATCCGCAAGCCGGGCTGTTCAACTATGTGCTTTCTATTTTCGGAGTAGAGCCAATCGCTTGGTTTCTCGATGAGAATTATGCCATTTGGGCGCTGATCATCATGTCGTTCTGGGGAATGGGAGCAGGCATGCTTATTTTCCTGGCCGGACTGCAAGGCGTACCGAGCAGCTTGCTGGAGGCTGCTAAACTGGATGGCGCAGGACGGCTTCGTTCCTTCTGGAACGTAACGCTGCCGCTAATCTCGCCGGTATTTCTGTTTCAGCTCATCATGGGCTTGATTGAATCCTTCCAAGTGTTTACGCAAGCGTACACTATTACACAAGGCGGTCCCAACTACTCGACCTGGTTCTACGTTTATAACATTTACGTCAATGCGTTCAAAAACTTCCGTTACGGCTATGCATCGGCGATGTCGTGGATTCTTCTGATCGCGGTCATGATTATAACTTACGCCATTATGAAGCTGTCGAACCGTTACGTTTACTACGAAGGAGGGAGCGAACGATGAGCCAGCCCGCATACACCGGTCAACCGAAGAAAAAAACGAAACTCGACATCGCCCCGATTATCGGGTTCATCATTTTGTTAGCTGTTACGATCGCCATGATCTTGCCTTTTGGCTTTATGATTTCGACCTCATTGAAGACGACGAAGGAAATGCTCGTCTTTCCTCCGACTGTTATTCCGGAGCAATTCGCTTGGGGAAATTTCAAAGAGCTGTTCATTAATGACGAGATTAAATTCGGCAGGCAGTATGGCAACAGTCTGATCGTTTCTATTGCTACTGTTATCGGTACGGTGCTTTCCTCTTCCTTCGTCGCATTTGGCTTCGCCAGATACCGGGCTAAAGGAAGCCAGTTGATGTTCATGCTGGTGCTGGGAACGCTTATGCTGCCTTATCCGGCAATTATGATTCCGCAATTTTTGCTATTTACGAAGCTGGGGCTTCATGACTCGCTTCTCCCATTGATATTGCCAGCGTTTTTCGGTTCCGCTTACATGATCTTTTTGCTGCGGCAGTTTTTCTCCAATCTTCCCAATGAGATTTATGATGCGGGACGAATCGACGGCTGCCGGGAGGTTGGCCTGTATTGGAAGCTGACGCTTCCGCTCGCAGGTCCAGTACTTGCGACGGTTGCGATCTTTTCCTTCATCTGGAGCTGGAATGACTTGCTTGCGCCAGTTCTTTATCTGGACTCGCAGGAGAACTTCACGCTTCCGATCGGGATGGCAGCCATGCTGTCGTCGAAGTTCCGGATTGCGCCTTGGAACCTGATGATGGCAGCCTCATTGCTGTCGGTCCTTCCGATTGTCGCGTTGTTTGCCGTCGCGCAAAAACGTTTTGTCGAAGGCATCGTGCTGACTGGCATCAAGTAAAGTCCACATAGAGCTTTAAGCCAATTAAAAAACAAGGGGGATACACAATGAACAGGAACAAAGGAAAGCTTTTACTGGGTCTCATTCTCGTATTTTCGATGGTCATGTCCGCATGTACAGGCGGCGGCAAGGATGGCGGCAAAGACGGAGACATCGTGACGATTACGCATTACACAATCGATTCGCCGGACCGCACGTTTGTGGAAAAGCTGATTCCAGACTTCGAGGCGAAGCACCCGAATATTAAGGTCAAAGTAACAAAGGCGCCTTACGAGCAATTCGACTCCAAGCTTCAATCGGCCATCGCAGCTAAAAATGCACCGGACGTGACTTCGCACTGGGGCTATGGCGGCTTCATGGAATATTACAACAAAGGCATGCTGATGGATCTGTCGCCTTATCTGACGGACTTCAAAGCATCCGACTACAATATCCCGGAAGACGTTATGAACATTTACAAAGTAGACGGCAAGACATACGGCATTCCGGTTAACAGCTATGTAACTGTAATGCTCTACAATAAAGATTTGTTCGATAAAGCCGGCCTTCCGTATCCGCCATCGGATTATGAGGACAAAAGCTGGACGTTCGACAAAATGGTAGAGTACGCAAAAGCGTTGACGGTAGACTCCAAAAACTTGAACGAAGCGCAATACGGCGTGGACTTCGGCTTTGGCGAACGCGATCAACGGCCGCAATACTTCGGCGGCAATGTCTATTCCGATGATACATGGACGAATGGCGGCAAGCCTTCCGAGATTAATCTGACGAAACCGGAAGTTGTGGAAGCGTTTAAGAAGGTTTACGGCCTCATCTATGATCAAAAGGTTTCCCCGACACCTGCATTCTCGAAATCGGTATCCGGACAATTCGGTGATCCGTTCCTTTCCGGCAAAATCGGCATGTCTGTAGTCGGCTCGTGGAGCTTGGCCGCTTCCAGCGACTTCAGCTTCAACGTAGGCGTAGCTGCGGTGCCGCAAGGCCCGAACGAGAAAGTAAGAAGCGTGCTGTATGTCGATCCATTGTTCGTTCTGAAGGATTCCAAGCACCCGAAAGAGGCGCTGGAGTGGATCGAGTATCTCGTTACGGCGGAAGTGCAAGAGAAATCCATCGAGCTTAGCGGCGGCAACCCGCCGGTCAACCAGCAAGCGGCTGAGAAATATTACAGCAACTTCGAAGGCATCGATCCGGAGCACATTAAGCAAGTGTTCGACGGCGCTTATAAATACGGTTTTGAATCCTACAACCATCTGATCTCCAACTATTCGCAAATCAACGAGTTGTTCATCAACGAGCTGGCTAGCGTGGAGAATGGAGATAAGAAGGTAGAAGATGTATTACCGGTTATTGAGACGAAGCTTAAAGCACTGCTTGAGCGCTTGAACAAATAACGCAAGGCGAAATCGGGGGAGAAACGGGGTTTAATCCGGGTCTCTCCCGTCCTTGCCTATTTGCTGTTTTGGCTCAAATATGGTATTCGTTAATAAATACTTTTTTTATTACAGGAGCTAAAACGATGAAGGTCAGTATCTTTGATGTAGCCAAAAAGTCGGGCTTGTCGGTCGTAACGGTATCAAGAGTGCTGAACAATTCGTCTTCCGTTCGTCAGAAAAATAAAGAGAGAGTACTGCAAGCGATGCGGGAGCTTGATTATCATCCCAATGCCTCCGCCCGCAGCCTTGCGCGGGGCAAGACGGGAATTATCGGTCTGACGCTGACGACGCTGCATGACTCTTTCTTTGATGCGGTCGTCAATGAGATTAATGACAGGCTGGCTGAGCATGGCTATTATTTGGCGCTTTCGATTTCGAAAAGCTACGAGGATGCCTTTCACCGCTCCCTGTTTCAGGAGGATCGCGTAGATGGCGTCATCCTGCTCTCTCCCTTTGATGAAGACGAATATGTGAGCGAGCTGAAGAAGAAGCAAATTCCGTTCATTATGATTGATAATTCGAAAAAGAATCCGCAAGTGACTTCCATTATCGTTGATAATTTCAGAGGCGGCTACGAAGCGACCAAGCATTTGATTGAGCTGGGGCACACGGAAATCGCTCATATCGCAGGACCTGACCATTTCCTCAGCAGCAGGGAGCGGGAGCGCGGATTTAAAGCTGCGCTGGAGGAAGCCGGCCTGCAGCCCTATTGCATAGAGCGCGGTACGTTTGAAATCTCGACCGGTTATCATATCGCCATGGATTGGATTGCCTCGGACAAGCTCCCACCAGCAGTTTTCGCAGGCGATGATAACATCGCGCTTGGCATTATGGACGCCTGCTTGAACGAAGGCGTGCGCATTCCGCGCGATATCTCGGTCGTGGGCTTTGACGATCAAATTCTGGCCTCTGAATTCCGTCCGCTGCTGACAACCATTAGACAGCCTGCCGATAAAATCGCAGCGATGGGCGTAGAATTGCTGCTGGCAGCTATTTCGAATACCAGCACGAAAAATGCGACAGTGCAGATCGAGCCGGAACTAATTATCCGTGAGTCGACAGCGCCGACCCCAAAAATAACTTCATTATCGTTTCGTTATAAGTATGTAAAAGGGTTCCAGCCGCTTAGCGGCCGGAACTCATTTTTTTCGTTATGCAGTTCTGCATCAGCGTGCATAAGGTAGTCAAATTTTTTTCCGAATCGGTCAAATCCGTTTCTTCCGGGAGCTGTCTCAACACGGTTAAATAAGAAGTAGAAACGAAGATACCAGCTTAGATGAAGAGGTGACTACACATGCAAGGAAACGAAGTTCAGCAGCAGCAGGCGCTGCCTAAGCTGAAGCGCAAGCAGCGGGAGGAAATCGCCGGCTATGTGCTGGCGGGGCCGATGCTGCTCGGATTGTTTATTTTCACCGTTATCCCGACGCTCATCTCCCTGGTGCTCAGCTTCACGGAATGGAGCTTTATCGCCGATCTTCAGAAGATGAAGTTTGTCGGCTTGAACAACTTCAAGCAGCTGTTCGATGATCAGGTATTTCTGACCTCGATGAGAAACAATTTGATTTTGCTGCTTGTCGTTCCCGTTCAATTGATCGTCTCACTTGTGCTCGCCGTCGTCATTGAACGGTATGTGTACGGCAAAGGTTTATTTAAAGTGATGTTTTTCATGCCGTATATTTCAAGCATGGTTGCCGTCGCGATCGTGTTCCAGCTGTTGTTTCACCCGTCCTATGGTCCGGTGAACGAGACGCTTCGCTCGCTGGGCATCGCCAACCCGCCGAAGTGGCTTGCCGATCTTCATTACGCGCTGCCTTCGGTCATGATTATTCTGATCTGGGTCGGCATCGGCTTCTGCATGGTCGTCTATATGGCGGCGCTTAACGCCATTCCGAAGGATCTCTATGAATCGGCCGATATCGACGGGGCTGGCGTATGGACGCGATTTCGGCGCATCACGCTGCCGCTTGTAACGCCAACAACCTTCTTCCTGCTCGTTACAGGGTTAATCAGCTCCTTCAAATCATTTGATGTTATTAAGGTGCTGACGGAGGGCGGGCCGTCCTATTCTACCTCGGTCGTCACCTACTATTTGTACACGACGGCATTCGAGAATTTGAAGACGGGCTATGCCTCTTCCATTGCGTGGATGCTGTTCGGCTGCGTACTGCTTATTACACTAATCCAGCTGTACGGTCAGAAGAAGTGGGTTCACTATTAAGTACGGAGGACTGCATATGCGAACAACGATGAATGTGCGAATAAGAAGAAAGATAGGAAAAGCGGCGGTTACGCTTGCGATGCTGCTCTTGGGGATTGGCTTCCTGCTACCCTTCATCTGGATGTTATCGGCCTCCGTGAAGCCGGAAATCGATGTGTTTAAATACCCGATCCAGTGGATTCCGGTGAAGTGGCAGTTTTTCGAAAATTATAGGGAGGTATGGGTGGGCGATCATCCATTTGCCCTCTATTACTGGAACTCGATTAAAGTGAGCGTCGTGACGACGATCGTCTCCGTGTTTGTGTCTGCAATGGCTGCCTTTGCTTTCTCTCATGTAGAGTTCCGCGGAAGAAAGCTGCTGTTCGGGGTTGTGCTGATGACGTTCATGGTGCCAAGCTACTCCATTATGGTGCCTCAATTTATGATCTTCCGCTGGCTCGATTTATTCGACAGCCACTTGGGACTTATTATGCTGGGGGCCTTCAGTGCGCTCGGAACGTTCATGCTGCGCCAGTTTTTCATGGGATTGCATAAGGATTATCTGGATGCCGCATTCATTGACGGGGCCGGCACGTTCACGACGTTTGTCCGCATAGCGCTTCCGCTCGTTCGGCCGGCGCTTGCAACCTACGCGATCCTGCGGTTCATATGGACCTGGAACGACTATGCCAACCCGTTAATTTTTCTAAGAAGCGACCGGCTGATGACCGTCCAGATCGGCATTCAGAAGTTTGCATCAGAGAGCGGAGCCTTCTATTCTTTAATTATGGCAGGCACTGTGTCGGCGATATTGCCGCTGCTTATCATCTTTATTTTCGGGCAGAAGCAAGTCATTGAAGGAATTGCCCTTGGCGGCGTGAAAGGGTAAAAATAGTTTCGAATCGGTAAAAATCGTAACTGTGAGCGCGAAAAACGGAATGGTAAGTTTAAATAGCAAATGGAACCGCTTTATTATAAAGGGAGGCATACAGATGAAGAAGAGATGGATGTCTACAGCAATCTCGGCTATTGTGCTAACGACGCTGCTCGCAGGCTGCTCTGGCGGCAATGGCAACGGGAATGGCGGCAGCGGATCGACAGCAAAGCCGGATGGGAGCGCAGAGACGACAAGTGCGCCGCAAGTGAAGATCAAGTTCTTGAACTGGGAGAAGGCTGAGGTGTATCAGCCGGCAATCGATGCGTTTGAAGCTAAATACCCGAATATTAAAGTCGAGTATGTGCCGGTCGTCGAGAACGACTCTAATGAGACGATCAAAAAGATCGACATCATGTATGCATCCGGAGAGCAATTTGACGTATTCTCGCTGAACTCGGTGCCGAATTTCAGCCAAAGAGCGGTTAATGGCATGCTGGAGCCGCTTGACGATTATTTGGTCAAAGAAGGTGTGAAGTTCGAGGATGAGTATAAGGCGGAGCAGATGAAGCTGGACGGCAAACGTTACTCGCTGCCGGGCAAGTTCGGGCCTTGGTTCATTCTGTTGAACAAGTCGCAGCTTGATGCGGCCGGACTGCAGGTTCCGCAAAGCTGGACGTGGGATGAATTCCGCGATTATGCGAAGCAGCTGACGAAGGGTGAAGGACCGAGCAAGCAGTACGGCGCTTTTTTCCATACGTGGAAGGACTACTTCCTGTTGAAGCAGTACAGCGCAGCTCAGGATCAAGGCATTATGAAGGATGACGGAATGAACTTGAACGCGGACAATCCGCTGATGAAAGCGTCGCTGGAGCTTCGCTATGCGATGGAGCATGAGGATAAAAGCTCAACGCCGTATCAGGATATCGTAACGCAAAAGATCCCATACCGCGACGAATACTTCCAGGGCAAAGCAACGATGCTGCCTACCGGTCCATGGATGATTGCCGAAGCGGGCGGCACGGAAAAAATCCCGGCAACTTTCGTATCGGCATTTGCACCATGGCCGACCAATGCCAAGGGCGATGAGAACTACTCGTTTGGCGGCGCGGACTCGCTCGTTATCTCGTCGAAGTCGAAGAACAAGGAAGCCGCGTATCAATTCATCCGCTTCCTGTCGACGGAAGGGATGGCATTGACGAAGCAGCTTAGCGCATGGAAGAAAGCCGATGTGGCAAGCGAGGTTGATGCGATCGTGGCATCGACGATGACGCCGGACATGATCGATAAAGCTTCGCTTCTGAATACGCTCAACGTATCGAAGCTGCCGCAGCCGGCTAATGCTCCTTCCTACGCGGCCGATATCGAGAAAGCGTATATTGCCGAAGCAGAGAAGTATATTTTGGGCACGGCGGATATCGACGCGACGATCGCGGGCATCAAGACAAATCTCCAAAAAATTATCGATGCAAACCAGAAATAGTTTCCTTATAATGATCTAGACAAGAGGATGCCTGCGCGCAAGCGGGGCATCCCTTTCACCTTTTAGAAGAAAGGGGCCTTTGAGATGAGCTTATCTTCCTTCGGCTGGCGCAAGAAGCTGATTACGTCCGCGTTGCTGTGCTTGTTCATTCCATCGCTGCTTACGCTGCTGATTACCGGCTTGAATACGAGGAATGAGCTGAAGGAGAAGGCGGTCGTTAAGGCCGAGCAGTCGCTGGAGGTAGCTGATCTATATGTATCCAATCTGGTAACGGATATGCTGAAGGCGTCCAATACGCTGCAATACGACAGCGAGATGATGACGGCGATGCGTACGGCTTGGAGCAGCTACCGGAAAAGCGGGGACGGCAAGCTTGATTTTTTCGCTTATAAGCCGGTAGCGGAGAAACTGGACCAGCTTACATTCTTCGGCGGCAAGACGTATGTGACGATTCTGCTGCCGGGCGGCTTAATCTTTACGAACTATTCCACTTATCGCAATGATCTGGCTTATATGTATAAGGAGCCTTGGGTTGACGATATGGCGCTTGAGCCCGTAAATACGACTTATTGGCTCGGCACGCAGCCAAATTATGTCCATGCGGATGCCGCCGACAACCCGAATGTCGTGACCATTATTCGCAGCTTTCAGCTGTTTGCCAATACAGGCAAAGCGTATATTGTACTGAGCAAGCCGGAGGAGCAGTTCCACGAAATATTCAGCAAATATGCGGCAGATCAGAGGATGATGCTGGTGGACGGTGAAGGCCGTATTATCTCTCATCCTGAAGCTGCGGCAATAGGCGGTTCGATAGAGGCAGCTTTGTCCCCTGATCCGAGGGCTGAAGCTTCGCCAGTTCCCGCGCTGAGAGATTATATCCGTGTCGAGCATGCGTTATCCTATGCAGGCTGGAGCATCGTCAGTCTAACGCCGTACAAAGTGGCAGCGGGCAATATTAATGGCTTTCTTAACGATTTGATTATTTTACAGGTGCTGTTTTTCCTGTTGTTCTCAGCCGTATTAATTTATCTGCTCCGCCAGCTTACAAGGCCGATCGTACAGCTCGCGAAGATCGCTGAGCGGGTCGATGCCGGCAATCTGGATGCCCGTTCCCGGTTTGGCGGTCAGGATGAAGTCGGGCGGCTTGGTGCTTCGTTCGATCGAATGCTGGACCGGATCAAGGAGATGATTCATCAGATCAAGCGCGAGCAGGACAGGAAGCGGATGGCGGAGCTGGAGCTGCTGCAGGCGCAGATTAACCCGCATTTTCTGTTTAATACGCTGAACTCTATTCGCTTGCGGGTATTGATGAAGGGTGAGAAGGATATCGCCGAAATCGTCGGCTCCTTGTCGACACTGCTGCGTATGACGATTAACCGCAACAATGAATATATTACGCTCTACGAGGAGGTCGCCACCGTTAAGGAGTATATGCGCCTGATGAACTTCCGCCATGTGGAAAAGGTGGAGCTGACGAGCAACCTTGCTTCTGATACGCTGCTGGCGATGCTTCCGCGGTTTACGCTGCAGCCGTTAATCGAGAACGCTTACATGCACGGATTAAGACATAAAGAAGGACATATCGATGTGCAGTCCTGGAAGCAGGGGCATCTGCTCTATATTTCGATCCAAGATGACGGAATCGGCATGACGGAGGAGGAGCAGGAAGCGCTGCTTGGACGGCTGGCGGAGCTATCGGAACTATCGGAACTATCGGGGTACTCCGAGCAGCAGGCGCAACGGGAGAGACAGGAACATTCTCTATCACCCCGGCAAGAGGGACATGAGAGTTCTCATACCCCCGGGCCGCGGGGCGGAGAGAGAAGTCCTGTTAGCGGCATCGGCCTGAAGAATGTGCATGAACGGCTGCGGATGATTTACGGTGAGGTCTATCAGTTGCAGATTGAAAGCCCGCAAGGCGGGGGCTTGAAGCTGGTGCTACGCATTCCGATTTCAATGGGGCAGGAGGCGGTGGAAGATGAATACCGTAGCGCTGGTCGATGATGATGTCGCTGTACTAGAGTTTTTGGAGAAAATGCTTCCTTGGGCCGACTATGGCTTTCGGGTCGCACATGCCAGCACGAATGCACTGGAGGCTTTGGACGCCTGTGCCGGGCTGATGCCGGATTTGATCATTACCGATATCGGGATGCCTGTGATGGACGGGGTCGCTTTCATTCGGGCGGTGAAGGAGCTCAGCCAGCGGCCGAGGTTCGTCATCCTCTCCTGCCATGATGATTTCCGTTACGCGCAACAGGCTGTACAGCTTGGCGTGCAGGATTATATTTTGAAGGAAACGATGGACCCTGAGGCGCTAACAGTACTCATCGCTGGAATGCAGGAGAAGATTAGCGCGGAGCGCCAGCTGCACGACGAGCTGCAGATGCTGCACAGCCGGGCGCATCGGAGCAAATCGCTGCTCAAAGAGCAGTGGCTGCGAGAGCTGCTGTCATCGCCTGTGCCGGATAGTCCCGTATGGACGGACGCGCTGCAGCCTTTCGGTATTCGGATGGCATTGCCCTATTTCATCCCTGTCGTTGGACGGCTTCATGAGGTCAATGCGGCCTGGAAGCGTTATGAGAGCGAGGATACGGTAAAGTTCATTGTCGAGAATGTGGCGGAGGAGCTATTGGGGAGTGAGGCGAATGCGCTGTTCATTAGCGTATCCGCAAGAGAGTTCTGCATCTTGTTCAACTGCAGCAAAGAATTAAAGCATAATCCCTATGAGCGCATTCGGGCGCTTGCTAAGCTGGTTCAGCAGAAGCTGGAGCAGATAGTCAAGCTGCGCTATTCCGTGCTGATTGGCGGTATCGAAGCGGAACGCTCCGGCGTCAGGCGGCAGATCGGCTGCATGCTGCAAGCGACGGACCGGTTCTTTTATTTAAGGGAGCCGCAGTTTATGACGATGGAGGAAGTCGGCCGGCTTACTTTTCACGAGGAGGAGCCGCTAGCCTTCTATTACGAATACGCAGAGCGGATCAACCGGACAATCATTGAAGCGAATATCGAGGTGCGTGAGGCCGTCGAACCGTTTATTCACTTTATATCGATTCATAAATTCGAGCCGAAGGCGGTCAAGCGGTTCGTCTTCAAGCTGGCGCTGGACACGATGATGAAGCTGAAGGATACCCGCCATTACACGAATGAAAAAGTGCAGAACGAGCTCGATCAGCTAGGCAACGTCAGCGAGCTTCGGGAGTGGCTGATCGGCTTTGTGCAGGAAGCAGTCGGCTTGATGGAGCAGATTGCCAAGCAAAGCAAAAAGGTTGAAATTGTCGATGCGCAAAAGTTTGTAAGGCAGCATCTCGACCGGAAAATTTCGCTGGAGGAAGTAGCTGCACATCTGCATCTGAATCCCAGCTATTTCAGCCGTTTGTTCAAGAAGGAGACGGGGCAAAACTTCATCGAATATGTGACCCGCAGCAAGATGGAGAAGGCGCGGGAGCTGCTGAACGGCTCGGACCGGACGATGGAGCAAGTGGCGCAGCAGCTCGGCTACGAGAACAGGAGCTATTTCGTCAAGCTGTTCAAAGAGCATTACGGCGTTCTGCCAAGCAAATATGTGTAGTTAGGATCAATGGGCTGCTTCCTTCTTGAAGCAGCTTTTTTCATCTGGATTCCAAAGTGTACCTCTGTCTAACTCTACTCTCCTGTTATAACATAAAGCTCGAGAGGCCGAGTTTCGATATCTTGCTATTCTATTCCCGAAATCACACAAACGGCCGTTTTCGAGGCTATACTATAGGCGAGGTGAAGCCCATGAACGAGAATGAGAAGCCGTTGACGGATGAGCGATGGCAAGCAATTGTAAGCAATGATACGGCCTATAATGACCGGTTTATTTATGCGATCAAGACGACGGGCATTTTTTGCAAGCCAAGCTGTAAATCCAGAATACCTAAGCGGGAAAATGTCCGGATCTACGCGAATGCGAAGCAGGCGCAGTACGCCGGCTTCCGTCCGTGCAAACGCTGCAAGCCGACAGGTGAGCGGCTGCCGGATCAGGAGTGGGCTGCCATCGCAGCGCAATACATTGACAATCACTATACCGGTCCGCTTCCGCTGCAGACGATAGCCGAGGCCTGCCATGGCAGCCCCTATCATTTGCAGCGGACGTTTAAGCGGATCATGGGCGTTTCGCCTTCTGGTTATGTTCAAAAGACGAGAGTAGCGAAGGCGGAGCAGCTTCTCGCCAGCACAACCCAATCGGTTGCAGCAATCGCAGCGGCTGTCGGCATGCCGAATGTCGCTTATTTTATAACGCTGTTCAAGAAGACGACCGGCTATACGCCTGTGGAATATCGGCTGCGCGGCAGCCTCAATGAGATGGGAGAGGTGATGGAGAATGGAACAGGCGAATGAACGGATCATTTACTGGGCTTTCTTGATTCATGGACAATGGAGGCTATATGTGGCGGCAACGCCGGACGGACTTTGTTATGTCGGTTCGCCCGGCAAGCCCTATAAGGAAATGAGCGAGTCAGTGAGCCGACGTTATCCTCGCCACGAGTGGGAGCAAAGCGACGATAGGGTGCAGCCCTATATGCTGCAATTAAAACAATACATGGACGGAGACCGCAGAGAATTTACGATTCCGTTCGATTCGGGCGGAACTCCGTTCCAGAGTGCCGTATGGGAGGCCCTGCGGCATATTCCGTACGGCCGGACCTGCTCGTATTCGGATATCGCGGAGCAGATTGGCAAGCCTTCCTCTGTCAGGGCAGTTGGGACAGCGATCGGTGCCAATCCGATTCTCATAACAGTGCCTTGCCACCGAGTCATTGGCAAGAACGGTACGCTTACCGGCTACCGCGGCGGTCTGGAGATGAAGACTGAGCTGCTCCGGCTGGAGCGGGAGAGCCTTCTTGCGGACAGGAGCGTTCAGTATGTCTGATGGGTTGGCCGTTCCAAAGGAAGTGCGGCTATTACAGGACGACACTGCGCCATGGCGTCAGTACCAATGGCTTAAGTAATTCAGTCTGGGAGTGATTTTTCATGACGCAAAGTGAGATTTTATACAAAAATGCGAAAACGCTGCTCAATAAAGGAACCGGCTTGCTGTCGGGTTATACCCATTCCTTGAACCCCTATGGAGGCTGTGTCTTTGGCTGCTCGTATTGCTACGTCCGGGAGATGCCGGTGGCGCTGTTTCATGAGGGGGAATGGGGCTCATGGATTGATGTGAAGCAAAATGCCGCCGAGCTTTTACGCAAGGAGCTGCGGCGTGCAAAAGCTAAAGGCAAAGTAACGATCTTTATGTCGTCGAGCACCGATCCGTATCAGCCGATTGAATATAAGGAGCGGATCACGAGATCGCTGCTGGAGGTGATGGTAGAGGAGCCGCCTGATTTCTTGCTCGTGCAAACCCGGAGTCCGTTCGTTAGACGAGACATCGATTTGCTTCTTAAGCTGGGAGAGCGGGTTAGAGTGAGTATGACGATCGAGACCGACCGCGAAGATATCCGCAAGCATTTCACGCCGGGTGCGCCGCCTATTGCGGCAAGACTGGACACGCTGCGGCTGCTGGGTGAGGCTGGCGTAGCTGCCCAAGCGACAATCGCCCCTGTGCTGCCGAGCACGGAGCAATTCGCACAGCTGCTGAAGCCGCTGGTTCAGCGTGTATGTGTGGATGATTATTTCATGGGTGACGGCAGCGGAGGCAGACGGACGAGAAAGCTGGGCATCCGCTCCTTATACGAGGAGCTTGGACTGGAGGAATGGTATGATCCTGCTGCATATAAGATCGTATACGAGAGATTGCTGCACGTATTTTCTGCCGGGCAAGTGTTGATTGGCCAACGAGGTTTTGAGCCGTGATGTCAATAAATAAATAATGACCCGAAGGCGGGGAGCGCTTCGGGTCGTTTTTACGTTAAATGAGGGTTACACTCGTTAATTGCTTCCCTGTGTCAATATAAGAAGCTGCTCTCTTATGTTAGATTGGCTCAGGCCGCCGTGGTAGCAAATGACGTTCTCGATGTCTAGCTCCAGAAACTTGGACAGAGAACGAACAGCCGTCTCCATATCCGGCGTGTTCTGCTCGACAGGTCCGTGCAGCTTGCCTGCAGAGGACACCATAGCGTCAGCGGCAATAAGCGTCTTGCTCTCCTGCAAGTAGAGGCTGATATGTCCGGGGGTATGGCCAGGAGTAAATATGACTTGAATGCCTCCGAAGACCGGCAATACTTGTCCGTCCTCCAGAAGCTGATCGACGGGTACTTTAGGCGGATTCTGAAAAACCTCAAGCGCTTGGCGAAGCTCTTCTTCTGGCAGATGGGAGAGTAGTTTAGCCATCCGCTCCGGATTGGCTTTCACTAACGGAAGCTTGCCTTCCATATACGGCTGATCGAGTTTATGGGCGTAGATGGGAAGCGATTTGCCCGCTGCTTGAATGATTTCGGGAGCCCCTCCGATATGATCCAGATCCTGATGCGTAAGGATAATTGCTTGCAGCTGCGATGGCGCTACACCGGCCTTACTCATCGCTTCTACGATCAGCTGGCTTTGACCAGGCATTCCAGCATCGACTAAAATGGCTGAATTTCCGTCATAAATCAATGTCGGATTGAGCACCATAGGTCCACGAGGGCTCATCACATGAATTTCCAGCATTTCGACTCCGTTTGCAATTTTCATTGCCAATCAGCCTCCTCTTCGGTTCCATCTAAACTTGAAATCACTATAGTTATCTCATATATTGAAAATAAAAGTCAAATGTAAAATAAATTATTATATCACAAAAATAATTATTTGTCAATAGTCTGGAGCTGAGGGTTACGAGGGGATTGGCAGGGTATCCATAGCCTTTAATTCGTCCAGTTTTGCCCCATTGCAAAATAGTTAGCCCGTCCAAAGTGTATTGCCCCGCCGTAACAAAGCTAGATTTAAGCAACACTGTTTCTCTAGACCCACACGTATCCCCATTTGTATAATGGTCAAGTGTCAAAAAAAGCTTATGGACAGTGAATGAATAAAAGGGGTTTACGCAGCATGAATCAAAAGAGCAATTCGACAGGTACGTTTGCAATTGCAATCAGCCTGATCAGCAATTTACTATTAACGATTCTAAAGTTAGCGATAGGTCTGATGGTAGGCAGCCAGGTGCTCCTGGCAGACGGCATTCATAATGCCGGAGATGTGGTAGCAGCGGCAGCCGCTCTTAGCGCGACGATTATTGCCAGAAAACCGAGAGATAACGACCATCCTTATGGACATGGCAAAGCCGAGGTTATCGGCTCCGCCATCGTTGCCGTTATTATGATTATTGCGGCTTTTTATATTGCTTATCATTCTGTTGAATCCTTCTTCCATCCTGCTGTGCAAGCAAGTTATTTAGCATTGGCTGTGGCGGCGGTTTCATTGGTATGGAAACAATGGCTGTACCTGTATTGCATGCGGCTGGGCAAGCAAATGAATAACAAGAGCTTAATTGCTACTGCGTACGATCACCTTGCCGACGTTTATGCATCGATCGCAGCGGTTGTAGGTGTCGGAGCTGCGCTGATCGGTGACCAATTTGGCATCGCTTTTCTCAGTTATGGCGATCCTATCGCCGGAATTATTGTCGCTTATTTCATCTTGAAGCTAGCCTATCATATGGGGAAAGAAGCGATTGATATCCTCATGGATAAAATGGTGGAGCAGGAGAAATTGGATCTGTACGAGAATCTCGTCTTATCGGTACCGGAGGTAAAGCGAATCGACCGTATCCGTGCAAGGGAGCACGGCCATTACATTATTATCGATGTGCGTGTCGGCGTTCCTGCAGACTTGAATATTCAGGAGGGCCATGACGTTTCCAAAAAAATTAAAACAACGATTATGGAGCGGCATGATGATGTCGAGGAAGTGCTTGTGCATTTGAATCCATGGTATGAAGAAGAAGAACAACTATTGAAATAAAGGAAACAGTCTGTTTATAAGATTCGCTTCTGCTGCCAGAAGTAGAGTATAGTAATAGTTGAAAATATATTCCAGGAGGCTGCAGCCATGTCACAGGAGATTTGGATTAACCTGCCGGTCAAAGATGTTGAGAGGTCAACCGCCTTTTTCAATGAGATTGGATTCCATGCAGCAAGTGTTGGTAACGAGCGAGCCAAGCTTGCCATCGGCCAAACAACGATTCTGCTGTTCCCGGATGCGGTGTTTGAGAAGTTTACAGGTTCAAAAATCGCAGATACTTCCCATAGCGCAGAAGTGATATTTTCGATTGGTGCTAATAGCAGAGAAGAAGTAGATGCCTTTATTCAAAAGGTAGAGGTTGCCGGAGGAAGCATCTTTGGCAGGCCGAGCGAAACGGACGGCTGGATGTACGGTGCAGGATTTGCCGACCTGGATGGTCACCTCTGGAACCTGTTGTATATGGATGAGAGTAAAATGCCGAAAGGCTAATAGGGAAACGCCGGTCACCTGCTGCTTAAGGTTACCGGCGTTTTTTTTACACCCATTGGAACAAAAAAAGAACGGCTGAATGTTCAGCCGTTCTTTGAGCCTTAATCAAGGCCGTAGTCTTATACCATGATTTTGCAAATATCGTTCGTGAACTCAACCGGATCTTGAACCGGCAAGCCTTCAATTAGAAGCGCTTGGTTGTACAGCAGGCTCGTGTACAGGTCGACCTTCGTTTTATCCTGCTCGTAAGCAGCCTTCAGCGAGGCATAAACCGGGTGGTTAACGTTGATTTCCAGAATCTTCTCCGCTTTAATATCTTGATTGTTCGGCATCGCCTTCAAAATTTTCTCCATCTCGATCGTCACTTCGCCCTCAGTGGACAAGCAGACCGGGTGAGATTTCAAACGTTTCGAAGCTTTGACTTTCGTCACTTTGCCCGACAGCAGTCCAGCCATATGCGCGAACAGATCCTGGTTCTCGTTCTCCTCTGCATTGCTGTCCTTATCGTCTGCATCCGGCTCGATGCCAAGATCGCCGCTGGATACCGATTTGAATTCCTTCTCCTTGTAGCTTGCGATCATCTTCACAGCGAATTCGTCGATATCGTCCGTGAAGTACAGGATTTCATAACCTTTGTCCGATACAATTTCCGTTTGCGGAAGCTTCTCGATACGGGCGATCGATTCGCCTGCAGCGTAGTAGATGAACTTCTGGTCTTCCGGCATACGGGAGATGTATTCGTCCAGCGTGACGAGCTTTTTCTCCTTCGAGGAGTAGAACAGCAGCAGATCCTGCAGCGTGTCTTTGTTTGCGCCGTAATCGCTGTATACGCCATATTTCAGCTGGCGGCCAAACGACTCGTAGAACTTCTCGTATTTATCCCGCTCATCCTTGAGCAAGCTTTGCAGCTGACCTTTAATTTTGTTTTTAATGTTTTTCGCGATCAGCTGAAGCTGGCGGTCATGCTGCAGCAGCTCACGGGAAATGTTGAGCGACAGGTTTTCCGAATCGACCATCCCTTTGACGAAGCCGAAGTAATCCGGAAGCAGGTCTGAGCATTTGTCCATAATGAGGACACCGTTCGAATACAGCTCAAGGCCTTTCTCGTATTCTTTCGTATAGTAGTCAAACGGAGTGTTTTCCGGAATGTACAAAATCGCATTGTAGACGACCGCGCCGTCTGCACTGATATGGATATGCTTGATCGGCTTGTCGAAGCCGTAACGCTTCTCGAAGTAGAAGTTGTCATAATCCTCTGGCGTCAGCTCGGATTTGTTTTTGCGCCAGATCGGAATCATGCTGTTGACCGTCTGTTCTTCTGTGAAGCTCTCGAACTCGTTCTCTTCGCCTTCCTTCGGACGGGAGCTGGTGATGTCCATCTTGATCGGGTAGCGGATGAAATCCGAATATTTTTTAATAATCGATTTCAGGCGGTACTCGTCCAAATACTCATCGTATTGGTCGTCCTCGGTGTTTTCTTTAATTTTCAGCGTAATGTCCGTGCCGATAGTTGCTTTCTCGGAAGGTACGATCGTGTAGCCGTCTGCACCAGTCGATTCCCATTTGTAGGCTTGCTCGCTGCCGAGCGCCTTGCTGACAACAGTCACTTCATCGGCGATCATGAAGGCGGAGTAGAAGCCAACGCCGAACTGGCCGATGATGTTATGGCCGTCCTTCGCTTCATTCTCCTTCTTGAATGCGAGGGAGCCGCTCTTCGCGATAATGCCGAGGTTGTTCTCCAGATCTTCTTCGGTCATACCGATACCTGTATCGGAGATCGTCAGCGTCCGGTTTGCTTTGTCGGCTGTAATTTTCACAAAATAGCTGTCACGGTCGAAGTTCAGCTGATCGTCGGTGAGCGCTTTATAGTATATTTTATCGATGGCGTCGCTTGCGTTGGAAATGAGTTCGCGCAGAAAAATTTCCTTTTGCGTATAAATGGAGTTGATCATCATCTCGAGCAGTCGTTTGGACTCGGCTTGAAACTGTTTCTTTGACATGAAGGAGCTCCTTTCGATTTGGGGAAGCTTTCGATTTAGTTTAGCACTCATTGTGTACGAGTGCTAATTCTTTCTTTTATATACCATATCCCAATTTGCACTGTCAATGTTGGAGCTGTGTTGGGGCGGAGATGAAGGGGCTGCTGGGAGCGGCCTGACGTATTCAAAATGCAAATGTGCATGTTGTTAAGAGGAAAAAGGCTGTATTTGCGCTTCAAAATGTAAAAATACATTTTGATTTGCCCAATCTGGTTGAATTGGGCGATTATGCGGCATCCAACCTGCAGATTTGCATTTTGAAGTGATTTTTCTACTAAATAGTGGGAAATGAACTGTGCTTTTGCATTTTGTTTGCTGCGAGGAGGCTATAGGAGTTGCAATATTGGCTAAAAAGGCTTCTTAGGCTGGCCGACCGATGGGCGGACAACCTAAGAAACCGTTTGTGCTGCGACTATGGCAGGTTGTGAAGGAGCAAGAGACATTGTAATCGCAGCTAATGGGATGACTGCGGTACAAAGCGGAATTGACATCGCTAATGGGATGACTGCGGTACAAAGCAGAATTAACGTAGCTAATGACGCGACTGCCATAATCACTGATAATCATGGCGTGTCTTCCGCACAGCAATTAATTTCCAGAAATGCGCTCCTGAACCTTTTTTACAGTCACAGCGTGGAGCGTACCGATCTCCTCCATGAGCCGTTTCGCTTTATCGCTATATTGGCGGTTCAATTCGGCGTCCTTTAAGCTGTTCAGATTGATCTGAACGGTCAATAGGGCGGAATCGGCAGCTGCTTTCATCATGATGGCGCCGATACCGAGGTCGGAGATGACATTTTTGTTGGCGGCGTCAGCGATGCTTGCGGCGCTCTCAAGGCCGCTCTTGCATGCCTTCATCAATTCCAGAGGCACATCAATTGCTTTGATGGCAGCCAGTTGAATAGCTTGCTTGCGCAGCGTTTTCTCCTCCTCCGTTCCGGCAGGGAGCTTAATCGCGTGCATATACGTATCGAAGGAAGCGATGTCGGCGGCGAGCAGCGTCTCGCTTTGCCCGATGAAATGCTGCATTTTCGCCAATGCCTCGGTTACAAGAGGTTGGATGCTGGCATACTTCTCGCCTTGCGTCAGGTTGCAAGTCATGGAGGTCATGGCGGCGCCAAGCGCTGCTGCGAGGGCGGCCACACTGCCTCCGCCTGGCGTAGGGCTGGAGCTGGATGATTGCTGAACAAAATCGCGGATGGAATGATCCCAGTTTATTTGAGTCATTGCGGTTGAACCTCCCCTTGTTGCGTAGCGAGTGCTTTCATGAGATTTTCGAACAGAACGGCAGTTGTCAGCGTACCGACGCCTCCAGGCACAGGAGAAACAGCGGCGGCTATATCTCCGATATCGGTTGCTGCGTCGCCGATGATTCTTCCGTCTGCTTGTTCATTTATTCCCGCATCGATGACGGCCAAACCCTCGTGCATCATCTCTTTGCTAACGAGGTTTGGCTGGCCGACGGCGACGAACGCAATCTCGGCATGCCGCAGATGCGAAGCGATGTCCGGCGTGCGGGAATGGCAGACGGTTACAGTGGCCTGCTCCCGCTGCAGCATATGGAATAATGGCAGACCAACCGTCTGGCCTCTGCCGACTAACGTTACGTTTTTCCCCGATAGTGAATAGCCATAATGCTTGAGCAGCCGGATGCAGGCTTGCGGCGTAGCAGGATATAAGCCGTCCTCACCAGTGACGACGGCAAGCTTATTCGCTGGCGTCACGCCGTCGACGTCTTTTGCGGGAGAGATTGCATTCTCAACAGTACGGGCTGAGATCCCCTTGGGCAAAGGAAGCTCCAGCATAATGCCGTGAACGTTGGCGTCTGCATTAAGGAGACGGATTCGTTCCAACAATTCCTCCTCGCTTGCATCGGAAGGGAAGGCGTGCAATTGAAAGGCAATGCCTAACCGGCCGGCAAGCTTGCGTTTAGCCCCTGCGTAGTAAGCGGAAGCGGGATCGCCCTCAACCAGCAGCGTTGCGATACAGGGTTGAATCCCTCTCGGTTTCCATCCTTCCACTTGTGAAGTGATTCCGATGTAGACGAGCTCCGCCGCTTCTTTTGCTTTCATCATTAAGGTCATTGTTTTGTTCCTCCTTGTGTGGGATAAAATGCAAAAAAAGTATCCGCGGAGCGCTCGTCAAAAACGAGCACCCGCAAATACTTTTCCCCAGGCGAACGGCACGGTGCAGCCGCATGCTTCCTCGTGGTTTATTCCACTCGAATCTCGCCAGTCGCATGCGGCGATATTGAATGTATTTTACCAAAAGGATGTCGGAAAAGAAAGCGTTGGGTTAAAGCATTATGCGAGAATCATTGCTATTGATCACCCGCTATTGGTACAATACTTCTTAGTAGATTGCGATAGACGAGGAGCTGTAACGATTGACCAAAGGAAAAAAGAAAAGCGGCATCGGGCAAGGAACGGGCAAAAAAGGCTGGAGCCGTTGGGATAAAGCAGCAAAAGCGAAAAGTGCGAAGCGCGTGTTCAGTAAAAATGCCAAGCCTGGCGCGGCCGGCAAGAAGGCGGATGAAGGCGGCGAAGGCGCTTCTGCAAGCGTTAAGAAGGACTCGAATTAAGCAAGCGAAGGGCCGTTCCCGGAAAGCTGAGGGGATGGTCTTTTTTTACGCAGATAGATAGAGCTGTCAAGGGGAGGCTGCTATGAAACGCGCATTTATATTTCAAAGCGGGCGGTCGAATAAATTTTGGCGTATTTCATGCAACGGCCCGGTGTACACCGTTCATTTTGGACGGATCAACACGAACGGCAGAATGCTGGATAAAAGGTTCAGGAGCGAGGAAGAATGCTTTCGCCAAGCGGAACGGATCATTGCGCAAAAGCTGAAAAAGGGCTATTGGGCGGACCCGTCATTTGATCGCTGCGGATATTACTATGACGATCCAAATGAAGGGCTGAATGCCTATACCTCACACCCTCGTTTTACGGGACATTTCACTCAGCCATTCTATTACATGGCGGACGACGGGGACGCTCCGTTTGGCATGAAGGAAAGCCTTGAAGCGCTTCGCGCATTGGAAATGTTGATAAGGGAGCAGGCGGCTGGGAACGTTGAGAACGTTGAGTTGACGGCGTCTTTCCCGCATTTGCTGATCGAGAGGGACTGGGACATGCTGTATGTCCCGGCTCATCGGAGCGATGAAGCTTTTGTGAAAAAACTGCTGGAGGGGCCAAAGCTGGACCGGATGAGCAACGCGGAGCTTTTGCTGCTGAACGACCGTGTGATTGTAGCGGCGGCATTAGGTGGGATCAAGATTATGGGCGAGCTGAGTCTTGCCCTGAGAACGGAGGCGCTCCGGTCGCTGGATCGTATGGCTGTGTTGAAGCGGCTGACAGGTGACACGGAGGAGGGCCGATGGATCCGGGAGCAGATAGCGAAGGATTTAGCTAGTTTTGATACGGATGTACATTAGAGGAAAATGGATATTGGCTGCAGCTGTTTTTCACGGTGCAGGAAGTTTTGAAGGAGCAGCACCGATGCTCAACCTATCGCTAATACAGGGCTTCTAACTGAACTATTTTCTTTAATTACTGGCCGGAATCGAGCAAAATGCAGGTTTCTGCGGTTTTAAGTGAACTATTTTCTCTATACGGAAATCAAATTCCGCTGTTATGAACTTTTTGGCTCGTATTGCCTAATAGAGGATGATCAGTTATAGTATTGGTGATAAATCGCATATGAAGTGCGGGTGCTGGATAAAGTCCGGCTGAGATAGGCAACTTGTTTGCCTGACCGTTAATCTGAACCAGGTAATGCTGGCGTAGAGAACATTTCGAATTGTAAGCCATTCGTCTATTCTCGAATGGCTTTTTGTTGTGTTTCGAGCGCCTTAGCTTACGTTACCAACGGTTACTAAGCAAAGGAGTGCAGATGAAAAATGGTAAAAACAAGTGTGAAATTCAGCGACAGATTGTATGAAGGCTCGAAGGAGATTTGGGAGCAAAGTCACCGGCATCCGTTTCTGGCGGAGCTTAAGGCGGGGACGCTTGACCCCGATCGCTTCAAATATTACCTCATGCAAGATTATGTCTACTTGATCGATTATGCCAAAATGTTTGCTTACGGCAGCATCAAGGCCGGCGATCTCGAAATGATGGGTAAGTTCTCGGAGCTATGCAACTCTACGCTTAATGTAGAGATGGGACTGCACCGGCAGTATGCCGAAAAGTTTGGCGTGACGCGGGAGCAATTGGAGTCGACGGAGCCTGCTCCAACGACGGTTGCCTATACGAAATACTTGCTGGATGTGGCAGCGCAAGGAACGCTTGCCGAAGTAACGGCGGCCGTACTGCCCTGCATGTGGAGCTACAGGGAGATCGGTGTCTTGTTTGCACAAGATCCTGCAGCGCTGGAGCATCCGCTCTATGGAGAATGGATACGCATGTACAGCTCGGCTGAATTCAGTGAATTGACTGATTGGTGCATCGGTGTGATGGACCAATTGGCTGAGGGGCTGAATGAGTTCGAGCTTGCCAAGCTGGAGCGGCATTTTCTAATCGCATCCAAGCTGGAATATATGTTTTGGGATATGGCGTACCGCCTGGAAGAGTGGCCGGTGTGAGCAAGGGGCTGAAGGCGATGGAAGACCCGCGGGATTATGCGCTGTCCGTTCAAGGGCTGCACTATGGTTTTCCAGACGAAGAGCCGCTGTTCCACGATTTGAGCTTCTCAGTCAACAAAGGCGAATTCGTCAGCATAGTAGCTTCTAGCGGTATGGGCAAGACGACGCTGTTCCGGCTGCTTGCCGGGCTGCTCGTACCAGACTCAGGCGTGATCGCGGTTAACGGCAGCGCAACAGCTGAGCAAAATGCTGTCGGCTATATGCCGCAGCGCGATTGCCTTATGCCGTGGAGAACAGTACAGGACAACGCCGCAGTCGGGCTGGAGCTTCAAGGAAGCTCGAAGCGTGAAGCGCGCCAGCGGGTGCTGGAGCTGCTGCCTGAGCTAGGATTAGAGGGAACGGCGTTGAAGTATCCTCATGAGCTGTCTGGCGGTATGCGCCAGCGGGTATCATTCCTTCGCTCCTTGCTTGGCGGAGGCGATTTACTGCTGCTGGATGAGCCGTTCAGCGCCTTGGATGCCATGACGCGCACCGGTATGCAGCAGTGGCTCCTTCAGGTGTGGGAGAAGCGTAAAAAGACGATTCTGTTCATAACACATGATATCGATGAGGCGCTGCTGTTATCCGATCGGGTGCTCGTAGCTGCCCGGAGACCGATTACGCAGCTTCAATCGATCCCGATTGAACTGCCTCGTCCGCGTACTTACGAGACAGTGCTGGACGCCCGGTTCGTTGCGTTGAAGAGAGAGCTGATGGAGCAGTTTGGCCGTCTGAATTCTGTGACCGACGACGGGAGAGAAGCTGCTGATCGTACCGGCACCGATTCACGCCGAAGTGTCCGGTTACAGGAAGGAGCGGCCAGATGAAGACCAGCCTGAAAGCGAAACTGCCGGTGCTGCTATTCATCCTTCTGCTAGCGGTGTGCTGGGAGGCTGCAACGAACCTGTTCGCTATTCCGCATTATATTTTTCCGAAGCTGTCGGCTGTTCTCCAGTCGATCTTCGACAATGCGGACGTACTGGGCAAGCATTTCTTCGTTACATTGGGCGAAGCACTGCTTGGATTGGCGTTCTCGATCGTATGCGGCATCTTATCGGCTATCTGGATCGACAGCTCGGCGCTGGCTCGCAAAACGGTCTATCCGCTGGTCGTAGCTTCACAGACGATTCCGATCATTGCATTGTCGCCAATCATGGTGATGTGGTTCGGCTATGATCTTGGAAGCAAAATAGCCGTCGTTATTTTGTTTACCTTTTTCCCGATTGCCATGAATACAGCAGATGGTTTTCGCGCGGCGGATACTGAGATTGGCGATCTGCTCCGCACGATGGGAGCGGGCAAGCGGGATTTATTCGTAAAGTGGAAAATACCGTCTGCGCTGCCCTCGTTTTTCACCGGTTTGAAAATGGCTGCCGCGATCAGCGTCGGCGGCGCAACGCTTGGCGAGTGGCTGGGTGGAGAGTCAGGCCTTGGCATGTTCACGAAACGGGCAGCGAACATGCTGCGGGGCGACGATGTTTTTGCTGGCGTACTGCTGCTGTCGCTTATGGGAATCGTATTATTCGCAGCTGCCCAAGCGGTTGAGAAAATGATGCTGGGTCATCGTGGAACGAATAAATCATAGTGTTAATTCACTACATTAGCTGGAATCAACGGGAGGAAATCATTCATGTTATTTCGTCATCGATTATTACAAAGGCTGTTTGCCGTAGGCTTAACGGCAATGCTGCTGCTGACTGTAGCGGCTTGCTCATCCCCTTCTAACAGCGGGAAAGAATCGGCAGCAGAAGGCAAGACTGAAGAACTGACGGTGCTGCTGGACTGGTATCCGAATGCTGTTCATACTTTTTTATACGCCGCAGAGCAGCAGGGCTATTTCGCTGAAGCAGGCTTAAAGGTGAAGCTTCAAACCCCAGCGGATACGAGTGATGCCCTGAAGCTGGTCGCAACGGGCAAAGCCGATCTGGCGCTCAGCTATCAAATGCAAGTGGCCGTGTCGCGCTCGGAGGATATTCCGGTCGTATCGGTTGCGGCGATTGTCCGTCACCCGCTCAATCAACTGTTTGTTCCGGCTGCTTCCGGTGTAAAGACGCCTAAAGATTTGGCTGGACGAAAAATCGGCTATCCGTCTCTTCCTCTGGATGAAGCGATGGTCAACACGATGGTCGAAGCAGACGGAGGTGACCCCGCTAGTCTTGGTTATGTCGATATAGGCTGGGATCTGATCCCGGCATTGGCGACGAAGAAGGTTGATGCTATCATCGGCGGCTATATTAATCATGAGAAGCTGCTGATAGAAAAAGAAGGCATTGAGCTCGTCTCCTTCAATCCTGCCGATTACGGCGTGCCGGACTATTACGAGCTGGTGCTGACGGCAAGCGAGAAAGGGCTGGAGCGCAAAAGCGGCGCGATTAAGAAATTTATCGCGGCGGCGGCCAAAGGGCAGGCCTATACGGTGAGCCATCCGGACGAAGCGCTTGGACTGCTGCTGGACCAGCAAAGCAAGGATTTTCCGCTCGACCCGGACATTGAGAAGCAAAGCCTGGCTGTGTTGCTTCCATTGATGGATGCCGGCTCCGAGCCGTTTGGCAGTCAATCCGAGCAATCGTGGAATTCGGTCATTGACTGGCTGAAGGAACGCGGACAAATTAGAAAATCGTACGAGGCGAAAGATGTCTTTCGCAATTTATAGAGGTTGAGATGACATGGTTGATTCCATGCAAAAACGATGAACGGAGGCAGGCCGCATGGAAGAGCATCAAGGACAACGGGAGGAGCAAGAGCAGCAGGGCAGCCCGGAGCGGTACTCCCGGCAAATGCTGTTTGCCCCCATCGGTGAGAGCGGACAGCATAAGCTGGGCGAAAGTGCCGTACTTATTATTGGAATGGGAGCACTCGGCACGGTGCTGGCGAACCATATGGTTCGAGCAGGCGTTGGACGAGTACGTTTCGTAGACCGGGATTATGTGGAGAAAAGCAATCTTCAGCGGCAGATGCTCTTCGATGAAGAGGATGTTGAGCAGGGCTATCCGAAGGCAATTGCCGCTGAAAAGAAGCTTCGCCGCATCAATTCCGATGTGCGAATCGAAGCGATTGTGGCGGACGTTACGGTCCACAATATCGATGAATTGCTGGATGGCATCGATTTGGTGCTGGACGGCACTGACAATTTTGAAACCCGTTTTTTGCTTAATGACGCCTGTTTTCGCAAAGGTATTCCATTTGCTTACGGCGGGGCTGTCAGCTCACGGGGCATGAGCGCCATTCTGGTGCCAGGGCAGACGTCTTGTCTGCGCTGCTTCTTGTCCTCGGGGGAAAGCACCGGACAAACCTGCGATACGATCGGTGTCATTTCGCCGGTCGTTGATATTGTCGCTTCTTATCAGGCCGTTGAGGCGCTTAAGTTTCTGGTCGATGCGCAGGAAGCAAGAAGACATAGTCTCGTGACGTTTGATGTGTGGAATAATCACTATTTCGAGATGAAGCTTGGCGAGCCGAACCAGCAGTGTGCCTGCTGTCAGCTGAAGCAATATCCTGCATTGCAAATTACGGAGCGGGATTCTACCGTATCGTTATGCGGCCGAAGCACGGTGCAAATATCCGGGCGAGGCCCGCTTTTGCTGGAGCAATGGCGCAAACGTCTGGAGCCTGCGGCAGTGAAGGTGGAGCTGAACGCTTATTTATTGAAGGCGGAGCTTCCGGAGGGAGAGCGCCTCGTGCTGTTTCCAGACGGACGTGTTCTTGTGCAAGGAACGGAAGATATCGTACGCGCCAAGTCGATCTATGCCCGTTATATCGGTTCATAAATGAATAGAGGAGCGTGAACGTATGAAGGATTTTCGCTTATATGCCATTACTGGGGAGCAGTTTCACCCGGGACGTGATCTGCTGGAAGTGATGGAGGAAGCCATTGCTGGCGGTGTGGACATTATTCAATTGCGTGATAAAGACAGCAGCCGGGAAGAGGTACTGGGCAAAGCGCGGGCGCTTCGCGAGCTGACTCGCAAGCATGGTGTAACATTCATCGTCAACGATTACATCGATATTGCGCTGGAGGTAGACGCTGACGGCATTCATCTTGGTCAAAACGATCTGTCGCTGCAGGAAGCTAGAGGGCTAGTGGGTGATAAGATAATTGGCATCTCCACCCATGCGATTGGAGAAGCGCTGCTTGCCGAGGAACAAGGTGCCGACTATATCGGCGTCGGGCCGGTTTTTGCGACGAAGACGAAGGTTGATGTCGTTGATCCGGTGACGGTTGCTTATGTGCAAGAAGTAGCAAGCCGGGTTCGAATTCCTTTCGTTGCCATTGGCGGCATTAAGCTGAGCAACGTGGACGAAGTTATTGCCGCGGGAGCGACAAGAATTTGTGCGGTTAGCGAAATTGTCGGCAGCGCGGACGTGGCCGGCACTTGCCGTGCTTTTCTAAGCAAGCTGGAAGGACGGGAATAGCGGAATGGAACTGATAGTCAACGGACAAAAGCAGGAGCTGGAAGCCCGCACGATTGAAGAGGTCGTTATCCATTTTGGACTGGAAGGCAGGCCGGTTGTTGTTGAGGCCGATGGAACTGTACTGACGAAGGAGCAGTGGGCGTCGGCTGAGGTTCGACCTATGATGCGGATCGAATTGGTTCATTTTGTCGGAGGGGGCTGAGCACATGAAGAAGGATACATGGCAAATTGGAGGACATGAGCTGCATTCGCGGTTTTTTATCGGCACGGGACTTTTCCCGAATCCTTATGTGCAAAAGGAGGCGATTAGAGCCTCTGGGGCAGAGGTGCTGACGTTTGCGATTCGCCGCGTCAATCTGGCCTCTACGGAGGATGATTCCATCCTTCAGCATGTGGAAGGTGAAGCTTTCCGTTACTTGCCGAATACTTCCGGTGCCAGCACGGCCGACGAAGCGGTGCGCATAGCAAGGCTTGCCCGGGCATCGGGCCTTAGCGATTGGATCAAAGTGGAGATCAGCGCCAATGAGCGCACGCTGCTGCCAGATCCGCTGGAGACGCTGAAGGCGACGGAAATACTCGTCAAAGAGGGCTTTACCGTGCTGCCTTACACCTCAGATGACCCTGTGTTGTGCAAAAGGCTGGAGGAAGCGGGAGCAGCGGCGGTTATGCCGGGCGCGGCCCCAATTGGGACGGGATTGGGCATTCTTAATCCCTATCATATTGGACTTATTGTAGAGGAAGCGAAGGTGCCGATCATCGTTGACGCTGGCCTTGGTTCAGCCAGTGATGTTGTGCAGGCGATGGAGCTAGGTGTAGCCGGTGTATTAATGAATACACCTGTTGCGAAGGCGAAGGACCCAGTAGGCATGGCGAGGGCGATGAAGCTGGCGATAGAAGCCGGCAGATTGTCGTACTTGTCAGGCCGCATTGCGAAAAAACGCTATGCCTCAGCTAGCAGCGGGCATGAGCAGTTTCTATTGAAATAACTATTATTGAAGTAACTATTACTGAGGCAAATATATCTATCAAAAACCAGAAGAGGCCAGCAATGGCCTGCGAAATTAAGGACAGAAAGCTGGAACTGCGATGGGGGAAACGGTAGTCATTATGGGCGGAGGCGTGATCGGCCTCTCCTGCGCCTTCGAGCTGCAGCAGCGAGGACATCAAGCGATTGTACTTGAGATCAATCGTTGTGGCGGTCAAGCATCGGGAGCGGCTGCGGGCATGCTGGCGCCCTTCTCGGAAAATGTAGAGGGGCCGGACGCTTTTTTTCATCTAGGCAAGGAAAGTCTGCGGCTGTATCCGGAATGGAGGGATATGATCCGGTCGATCTCTGGACATGATTTCGAGTACAGCGATTCCGGCAGCCTCTATATCGTGTATCATGAGGCGGACCGGCTGGCGCTGGAGGGTCGTCTTCTATGGCAAAGGGAACATGGCTCTGGCGGTGTTCTGCTGGAGGGAGATGAACTCTTCCGTAAGGAGCCGTTCCTTTCCCGGCAAGTAAAGGCGGCATTGTATACACCGGCAGAAAGCCATCTTTATGCTCCTGATTATGTGGAAGCGCTGGAGCAGGCATGCCGGCTGACGGGTGTTCATTTTCATGAACAATTGGGCAGTCTGGTGATTGCGGAATGGCAGAATACGGTCGTTGTTCAAGCGAAGGACGGCCGGCGTTTTGGCGGCGACCGGCTGGTCGTATGCACCGGGGCGTGGGCGCAGGAATTAGAAGAGACACTGGACATCCGCATTCCGGTCTATCCGATTCGGGGGCAAATTTGTGCCTATGAGGCGGAGATTAAGCCAGTTCATCATATGGTATTCAGCAATCAAGGCTATCTGGTGTCCAAGGAAAATGGCACGTTAGTTTGCGGCGCTTCCGAGGATGTAGCAGGCTTTGATACAACGGTCACGGAACGCGGCATCGAACGGCTGCGCAATTGGAATAAGCAGGCGTTTCCGTTTCTTGCGGAACAAACACCTTTCCACCGGTGGGCGGGCCTTCGTCCTTCGACGCAGGACGGCTATCCGCTGCTCGGTCCGCTGGAGGGCAATGATCGCGTTCTGATGGCGGCAGGTCATTACCGCAACGGGATTTTGCTTAGCCCGGTGACGGCAAAAGTCGTGGCCGATTACATCGACGGCAATAAGGTTTCGGATATGCTGGAGGCTTTTGCTCCCGGACGATTTACTTATTAATGAAGAAGAGAAATAGGAACGGGGGACAAACATGGAGCAGATAGAGGGCTATGTAGCGAGAGCATTGACGATAGCCGGCTCTGACAGCGGAGGCGGGGCTGGTATTCAGGCTGACCTGAAAACCTTCCAGGAGCTTGGCGTCTACGGCATGTCTGCGCTGACAGCGTTGACGGCGCAGAACACGTTTGGCGTACAGGGCGTGTTCCCCGTTGCCGCGGAAGCTGTTACTGCACAAATTCATTCCGTCGGCAGCGACATCGGCGTGGACGCTTTGAAGACAGGTATGCTGTTCAGCGCCGAGATTATTACTGCAGTGGCAGAGGCAATCGCTTTCTTCGGCTGGACGAAGGTTGTCGTTGATCCCGTCATGATTGCCAAAGGCGGTGCTTCACTGCTGCAGGTAGAGGCAATTCGAGCTATGACGGAGAAGCTGCTGCCGCTTACTGCTGTCCTTACGCCCAACATTCCGGAAGCGGAGCGGCTGGCAGGCATTCCGATTCGCACCAGCGCCGATAAGAAGGAAGCAGCTAAACGGCTTGCCGGCTTTGGCGCAAAGCATGTCATTATTAAAGGCGGACATGAGGAAGGCAAAGAAGCAATTGATTTGCTGTATGACGGGAGCAGCTTCAGCGAATTGTCAGGCAAGCGGGTGGAGACAGCCCGTACGCATGGTACGGGCTGCACCTATTCCGCCGCGCTTACGGCTGGCTTGGCTGCAGGGCTTAATATAGAGGCAGCTGCGAGACAAGCTAAAGATTTCATTCAAGCGGCAATTGAAGATGGGATCACCATTGGCGGCGGTCATGGACCAACCAACCATTGGGCTTACCGGCGCAGCCTGGTCGCTCAGTCTTGAGCTTGGCCGCCGTTCATGCTACCATGTGCTCGAAAGCGATTCTGTACATGAGGTGAAGAAGCATGGGACAAACAGCGCAGAAGATCAATCCGTTTCTAATGTTTTTCGGACAGGCGGAGGAAGCGATTCAACTTTACACCTCGATATTTGACGATTCAAGAATCGATAAAGTAACCCGCTTCGGAGATGTCGGCATTCCGGTGGCGCCGGGTGAAGAGCAGAAGGTGCTGCACGCGATATTTTCATTGAAGGGGCAGTCCTTTATGTGCATCGACAATTTGGACAAGCAGCATAAGCATTCGTTTACGCCGGCGCTTTCTCTCTTTGTCACTTGCGACACGGAGGAGGAGCTGGAGCGCGTATTTGACCAATTGTCTGTCGGCGGGGCCGTGCTGATGCCGCTCGCAGAGTCTCCGGTTAGCGCAAAATTCGGCTGGGTGCAGGACCGGTACGGCGTGTCATGGCAGCTCAATCTGCCTAAATAAATGAGAGTTATTTCAAGAAGGCTTTGTCGTGAAGGACAGTGGAGAACTGCCGGTCAGAGAAGAACTGGCGCTCCTCCAAGTCCGCCGGCAAAGCCTTTTTTATATGCGGTCTCAATGCAATGACAGGAAATTCACGCTATTTGTCGAAAAGTTAGATTAAACATAGATTGATAGCGAATTCGCGGATTGAAGCGATGTATTTCATTATATTGGATATTATACTGCCGGATACGAAGGGATGGGCTATGTCGCCATGCATAATTTGAGCGGGGCACTATTTGTATAATAGTTTCGACTTGTGTGTGATCGTAGTTATGGGGGTTGGGACATGTCAGATTGGTATTTAGTTGCTAGTGATAGTACTAAGTAAAAGGGTGTGATCTTATGACACGAAAAGTATTGCCTGGTGTCCTTACTGCTGAAGGACAACCTATACGAGTAACTGTCGGAGCTATTGGCGATAACGAAGCTCGGATCATTGATCCTGTTGGTGTTTTGACTGATCCCCGCAGCGGGCATACGCCTGAATCCCGGGCAGCTATGAGCGAGTTTATCCGGAAATGCAAAAGCGGCGAAATTGAAATGAAACCTATATAGCTATAGCGTCACCTAAAGCACTCACATGATGTGGGTGTTTTTTATTTTCTCCAGATTAGGAGGCATTATATAAAACTTTTATTCATTACTAGGGTGGATAAAAGGTAAACGTCAATACAGGAAATTCACACCATTTGTCGAAATGGTAGCCTAAATGGGATCGAGATCGAATTCGAAGATTGGAGCTACGCAGCGATGATGAACGAGGGGAAAAAGCGCATTCTGGTCATCGAAGACGAAGAGGCGATAGCGCGTGTTATTAAAGATTATTTGACGGTCAACGGCTATGAGGTTCAGACGTTTGGAACCGGCCGTGAGGGAAGAGAAGCGATTGAGACGTATGCGCCGGATTTCATTATATTAGATATTATGCTGCCAGATACCGATGGGATGGAGCTGTGCCGCCATATTCGCGAGAGGTATGCAACTCCGCTTCTATTGTTAAGCGCCCGCAGCAGCGACACCGATAAAGTGCTTGGTCTTGGCTTCGGGGCCGATGATTATATGACAAAACCGTTCTCGCTGAGCGAGCTTGTCGCGAGAGTTCAGGCGCACTTGCGCCGGCTGGACGGCATAAGCCGCATCCAGAAGGAGCAGGATGATTCGCTGCGGCGCGGTGCGATCACAATTGATAAGAGGGCATACAGAGTAACATTGAATAACCGGGAGATTTCGTTGTCCGCAAAGGAATTTGAGCTGCTGCTTCATCTGGCGGAGCATCCGGAGCAGGTGTTTTCCAAGAGCCAGCTGATTGACGCGGTATGGGGATACGGCGCGTATGGCGATGAGAATACGATCACCGTCTACATTCGCCGGCTTCGCGAGAAGCTGGAGGCAGACCCTTCCAAACCAATCTACTTGCGGACCGTTTGGGGCGTCGGCTATAAGTTCAGCACAAGGGAAGATGCTCAGGATGAATAACGGTTATTTGAGCGTCTGGCTGAAAAGATGGCTGACAGCGTCATGGCTCATCTTAATCTGCATAGCGGGCATTGGCGTCTATTTGCTTGCAAATTCGCAGGACAGCCGGACAAGGGCTCGCGGTTTAGTTATTAATGAAGTGCGGTTAAAGACGAATGCCGTGATGCTGGAGCTGGAGAAGCGAGGCGCCTTAACTGAGCTTCGGCAATCCGGGAAGGCGAGCGTGATCCTTCAATCCAAGCTGGAGCTGCCGGATATGGGATTAGCGGTTGTCCTTCTCGACGGCACGGTCATCTATTCATCGGAGGAAGAGATGTCCAGCCTCAATCTGCGAGCCTCGCTGCATTACGATCTCTATGCGGCCAATAGCAGTAACGGCGAATACCGGATCGCTTTTCCCGTTATTGAGGAAGGGACGGATGTCCAAATCGCCAATGCGATTTTCACAGTGCCTGAGGAGGTGCTGGTGAAGCCGAGTGCCCAGCCATCGCGGCAAACCACTCTCCTAGTCCTTATATGTATATTATTCTTCGTGATGCTAGCTTTGCTTATCGTATTGAACCGGAAGCTGAAGCGGGACGCGATAGCTCCAATTGCCGATTTGAAAAACCATTCGGAAACGATGCTGAGAGGGCATTATGAGCAAAAGATTGAGCGCCTTCAAGCTGATGAATGGGGCGAGCTGTACGTGATGTTCGATCAGATGCGGCTGGAGCTGCAGCATCTTCAGCTCCGCAAGCAAGAGCAGGAGCAGGCGCAGAAGGAGCTCATTACGAACATTTCGCATGATTTGAAAACGCCGCTCACGACGGTCAAAGCCTATATCGAAGCGATCCGGGCAGGCGTATGTCCAGATCTCCCATCGGTGATGGCTTATATGGAAGTTATGCAGACACAGGCAGACACGATGGCCAGGCTGATTGACGATTTGCTTCTCCATGCGCTGAAGGAACTGGGGCAAATTTCAGTCGTACCTGTAGAAAGCTACAGCCGGGCGCTGCTGACACCGATCATTCAGCCGAACGCTCATTATGTAAGGACGGCGGGCATCGAGGTTGACGCGCCGCAGGCAGAGGAAATTCCGGATGTGCTGGTCCGTGCGGACGCTGTACGAATTGAACAGGTGATCGTCAATCTGGTAGCGAATGCGCTGAAGCATACGTCGCCCGGCGACCGGATTACAATAAGCGTTGAGCAAGCCAGCATTCAAGGCAAGGAGCAGCTGCGGATTACGGTAGCAGACACCGGAGCCGGCATATCGCCGCAGGACATGCCGTTTATATTCGAACGCTATTATCAAGGCAAAGCCGGACAGAGTGAGGTGAGCGAAGGAAGCGGCCTGGGATTATCCATCTGTAAGCATATCGTCGAGGCGCACGGGGGCTATATTGATTTCCAAAGCGCGAGCGGCAAGGGAACTGCTTTTTCATTTACGCTTCCGCTGGTGTAAGGGCTGTAAGGATTTATTCATAATTTGATAAGCGTCTATATAGATTGGCCCGCTAGAATGGAGTCAGATTGACGGACGGAGGGCTGATGAATGACTAAGCAAGCAATAATAGAAGCCCGCAACCTGTGCAAAACCTATTCGACAGGGAGCGAGCAGTATCATGCAATTCGCAATATTGATCTGGAGATTTATGAGGGAGACTTCACCGTAATTATGGGCAACTCGGGGTCCGGGAAGTCCACACTGTTGTATCTGCTGAGCGGCCTCGATGCTTTGACGGCGGGAGAGGTTCAGTACAGGGGAGAGCGGATCGACGGCTATAGCGAGAGGGAGATGGCGGCGTTCCGTGCAAGCAAGCTGGGGTATATTTATCAAAGCATCAACCTGGTGCCGGATTTGACGATTATGGAAAATATCGCTTTGCCCGCCTATATTGCGGGCGGCGAGCCCAAAGCGGTACGGGAGAAAACGCAATCGCTGATGGAAGCGATGGAAATTGACGGCCAGCGCAATCGGCTGCCGTCCCAGACCTCCGGCGGCCAGCAGCAGCGGGCTGCAATTGCGCGGGCTCTCGTAAATTCCCCCGATATTTTATTCGCTGATGAGCCCACCGGCAGCTTGAATTACGAGCATGGCATGGCGATTCTCGATATTTTGACGGCGAGGAACCGTCAGGGACAATCGATCGTGATGGTTACCCATGATATCAAGGCGGCTTGCCGGGCCGACCGGCTTATCTATATTCGCGATGGCAAGGTTGGCGGCATATTGGAGTTTGACAAATATGAGGAGCAAGCCGTGCAGCAGCGCGAAAGTGTTATTTTCGCCTATGTGACGGGGAGGGAGCAGCAATGAGGGCGGTATGGGCGCTTTGCCGCGCAAGCCTGTACCGGAAAAAGCTGCAGAACGGTCTCATCGCGCTGCTCATTTTGCTCGCTGCTCTGCTGCTTGGCACGTCGGCAACGGTGCTGTCGAATACCGACAATTTGTTTAATGATGTGCATAAGCGGACGAATGGCGCTCATCAGATTTTGACCATAACGAAAGGCCTTCATGATCCGCAGCAGCTTTATCAATGGTGGAACGGGCAAGAGGGAGTGGCGGCATCAGAACCTGTTCCGTTCCGCTATTTGTCAGGAGTCAGCTATAAGGGAGAAGAGCTGCCCAATTTATACGTGATGATGATGGATACGCCCGCGCAGCCTCCTTCTGTAGACCGGCTGTTATTTGCAGATGGAGCAGGCGAAGAGGCTCCAAGGCCGGGAACGGCTTGGATTCCTACATCCTTAGCCTATACGCAAGGGATCAAGGCCGGGGATATGCTGTCTTTTAAGACTGGTAACGGGGTGTTTGAGCTCCAGGTATCTGCTGTCGTAATCGATCTCCCGTACGGTGCCCCGTTCGCGACTACCTCCCGCATTTGGATGAATCATAATGATTACATGCAGATCATGGAGGGACAAGAGGGCAGCGACAACTATATACTGGGGCTGCGGTTTCAAGACTATGAGCGGCAAGGTGAATATTGGGCAAGCTTCGAGGGGCACTTCGGCATGCCTTATTTGGAAGAGAGAGTGGAGTTCGAGGAAATATCGGCCTTTTACTTAATATTGAACCGGATTATCGGTTTTGTAATGGTGGGTCTCGGTATCGTCATGATGTTGATCGGGTTGTTTACGATTGGCTATACGATTTCGGATGCGATTCTATCTAATTACCGGACCATCGGTGTCCTGAAGTCGACAGGCTTGTCCTCCGCTCGAATCGTTGGAGCTTATGCGCTGCAATATGCTATTCTGGCGACGGCTGCAATTATACCGGGGCTTGTAATTAGCCGTTTCGCATCGGCGCTAATACTTAACAATTCGTTATCGGTTCTGAAAACGTCGGAATCCAATGCTGCGGCTCTACAAGAGGGAGGCTGGCTCGCGATAGCCGCGGGATTATTCCTGCTGCTGCTTGTAATTGGTTGTGTGCTGTCTTTCAGCGGGAAAATCAAGTCGGTCCAGCCTGCACAAGCGATTCGCTATGGCATGTCGGAGGCGCAAAGCGGCCGAATGGCCCGCTGTCTTGGAGTGGGCATAACATTCGGACGTTGGCCGATTAAGGCTGTCATCGCTTTTAAGCATATTGTCAAAAACGGAAAAAGCTCTGTGCTCATAGCAGCGCTGGCAGCTGTAACGACGGCGGTCCTCGTTTTTAGCTGCGTTTTGCTCAACAGCATCATCTCAATTCAGCAAACCGCCGCCCAGTGGGGCTATGATTCAGCCGATATTTCGGTATCGTTTTACAATAAAGAGGCGTATTCCAGCGATGACTTTGAGACGTTTGTGCGAGGAGACGCCAGAGTCAAAGACGCGGGCTGGCTCACTTTACTGAATGGTGTTCTGCCATCGGAGAAAGGGGCATCGGGGGCGGCGAGCATCTCCCTCGGCGTACTGGACGGCAGCTACGATAAACTTGGTTTTACCGTGCTTGAGGGAAGCAATCCGGTTCATAGGAACGAGATGGCTATAGGCATTAACGTTGCCAGCAAGTTTGGCAAAGAAGTAGGGGATACGATGGACGTTTACATTGAAGGCCGTAAGCACACGATGCTGGTGAGCGGAATCTATCAGGCCATTGCCAACATGTCCAATTCGGCCAGAATAATGGCTGATGCATTGAATGCGAGTGATGAGACGGGGAAGCATGACGCAGATGTCGCTTTTATTAATCTGCATGATTACCGGATTGCAGAGCAGGTTGTCACCGAATTAAACGGCAAATACCCGCAATCCGTCACGGCCGCAACGCAGCAGACGCTGCTGGATTCGGTATTCACAGAGGCATCGGCCGTATTAATTGTCCCCTTAGGAATGCTTGCATTACTGTTCGTAGGCGTAACCTTTATGATTATCTATAGCGTTTGCCGTATAGCAGTATGGAAGGAAAGCGGAACATACGGCATCTATAAATCGCTGGGCATGACGAATGCATCTATTCGAGGTGCAATTACACTAGGCGTCGCCATTCTGACTCTTATTGGAGCGGGACTAGGCATCGTGATCGGCATTTTCGGCATGCCGGGCTTGTTGAAATCTTTGCTGCTGGATTACGGTATCGCCAAGCTTCCGCTTATCTTACCCCCGATTGGCATTGCAGTGGCGTCCGTCGTTAGCGCGGCTGCTGCCAGCTTTGGGGCATGGCATGCATCCCGCTGGCTGACCCGGACTTCTCCGAGAATATTAATTATTGAATAGAAGGAATACTAGCTACTGAAATAGAACTAGACATCGTTCCGATAGGGGCGAGGTTTGGTTCTATTTTTTTATGCAAGTTAGCTTCTCAGCATTTATACTATTAGCTAAGCAAATCGGGTATCCATTACATTGAAGGAGAGGATGCGCTTGTTCGATCCTACCGTGTTCGATAATTTGAAAGTGGCCATCGAAAATTACGCTTATGATCTCGATAATCTCGACAGCACGATTCGGATTACGCATCGGGTTGACCGGCTGGAGATGGCCATTA
This sequence comes from Paenibacillus gorillae, assembly GCF_000513275.1. Classification (GTDB taxonomy): domain Bacteria; phylum Bacillota; class Bacilli; order Paenibacillales; family Paenibacillaceae; genus Pristimantibacillus; species Pristimantibacillus gorillae. The sequence goes on along the minus strand of NZ_CBVJ010000102.1, from coordinate 3,974 downwards.
TGTCGAGGCTGTTTGCCCTTCGGTTTACATTAGCCGATTCAAGTGATTTATCGGCAGAGCTGCAGCTAGAGGCTTCATTGAAAGATTTGGCTTCGGAGCTGCTGGCGGTGGAAGGCGAGAACCCTGCCTGCACGCTGCGTTTGTTTTTCCATATGCCGATAGAGAATGTGGACAGGCAGTGCGCGCAAGTCGAGGCGATCATTCAGGATATATGGCAGCCCGAAGAGCCGCCTGTTCAAACTTTGTCATTCGCTTACGGGCAGCAAATCCCTCAATATTCGAATACAATCGAGCTGGCATTCCAGCGTAAAATCAATGAGGATCAAATGGAGGACATTCCGGAGCTGCTGGAGCATATGGTGAAGACGCTGTCGGCTCTCCTTACTGTGTCTGAAATTTGAGTTATAGGGAAGAAAAGAGGAATGAAAGGGGCGTTAAGCTCCATTCATTCCTCTTTGGCTGTTTATTCGTTCTCCAAGCGGTAGTCGTCGACCTTCTCGCCGTCTTCCCATATCTCTACGAATAGCGCATCGCAGTTCTCGAAATCGGCCGGTTTGAATGCCAGCGCCTTTTCCTCGTCGTCGCCGACGTACACATTGTCCATCCCTTCTTCATTAAATGAGAGAATGACATAAATTTTCACCTTAAAACCCTCCATATACACGTTTATTTTGCAGTATATCATAAAGCGGCTGCCTGCTGCTTCTGCTCGGGATGATGATGGCTATTTACCTTTACGCGTTAATTCGGAGAGAATGTCCCATTGCTCTGGGGTTACATCTGATAGTCCGTTGAACTGCCCGGCCCCTTGAAGCCATTCGCCACCGTCGATAGTGACCACTTCTCCATTAATGTAGGAGGCATAGTCAGAGATCAGGTATGCTGCGAGATTCGCAAGCTCCTCCTTATCCCCGGTACGCGCAAGGGGAATGCGGGCGATCATCTTTTGCTCGAATTCAGGTGTGGGAGACAGTCTGGACCATGCGCCTTCTGTAGGAAAGGGTCCTGGAGCTATTGCCGCTTGGCGAATGCCGTACCGCGCCCATTCTACAGCAAGTGACCGGGTCAGGGCCAATACGCCGGCTTTTGCTGCAGCGGAAGGTACGACATAACCGGAACCGGTGGAGGCATAGGTCGTTACAATATTGAGCATCGTACCGTGATGCCCCTGTTCAATCCATCGTTTGCCTACTTCAAGCGTCGTGTAAAATGTGCCATGCAGCACAATGTTCAATACCGCATCCACTGCGCGTGGTGAAAGCTTCTCCGTTGGGCTGATGAAATTGCCTGCCGCGTTGTTCACTAGCACATCGATCCGGCCAAAATGATGCTCCACCGCCTTAACAAGCTCCTCAATTTGAGCGGGATCACGAACGTCGCAGCTTTTATAGAAGACCGGGTTATGTTCGGTGCTCATCTCCAATGCTGCTTGCCGCAGTGTCTCTTCACGCCGGCTTGCAATGGCAAGCTTTGCTCCAAGCGCTGCGAATTTTTCCGCCATGGCCCGTCCTAGTCCTGTTGCGCCTCCTGTAATCAGAACGACCTTGTCCTGCAATAAATCGTCTGCAAACAACCCCATATCAGCAGCTCTCCTTTCTTTTATTAAAGAATGAATGTCTCAATCTTTCTATTTATATAGAGAGAAGTAGAGGCTTACGACATCTTCTTCTATATATAGTACAATTGCGCTGACGTTCCAAAACCGCGTTATGATATGATGAGAATAAGGTTATTTCATAAAGAAGGAGAATGACAGATGGCACTTGAGATTGAACGGAAGTTTCTGCTTGCACAGCCGCTGGAAGCGATAGCGGACAAGCTGGTTAAACGGTCGGAGCAGCGAATTGAGCAAACGTATTTGGCGCTGGACGCCAATCAGGAACTGAGAGTGCGGCGGATAACGGATCTGGCAACAGGCGAAGTGACTTTTACCCATACATTCAAAAAAGGCAATGGCCTCGCACGCGAGGAAATTGAATATTCCATCTCGGAAGGGATCTATACGCAAATCATTCAAGCATTTGGTGCCGTACCGCTTACGAAAAACCGGATTACGGCGGAGTGGAACGGAATCGTCATTGAAATCGACATCTACGATCAAATTCAATTAACGGTGGCTGAGGTGGAATTTGATTCCGTCGAGCAGGCGAACGCGTTTGCAGCCCCGGATTGGTTCGGACAAGATATTAGCACGGAAAGGCAATACAGCAATAAGGCAGTGTGGAAGCAGCTGCAAGCCGGAGGCGGATTCGCATGACCCGCAAGCTTGTATTTTTCGTAGGCGGGGCTGGTGCGGGCAAAACAACGCTCGCCAAGGCCCTGGCCGGGAAGCGGGGTATGGCGCTCTTCGATATGGATACGTTGCTGCAGCCTGCGGCTAAAGCAATTATGACGGCCGCCGGCCTAGATCCTTATGACCGTGATTCTGCAGAATATAAGAAGCTTTGCAGAGATCTCGGTTACCGGATTACGATGGACGCTGCACTGGAGAATGTCGCTCTTGGAACCGATACGGTTGTCATCGGGCCTTTTACAAAGGAATTAAATGATCCGCTATGGATCGAACAGGAGCTTTCCAGCATAGGCGCTTCATTCGAAGACGTGGATGTGAAAGTCGTCATCGTCTATCTTCCCGATCAAGAGAGCTACCGTGGCAGAATCAGTCAGCGGGGGCTGAAGCTGGATGAGTGGAAGCTGGAGCATTGGAGTGAATTTAGCCGGTCTCTGGAACGAAGAGAACTCGCCTGGAATCTTCCAGAGAGCTCGCTTCTGCAGTTCGACAACTCCGAACCGTTTAGTGAGTTGACAATCGCGCGGCTGGAGGGTTTTATTGATGGCGAAGGCTGAAAGGATTTATCGTGAGAGACTCGGGCTGTGTGTGGACTTGAGTCCTCTTTTTATTAGAAGCTTAATGAAGGACGAGGTGTCTTGTTCTTGAGTGAATATATAGAAGCATTAGAACAATGGTTGAGGAAGCATGCCAATCCGGAACAAGCCGTTCCGATGCAGGCGTATATGCGCAATCAATTCCCATTCCTGGGGTTAAAGTCGCCGGAGCGGGTAGAATTGGTCAAATCATTTTGGAAAGAACATGGAGTACCGAAAGGAGAGGAGTTATTAACTGCTGCTGTAGAGCTGTGGAGTTTACCCGAGCGTGAGTTTCACTACACGGCGCTGAATTTGCTGGATAAACGCAAGAAGACGGCAGAGATCTCGGACATTAAAGTATTGGGAAAGCTCATCGTCGAGCATTCGTGGTGGGATACGGTAGATATTCTTGCAGCTCATTCTATCGGCAGCTTATTGCGTAAATATCCGGAGCTGGTGTCTGACTACACCGAGAGATGGATTCAATCGGACAATATGTGGCTGCGCCGGACGGCATTGTTGTATCAATTAAGATATAAGGAAAGTACAGATACGGAGAGATTGTTCCGTTATATGGAAAGCTGCAAGCATGAAGAGGAGTTTTTTATAAGGAAAGCGATTGGGTGGGCGCTGCGCGAATATGCGAAAAGCGATGAAGAGGCTGTAGTAAGGTATGTACAGGGAGCTGGGTTGTCTCCATTAAGTGTGAAGGAAGCCTTGAAGCATATAAAGGCTTAATCTTTCTATTATGAGGGTTCAGAGGTGTCGGTTTAACTTTTTTAAAGTTTTTTTTAAAAAAACAGTTGCATTGTGTAATTCATCTATGGTATATTCTAATTCCGGCCGAGAGAGATGCGGTCGGCGAGGCGAGCAAGAGCGAATGGGACAAGCTGAACGGCTTGAAACTTTCGAAAAAAAAAGCTTGCATCGAGATAACGGATGTGGTAAGATAACTTTCGTTGTCACAAAAGAAATTGTTCTTTGAAAACTGAACAACGAGCAAAACTGCCCTTATGAATGGTTCGCCATTCGTAAGAAAAAGCGATAAAACAAAGTAATGAGCAATCAACATCCTCGACTTTCAATTAACCGATTTAATCGGTCAC
>NZ_CBVJ010000101.1 GCF_000513275.1 Paenibacillus gorillae | reverse complement strand
CTGCTAATCGGACTTCATTTCAATTCGCATCCAGTTTTCAAGGCGCAAAGCTTTGGTTCATATTCCCTGATAGCTCAGTTGGTAGAGCACTCGACTGTTAATCGAGTTGTCACAGGTTCGAGTCCTGTTCGGGGAGCCATTATGCTCTCATAGCTCAGTAGGTAGAGTGCATCCATGGTAAGGATGAGGTCACCGGTTCGATCCCGGTTGAGAGCTCCAGGACATCTTTTTACATATGGCCCGTTGGTCAAGGGGTTAAGACACCTCCCTTTCACGGAGGTAACAGGGGTTCGAATCCCCTACGGGTCACCAACAACTTCTTATTAGCAAAGCGCCTTTGGAGGCTTAGCTCAGCTGGGAGAGCATCTGCCTTACAAGCAGAGGGTCGGGGGTTCGATCCCCTCAGCCTCCACCAGTTAGCCGATGGGGATTAGCCAAGCGGTAAGGCAACGGACTTTGACTCCGTCATTCTCAGGTTCGATCCCTGAATCCCCAGCCACTTTTAATAAGAGCCATTAGCTCAGTTGGTAGAGCACCTGACTTTTAATCAGGGTGTCGAAGGTTCGAGTCCTTCATGGCTCACCATTTTTATCCTAGCTTCACCCATGCGCGTATGGCGGAATTGGCAGACGCACCAGACTTAGGATCTGGCGGGCGACCGTGGGGGTTCAAGTCCCTCTACGCGCACCATATCATGAGAAAACCCTTGTAACCCAAGGGTTTTTTGCTGTTTATTTATCTAATTCAAGCGTGTTGATTTTAGGAACCCACATAGGCTGATACTCATATACTTTGTATATACTAATGTTGGGGGGACACAAGCTTGTATCAAGTACCATTATATTGGGGAAATCCAAATCCATATTATATAAGGGCCGATTTTGTGCCTATCTGGAACACAAGTTTGCCGGAAGCATTACAAATGATAAAGGAAGCAGTACAAGACGAACGTAACGATGAGCTGTTCTACGATGAATTGATCAAACTGGCTCCCTCCCAAGAACAGGCAGCTATTATCGAAAGCATTCGTAATGATGAGCGCGCCCACAATCAAATGTTTCGAGAGATGTATCGGGCTTTGGCCGGACAGGAAATTGCAGGCATCAGCAGTGAGCAATATGAGCGGGTTCAATCCTATATAGAAGGTCTGCAGCGCGCCTTGATGGGGGAGTTAGGCGCGGTGGAAAAATACCGCAGGATCTGGTTTGGCTTGCCTGCCGGGATCTATAAAGATACGGTGTTCGGTATCATATTGGATGAGCTAAAACACGCTGCCAAGTATAATTATCTTATTACATTAAATCTAAGGTAGTCGCATTCACCAAATTGCAGGAAGTCCGTTATGGCCAATAGGTCATAACGTTTTTTTTATGCTGTGAAGCCTTGTTGATTCAGACGATCGAGTACGAGATGAACAGCAATAGCATCGTCTAGATAGCCGATTGGGAAAATATAGTCCGGAATGATATCCGCCGATAAAATGAAATAGAGTAAAGCGCTGCCGAGCACAGAACGCTCATGTCCAAGTGTATCTTCATTGCAATATTGAATGTACATTTCTTTCAGATGCTCGATGAAAGGACCTGCGCCGTTAACTTGTTTGACCTTCGCATGAAATTCATCACAGATCATACGATGGCCTTCTTCAGTTCGCGCATACTGCTCATACTTATCTAATTCCTGCGCGATGCGTGCTGTTGTCACATCGGGATCATACAGGTTGGAATTGCCTAGCATGTCTTTTATCGTATGAAGCGAATCAAAGATTCCGGTATCGCTTTCGTATTTGTCACCAGCCATCTCATAACCGGATGCTTCTATTAGTTTTTCGAGCGGAATTTGCAGATGTTCAGAAAAAGCTTTCAAATGAATTAGTTTAGGCTGTTGTTTGCCATTCACGATTCTCGATATGGTAGCGGTATCGATCCCGCTAAGGCTGCTTAGCTTGCGCATGGAGAGCGAATGCTTCTTGAGCAAGTATTTGACCAAGTCTCCGAGAGCATATTCCTTCGATTGATCAAACCCATCCATTCCTATCCCTCCACGATTTGTTCTTCCTATAGTATATGCGGTTATGTTGAGAAATTTACCATGCAATCACTCAGCAAAGAGCAAATGTCTGTTGAGTTTTTCTCAATGTACGTGCACTTAAATCTCAACACTTCATACATTGTTAGCAAATACAACTTGAGGTGATCAGATATGACTTGGCTGCTTATTCTTGGTTTCACTATTTCATCGAGTCTGGATAATTTAGGAGTTGGACTTTCTTACGGCATTCGAAAAATACAGATTGGATTCGTTTCAAATTTGCTCATTGCTGTCGTATGCTTCTTGTTTAGTTATTCAGGCATTTGGTTTGGAAAATGGATCTCTGCCGTGCTCCCGGGTGTGCTTCCCGTCCTGCTCAGCGCTTTTGTTCTTTTCATCATCGGACTTCGTATCATCCTGCTATCCGTTCCGCGTAAAGTACAGGAAACAGCGGGGCAACCAGAGCTATCAGGAGAGCAGGAGGAGCAAGGGCAAGAAGGGGGGACAGCAGCAGCAGCAGGGGCTGCTCCGAGAATAAAGGGACTATCAGCGATTTTGCGGAATCCGGAAAGTGTGGATTTGGATAAATCGAATCATATCGGAATATTCGAATCACTGATTCTAGGAGTCGCTCTTTCGGCTAATGCACTGACTAATGGACTGAGTGCCGGTTTGCTTGGCATATCGCCAATGATCATTTCATTAATGGCTGCAGGCGGAAGCTTCCTGACTGTATGGCTTGGGGTATGGATAGGTTGCAAAGCTGCAGGCGTGAAGGTCGGACCCTTTACGTTAGGGCAGTTTGGAACGATGATGAGCGGTATTATACTCTTATTAATTGCAGTAAATAGCTTCTTCTAAGGAGGGGTGATGTTGATTGCTAACGGTCTGTATGAGGTGTTTGTGTAATTAAGCGACAAAAAGCGGCCTGTGCGGGGCCGCTTTTTGTTGTCCTTATCATGGTTATGACAAGATTCTGCTACTCTGAGTCATTTTGCTGAAGCAGGCTGCTGGTATCCATCAACCGCTGGCCTTCCTCTTGAATCGTATTCAGCGCCTCATCCAGTGTTTTTTTCTGCTCTAATACCTCTTTGAACTGCTTCGTTTTGAGAGCTCCATACTCCCTTAGAAAGAGCTGATGGTTTTTATCGGGCTTAGTGAACTCTTGTTTAAAGTTTAGCTTATAGAATGGCTCCAGGCTGTGTCCGTTCTTCTCTTTCACTTGTCCTGTGCGAGATGAGAGAAGGAAATCGCTCTTGGACTTCAGCTTCGATAAATATTCGCTATTTGCAAATTGAATGAATTCCCATGCAGCTTGCTGATTCGGCGACTCCGCATTGATGGCGAAAATTTTAATAAGGGAGGAAGATAAGGCCTGATCAGGATATTGGGGGTTGATTGGCTCGGTTACAAGATCCCAATCCAGGGCAATCGCATTTTTTGCGGACGCCAGCTGATTAATTTGATTGAAATAGCTGTAATCACCCAAATACATTGCAGACTTTCCGGTTATAAAAGGGGATTGCTCAATATCTGCATAATCGATAGTGCTATTCTGGATTTCATAATAGGAGATGTGTCCCGCCTGAAAAAGACCGATTACCTTTTCCGCATTTCGTTTCTGTTTGTCCTGATTGATCAGCACTTTTTTTTGTTTATAGTTATATTCCTCCAAGCCTTCTACACCGTTAATCCGCCCCAGCAAGCCGCTTGGCGTCGATTCCCAGAACTGCAGCGATAAACCGTAGACCGGCTCGCCGGACTCATCCTTGTCCGGGAAACGCTGGGCTAATTGAAGCACTTGATCCCATGTCATCTGGTCGGTTGGATATTCAATACGATAGCGGTCAAACAGTCTCTTATTGTAAAATAAAGCGGATGCGCTAAAGACAGGAGCCAATCCGAATAGCTCTCCGTCGCCCATCTGCTTGAGCGTATCCAGTACACTCGGATGGAAGCTGTCCAGCGGGTATTTGGATGTTTTTATAAACCCGTCCAGTACAGCCAGCTTGCCTTCCCGCAGCAGCGCTTTATACTGTTCAGGATTCAAGTACAGCACATCCGGCTTTTCCTGCTCCAGCTTTTTCTTCACGATTTCGATTCCGTCTGGATCATAGATGCCGATCATTATTTCTGCTACTTCCACCTCAATTTTCGGATATTTGGCGGCGAATACATTCCCGTACTCCGATTTAAACGAGAATTCATTATCGTACATCACTTTAATAGCAGCTTGTTCGGGTTCTGGGGTTTGCGTGCATCCGGTGAATAACAGAATCAGAACGATGCTGAAGGGCAGCAGGCGAAGTAAACCGTTCATAACATTCCTCCTTTGAATTGGAACAAGTAATCGGCATAAGCAATGTCCCCAAATCGTAAGATGAAGTAGACTCTCTCACATAACGTGAAAATAGCAAGCAGGAAATCATAGGATTATATTTCCAATTATAGTATAATCTCAATGAAGTTTCCTTCATTTTTTTGAATGCGTATACCTGATTCTCGACTTTAAATCGATAGAGGTGCAGGGATGAACCCTTCGAATGATGAACCGAATGGCGGAAAGACGCGGTGGACCGTTCTGATCGCTTATGCCTGTCTTGCGGCAGTAACGCAGCTGCTATGGGTGACGTACACGCCGATTACGACAGCATCCGCCGAGAGTTGGGGCGTTTCTATTGATGCGGTGGGCTGGCTTGCGCAAGTGTTTCCGCTCCTGTATGTCTTATTGGCCGTTCCCTTTGGCTATTGGGCTGATCGCCGTTTCAAAAGCTCGTTATCCGTTGGGGTAGCTGCGACCGTGGCAGGCGCAGTACTGCGCCTATTGCCCGGCTACGAGTGGGCGCTTACTGGACAGATTATCATTTCCATCGGGCAGCCGCTTATCCTTAATGCCATTAACAAGCTGGCAGGTCAATATGCGGCTCCTGCCAAACGCCCTGTTGCCATTGCAGCCGGAACGGCGAGCTTGTTCGTTGGCATACTGATCTCAACGGTAAGCTCGCCATATCTGATGGAGTGGGGTGGCCTTCTATCCATCCATCTTATTCAAGCAGTACTGGCCGTTATTGCAGGCTTCGCATTACTCTGGGCGCTGCGGGCTCCGGCATTGTATAGCGATAGCGATAGTACGAATGCAGGTATAACCGTCTTTACATCCATTCGCGCTGTTTGGGCTTACCCGTGGGTGCGGCTATATAGTCTGCTTCTATTTGCAGGCTTTGGTTTGTTCGTCACCTTGACGACTTGGCTGGAAGTGTTGGCACTTCCAATAGGATTGGATTCAACTCAAGTAGGGCTTGGCATCGGCGGCATGACGCTAGCCGGGATTGCCGGGGCTGCTGTCATTCCCGGTTGGGCTGCTGCAGGGGGAAGAGCGAGGATAGCTTTAATTGCATCACTGCTGGTCAGTACGGCAGCATTGACTGCCCTTGAATTAGGAGCTTCGTTTCCGCTATTTATCGGATTGTTTGCCATAACAGGATGTCTGCTGCTTGCTAATCTGCCGGTTATTCTCTCTTCGGCGGAGAAGCGGGCTTCGCTTGGCGAAGCGGGCACGGTGGCCGGCCTGCTGCTTATGTTCGGCAATCTTGGGGGCATCGTTCTAACGCTGGCTGTCCAGCTCCTGTTGGATCATCGTATAGCAGCCATCGGCTTGCTGATTATGGTCGTGCTGCTGGCGATTCCGATTGCTTGGCGTTTCCCTAGAGAAAAAGCAAGTTCGCCCCTTGAGAATAGCGAAACGCTGCACCGTTTCTAGTCATCTTGCAAAACTCGATATGCAGTAAATTTTAGTTCTGTGGTATGATGGCAATAAGGCCTATTAGGTGACAGTAGGCAGCGAAAGACAATTATTATTTACTAACGAGCGCAGCGAGGTAAGCTATGGATCAAGTATTCGCAGACGGAACCGAGATTATAGTGAGCGTGGCCTCTCAGCCAAGAGACGCGTATGTTAAAGTCATTGAACAATGGTACAAGAGTCCAAGCGGCTTTCTTGTGCAGGCAACGGCTTCCGGCATGTACATTAAATTTACGAAGTATTTAACCAAACAACAGAAAGCCGAGCTTTTGCAGATTATAAGGGATCTTAACTACTCTTCATAGAACAGTAAGGAGTCATTCACCCCATAATAGGGGGAACATGATTCCCTTTTTTATTTTATAGCCGATCATGATCTTCAGGCACATAACGGTATTGCTCGAGATCGATACGGCCGTTCCGATAAAGCTCCACGCCCTCGCCCTCTAGATACAGCATCTGAAGCGAGCGGGATTCATCGTCCATCATTGCAACCTCTCCTTTGGCGTTAACGACCCGGTGCCACGGCAGCTTATGCGCTTTGCTCATCGAATGCAATATGCGTACGACCTGTCTTGCTCCTCTAGGGCTGCCGGCAGCAGCCGCAATTTGCCCATAAGTCATCACATAACCCTCAGGTATTTCCTTAATGATGCGAAGTACTCTTTCTGTAAAAGGCTGCAGTTTGCTTTCCGTCATCAACCTCAATCTCCTTCTTCTCTTTATAGCTTTCTCTAAGCATAGCACAGCTCTCAATCGAAATAGATATCTTTGCGAATACCGGCCTGCTCCCGCTGGCGCCACTCTCCCGGGGACATGCATTCCACTTCTTTAAACACGCGGGTAAAATGGTAAATCGTTTTGAACCCGACCTGCCAGGCGATCGTTTTCAAGCTGCCAGATGTCCCGAGAATAAGCTTTTGCGCTTGCTTCACTCGGACTTGGCGCAAATATTGCGAGAACGTCATTCCATAGCTGGCGCGGAATACTCGTCCTAAATAACTGTTGCTGTACCCGATCTCATAAGCCGCGTCATTCAAGGAAATATCCTGGGGAAAATGAGCTTCGATATAGGCGGCCAGCCTTTGCGCCGCTTCTTGCGGCTCGTAGGTGAGCGCCACATCTTGTTCCGCCGCAGAGACTGCATCCGGCTCAGGCTCAGCCAAACTCCGTTTCCTCGCTAGTTGATAGATCAACTGGCTCAGCATCAGTGCAGATATGGCCTGATAATAGGGCTGCTTGCCGTCCCCTTCGCTGCGGATCTTCTCCAGCAGCGGCTTTATTTGTCCATCATCGTCCGTGAAGGAGCCTGCACAGCCTAGTGCAGCTTCAAGCAGCTCCTCGTCGTACAGATTGAACTTCAGATCAAGCGTTCGGCTGGCCCGGCCGCCTTGTGGGGCGAAGCCATGCGTGACGCCGGGCGCGATTAGAAAGAAAACGCCGGGAGAGATCGGAATGGCTTGCTGATCCAACGTAAAGCTGCCGCTTCCGTCGACGAAATAGATCAACTGAAAGAAACGATGCTGATGAGGCTCCAGACGATCGCCCCGCTTGTACTCATAGCGAGCGGCCCATTGTATTTGCAGTCCATGATGGTTCATGCCAACAGCCTCCTGATTTCATTCGCGCTTAGCGACAAAGATAAGCCGCTCCCGGATAAACCTGCTTCTTCGGGCGGTATTACAATGAAGGGGATCATCCATTTTCACATTCTGCAGTGTAAAGGAGTTATGTCCCTTGATCATTAGTGAGAAATTTCCGCGTTATACCGGCTTTGATCCGCTTATTCCCGTATGGTGCCTGACGCCTGACAGCAAAGGCAGCTTTCACCGTTTTTTCGATACCTCGGCGGTTAGTCCGTCCGGCCGCTATGTCGCCGTACTGCAAATGCCGCAGGAGGACAGGCTGCCGGAGCCGGGGGAGACGGCCAATATTGCCGTCATCGATCTGCATACCGGCGAAGAACGGATCGCCGCGAGCACCCGGGGCTGGGAGCCTCAGCTCGGTGCGAACATCAACTGGGGCCCAAGCGATGAGACGCTATACTATAATGACGTCGATACCGCGATATGGGAGCCGATCTGTATCGAGCTTAACTTGCTGACGGGACATAAACGCCGTCTTGAAGGCGGTATTTATAAAATCTCACCAGATGGCCGGACGATCATCTCCGCTTGTATGAAGCGGATGCGCCGGACGCAATTCGGCTATGGTGTCATGGTACCGGATGTCTTCGTTCCCCGCAATACCGGTTTTCCGGACGATGACGGCCTCTATGCGACTGATGTGCAGACGGGGAAGCGGACGCTTCTCGTGTCGTTGCGGCAAATCGTGGAGCGGGCTAAGCCTGCTATCGATTGGGAGCGCTATGCCGATGGCGAATGCTACGGCTTCCATTGCAAATACAACCCGCAAGGCGATCGGCTTATTTTCACCATGCGATGGTTCAAAACCGATGAAGAGCAGCCATGGAATATGCTGCATAAGCAAGCGTTGAAGTTCTGGGTGTTAACGATGAAGCCGGACGGAAGCGATATCCATGTGGCTGTCGGACCGGAGCAATGGGACAAGGGCGGCCATCATATCAACTGGTTCCCGGACGGGCGCAGACTATCGATGAATTTATGTCTCGATGGCGACAAGCAGTTGTACTTGGTTCAGGTGAATGATGACGGTACGGAGCTTGCCAAAATAACGGAAGCCGTACCTGGCTCCGGTCATCCCACTGTGCATCCGAACGGAAGGCATATGCTTACGGACGCGTACGAGAAAGAAAAAGTCGCGTTCGATGATGGTTCCGTGCCATTAAGGTTCATTGATCTGGAGAACGGGACAGAACAGCTGGCGATTAGGATACCGGTCGGCAATCCCGGAACGAGTGTCACGCCGGTTCTGCGGGTCGATCCGCATCCCGCTTGGGCACCGGATCATCGCCATGTCGTATTTAACGGCTATGTCGACGGAACACGCCGTGTCTTTATCGCCGACTTTGGTCCTCTCTTGAAATAACTGAAGGCCCCTTGCCGTAAGAAGGCAAGGGGCCTTTCTGTATCTTATCCTTTTTTTGCGGCGTAAGCAGTGTTCATTTCATCGATGACCTTCATGTAGCTGGCATCAGCCTTCAACGTATTAACATAACGGTCCCAAGCTTCAATCGATTCTTGGCCCATAATGATCTTTGTTTTGAGATCATTCATTTTTTTCGTATAGTCCGGTCCGATTTTGAGCCATGTATCGGAGATCAGGCCAACGCTAGGATCGTCGACGGAGTGGGAAGTCCGCTCGTCTACGATTTGCTTGTTGCGCTCGAACAGTTCCTTCGGCATACCGGTGCGGTAAGCCCATAAGTAAGGATCGGACCGTTCAAACACTTTGCCGAATGAGCTTTGGGATACGCTGTCCTTGAATGCTTGATCGGTGGCGGTTTTGAAGCCGTCTTCGCCTACCGTGTAATGGACGCCTTCGATACCGAAGCAGGCGAGCGTGAAGCCTTCCTCAGAAGCGCCGTAATCCATCAGCGCTAGAATGCGTTTCATTTTATCCTCCGGCACCGATTTCGGGATAAGGAATACGCCGCTGAAGCCCGGCGAGGATGGCGCATACGTGCCTGCGTCCGATTCCAGATAGCTGAGCGGCAGGAAGTTCGCTTGCGGCTCGGTCTTAATCAGCTCGGCTTGGACGCGCCATATTGCCTCGATAGTGTTCGGGTAAATGCCGACTTTGCCTGCTTTGGCTAAGTCTTCGGATTGTGTTTCCTTCATAATCGCATAATCGGCTGGCATGTAGCCGGCTGCGAATACTTTGTTCAGCCAGACCAGCGCTTCACGCGTGCCGGTCTCGAAGGTCGTGTCGATCAGCTTGCCGCCGGTTTCTTTCCATTTGCCGTTGCTATGATTGAGTACGCCTTCTGCCCAGCCCAGATCATTGCGGGGAAGAAGCGGGATCGTGTCTGCAACGCCGTTGCCGTCCGGATCCTGTTCGGCGAAGGCTTTCATGACGTTGAACAAATCATCCAGCGTGCGAGGCGTCTCCAGCTTGAGCTTTTCCAGCCAATCCTGACGGATGATCGGCAGCCATGGGCCGCCATGGGAAGGACGAACAGAAGGAATGACGTAGTTGTTGCCGTCGATTTTCGTCTTTTCCCACGTCGCTTCAGGATATTCCATTAGGTGCGGATAGTCTTTCAAGTAGGGGCTCAAATCCCAGAATGCGCCTTGCTTAATCATTTGACGCATGAGGGAGTTGTTGAAGTCGAGCACCTTGACCAGATCCGGCATTTCACCAGATGCCAGAATAAGGTTGATTTTATCCCCGTAGCTGTTAGGAGATGTCCACATGATGTTCAGCTTTGTATTCGTCTTTTTCTCGAATTCTTTCAGTACTGGATTGTCGGGACCTGGAGCCTCCGGCGTATTGAATTCGGTAATAATGCTGATCGATACCGGCTTATCACCGGAGGCATCCGGGGATGACTTGTCACCTTGGCCTGATGATGGATTGGATGAATTGGAAGCGCAGGCCGAGAGCAGTGTAACGGCGAGACAGGCGGTAAGCATCAGCTTCACCCAATGGTTGATTTGTTTTTTCATAGAAAGAAACCCTCCCTTTATTCTTTGACAGAGCCGAGCATAACGCCTTTGGCAAAATGCTTTTGCAGCAGCGGGTAGATCATGAGAATTGGCGTTGTCGCTACGACGACGGCAGCCATTTTCAACGTTTGGGCGGGCAATTGCTGTTCATTCATCAGCTCTGCGGCACCCGAGCCTTGTGATGAGGTTGATGATTCAATCAATATGTTTTGCAGCAAAATTTGCAGCGGCCATTTCGTAGAATCATTGATATAGAGGACCGCATTGAAATAGGTGTTCCAGTAGCCAACGGCGTAGAAGAGGCCAAATGCGGCCATAGCCGGCAGCGACAACGGCAAAATGATGCGGAAAAAGATACCGATGTCATTGTAGCCGTCTACCATAGCTGCTTCCTCTAGCGCTGGCGGAATGCTGTCGAAGAAGCTTTTCATCAGAAACACGTACCAGCCGCTGCTCAGCACAGGTAGAATCAACGACCAGATGTTATTGATGAGATGAAGGTCACGCACGAGAATGTAATGCGGAATAATGCCAGGGCTGAACAGCATCGTGAAGAGCACCATCATCATGAGCGGTTTACGGACTTTTAAGCGCTTTCGGGAAAGACCATAGGCAAGCGTAGCGGTTACCATGAGGCTAAGTACCGTGCCTACTGTTGCCAGAAAGGTGCTGACGCCCGTTGCGCGAATGTATGAAGCGGTGGACAGGATGTATTTGTACGACAGCAGCGACCATTTTTCGGGAAATAGCACAAAGCCTTGCTTGGCGATATATTCGGCGGGATCAGTGAACGAGACGACAAATACATAATAGAGCGGGAAGAGCGTTACCAGTCCAACCACTGTCAGAATGAAAATATTGATGATATCGAACAGCTTGCCTTCTTTCATTAGTACAGTCCCTCCTCGCCGAATCGTTTGGCCAGCTTATTGGCACCGATAACCATGATCAGGCCGATGACCGATTTGAACAAACCGACGGCGGTGCTGTAGCTGAACTGGCCTTGCTGTATACCGTTGCGGTAGACATAGGTTTCGAACACGTCCGCCACATCCGTAACTGCGCTGTTCATCATCAGGAAGACTTGCTCAAACCCGACGTCCATAATGCTGCCGAGGCGCAGGATCAAGAGCGTAATGACGACGTGGCGGATGCCGGGAAGCGTGACATGCCAGATTTGCCGGAGCCGGCTGGCGCCGTCGATTTTGGCCGCTTCATTAAGCTGCGGATCAATGCCGGCCATCGCCGCAAGGAAGATGATTGTGCCCCAGCCGGTCTCCTTCCATATGCTCTGCACGGTGAGCAGCTGCCAGAAGATGCCCGGATTCGTCAGGAAATTATACGGCTCGAAGCCGAAGTTCACGAGCAGCTTGTTAATGATGCCTCCGCTTTGGGACAGCAGCAGAAACGTAATGCCCGAAATAATGACCCAGGACAGAAAATGGGGCAAATAAATGACGGACTGAATGACGCGTTTATACCGTTTCAAGCGAAGCTCGTTCAGCATAAGGGCAATGATGATCGGCATTGGAAAATAAAACAGGATGTTCATCAGGCTGATCACCATCGTATTGCGGAAAATCAGAAAGAAGTCGGGATTTTTGAACAAGGTGACAAAATGCTCGAACCCGACCCAGGGACTCCTCCACATGCCCATATAAGGCGAGTAATCTTGAAATGAAATGATGATGCCCCACATCGGCACATATTTGAACAGCAGGAAATAGATGACGCCAGGTAAAATAAGCAAATATAAAAATACATCTTTCCGTATGCCGGTTAGAACCTTCATAACCTCGTTCCTCCTAAAGCCGTTACTCAGGTGTATGCTTCTCACGGTATTGTCCAGGCGTGAGACCTTCGTGTTTTTTGAATGTACGGTTGTAATAAGCAGGCTGATAGCCGACCTGTGCGGCGATCTCGCTAATTTTCAAATGCGTGCCGACAAGCAGTTCCTTTGACCTGTTTAATCGTAAACGGGTTAAATAATCAATGAAGTTAACGCCGGCGTATTGCCGGAAGCTGACGCTGAGCTTCTGCGGGTAAGTGCCGAATCGTTCGGCGCAATCCTCCAGTGACAGATCCTGCATGTAATGCTCCTGCATGAGGGCCATCACTTTCTCTACCGTCTGTTTGATCTCCATATCCTTATGCGACTGCATTTCCTCCATAAAAGGCGCCAGTACGGCGGTGTTGAACCAGTTCAGCATGGCAGAAGGCTCACGGAGCTGCAGCAGCTGCTCGTACAGATTAATCCCTTTGTATAAGCGCTGAGGATTGCTGCCCATCTGAATCATCGTAAAAAGAACGTTGCCCAGCAATTGCAGCATTCCCTGCTGAATGGCGTAAGCATTGGACGATTTGGCTCGCAAAGCGTCCATGAAAGCCTCGGCATGCTGGGCGGCTTGTTCCTCCATGCCTGATTGCAGCGCCTGGAGAAGCAGATTTCCTTGAAGGAAAGGATAGATGGAAGCGGGCTCGCCTGCCGGCGCCGCTGCCTCTGTATCGATCACAGAATCGCCCGTCTCCGTTCCCCGGTGACGCATTGCCCGGCGGGTATCCTCCAGCATGATGGACAAATGCTTCACGGATGTAGTCACCCGGCTGACGCCGACGGTTGCCTGGAGCTTCAGATAAGTTTGCAAAGGTGCGATCAACTGCCGGCCAAATCCCGAGACGGCAGCTTTGATCTGCTCCTTGGCTAACTCATCAGAGTGGGTGAACAGCACCCCGATCGTCAAGTCTTGGAAATTAATCACGAGTGCAGGCATAGACAGTGGAGAGTGCTCAGACTGTTGTAGCTCTTGAAGCATCTCCTCCATAATGTTGGCAGCTGCGAACGTAAGGAGCCGGTCGTCGCCGCTCGTCAAATTGCCGTAGCGGTTGGCAAAACCGCTGAGCTCCACCAGCAGCATTGAATAGCAGACGTATTCCGTCGGCAGCTCATATTGTTCGAATTGCTCGCGGATCCGGTAGTCGGGCAAGGCATTCAGATGCCCCTGCACGAGCTGCAGCACGAATCCGTCCCGCAGGGCGGGCATCGCCTTCTCCAGCTTGAATTTCATATCCGTCCTTTCCCGGAGCAGATAGTTCCATCTAGACTCGATGAACTGCACCTCATTTCTTCTGGGTGCATCGGCGGCGGATACGGGCTGATCATGTCCAAACACCTTGGTTAAATGGAGCAAAGGCCGATAAAGCTGCTTCGATGCGAGCCATGACAAAATAAAGGCAATGACCAGTCCCAGTATTCCTGCAAATAGAGGCAGCTTGAATATCCGCTCTACCGGCTTAATCAGATGGGACAGCGGGGTTGCACATACGTACAGCCAGCCTGTGCTTTTCAGATGACCATAGGTGACGACATACACTTCCCGATCCAAAGAGTAGGAGAAGGAACCTGAGTTTTTCCCGCTGTTCTGTACGGCAGCGAGAATGGCATCATTCAGCTTGGACTTGTTATTATCGGCTCCGGCCGGGTATGCCGCGCTAGCAACCAGATAATCTTGATCCGGGTTAAAAATGAATGCGCTTCCTTTTTCCGGCGGACTAAGCTGCTCCACCAAGGAGGCAAGCTCCCCCTTGTTAAGTCCGACAATAATTGCACCGTAGGCAGGGTCGCTTAATACAGGAACCTTTTGCACCAGCGACAAGCTCAACGAATTACCGGTGAGGTTCTCTGCGGCGTCTAGCCGGTCTGTCCAAAAAATCATCTGCTGCTGTTCCAGCAGCGGAAGAAATTGAGCTTCGAACAGCTCTTGCGGAAGCGGGCGGCTCCCATCCTCTCCATCGATCAGAAGCGGCTTGTTGCCTCCAAGCAGCAAGGAGACTTGGCTAATGAGCGGGTCGGATTGCTTCATGACGACCAACTGATTGAATAGATCGAGCGTATAGCGGACATCTTGCCCGATAGAGTGGCCTGGAAGCTCCATAATGAGCGGATTGTACGCCCATTGATTGACTGTCATTTTCAACTGAGTGAGCTGGGCATCCATCCTCTCTGATACTTGCGCATACTGAAGCTCCTGGGTGCGACCGACCTCCCGTTCAATTTCGCGAACCCCCGTATAGTAGGTAAGGATAGCGAGCGTAATTAATGGGATGCTTGAGATGAGCAGCGTAATGATTAAGCTCTTATGGAAGAAGCTGACGTTGTTCCGGGGTCTGCCATTTTTCATTCGATCGAATCCCTTTCTCCGTCTGCATACCCTCACTATAGGAGGGCGTATCCTTGCAGACAATTAGACATTTTTATGGTGACGCGCTTATCGCATTGGATATTTTTCGCAAGAATCGTTGCACTTTTTTAGCCAATAGCCGTAAAGCACGGCGTACCGCTTCATTTTACACGGAAGCAGCGTTTTGACACAGGGGCTGGAGTCGTTCTCTTGAGACGTGCTAGTATGGGGATAAACGTATTACATGAGGAGGAATAAGCTGTGAATGAAACGATACAAGTGATGCTGGGGCATCGTTCGATTCGAAAATTTAAAGAGGCTCCAGTAGCTAGGGAGCAGCTTGATGCCATTATAGAGGCGGCGCAGCATGTGTCCACGTCCAGCAATATGCAGGCTTTTACCGTTATTCGGATTACCGATGCCGGGCTGAGGGAACAGCTTGCTGCGCTGGCGGGCAATCAGGCGTATGTGTTGCAATGCCCGGAGTTTCTGGTATGGTGTGCTGATTTGCACCGGTATGAACGGGCGGCAGCTAGAGCGCTTCCGGAAGGCGAGGAGCACCGCAGCACGACGGAAAACTTCATCGTTGCAACGGTCGACACCGCACTGGCCGCGCAAAATGCTGCTGTTGCCGCTGAATCGTTAGGTCTTGGCATCGTCTATATCGGCGGTTTGCGCAACAATCCGCGGCAAGTATCGGAGCTGCTGCGATTGCCGCAGCATGTCTATCCGGTGTTTGGCATGTGCATTGGCGTGCCGGATCAGGAGCCACTTGTACGTCCGCGGCTGCCGAGAGAGGCCATTCTGCACGAGAATGGATATTGCGAGGAGCGCATTGATCCTGCGATTGATCAATATAATGTAGCAATGAGCAATTATATGGCCGAGCGGACGAACGGAAAAGCTGCTGCGAGCTGGTCGGAAGCGATGGCGGCCAAGAAGGAGGCTCCGCGGCTGCATATGCGTGAGTTTTTGCGGGAACAGGGTTTTAGGCTGGAGTAGGATAGAGGGGAACGCGTGAGCAGTTCGCAAAATGAGTATATGAGGCGATGGCGTGAACAAAATAAAACGGACATCGTTTTATTTGGAAATAAAGCTCCAACGGCATTGACATCGATGATGAGAACAATTATCATTAAGTAGTGCTAATGATAATTGTTATCATAAATATTTCACCAAATAGATGATATCCCGGGAAACGGGCTTGGAAGGAGCGTGCAAGTCAAATGATTCGCCTTACGACTTCGAATCTGGACATTGCTTATGATGATCGCCTTATCGTTCAAAATCTAAATATCGCTATCCCGCAAGGCAAAATAACAGCGCTTGTGGGTTCAAACGGATCGGGCAAATCGACGATTCTGAAAACGATGGCACGTTTGATGAATCCTTCAGGCGGTCAAGTCATGCTGGACGGCAAGTCCATCCATAAGCAATCGACGAAAGAAGTGGCGAAGCAGCTTGCAATTCTTCCGCAAAACCCGACTGCACCGGATGGCTTGGCAGTGGCCGAGCTTGTCTCTTACGGACGTTTTCCTTATCAGAAGGGCTTTGGCTCGATGACGAAGGATGACCGTAAAATCGTAAGCTGGGCGATCGAAGCGACGGGAATGGCTGAATTTGCCGACCGGCCTGTAGACCAATTGTCCGGCGGTCAACGCCAGCGTGCTTGGATCGCGATGGCATTGGCTCAGGAAACGGATATTTTGTTCCTCGATGAGCCAACGACATTCCTCGATATGGCGCATCAGCTGGAGGTTCTCCATTTGCTGCAAAAGCTGAACGAACGCAACCAGCGTACGATCGTTATGGTTGTCCATGATTTGAATCATGCGTCCCGTTATGCGCATCATATGATCGCGATTAAAAAAGGGACGGTCGTCGGAGAAGGCTCCCCAGTGGAAGTCATGACGCCTGACATTATGCGCGAAGTGTTCAATATTGAGGCTGATATCGTACCGGATCCGCGTACGGGTGTGCCGCTTTGCCTGCCGTTTGCGCTGGCTGCAGAGCCGGTTGCAGATAAAGCGATGGATCAGCTTACCCCGGCTCCGGCCATGCTGGCGGCAGCAGGAGCATAAGAAATATGACGGAGAAGCTGTGCCGTTGCCGGCGCAGCTTTTATTTTTAAAAAAAGTTAAAAAAACAGTTGCATTCCTTTCGTAAAGGTGATATATTATTACTTGTCGCCGCGATAATACAATCGCTGAAACGACAAACATACATGCGGAAGTGGCTCAGCGGTAGAGCATCGCCTTGCCAAGGCGAGGGTCGCGGGTTCGATTCCCGTCTTCCGCTCCATAATTTTTTGCGGCCTTAGCTCAGCTGGATAGAGCGTTTGACTACGAATCAAAAGGTCAGGAGTTCGAATCTCTTAGGCCGCGCCACTTTTACTTATATGTCGGGATGTAGCTCAGCTTGGTAGAGCACCTGGTTTGGGACCAGGGGGTCGCATGTTCAAATCGTGTCATCCCGACCAGTTATATGCGGGTGTAGTTCAATGGTAGAACTTTAGCCTTCCAAGCTAATAGCGTGGGTTCGATTCCCATCACCCGCTCCATCTAATTAAATTACGAAAGCCTTGCGCAGCAAGGCTTTTTTTGTTTTTCTTTTTTAGCAGCAGAAATTTGATTCGGTTTTTGGAGCAGATTCTGGGGCAATACTCTGAGAAAGCCGCGCCAGTATTGGAAAATAACGCTACTTAGTTGTCAATCCCATCGGTGCTTGCTAGAATATAAAGATGTCCGTTAACCTTTGTACAAGCTTAATTACAGTAGCGGAAACTATTTCAAGAAAATGATAAGCTGGAAAGGATACTTTAAAAATGAAATTTACATGGAAGCGTACAGCGCTAGCTTGCGCACTAGTTGTATGTCTCGCTGTAAGCGCCGGCTGCACTAAGGGCGGCAGCAATAGCAGTAATGAAGGCGGCATCCCGACTTTCACGGATATCGATAAAGTGAATACGGGCGACGAACAAGTGGCAGGCAATCCGTTCGAGGCAGCGGGAGTAAGCGATCCTATCGCATTCGGCAAAATGTTTCGGGACGTTCGCGTCTCGGCTATGATTCACCATAAGGAAAAACTTGCTGATCTCATTCTTTATCCGTTAATGGTTCATGACGGCAAAGAATCTCGTACAATTAAGGACAGAGCCCAATTTCTCGAAGAATATGATACGATTATTACAGCCGACATCGAGAAAGTGCTGAAGGAACAGAAGGTAAATGGTTTATCGGCAACGAAAGATGGTGTAATGGCAGGAAAAGGCGAAGTCTGGTTCCGCGCCACAAAGGATAATCCTCAAAAATACGGCGTTTTTGCTATTCTTACGACCAAAGTGAAGTAATCATACACAGAAAAGGTATCTCACCGTTAATTTGACGGTGGGATACCTTTTTTCGTTCTATCGCCTGCAGCGGCAAGCTCATCATTTAGATTCGTGAGCTCATTCGGCAAGGAATTGATTTTCAGCGTATTTCGGCTGACAGGCTGCAGATGTAAATGGGGGATCGGCTTTTTTTGTTGGTTAGCAATGATCAGACTTCACTGAATGCAACCAGGCTGCTGTTAAAAAGTTCAATTTGGCAAGGGCTGTCGCCTGTTCAAAGAAATCTCGTCTATCGAATGCATGCGGAATGGAACTATGATGATTCGATTACACGAGAACAACTGCTGACTGCACTGCCAGACGTATTGAGCAATAAGCATGGCAGTGCATCATTAAAAAGCAGCCGCTCCTAGGAGCGGCTGCTGCTGGTTTCCGTTACGTTCTTTCCCGGTTGCGGCTGCGCATGCCAGCTAAGCCGAATAGGCCAAGCAAACCAAGCCATCCCCAGTTCGATCCGCGATTAGTAGCTGTAGTTGCGGCAGCAGTCGCCCGATAACGATTGCCGTTAACGGTGTTATCATAATAATTACCGTTTTGGTTATTGTAAGAATAGCCTCTATAGTTGTTGGTTCCCATCCCTGTACCAGTACGGGTGCCAGTGCCGTAATCAGAATAGGTTCCCAGACCATTCCCGGTTGATAAGCCGCGTCCAGTACCATTATAGGTACCGTTGGTATAGGTACCATAAGTGCCGGAGTTGTTCTGATTATTGGAGTATGGCGTTATCGGCGAGACGGTGCTATTGCTGTTCATTGAGCTTTGATTGGCGTAAGCCGAAGCCGATATCGTCAGTGTCAGGCATGTAGCCAGCATAAATCCAACTGTCTTTTTCATTGGATAATCCCTCCTGAGGTTATTGTTGAGAAGTAATCAATTATTGAAAGCCTCGCAGGTTATGATTTTCGTAATGACTGTGTTGTTGATGCTGATGCTGCGGCTGGAAGCTGTTCATCGATAAAGTTTGTTGAGCAGCAGCGGACTGCTCCAATTGACGGCAAATTTGAGTAACTTGCTGCAATTGTTGCACGGCTTGCTGATGACCTTGAAGCGCAGTTTGAATAATTTGCACGGCACGCTGCTCTTTTTGAGCGATATCCTCAAGTGTTCTGGCATTTTGCTGCTCCTGCTGCAGCAATTGCTGATACATTTGGGATGCTTGTTGCGTTTGTTGGATCATTTGTTGGGCGATTTGCTCGCATTGGTTAATTTGGCTAGACAGGTTTGAGTTCTGGTACATGTGATCAGCCTCCAGATAAGTGAGTTGAGTACCCACCTATTGTCTTCACATTCGGCGTCCATATGCTCCACTAATAATGGGAAAATGAAAAAACGAAGCCATGAAGCCTGTGTGCCATTCATCGCTTTATTCAATATAAGAGGAAGCTCTGATTCAAGGGGCGTTGCTTTGGGTAAATGTTTACAAGAAAGCGGAATAATAGGTCTGCCGGCCTGATTGTACTCCATTTAATTCCAGTAACTGTAAGGGTGGCAAGCAGATAGATCCATTCGTCGGGGTTCAAGATCAGTTCAGCAGTCATAAGCGCCAGATAGGGTTTATTCGGTAAAAACGGTTGTTCTTGCTCTGTTTTCAAGCTGTTCCTCACTCTTCAATTCCTTAATTTCGGATCGATATCCTTATCCTAAATGGAGCTTGAAATGGTATTATCATGCTGGAGTGGGACTTCCATATGGTTCGGAGGCTTATTTTTGCTTGTCGACAGGGCTTCAACCCTGCAACATTTTGTAGTATGATGAAATGAGTTGAAATCGCGTCTAAGACGACGCCCACAGGAGGAAAAGTATGTCGGAACAAGCTACATCAACGTTATCGGCCAACCGGCCGCAGGCGAATAACCTGCTGCGCAGGGATGTCCGTTTCCTAGGCAATATACTCGGAGAAGTGCTCGTGCATCAAGGTGGACGCGAGCTGTTGGATATCGTCGAACAAATTCGCGAGACGAGCAAGTCGCTTCGTGCAGAGTTCGTTCCTGAGCTGTTTGGGGATTTTAAATCGAAGATCGCTTCCCTTAATCCGGAAATTCGCCATCAAGTCATTCGTGCATTCGCTATTTATTTCCAACTGGTAAATATTGCTGAACAGAACCACCGTATCCGCCGCAAGCGTGATTACGAGCGTTCGGCAGGCGAAGGCGTGCAGCGCGGCTCCATCGAAAGCGCTGTCCAAGACTTAAAAGAGCGCGGAATCGCGATTGAAGACGTTCAGCAAATTTTGAGCGGCATTTCGCTCGAACTGGTTATGACCGCCCACCCGACGGAAGCAACGCGCCGGGCCGTCCTTGATATCCACAAACGGATAGCTGAAGACGTGATGGAGCTTGACAACCCGACTTTGACTTACCGCGAGCGCGAGAAGCTTCGGGACAAGCTGCTGAATGAAGTCCTCATTTTGTGGCAGACAGATGAGCTTCGCGACCGTAAGCCTACCGTTATTGATGAAGTACGCAACGGCCTGTACTACTTCGACGAGACGCTCTTCGAAGCGCTGCCTGCCGTCTATGAAGAGCTGGAGCGCTGCTTGGAGAAATACTATCCGGGCGAAAATTGGCATGTGCCAAGCTACCTGCGTTTTGGCTCCTGGATTGGCGGAGACCGCGACGGCAACCCGTCCGTAACGGCTAAGATCACTTGGGAAACGCTGACGCTTAACCGCCAGTTGGCCTTGAAGAAATATGAGGAAAAAATCAATGAACTGGTTGATCAGCTCAGCTTCAGCACGAATATCGTCCAAGTGTCGGAAGAGCTGATTGAATCGATCAAGCAAGATCGTCAATTAATCGATGTGAAATGTGTCGAGTTGTGGCGCAATGCGAAGGAGCCTTACCGCATCAAGCTGGGCTTCATGCTGGAGAAGCTGGCTAACGCCCGTGATGAGGCGCTTAAAGGCTCGCCGATGCGCTACAATAATGCTGACGAGCTGCTGGCGGATCTGCGCATTATTGACCGCAGCCTGCGTCACCACTTCGCTGATCATGTCGCTGATACGCAAATCGGCAAGCTGGTACGTCAAGTAGAGCTGTTCGGCTTCCATCTGCTGCAGCTGGACATCCGCCAGCACAGCCAAGAGCATGAGAATGCGATGGGAGAAATTTTGGCCAAAATGAACATCGTTTCGAACTATGGCCAATTGTCCGAGGACGAGAAGATCGAGCTGCTTCATAAGCTGCTCAATGATCCGCGTCCGTTGACATCCAGTCATCTGGACTATACGGAATCGACGCGCGAATGTCTCGATGTCTACCATACTGTCTATCGCGCACAGCAAGAGTTTGGCGTGGACTGTATCTCGAGCTACCTGATCAGCATGACACAGGGCGCAAGCGATATGCTGGAGGTTATGGTATTCGCGAAGGAAGTTGGCTTGTTTGTCAAAGATGTGGATGGCACGGTTCGCTGCACACTGCAGTCGGTTCCGCTGTTCGAGACCATCGACGATCTTCATGCCGCTCCTGGCATCATGAAGCAGCTGTTCGAGCTGCCAATCTATCGTCAAGCGGTAGAGGCACGCGGCAATCTGCATGAAATTATGCTGGGCTACTCCGACTCCAACAAAGACGGCGGAGTAGTGACAGCGAACTGGGAGCTTCGCGTAGCGCTGAATGAAATTACAGCGGCAGCAGGCGAGCATGGCGTGAAGCTGAAGTTCTTCCACGGACGCGGCGGAGCACTCGGTCGCGGCGGCATGCCGCTTAACCGCAGCATTCTGGCACAGCCTCCGCATACGATTGGCGGCGGCATCAAAATCACGGAGCAAGGCGAAGTGCTTTCCTCGCGTTATTCCATGCAGGGCATCGCTTACCGGAGCTTGGAGCAAGCGACATGGGCGCTTATTACAGCCGCTCGTCTGGCGAAGTATCCGCAGCAGCAAGAGCAAGAGATTGTAGCGGAATGGAATGATATTGCCCGCTCCATCTCGGAGACGGCGCTTACGAAATATCAGGATTTGATTTTCCGTGATCCGGGCTTTATGACATTCTTCAAAGAATCGACGCCGCTTCCGGAAGTGGGCGAGCTGAACATCGGCTCCCGTCCGTCGAAACGGAAAAACAGCGACCGCTTTGAAGACCTCCGTGCAATCCCTTGGGTATTCGCATGGACGCAAAGCCGTTACTTGCTGCCAGCTTGGTATGCGGCAGGTACAGCGCTGCAAACCTATGCAGGCGATGATGAGAAGCGGATGGATACGCTCAAGACGATGTATGAGCAGTTCCCGTTCTTCCGCTCTCTGATCGACAATTTGCAAATGGCGCTTGCCAAAGCAGATCTGCTGATTGCCAAAGAATATGCAGACATGATCTCCGATCAAGAGATTCGCGACCGGATCTTCACGCAAATTGAAGAGGAGTATAAGCTCACTTCCGATCTGATTCTGCAAATTACAGGACAAGAAGAGATTTTGGACAATGTACCGGTTATTCAGGAGTCGATCCGTCTCCGCAACCCGTACGTCGATCCGCTCAGCTATATGCAAGTGCAGCTGCTGTCCGAGCTTCGCGCCATTCGCGAGCAGGATGAGGATGCGCCTGAGCTGCTCCGCGAGGTGCTGCTCACCATCAACGGAATTGCAGCCGGCCTGAGAAATACGGGCTAATAGGATTATATAAAGAAGAAACCGAGCAAGGCGATTTTTGCCTTGGCTCGGTTTTTTTTGTGTATGCAGCGCAAACTGTCGTTTAAAATCCATAAAAGGAACGGTTTTACAATTCATCGTCGTTATATACTGATATCAAATCGGTCCAGGGAGGTCTTGGTCATGGTCTCACCGTCGAAGTTATCCCGTTCTATGTATTGGTTCATTGGAGCTGCGCTGCTTATTATGAGCGTCGACAGCACTGTAGTGCTTACAATGAAAGAGGAACCGTTCCTTGCTTATGCGATTCTATTTGACTTTATGCTCGTCGTCCCGCTTCTGTACTGGCTGCTTGTTATCCGAAGGTCCGGCCGCAAGCTGAAGGCGGTGCTGCCGCTTCCTGTGCTAGGAGGACTGGCGGCGTGGTTCATATTGCCTTCGTCAATGAAAGGGGCCGTGTGGCATACGATCTGGCCGATCGAGCTGCTCGTCGTAACAGCAGAAGCTGCGATTATATTTTATGAGGTGCGATTAATAGTTCGGGTTGTGAAGAGGTTCAGGCAGATCAGGCGGACGGAAGCCAATACAGGAGAGGCCATCCGGGTTGCGGTACAAGATGTACTGGGGAGCGGGAAGCTAGCGTCGGTTCTCATGCATGATGCAAGCATGATTTACTACTTGTTCTTCTCTTGGGGTGCACGCAATAGGATGCGTCAGCAGACAGAGGGAGACAGCTATTCCTTCACTTATCATAAAGAAACGAATCAAGTGCTTATGGCTGCATTTGCTACGAAAATCATCATTATGGAGTCCATCGTCGTCCATTTGCTGCTGGCCATGTGGTCGCCTATCGCGGCATGGATTGTGACGATCTCTGAAATTTGGCTGCTTATGCTGTTGTGGGCTGATACGCGCGCGGCTGTGCTTCAGCCCATCCGAATGGACGGGGAGGGCATTAGGCTGCGTTACGGGTTGCGCTTGCAGGGGAATTTGAAGTGGAGTGATATTGCGTCCATCGACTGGTCTAAAACAGGGTATGAGCTGGATAAAGCGGAGCTCAAACGTTCTGCTGGTCCGATGTTAGGCACGCCTAATGTGAAGCTTGAATTGCACCGGGAGAAGCGGATTGAAAGGTTCTTGTTTTTGCCTAAGCAGACTCGTGTTATCTATTTAAAGGTGGATGAGCCGCAGAAGCTTGTCGACCAAGCGAGAGTCTGCGCAGCACAGTAACCGCTTGTCCAAGGTTTTATTTATTTTTATAGTCCTCTTAAGTTTGCTTTAAGGTGCGGCCTTCATTATGAAGACATCAAGCAAACGACAACGACGAAGCGGTGTAAGCAAGCCGCATGAATCGAAGGAGGGCATCATCTATGAATTCATTCAACGATAAGGAAAAACAGCAATCAGGTGATCAAGTCAAAGAGGCCGCCACTTACACATACGGTCCTAACCAATCGGCGATGGACATGAAGTCGAATTACGAGAAACAATTGGAGCTGCTTCAGGCAAGCGGATATTTGCAGGAGAAGCCGGGTGAAGATAATAATGAACCCAAGCATAACGGCAGACGCAAACGCAAGGGATCTCCGACAGCTATGCTGGCCGCTTTCCTGGTGGGAGCCGTCGTCATTGGCGGGTTCATGTATACAGCCGACCGCAACAACTTGTTTACCGGCGGTACGGAAACCGCATCCGTCACGCATGTGGCCGATAAGGGCAGCTCGGGTGCAGGGGTGAAAACGGCGTCCACTTCGGTAGATCAGACGATCTCCGGCATCTATGCCAAGGCATCTCCTGCCGTTGTGAAGATTGAGAATTATGCAGCGCCGAAGCAGCCTTCCGGAAGAGACGGAGGGGGATGGCCGTTCGGTGGCGGAATCTTCGGACAGGATGAAGGGCAAGGATTGAACCGGCAGGAGGAGCAAGGACAGCAGCAGGGACAGGGGCAAGGGACGGACACATCCAATCTCCAGCTGACCGGATCGGGGACAGGCTTTATTTTCGACAAGGCGGGTTATATTGTTACCAATGAGCATGTCGTAGCGGACGCTGCCCAAGTGAAGGTTACCGTGCAAGGCCATGATGAGCCGTTTGTTGCAACCGTTGTTGGAGCGGACAAAGACCATGATCTGGCCGTTCTGAAAATCGAAGGCGGAGGCGATCTTACGACCTTGCCAATCGGCAACTCCGATGAAAGTGCAATTGGTGACTGGGTCATTGCGATTGGCAACCCTTACGGCTTCGACCATACGATGACAGTAGGCGTATTGAGCGCTAAGGAACGCCCGATTACGATAGCGGATGAAACCGGCAATCATGTGTATGAGCATTTGCTGCAGACGGATGCATCCATTAATCCAGGCAATTCCGGCGGGCCGCTGCTGAATGCGAAGGGCGAAGTGATCGGCATTAACACGGCCGTCAATTCGGAGGCACAAGGTATTGGATTCGCGATTCCGACGAGCACCATTAAGGATGTTCTCAAGACCATTATGGGGAACAGCATTTTATAAACAGGTGGAGAAGCTGATTTTGCCGAAAATTATGCGAGAGAAAGCGGCCGGTGCCCAGGGGAAATTGCCCCGGAGCCGGTCTTTTTCCGTTGCTTCAGAAAATGGCGGCTTCCACTACCGATTCCTTTGCCATCGTCAGGCAAAAACTATATAATTAATTCCGGTACTTTTCATGCAATAGTATTGCTTTTTCAGTGTAGGTGGATTACGATTTTGCTAGCGTATTACGATCTAAAATATATGTCGAATTGTGATTTTATAGGTTTGTGAAAGCGGCAGCCGAACGGTCTGCTGCTGAACGGAGCCGCAGGGCTGAATAACAGATAGCGCTTGCTTGGACAAGCTAAGCTCTGGAAGTCTTTACAATCATCTGCTTGATGATATTGTCGCCCCCAGCCGGGTGTTGCGGCAGCAATCCGTTCAAACGGAAGGTTTGGAGGAGTAATAGTGAATCTACTGGAAGCTCGTCTCGCCCGATTAGCGTTAAAGGGCGATCAGCGGGCGTTTGCTGAGCTTGTGGAGCTGTATCAAGATAAATTGTTCCATATGGCTTATCGCATGTTGAATAATCGCCAGGAGGCGGAGGACGTCGTACAGGAAACGTTTCTGCGCGTCCATAAAAATTTGGAACGCTATGATGAATCTTTGAAATTTTCAACCTGGATCTACCGTATTGCTACAAACCTGTGTATTGACCGGCTGAGGAAGCGCAAGCCGACTTATTCGCTGGATGCCGAATCCAATGATCACGAGGGGCTGGACGGCTACTCGATGATACCAAGCGATAACCGGACGCCAGAGTCAGAAATGCTGCTCTCCGAGACGCAGCGGATCATTCACGATGCGATCGACTCGCTGGCCCCGAAATACAAAACAGTCATGATGCTGCGCTACATTCAGGAGCTGTCTCTTCAGGAAATTAGCGATGTGCTGGATATGCCGGTTACGACGATCAAAACGCGGGTTCACCGCGGCAGGGATTTTCTGAGGAAAAAACTGGAGCATAAGCTGTAATCATTAATCTTTTAAAAAAGTGAAACATCCTGTTCGGCGCAACGTATCCTACTAATGAGCTTATGCGCGAGCAAACGAAAGAAAGGACTGGCTGCTATGGAATGCAATGTCGCCATCGTAGGAATGCATGATTATTTAGACGGCGATCTGCCGCGCGAGGAAGCGCAGCAACTACAGGCTCATTTACGCTCATGTCCTTCGTGTATGGCCCGCTTTGAACAGCTGGAGCGAACCGAGGCGTTATTGTATAACGCGCTGGAGCATACGCCGGCAATTCCTGCCTATGATGGGGCCGCTTCTGCGAAGCTGACTGAACGAATTATGTCACAGCTGCCGCAAGAGAAGACTCCGCGGCAGAATCGACGCGGAGCCTTGCGCTTCCTGTATAAATATCCGGGTCTTGCTGTAGCGGCCCTATTCGTAGTGGTGATGCTCGGCAGCTTCATTTCGATGTGGGAGCAGAATTCCAAGCTGGTCATATCGGGCGAAGGGGAAGTGCTTCAGCAGGTCGTGATTGAAGGCAAGAAAGTGACCATACCTGAAGGTGTTCATGTGAAAGGCAATTTGATCGTTGAGAATGGAGAGGCCGATGTAAGAGGCGAAGTGGAAGGCAACGTAACCGTCATCGACGGCTCGCTTAACCTGGCTTCGACAGGCTACATTACCGGTCAACAGCGGACGATCGACCAAGCGCTGGATTGGTTCTGGTTCAAAGTAACGCAATCGTTCAGCGGATTGGCTTCCTAACGTCAACTGCCTCCCTTGAAGGAGGCAGTTATTTTTTTCTTGCGAAAAAAGGATTTCCAAGCCCAATTCTAGAAAATAATAAGGTTGTTAGGTTTCGCATTGATTTTAGAAGACAGCATACAAGGCGAAACTGATATAGCCTATATAATACAAAAAAATAGTAGCTGTCGGTTGTTTGGGGGTTTTATAATGAGCTACTTTACCGATTTGAACTGGAATGATTGGGTTAAAGACGTTATCGATGTAGGTATTGTCAGCTATATTATCTATAAAATGATTTTGCTTGTACGGGGAACGAGAGCCGTACAGCTGCTGAAGGGGATATTTGTCCTAGTTGCGACTTGGGCAATCAGCACCTGGCTGAATCTGTATACGCTGAAATGGCTGATGAACCAGATGTTTACGTTCGGCGTCGTCTCCGTGCTTATTATCTTTCAACCAGAGCTGCGGCGTGTACTGGAGCAGTTGGGACGGGGCAAGCTGTTCGCCCGTACATCCTCGCTGGAGAAGGATGTCGTCAGCGATCAGATTGAAGGCGTGATGCGGGCCGTGCAGACGATGGCGAGCCGTAAGGTTGGCGCGCTGATCGTGTTCGAGCGAATGACGGGCGTCAATGAGCTGATCGAATCCGGCATTCAGATGGAATCGCGGATAACGTCGGAGCTGTTAATTAATATTTTCACACCAAACACACCTCTTCATGATGGAGCTGTTATAATACGGGGCAATCAGATTATGGCGGCTGGCTGTTATTTGCCGCTGTCGGAGAACCCGTTCATCAGCAAGGAGCTTGGCACGCGCCACCGGGCAGCAATCGGGGTAAGTGAGGTGAGCGATGCAGTTGCGGTTATCGTGTCTGAAGAAACCGGACAAGTCTCCCTGGCATTAAATGGTATGATCGTGCGCGATATTAAGGAAGAATCGCTGATCTCCAAGCTGTACGAGGAACTGACGCCGAAAGAGACGGGCAAGGAGCAGTCGCTCTTCTCCTCCTTCCTGAAGCGGAAAGGGGGTCGCAGCGATGGATAAATGGCTGAGCCATCCGACCGCGCTGAAGGTGCTGTCGGTCATTATTGCGCTGCTGCTATGGGCTGTCGTCCATTTCGACCCGGAGAAGACGCCTGCTACGGTGACGTCTAATTTGGATACGAAGGCCTATGAAGCGCAGTCTGTTATTCCTGTTGGACTGGATGAGGAGCATTACGCGCTAGTGAAGCTAGAGCCGACGGTCGTCCGTGTGGTCGTGGAAGGCCGCCGGGCCAATCTGCTCGGTTTGAAAGATGAGAATATCGTACTTAATGTCGATTTAAGCGGCATCAAGGAAGGCGAGCATGTGCTGCCGCTGACGTATAAATTGCCGAAAGGCATCGAGCTCGTCGAGATGTCGCCGACGACGGTGACGGTTGAGCTTGTCGAGATTCAGACGAAGGCTTTCGACCTTGGCGTCAAAATCGAAGGCACGCCTGCGAATGGCTATATAACGGGTACACCTAACTTTGTAACGACAGGCGGCGGTCAAGTTAAAGTCACGCTTCCGAAGGAAGAGATGGCGCTTGTAGGATCGGTCAGCACGAGCATCAGCGTAGAAGGCGCAGAGAAGACGGTCGAGGAGAAAAAGTCGAAGATCGTCGTCTATGATACGGAAGGCCATCCGATGGAGCATGCCGTTATTAATCCATCCACAGTTGCGGTAACGGTGCCGGTAACTCCGCCGTTCAAGATGCTGCCGCTGCAGCTTAGCTACGCCGGCTCGCTGCCGGACGGACTTAGCGTTTCTGCGGTTAAGCCTGAGATGGATAAGGTAGCCGTCTACGGCGACCAGAAGCTGCTTGATTCCCTGCAGTTCTACAAGGGAGTAACGCTGGATCTGTCCAAAATCAAGGGAACAGGAACCTATAAGGCGAAAGTCACTGCAACCGATGGCGTGAAGATGGTAGAGCCGAACGAGATCAACGTCGAAGTAACGGTCGTTAACTCCGAGACAAGAACCTTGAGTCGCAATATTCAGCTGGGAGGATTGGCTGACGGACTTGAGGCGACCGTTATGGCTGAGTCGGAGGGCGCATTCGCCTTCGATGTGCTTGGAGCGCCTAACGTGCTGGATGCATTGAAGACGGATGATATCCAGTTGTCCGCTGATTTGAGCGGGCTTGCACCAGGTACGCATTCCGTGGAGCTGAAGGCTGTCCTGCCGCGTTTCGTGCAGCTTGCAGGTGGGACACTCACGGTGAATATAGAAATTAAAGACAACTCGGTCAGCACCGGAACGGACCCGACGGGAGAGCCGGGTACCCCGACCGGACCGCCGACCGAGACGCCGGATGGTAACGGCACACCACCGCCTGAAGAGACTGCAAATTCGGGTAATTCAGGCGGCGGAGGAAATTCGAATACGCCGGAGGATGACGGTCACGTTGGTCCAGGCAATAGCGACGGTAGCAGCAATAACCCGACCAATAAAGGCGCGTAATTGAGACGCTTTCGAACGCTTGCTTTGACGCGCGGCATGTTCATCCATTACGATAGATGACAATATGCTTACTTATATTCGAAACAGAAGGAGAACGACAATTATGGGGAAATACTTTGGAACTGACGGTGTGCGCGGCGTGGCAAATGTCGAGCTTACACCTGAATTAGCTTATAAAATCGGCCGCAGTGGCGGCTATGTACTTACTGGACAGGCGGATAAGCCTACGGTTGTTATTGGATTGGATACACGGATCTCGGGTCCGATGCTGGAATCTGCTCTTGTCGCAGGCTTGCTGTCGATCGGTGCAAGCGTTGTACGGCTAGGCGTTGTGTCGACACCAGCAGTCGCTTATATTACACGTGAATTGAAGGCGGATGCAGGCGTTATGATCTCTGCTTCGCATAATCCGGTACAGGATAACGGCATTAAGTTTTTTGGCGGCGACGGCTTCAAGCTGTCGGATGAAACGGAGCTAGCGATTGAGCAGTTGATCGATGCGGAAACCGATGAACTGCCTCGTCCAGTTGGCGGCGATATCGGCTCAGTATTCACCGATGAAGATGCGAAATACCGTTATTTGAGCTATCTGAAGACGACGATCAAGGGTGATTTTGCCGGTCTGAAAATCGTGCTCGACTGCGCCAACGGCTCTGCTTACGAGCTGGCGCCGAAAGTATTCGAAGAGCTCGGAGCAACGATTATTACAGTCGGTGCAGAGCCGGACGGACGCAATATCAATGAGGGTGTTGGTTCGACGCATCCGGAATATGTGCGTGAGCAAGTACTGGCGCATGGCGCAGATCTGGGCTTGTCCTTTGACGGTGATGCTGACCGTCTGATTGCGATTGACGATCAAGGCGAGGAAGTGGACGGCGATTATATTCTCGCAATATGCGGCGATGCGCTGAAGCGGGCAGGCAAGCTGAACGGCGAGACCGTCGTGACGACGGTTATGGCCAACATCGGTTTCTTCAAAGCAACGGAACGTATCGGTCTGAAAACGGCACAGACGGCTGTAGGCGACCGTTACGTCATGGAAGAAATGCGTCGCGGCGGATTCAACCTGGGCGGCGAGCAGTCCGGCCATGTTATTTTCCTCGATCACAATACGACAGGCGACGGCATTCTGACTGCCTTGCAGCTCGTGGACACACTGGTTGCTTCGGGCCGCAAGCTGAGCGAACTGAAGACGCTCATGAGCAAGTATCCGCAGGTGCTCATTAACGTTCGTGTGGCCGATAAGAGTCTTTACGCGGGCAATGAAGCGATTGCAGCCGCTGTGGAATCGGTCGAAACGGAGCTTGGCGACAACGGTCGTGTACTCGTTCGTCCATCCGGTACAGAGTCACTGATCCGCGTTATGGCGGAGGGGCCGGATAAGGACCAGATCGAAGGTTACGTTGCGCGTATCGTTGACGTTGTGAAGCAGCAGCTCGGTTAATGATTAACGGGCAATACCGTTAATGAAGTGTAGGATGCCGCCGCCTTGCCGGGTGCAAGGCGGCTTTTTTACACAGGCGGGAAGTGCTTTAAGACTATGCAAAACGGACTGCAGCCCTGGTTTGCCAGACTAAGCCTAAAGTATAGGTTGCGAAATGAGTCGAAAATGAATATGATAGAACATATCATTCCAGCAGGAAAGCGAGGACAGAGGTTACAACTTGTAAGATAAGCGCCAGAGCTTGCGTGATGAGACGGTTCGGCTCATGAGGATTCAGTTGATGATTCGAGAGAGAACGTCCATACGGGAAGCTGACGAGGTGAAGGTGTTCGAAATTTCGGCGGGGACCTTCCGGTTATTGCAGACCAATCGAAAGCCGACAAGCAAAAGAATTGGGCGACCGATTCCACAAACTTGCGGCAGGCTGCTCGATAGTTTTTTATTGAGGAAGACAACATTAGCTCCCGTATGTCTACGATGCCGCTTGCGAAGCGGGCATGGGCAGAAGGGTTGCGCATTGCAGATGCAGACTTGCATAATAATGACAACCGAATAGCGCTTGTGCTGCGCATAAGCTGGCATCCGTACGGGTAATCATACCGATAACGGAGGTCTATATAATTATGTGTGGTATTGTTGGATATATTGGTAAACGCGACTCTCAGGATATTTTGATCGAAGGACTTAAGAAGCTGGAGTACCGTGGTTACGATTCTGCGGGCATCGCTGTATTTACGAGCAACGGTCTGGAAATTTCCAAGTCGAAAGGCCGTTTGGCTAATCTGGAGGATAAACTCCGCACGGTGCCGCTGGCCGGTTCTGTAGGCATCGGTCACACACGTTGGGCGACACACGGCAAACCGTCCGACGTCAACTCGCACCCGCATACCGACAATTCGGCGAAATTCTCGGTCGTGCACAACGGCATTGTCGAGAACTACCTGGACTTGAAGGATGAACTGATCGCGAAAGGCCATCATTTCGTATCCGAGACGGATACAGAAGTTATTTCCCATCTCGTTGCGGATGAGTATGACGGCAACATCGTTGAAGCGGTACAACGTGCGGTAAAACGGATGCGCGGCGCTTACGCGCTGGGCGTTCTGACTGAATTCGAACCCGAGAAGCTGGTTGCGGTTCGTTTTGCAAGCCCACTCGTTATCGGGATCGGGGAAGGCGAGAACTTTATTGGCTCGGATATACCAGCCATTCTGGAGCATACTCGCAACGTCTATATTCTAAACGACGGTGAAATGGCTGTATTGACACGTGATGCTGTCGAATTGATGACGACCGAAGGCGAATTTATTTCCAAGGAAATATATCATGTCGATTGGGATCTCGTCACAGCGGAGAAAGCCGGATTTGATCATTTTATGCTGAAGGAAATCTATGAGCAGCCTAAAGCGTACCGCGACACAATGCTGGGTCGCATCGCGGACGACGGCAAATCCGTGAACTTGAAAGAGCTGTCGATGACAGCGGATTACATCAAATCGATTAACAAAGTGCATATCGTAGCTTGCGGTACTGCATCCCATGCCGGTATGGTCGGTAAGACGGTTATCGAATCGCTGGCTCGCATTCCGGTTGAGACGGATGTCGCTTCCGAATACCGTTACCGTTCGCCAATCATCACGCCGGAAACGCTCGTTATCGTCGTGAGCCAATCGGGCGAAACAGCTGATACGCTTGCTGCGCTGCGTGAAGCAAAACGTAATGGCGCTCGTGTACTCGCCATTACGAACGTAGTTGGCAGCTCGGTTGCCCGCGAAGCGGATGACGTGATTGTAACTTGGGCGGGGCCTGAAATTGCTGTAGCTTCGACAAAAGCATACACGTCGCAGTTGATCGCGTTCTACCTGTTCGGCCTGCATCTGGCGGGAACGCTGGGTACGAAGCCGGAGAGCGAGATTGAAGCGATCATCACGGCGATGCATGACTTGCCAGAGCAAGTGGAAAGCATTCTGGAGCAATCGGCCGTACTGAAGCAAGTAGCGGAGTCGATCTCCTCGCATAAAAACCTGTTCTTCATCGGCCGCGGTGTCGACTATGCAGTCGCACAAGAAGGCTCGCTGAAGCTCAAGGAAATCTCGTACATTCACTCTGAAGCTTACGCGGCAGGCGAGCTGAAGCATGGCACGCTGGCTCTGATCGAGGATGGCATCCCA
This sequence comes from Paenibacillus gorillae, assembly GCF_000513275.1. Classification (GTDB taxonomy): domain Bacteria; phylum Bacillota; class Bacilli; order Paenibacillales; family Paenibacillaceae; genus Pristimantibacillus; species Pristimantibacillus gorillae. The sequence continues at coordinate 12,588 of NZ_CBVJ010000101.1, read as the reverse complement.
GTCATCGCACTCGTGACGCAAGAAGAGCTGTATGAGAAAACGCTGAGCAATATTAAAGAGGTTAAGGCGCGCGGCGCTCACGTTCTGGCTATCGTCAACGAAGGCGCTCAGAAGGAAGTGGGCAAATCCGTAGATGAGCTGTTCGCGATCCCACGAACGCTGCCACTGTTGACGCCGGCCCTGTCCGTCGTGCCGCTGCAGCTCCTGAGCTACTACGCCTCGCTCGCGCTTGGGCATGACGTTGATAAGCCGAGGAACTTGGCGAAGAGCGTTACGGTGGAGTAGGGTTAATAAAGATCGATAATTTGATGTTCAGTGACATTAATGTTGGTAACTAGACAATAATGTTCGTAACTAATGTGTTAAGTAAAAGTTTGGCGGCAGTAAAAGAACCGTTAAGTCAGTCCCGATGGAACATTTTCATCGGGACTTTATTTCTTATTTTGGGGTGAGGGAATTGTCAACCTTAGGGGAGAGAATTAGGGGGATAAGAAAGAACAATCAATTAAATCAAATTGAATTTGCCAATATGATCGGCGTATCACAAGGTACCCTTAGCGAACTGGAACAAGATAAGTACAAGCCTTCAGTTGACATTCTTATTGTAATCCAAGATAAATTTAAGGTGGGTCTAGAATGGTTAATCATCGGATCAGCCGAAGATACATATAGCATCAATTTAAATGAAAAGGAAAACAAATTGTTTTCAGGTTTCAGAAAACTTAATAACGAGGATCAACATGAGATTATAGAGATTATTGGGATTAAGCTTAAAAGACATAGATCTTAACTCCTTCACAAACTATCTTCTCAACCAACAAACAGGTTAGTGTAGATAACAATTTAAGTCTGTAACTATCTCACAAAGTTTGCCACTCATCACTTGAAGTTTACCACTAAGCCAACGATTTTCAGGATTCACTCCTGATTTTGGTCGGCTTTTTTCTCATTTGAGCAGGCACTTAGGGAAAAGGAAAGAGGGTATAGGAGGATCCTAAGCCATTAACCCTCAGCCCTGTATCTCCCTATGATATCCTGACCCGAACCTCTGTTTCCTCAATCCTTTTCTCAGCCATCGGCTCTAAGGATAACGGCTTAAAGCCTTGATAAATAAGGATTCCTCCGATTTAATACAGTGCCTTTTCCTCTTTCCTTTCCCCGATCAATTAAAGTGATTGATGCCAATAATGAGCGGCTGTTCCCAGGCATCTCCTCAGTCTTTTCCTTTAACCCTGTGTCCTTAATCCCTGCTCTTTCCCCCCCTCCCCCTGATTTCACGTCAAACTTATTTTGTTTTTTCTCCGCTTCTTTTTCTCGTTTTTTTGTGATTTGCTCGGTCATTTTGAGGGCTTCAGTGGCAAACTTATTTTGCTTTAGGGATTAGGGGGGAGAGAGGGGGAAGGGCTGGGAAGCCTTGTGGGGCGTGGGGGATTTAGAGAGGGAGGGTGGAGTGGGAAACTCTAAGAAAAATTGACAATGACATTATGGAGAAATTAGTGACAATTTTCAGTGGTATATTATAGACTGAGCGTAAGTGACGACAATTGTATTGTGAGGAAATCCAGAGGCGGTTTAAGTGAACAAACCGCCTCATATTTTGTATGAACGCAGCTAGGCTCAATCCAATGCTGAAAAATCCTTCTCGTTAAAAATCTGCTGGAGCGGAATATTTGTTTTCTTGCATAATCCACCAGAAACAATACGATCGCGTTTCCAACTGGAGTTGTCAAAAAAAGTGCAGTTTGAAAACACCCTCATACAGAAATCCCGTTGCTAGGCTGCTTGTGACAGCATTCTTTCGCGATAAATAGTTGGCGGCCAGCCCCCCGGATTAGAGGTGTAGATCCGCCGCCTGTTGTAGTAAACCATAATGTATCTAAAGATGATCGATTTGATATCGGCCATCGGATAGCGCTCCGTGTTGATCTTGTACAGTTTCTCTTTCTTTAGCGTAGCAAAAAAGTTTTCCATCCTTGCGTTATCATAACAACGACCCGTGCCGCTCATGCTCTAAATGGCGTTACGTTCAGCCAGACTCTCCCGGAAAGCATGACTCGTGAATTGGCTGCCTTGATCGCTGTGAAAAGTCATTCCGCGAGCATTTCTCGCTTTGCAGGCGTTCTCAAAAGCTTGGATGCAGAGTTCCTTACGCATGTTGTCGTCCATGGCCAGGCCCACGATCTCTCCGTTGAAACAATCAAGGACTGCGGACAGATAGAGCTTGCCGTCTGAACAAGGGATTTCGGTGATATCCGATAGCCATTTTTGGTTGGGTGCTGAGGCTTTGAAGTCTCTTTGGATCAGGTTCTCGCTCTTTTGAGCTGCGGCATCCTCGTGTGTAATGCCGTTTGGATGACGCTTCACTTTCTTCAGCTGATCGTGCTTCTTCATGATTCGGTAGACGGTGCTGTAGCTGGTTGTGATCTCGATTTGGGAAAGCGCCAGCAGAATACGCTGGACACCGTAATTACTGTTGTCTTCATGTTCACCAATGATGTCTTTGATCTTGACCAGAAGAAGTTGCTGCCGCTCCTGTTTGGGTAGGGGCTTCAAGCTACGGTAATAGCCCGATTCGCTGACAGCAAGCACTTCACACATCTCCTTGACGGTCCACTGATCCCGTCTTTCACGGATGTATGCATAGAGCTGGCATGCCTTTACCGCTTCCGGTCTTTTGCGAAAAAACCGAGTGCATCCTTGAGAATTTCATTCGCGCGGCGCAGCTCGCCTATTTCTTTTTCTAATTCGATTTCACGCGCCGTCTTATCGGCAGATGCATAAGCGCGTCCACTCCCGATATGCGCTCCGTCGCCGTGAAGGGTTCTTCGCTTTCTCCATTCCTGCAACGTGTGGTAGGGCACGCCTAACTGCTCAGCGGCTTTCTTTGATCCAACCTCATCACTCAACCTTACGGCTTCTTCTTTGAATGTTTTGTCGTACCGATTCATTGTCTCTCATCCCCTCGTTAGCTTTCATTTTATTTCATATGAGGGGGTTTTTCGACTGCATTTTTATCGTAGCACTCCAGAATGGGTATCTGGCATATCAAGAAAGTATTGAAGAACTCTTATCAATTATTAGTGTAAATATGATTGAAGTTACTCCTCAGGAGGTTATCACTCGCATGGAATTGTTTGTTGAAAAGTTTGAAGCTAGAGGTATGCCCCAAATCAGAATGGCGTAGGTCTAATTCGCAGCTTCTCAGATCAGGGGTAGACCTGGGCGAATTTCAAGATCTTGTAGCCAGAACACATTATAAATGGGAGATGAAATCCTTGAACAGTATCAGCTCTCCTCCTTCAGACGACCCCATGTGCGACCATCCCCGCAAATGGGGCATTTTTTATGCAGCATTATCAGCTCACTCGACCATGAGATTTGTAATGAGTTTCCACAGCTGCTCGAATAAGAGGTGAAAACAGTAGTAGGTATTTAGTATAATGGTAGTGTGGTGATTATTCCCAGATGGGTTAATGATGGAGGAGATCTACATTACTGATCCAACAAAATTTTTGCATATAAAACTAAATCAAGTGGGTTCAAGACACAGTTCAGATAGTGTGGCGCTCTTCAGAGGGTTCTACGATGATATTTCTGATGAGAGGCTTAAAGAATTGTTTGCAATATTTCATACTCAGTTTAATAGTTTGTTCGAATTCATGAATCAGAAGCGCTACACAGATGGTGGTGGACATTATAATGCTGCTCAAAGTAAAGAGCTCATCGATTTAATTGAACAGATAAGGGTAACTCAAGCTACACTTAAAGGTGATTTTGCTTTTGAGATCAATGACTACTATGAAGAAATTATGGGCAAATGCAGATCTTTCCTATCCATGAGTGGAGGAAGTCCTATCCCTGAGGATTTCCCACCAATAGATATCATAGAGGACAAGCCTATTTTTACTTTAGTTGATACCATGACAATCCCAGGCACAATACCAAGTGCTATTGCAAAATTAAAGTTTATTGGTGAGGGTTCATACGCGAAGGTGCTAAAGTATAAAGATCCACATTATAATTCTTACTTCGCTGTTAAACGAGCGGAAGGTGATTTGCGACCTGATGAGCTGGAGCGATTTAAGAATGAATTTTACGATCTTCGAACCTTGGATAGTCTGTTTGTCATTAAAGCCTATTCCTATGATGATGAGAAGAATGAGTATGTAATGGAGTACGCAGATGAGACATTGTCTAAATACATAAACCGGAGCAACTCTACACTAACGTTTAACAAAAGAAGAGTTTATGTAGAACAGTTAATTCGTGCCTTCAATTATATTCATTCAACAGGAATACTCCATAGGGACATCAGTTACACAAATATTTTAGTCAAGCATTATGGCGATGGTGCTTCCTTCTTAAAGGTCTCCGATTTCGGCTTGGTAAAACGACCTAATAGTACTTTAACCAGACAGGGAACAGAAATCAAAGGAGCTATTAATGATTACACTGACTTGACTGCAGTTGGTTTCGAGAATTATGAAATAAGACACGAGACTTACGCACTTGGAAAAGTCATTTATTTTATTCTTACTGGTCGAACAACTGGGTATCATCGTGAAACCAATGAAGCATTGAAGGAATTCATTTCAAGAGCAATTTCTCCGGATAAGAGCCAGAGGTTTACTAGTATTGAAGAAATGAAGGCTGAATTGTATTCGAAGGTGTTCCCTTCACTCCGCAAAGAATCTGCCGAGTAGGTAACAAGTCTATAAACCTTATGGAATAAAACAACAGGTTGAGCCTAAACTATCAAAGTGAATTTAATAGACACATTTATAAATTATTAAGGAGATGGTATGGTAGTGGGAATTACATATGAAGCATGGGTTAATAGAATTGTTAGCAGGTCGGATTTGACAGGACGGCTCACTCATTTGACTAGACCCGCAGCCGGAATTGATTTATCTGGAAAGTCATTTGAAGAGATAAATCTACTGGCTGTCGAAAACCTGATCGAAATATTAAAAGCAAAGCAACTGAATGGAAGCACCAAAGATGCTTATATTGTTGGTGATTCAAAAGCCGTATGCTTCCAAGATGCTCCACTCTACGCTATTGTTCAAAATGTAGAACATGAGAAATTTAGGAGAAGTCAAAACCTGAAAGAAAAACTACGTTACTGTGGGGTAGGACTTTCATTCGTAAAATCCCAAATGTATAGAGAGTATGGTGCACGGTCAGTGATATACGAAGAGACACAAACCGCTAAAGATTTTCTTCACAAGGATGAGTGGTGGAGAATTGTCGACAATGAGTTCAAATATAACGAATCCACGAAAGAATGGGATATAACTGATTGGACACACGAGCGCGAGTGGAGGGTCAAGGGAGATTTGGTATTTGATTTCGATAGAGGTCATCTTCATATCGTCTTATATAACCCTGCATGCGTTACAAAGTTTCTGAAGGATTGTCCAAAAGAAATTATAAGTCAGATTCATGGGATCTCTACATTGAAAAGTATTTTGGTGTAAGCAGTGGACAGCCCTTATTAGATTAATAAGGGCTGTCTGCTTGAGTGGGGGTCTATATGTTAGTATATGTTCGGGGATGAAGGTATGAATTTGCGATCCAAAACAGCACTTTGGTATAATAAAGTTATATGGAAAATGTTAAATTGAAGGTGTCCTAATGGCAAAAGCTATCAAGAGATTGAAGATATATCGACTAAACTCTTTTAAGACAATGAAGATCGGTCGAAGTTATAGCTACATATACTTCTGTAAGAGCAGGTCATTTCAGGTTAATTTTGATAGTGCAAAGTTTAAGAACGTAAACTTCAGAGGTGCAATCCTGACCAAATGTGTCTTCAAGAAGGCTAGATTTGATGGGGTCGACTTTCTTGGGACTAACTTAAGGAAGGGGGATTTTGAGGGGGCTACATTCAGAAACTGTATTTTTGTCGGAGCGCTGCTTGAAGGGTGTAATTTTAGGAGTGCTAAGTTTGAGAATGTAATTTTTGTGAACACATCTTTTAAAGATGTAAAACACCTGAATTTAGGAACTGGAGTTACAATCCTAACCGAGTATCCAAGGGTTACAGTAAGTGATCAGTTGCAAGATGCACTAAATGCTCTAATTGAGAACAAAAATGTATTCACTTTTAGAGTCCTGCACTTATCGACCACGAAGCTCAACCACCTGAATTTGAAGTTACTCTTAGATATGTTTCCTGAACATAAGCTAGTTAGAGGGTTAAGGAGACTCAAGAATCGTAAGGAAAAGTTCCTGACATTCAAGTGTGTTGAAGACTATTTGCACGCATATCTTCAAATGTGATATAACAGAAGTGTCCCGCCTCATCCAATCGAGAGGTTGGAATTCAATGTCGATCGGGGACATGGCATAATGGATAACATTCGGGAGATGATGTCTATGGTTGGTGAAATTGCTACTTTGACAGGCTTCATTGCTTTGATCGTTGTGAAAGTACTCGATTATATGGCTATCTCTCGATTGTGTGAGGTAAAGTAAACTCTATAATAAGTTTGTTTCATCTGTTTTATTTACAATGGCTGATAATGGACTTTTAAATATATTAAATAGGCTTAACACCCAACCACCCTCTCGCAGGGTGGTTTTTCTTTATCCACTCAGCCCTCACAAAAACGGTATTACCCACCTCAAATGGGTCAGTTCAAGATCATTCCGAGAACCTGCGGGAGTTGTGGAATTAACGGCACATTATGGTGGGCAATGGCAGTAGAGGGTAAACAAGCTGACAGTTTTAGTGAAAAGCAGTTTCAAACGCTTAATCGTATTCTGCAGGAACCGGAGAGTACTATGGCAACTGATTGATCTTGAAAGTATCGAGAATGGGAATTGGTTAATATGTAACATAAGAAAGGTGCTGACAAAATCAGCACCTTTCTTATGTTACCTTCAAATAAGGAGTATGTTGCGGGTAGGCTCCCGCAGTATGAGAAGTGAAGATAAATAAACATTGAAGGAGCGGCTATACCAGAAAAGGGGTAGCTGTATGAAATTCTAGTTGGACTTGGTCCATTACTGAAGAGAATAGTTTGGTGATTAATGTCTGCCCAGGTCGAGGTCCCTTGATCATGGGCATTTTCTTTACTAGGAATGGTTTAACTTTTACAGCTATGGTTCCTCAGAGTTTATTTTGTTTGAGAGTATTTCCTCTTTGAGATCGTATGAAATCGAGATGTATTCTTTTTCACCACGAGCCCAGTCAGTGCCAGATAAATCTTTTACTTGGATATGAGATGGTCCAAGAGGATGGTTCTCATAATACGGCGAAGGCAAAGCAGCGATTTCTGCTTGCCCCCCCTTTTTCTAAAAAAGTAAGAAAATTAATATCACATTCGCAATGAGGAATAGTAACTTGAAACATAAGACTGCTGAAGCAAACTGCATAGATAGAATACGGGATGTGAGGTTCTATATTTTCTTTCCGGAAAAATAACCAATTACAGGGATGGGGATATACTTTGAATCCAGGAGTAAACTGTACAAAAGCTTTCAATCCAAACGGACATTTCTTTATCGAGTGATCGGGTTCCATTACCCATTCAATGGTTTTTTTGAAATGCTGTATCTCGGATTCTGGCATTAAGGTGAGAGCCATTTTTACGAAACATTTATATACTGCAATCGGAATGTATGGTTCTCTTACCCCAGGGAGGATGATCTCTTTATTTTCATCATTGTGGATGATGGAAGGGCTATCGATGTAATCACCAATTCGCAGTTGACCATCAACTGATTGGATCTCAAGATTCTTCTTATACTTTGGGGTTCCGCGCTTTCCTCTAACCTGAGAAACAGCCCGCCAGAAGGAAGTATAATTGCCAAGATGGTTCTCCATATCGGAGAAAAATTGATTGCAGCTATCGCATTCATAATGGCTTAATAAACGTTTATTACCGAGCATTTCGGGGATTGCATGAGCTTTCTTCTTGAAAGTAACTTCTGATCTGCCTTTTTTGACAGAAACGGCAAGTTTGATCTTGTTTAGAGCCGAGATACTTCACACCCTCCCAATTCAAAGGGAGTACACAAGCATCATATTGCTGTTCAAAGAAGGAGAACATCTCCAGTATCTCTTCATTCATATCACATATCCCCCATAAGTATTAATGATACCGCTATACCTAAGGAAAATCAGTTTGTCTAATTTTCTCTTTTCACCAACATCCTCATCCTTCCAATTATACTCCATAACTTTCAACTATAAACGAAAAGTCTTAAGATATAACTCGTTCTTGATATTAGTAGAGATCGAAAGTTTAGAAGTATGTGATATTAAGAATTTTGCAACCTCTGAGACCTAAAGTTCCAGGTTTTTTTAGTTCTTTTTGACTAGAGAATTGTGTGCTAATGCCCCAAGGTATGGTAGAATTTAGAAGAGGTGATTCGCGCACCAGGGTTTTAACGAATTGTATGAGGTTCGTTACAAAAATATTAGCTGAATGGTAACTCTAACAATAAGGGGTCCAATGTATGATTAAAATTGATGTTAATGAATTTCGAAATAATGCGATTCTTCTTCATGGGTTGGAAGGAGTGAATGAAACATATACTTTTTACTATGATGAAACCAATAACGGAAGAAAGTTTCATGTTGAGGAAGAGAAATTTAATATTCCTGTAGATCAAAATTTTATTCTAGGCGGTCTGGCATATGAGGGGAAGAGTACAAATGTTGATACTACGGAATTGTTCCAAAGCTTAAAACTACAAAAAACGATCACTGATGTTAAATTCAAGCATATAGCTTCCGGGGATTTTCCAGATGTACTGAAATCTAGAAAAATAAATCAAGTTCTAAAGTGGATAGATTCCAAGAATTTGTATTTACACTATAGTAACTTGAACCCGCTGTATTTTTCAATTGTGGATATCATTGATTCGGCAATAGTAGGTTCAGAAACAATAGGGGCTTTTGACTTTACTTTTGCAAATCATATTAAAAATGATTTTTATCTAGTCTTAAACGAGAATATAGAAAGAACAGAAGAGATATTTTTCAGGTACGGTTACCCTAGTATTCAAGAAAATGAAATTGTTGATTTTATAGACGAGATCATTGAGTTGATTGAACCCTATAGCGATAATGAGAAAAGTCACCTGGGAATTGCAACAACAGTACAAATTCTAAAGGCTTCTAAAAAAACTAAAGACATTCCATTTATAACAAATGAAAAAAGCATATTTTGATGAATGATTATTCGATTTTTTATACTAATCCCTTGTGTATGTTTAAGAATTCAATTCACTATTTTGATCAAGAAGATCAGATAGAGTTGATATTGAAAGACTATAAATTTATGGATAGAGGAAGAGAGTTAGACCATTATAAATTTATTAATTCCAAAAGTTCAGGACTAATTCAGTTGTCAGATATTATGATGGGGTTCCTTGGGAAGTTATACACTTTCATTAGGAGAAACTCCATAGAGGACATTAGCTCGACCATAGCAAATGTTGGTGAAATTGAACGCGAAAACCTGAAATTGATTACTAAATTAACGTGGAAGTCAGAAAAGAAGTGTAGAGCCTTATTATTTAAATCAATTAGTATTGATGAACAACTTAAAGAACAAGTACTTTTACCATAAGCGTCTCTAATCATGCCAGACTTCTGCTGCCATGTCCAAAGTTGACAAGAACCTTCCTTTGGCCATATGACCAGTCTGCACCATTTGGTGCATGTGCTCTACTGGAACAGATTATTAAGTGATATTTCCATAAGTTACGAAAAAAAATGACAATGCAAGAAGGTTATAGAAGCTTAAAAAGTGTTTGAATGGTGCTATAATATTGTGTTATTCCTCAAGAGGCAGCCTCTTGGGGGGAGATTTAAAACTACAATTCATAACGTGGAATGATTGTACTAAATAGCAAATAGCGAGCTATTTGTTTCAATGGGGAAACTTGGAATAATATATCTATGACATAAGTCAAGTCGAACCCATATTTAAGGGAGGTCAGCGATAATTGCATGTCGATCTCAGATAAGACTAGAAAGACATTATGGGGTAGATCGGGAAATAGATGTTCCATATGCAAGCTTGAACTAATTATTGATGAGACTGAAAAAGATGATTCGTCAATTATCGGTGAGGAATGCCATATTATTTCTGGTCAAATGAATGGGCCTAGACATGATCAAAACCGTCCTAAGGATAAAATCGATAGATATGACAACTTAATTCTTTTATGTCGCATTCATCACAAGATGATTGATGACCAACCTGAGACGTTTACCAAAGAAATTATTAAACAAATTAAAGTAAAACATGAGCATTGGGTATCTAAAAGCCTTGAGCGCCAAGAGGATAAACTTCTGAGAATTAAAAGAATCAAAGAGAATATTCCTGAAAAATTACCTAGAGTTACAACGGGAAAAGAAATCATTAATATTTTGGATCGAGCAATGGGATATGAGTTTGATCATGATGAACCCAAAAATGAGACTGAGGTTGAATTGATTTCAGGCTTTTTGCAATACCTACATGATTTTGGTGATTTATTAAGTGATTTTGAATCCGGTGAAAGAGTTAGATTGGGATTTTGAATTAACAAAAATGATCAAGAAATTATTAGAAAATGAATATTACGTTTTCGGTGCACGTGAAGTTAGATTGCTGAATGGAGGAAAGGGGGCTGCAATAAATTTTCCTATAGCGATTGTATATGTGAAGCACAAAGATAATTTAAAGAAGCAGAGTGCAGTCAAAGAAGAGATTTAATAATTTATAATATTGTCCTATCGTAACCTCAATGTCTGTGTTGGTTTCAATACATTTTAAAGGACATAAGATAAGAAGCACATCATTGGCCAAATATCGCTACTACACAATACTTGTACTCTTTCTGGGGCAAGTGTATCGGCAATAGCCTAATCGAAGGATAGCAGTGCTTGTGACGGTGAAAATATAATTTGGATGTTTCCTTTGAGTTTTATCGCGATCATGGAGCCCAATAGTGGCTGAATCGGATTTTGCAAGGAGAACAGAGAAATGTAGAAGCATTGTCCCATGTGGATACCAGCAGTCAATTATTTTCTGCTGGGGTCACCAAGCCAATACAAGGGGAGAACGTCCACCAGGGCGTTCTCCCTTTGTCACCCCATGAATCAAGTCCTTCCCGAGCGTACACGTGCTCATACGCTCACCCAAGCCAATTGAACGTTAACGGAGCTGATTCAGTCATAACTGTGGTGCAAATCATACATTTCGGAATTAGGATGTAATATCGATGTAAGAGAAGAGGAGTGATTTTATGATTTCTATTAATTGGAACAAGTTTAATATCAAGAATCCGGATAAACAAGATGCATTTGAAAGAATGTGCAGGCATCTATTCATGCGAAAATTTAAAGTTAGCGGATATGATTTTACAGCAAATTATAATCAAGCAGGATTAGAAACCGAGCCAATCAATTCTGGTGATAAATACTATGGATTTCAATGCAAATATTCTACCAGTCACAATTCCACATCATTCTATGATCAAGTACATGGATCATTAGAGAAAGCATTTAACCTTTATAAAGGAAGGTTAAATGAAATATATATTTATACCAATCTTGATATAAAGCCAGAATGTACAGATCAAGAATTGGCTAATACTAATTTAAAGAGTTCTCGGGTTATGATTCAAAGAAATGCCAGAGAGCACAATGTTACATTACGCTGGATTAAGGAAGAAAACTTCTCTGAACTGCTAAATGAAGTTGGAAATCTTGATATATACCGACTTTACTTTTCTTCCCAAAATGAAATTGCATTTATAGACTCTTCCATATCAGTAGAAGAAAGGACCTTCTTAAAATCCACCTCTTTCTTAGAGTTAACTATTAATGGAGACGAGCTTAGTAGGTCACAAGGAGAGATTCTCAGTAATAAAATGAGCATCCTTTTAGGACATGCAGGGACAGGAAAAACAGAAATTATAAAAAAGTTATTTTTGTATTGCTCGGAGAAATTCCTAGAAAGTTATTATGAAACATTAAGCGCTACAGCTGAGCCTATACCCGTATTTATCAGATTAAGAGAGTGTGTAATGGGTGATATAGAGTCCCTTATACGCTATAGATTGCAAGATTATTTTATATCCTATGGGGAAACTGACCAGAAATTTATCTATTTTTTTCGATGGACTAGATGAGGTAAGTATTCATGACGTGGATAGAACGATCTCATCAATTAAATACTTAATAAATCGTGCGAGCACAGTGTCTGTCATTGTTTCCTCAAGACTTAACTCTCCTAATTTGACTTTCTTATACAGAGAAATCTATCCAGAGATTTATAAAATCGATTCAATTGATCAAAGGGTAATTGATCAATACTTTTCTCAAAGAGGAGTAGAAAGCAAAACAAAAATATATGAAAAGATCAAAAGTGATGTTCGGTTCTTATTAAAGGAAATAGAAGATATTTTTTCTGTCAGTCTTTTCTGGGAAACAATCGAATTTGTAGATAATTCAACCACAAAAATTGATTTAATTTCCCAGACTTCAGAACAATTAATTAGTAATTATAGAAAATTAGCCACCATAAACTTACCCGAAGTCAAAACTACTAGTATAGAAGAGATACTTAAAGATGTTTC
>NZ_CBVJ010000100.1 GCF_000513275.1 Paenibacillus gorillae | reverse complement strand
AGAAGAGATACTTAAAGATGTTTCTCTATTTCTACAAAAAAACAGAAGTTTAAACATTTCAATCGACGAATTACAGAATATAGTTAATTCCACATACATGAAATTAACATATATAGAAACTGATCTTATTATAGTCGCGTTATCTGAAATGTTCTTTGATGTATCTAGTAGCAAAAAAAGTCAGAACGTTTACTCATATAAGCATAGGAGATACCATGAATATTTCCTATATAAGAAGATAAGGCAAGTTTTTTACGACGATCCTTTTATTCTTAGAGAGCTGAGTCTCTTGCCTGATAAAGATTTTATAATTAACATTTTTTTATCTCAGGAATTGAAAGACAGTATTCAAAATAGAGATATATTAAAAAATCTTTCTCTTCGTTTTTTTGAAGCTTATTTAGGTGAAGATTATTGGTATAGATATAAAAATGCATTAATCGGCCAAAGAGTTGACTACGGAGTTGGAAGTGAATCCTATTTGCAATCTAATATGCTGTTGGATTTTCTTGCTACTAAAAATGAAAATGAGCTAGCTTCACTGTTAAATAATGAAGGTGTGTCAATTAAAGCATTTCTAAGTGATGAAAACTATTGGGAGTTTGTTAAAAAATATTTGAAATATCAAAATAAAGATATCCGTCCTTTATTATATGCCCAATATAATTTAAATGAAGATTTTATTAAAAGAGCCGTTAAAAAAAACCCGTGTGCATACTGGTATTGTATTTGTGCCATGGACAATGTTTCATTTTTAGATATTTATACAAGAAAAAATTGAACCTATGGTATTAGACGATATTGATTCAGCTTTAGATTACATACACTCGTATACACGCAACCATGCAGCTATTTGTACTGGATTTTTTGAAATAGGGCTTGAATTATTTGTAGATCAGCTTGAAGATCTTATACCAAAATTGAGAATAGAACAAATGGAGGTTTTATGTTTTACACTTTTAAGAACTGTGAATGTTTACTACTTATTTAGTGAAAGTACGACATTAAAAAAGTTACGAAAAACCATAACTGAAACCATAGATGAGAAGCATAAAAAGCCTTATAAACTCAATACTCAAATTCTATACAGCTTAGTAACTGGTAGTAACTCTGGAATCGAAGTTTTGGACAGTAGATTTAACAAAATGAATATAAATCATTATGGAACATGGGAGCACAATATTGAGGCCAATTGTTATGCAGCAATATTGCTTGGAAAGGAAACAAAACTATATTCTCGGGAATATGCTTTGGGTGTTGAGATTAGAAAATTTATCATTGATTTTGAATCATGCAGACCTACAGTATTAGATTCAATTCTGAAATGTATTAAAAAATATAATTTAGTATATGATAATTGGTTTTCATACAACAATTCAAAATTAATAGGAGAGATAATTGCTACGTTTAACTTTGATGAAAATCAAGTGAAATTATTCTTTAGAAAACTTTTAAACTATGACAGCGTAATATCCCTAACTACTGTTTTGTACGCTGTTTGCATAAAAAATAAGCAACTATTTAAATGTATAACTAACAAAAGTATGTTGATGGATATAATTAATCAAGATTCAAACAGATTATCTTACTATGACGATCAAACTGATAATAGTCTTATGTTTGCAACCATGATATCTTGTTTTGATATCTCTACAAGCGATAAAACACTATTGATGGCACTAAATAATAGCATTTTTAGACCGGCCTTTAGGAAAGATGATTTAATATCTTATGTATTACCGAAATGTATCTATCTTGCACATCAAAACGATTGGTTTGATGAAAGTGAAATCGCGGTTCTGGTCAGTGAAACTAACTCTATGTTGACAATTATGGGAGACACAACTGACCAAGGTGCGAGATGGGAATACTTTAAATTTATTTTAGAACTTTGTATCCCTGATTCGCCTTTGCTAGAAAATATTTATGACGTAACTTCAAGAAATGTATTCAGCGAAACTGATGCCTTTCCAGTTACGGCTGACGTTAGTATTATGCCAATTGCAGAGATTGAAAAGTACTATAGCTGCGAAATTGAGGGAATTGATTATGGAAGAAGTGATACGTGGAGGACGCTTATAGCAACTGAGGAAGCTGTGAACAATCAACTACCGCTACTTTTTAAATCACTGAAGAAAGCTCGCTTCCCTGAATCACATGCCAGTAATCTCTATAAGTATTTTCACATAATAATCTCGGTACTGCTTGATAACGTTGACATCAAAGATCAAACAGTTGATTTTATTTTAGAACAAGGGGGAAGAAGTGGATTAATGAATATGATCACATCATTTTCTCTTTCGGGAAAAGATGAACTAGCTCGAAAATATATTCGCCAATTGTTTGCTTTATCCAAAGCATTAGTTTATCCGAATAAAGAATATTATTTAGTTAATCAATACCAGGAAAATGAAATTTTAGAAGTAAATAATCTAGTTTACAGAAGTACGAAGAATGATTGGATGCTCCATGAAGAAAAACAAGAAATGATTTATTTAAGGAATTCAGATATCAAAATTATTTGGTATGATGCAGATAGGGACTCTCCCTTTAATGAAGAATGGGCAACTAAACACCCTGATTCCAACGCTTATAAAGTTGATTACTCTATTGTATTTAATAGTTTAATAATAGATAGGTTTTCATTAGTTTATGTTGATGGATTTCGGGCGTTGATACCAATGCCTAAAGTGGGGACAAACGTAATTTCACGAAAAAAATATCAAATAAGCCTGCTGTTTAATGAAAAGGGAAATTTGCATGGTTATATTAAAAGATGTGGTTTGGTAGTTGAGTAATAATTCCTGGATCCATAAATTCTTCATGACATTTCAAGTAAACCCACTCAACATCCTTGGATGTAGGATGTCCTGTAATCAGGAGGGAACTGGAGGCATTAAGAATGTTAAATAAGAAAAGCAGAGAAGATATACTAACTTTCATTGATATTAAGCTTACAAGTCAAAGAAGATAGATATTTATCCGCAAATCGAAACTTGATGATTCATTACAATAAAGAATGTAACTATAATTTAGTTACATGATGAGCTGTCTTTAAACATTAAGGACAGCTCTATTTTTTAGGAAGGAGCCAGGAAAATTGAGGACGTTGGAGATAAAGTTAAAAACACTCGGTTATCCAAGGTATTGAAATAGTCTGCCACATACAAATACTGATTAGAAATTACGCTGTTCGATGGCCTGGAAATCTGCGACTGCCTGTTCTTTAGATAACGACAAACGGTTTCGCCCGGCCGATGCTTGCCGATCCGCGTTCTCTCGCCAAGCTTCCCGTACACGAGCTAGAAGCTATACCAAAACCGACAAGTCTAATAGCATATCCTTTACCGTTGGGTGTAACGTTTTTTCAAAATGCTGAAAGTGCTATTTCATCTCATTCAGGAAGTCAAGAAGAGCTTAGCGTCATCGTCCGAATTACGTGTTTATATCTCTTTCAACAAATTCCTTTTTCTTCTGCTATTGTAGGAATGAGGGAAAAACCAATAACACACTTTACACTTTGTTTTGTCCGCTTCATGTAGCACATGTACCAGTGATAAGGATGCATGTGGCGACGACAGATCCCTCGCAGAATATAGGTTCATCGAAGTATCTTAGTTTTACCTGCCGTACCTATTGGATTTCATTGATATTTCATTAATTTTTTCTACAATCTCATCTAAAAAGTTAAGGTTGATAATTCCATCAGCAGTATAGAAGCTTCCGAAATTATGCATATGATTAAAACTATAGACATTATCTTTATCACACAAGAGATGTGTTACAAATTTAGAATCGTTTTTTGTGTATTCGACGAATAATTTAATTGAAGGCATTGCATCATTCCTAAAGTGCCGCAATATTGGAGAAACAATAAATTTATTCTTTGAATAATTTTCAAGTTTCATTTTAATATATTTTAAGACTTTAATCTCATCGGATTGCCCACGTTTAATGTAATAAGTATCCTCTGACACTAAATCAATAAATTCTAGTGATAATTTGTAAGTATCAACACTCAAGTCTGCTGAATTGTAAATTATTGTATCAGCAGATTCGTCTTGCTCCTTCCATAATTCTTCAATATTTTTTAATCTTCTTTTTTTCATTTAAAAGGACCTTATAATCACGTACTAATCTCAAAAATTCATTAATATCAATTCTTTTTTGTGGTTCATAGCAAATAGCTTTTGAAAGAATATCCTCCAAAGGTTTTATTGGGATATTTGGAATGTATTTGGATATGGACATTTTTTCATCATTAGGACTATATACCCCTTCAAAGCAGTCATTCCAATTATTTGTTAATAACATCCACAGAGTTTTAGCTAAAGACCAAACGTCAGCTGGTCTTGCGTCTCTTTCATTTATATCTGTATATCTCATTTCTGGCGCTATCGTAGCATAATTTCCAATCCGATCGCCTTCTTCTGTAAGTCCACTAAATTCAGGATAAGCAACTAAACCAAAATCGCCAAATGCCCAGCTTTCTTGGTGAAAATATAAATTGCTTGGTTTTATATCTCTATGTACTATCTCATTCGTATGTAATTCTGCTAGCGTCTCAGATAAAGAAATAATACAATCAATAATGTTTTCTATTTCGTCACAGTTACCTAATTTTTCTTCAATAGGTATAGCGAATTCCATTACATACCATACTATAAGACCTTTAACGTCAGCATATTTAAAGTCACCGTTAAGCTCTTCAGGAATATTTTTGTGAATTATAGGAACTATCCCTTTTATGTGACTTTGATAGCGCTCAACAATGTTCACTTCATGTATAAATCTTTTCAACTTTTTTAACATCTCTAGATTCATTGATTCGCAGGCTTTTTAAAGCATATTCTTTACCGCCTTCATCTTCAACTAATAATACTTTTGCATTCCCACCTGAGGCATAATTGGGATCTTTTACTTTAAAAGGTTTATAAATTTCATAATTATTTTTAATAGCCATTACTCAACAATTCCTCCTTTAAATTTTACTTGAATCTTATCTAATCAGGCCTGATAATTAACCACTAAATGGTAGGAAAAAGGCCATCAACCCGGTAAAATGTTTGTACCCCTACAAACATTTTACCGGGTTGATGACTCCATGAAAAAGTCTAACACGATTCTCCCCATTCTTCAAACTGTCCTTACGCCTGAAGAAGTCGAATCCATCGTGAAAACGGTTGGCTACGTCGATACGGCGCGAAAGTTCACCGTTTATCAGTTGCTTCACTATTGGGTTGCCGTAGCCAGCGAGGAATGGTCTGGCTATCGTTTCGGAGCGGATCACGCTGCTTCTAGTGGCCTGTCTCCCGTTCACTATTCTTGTTTTTCCGGGAAAGCAGCTGATGTACCGTTCACTGTATTTAAGGAGCTATTCCAGCTGCTTTTTCGCAAATGTAATCGTGAAACGAGGCGCAAACTGGCCTTCCCAAAAAAATGTTTGCTTTATTGACTCAACAACGATGACAGTGGGAAAAACTCGCTTACCCTGGGCACCTTACCACGGTGAAAGGGCTGCAGTTAAGCTGCATGTCGCATTACGGGCTCAAAACGGACAGCCGTTTAGCGTTACGGAAAGCATTGGTGCACGGCATGATGGCCCTTTATGCGAATCCTTGGAAAACCCCGACTTTATTATGGTGATGGACCGGGCTTACGGCAAATTGGAACATCTGGATCGCTACAAACAAGAGGGTCAATCCCTTGTCATCCGGCTCCGTGACAATGTTCATTTCGAAAAAGCCTATGCGCTCAAGCGTCAAGTCCCTGCAGATTCTCAAGTCATTCGAGATATTACTTGCCAGTTAGGAACGCCGCAGTGTCGATCTAATCATCGTCATCGAGTAGTCATTTTTCGTGATTTTGAGGGTAGGAAAATTCGCATCGTGACTGATTTGTTGGGCGTTACAGCTGAGCAAATTGCCCTGATTTATAAAGCCCGCTGGCAAATAGAAGTGTTTTTCGCTGGATTAAACAACATTTAAACATTCCAACGTTATTTGGAACGACTGAAAACGCCGTCTATGGTC
This sequence comes from Paenibacillus gorillae, assembly GCF_000513275.1. Lineage (GTDB taxonomy): Bacteria > Bacillota > Bacilli > Paenibacillales > Paenibacillaceae > Pristimantibacillus > Pristimantibacillus gorillae. The sequence goes on along the minus strand of NZ_CBVJ010000100.1, from coordinate 33,415 downwards.
AATTATTCTCTGCGATGATCGTCTTTGTGTACTCAAATGGATATTTGATGGTACAAGTCAAGAATTTCCGCGTCACTCTCATCTTTCGTTTGTTCGATTTGCTCGCTTACTGCTTCTTGGTCGATTACCTGTAGAATGGATGATTCGCTTACATCGTCTCCTTACAGTGAATTATGGATTAATTCCAGATACAAATTCTTGTTAATTAACAGGCCTGCTATCTAATAATACTTCGCAGAAATAGGATACAACGAAATATAATTACTTGGTTCTATTTTCCAAGTATAAATTCAAAGATTCAGAATGTCACCAGAACACTCGTTTCCATCACGTGGAAAAAGTGGATCAGTTACAAACGTTTTCGAGCGAGGTGCACGAACTGGCCATCATCCAGGCGAAGTGTACCAAGAGTCAACAAGTTCGTGAAAGGTAAAGATGTTTTTTAGACAGGTTTTTCGACAAAATAATATAAATAATAACAGTAATAGAATCGTATGGATTGGGGGCAACGAGATGGAAACACTATATAAATTACTCAACTTTCGAAGCTACAAATTAGACTAAATACCTTGCAGCTGTAAGGACTGTGCCTAATTTTTTCTTGACTTTACAAAAAACACACTCTTTGTTTGGTATCATGGAAGTGTCGAGCAACCATGTAAACAAAGAAAGGTATGTAAATCTATGGTACACCATTTTCCCTGTCTGACCAGTCTCGTTTTTCAACTGTATTTCACACTTTAAAAATCGGTCATCTACTTCGTCATACTGGCATTCGCAAGTCTTTTGGTCTTTCTGGGCTTGCTGTCTTTGAATTGCTTTTCTCGCTTGTGTTTGAGGGGAAGAATGGGTTCCGACTGCTCGAGAGCAGCCGCGGCGCTTCATTGCCAGGCAAAGATGTGGTCTACCGTTTCTTGAATCATCCAGGCTTTGTATGGCGAGTTTTTCTTCATTCGCTCAGTTTAACGATGGTTCGGCAGTTTGCCGCGCTTACATCAGCCAAGCGTGTACAAGTATTCATTTTGGGCGACTCCACTTTTCAGCGAAATCGCAGTAAGAAGGCGGAACTGCTTGCTCGTGTGTTCGACCATACAACCGGTCGGTTTGCCAAAGGATTTACCTTGCTAACGCTTGGCTGGTCTGACGGCTTCAGCTTCGCCCCCATTGACTTAATCATGCTCTCGTCCGCCAAATTTGTGAATCGTCTAACGGAGATGACGATAACGATCACGAAACGTTGTCAGAGGTATAAGCGCCGTGTTGAGGCGCTCACGCATAAACCTGATGCTGCCCTTGGCTTGATTAAACGTTCGCTAAAGGCTGGTTTTCGTGCGGATTACGTACTGATGGATAGCTGGTTTACTCAGATGCCGCTCATTCGAGGACTCGCGACGGAAGGCCTCGATACGATAGGCATGGTTAAGGAAATGAAGCAGCGTTATCTGTACGAAGGACAACGACTGACGCTGAGTGAACTTTACAGACGTTTGCCAAAGAACAATCACACGTCTATTTGGAGTTCTGTCATTGTCAAGTCTTCTTGCGGCATGCTTGTTAAACTCGTCTTTGTTCAAAACCGCAATAAGCGGCGTGAATGGTTGGCCATTCTCAGCACGGATCTAACTTTAGAACCGAATGAGATTGTTCGCATTTACGGCATGAGGTGGAGTATTGAGACCTTTTTTAAAGTAACCAGAAGCTATTTGAAACTAGGAACTGAGTTTCAAGGCCGTTCCTTTGATATGCTCATTAGCCATACAACCGTCGTGTTTAGCGGCTACTTAGTGTTGGAGTTTGAGCGACGAGAAACCGGAGATACACGTTCACTTGGTGGGTTATTTTTCTTGTATTCGGATGAAGTTCGTGATCTAGACTACCAGACTGCGCTTGGGCAACTGATGGCGTTATTCTTAAACTTGGCCGGAGCAACGAGTAAGGTTGGCAAACAGAACGTATTGTGTCAACTCCAGCAGTGGATGGCTGATTTGCCCTTGTACATCAAGGGTTTATTCAGTAATTTAAGCTGCGAAAGTTGAGTAATTAATTCAAAGGTAAATTTATTATTGTTGATGAACAATAATCTTTGGTGTGAAGCCGATGCTGTATACGATGATATATAATGAACCAAGTAATTTGTTGATGCTATAGCTCAACTTGAGGTCTGTACTATGGCAACAAGGTTAGAGAAATAATGGAATCGATTAAGCTAATGACACCCTCAGCAGTTTTTTTCTTTTTTCGGTGTCCAAAGAAATTAAAGCATGCTGTAAAATAACGTGTTAGACTAGGAAATAAAGTTGCAGACTGATTCTCCTGTAATGGATTGTCAAGTTGGGTTTATTTTGAGGCAGAGCAAGGAGTACGGAGTATCAGTGACTCTTAAGCGATATTGTGGTTGTTTCAAGGCAAAGTTTATGATGTGTCAGTTTACCTAACAAACACTCCACGACATAGTGACGATCCGCGCTTTTCACAAAATCGAACATCTCAATTCCGCGCAGTTTCAATCGTTGTAAAGAGGAATCAGACTTAATTAAATATAAGTTACCAACTATAATGTACGTATTGAAATATCGCGCAATGTTAGTTACCAACTATGATGTAATTCAAAAATGCCCTCGAACACCGAAAACACCTTGATATTACTGACTTTTACAGTTACCAACTATAATGTCGCTGAACATTGATGTTCAGTTCAGTGAAAATAAAGTATTAGACTGAGTTAATTGTAGTAACGTGAATAGAGGATGGTTAGTTCAATATATGAGCTAATCTGCTCTATTTTTTGTTTAAACCAATCAAGCCAGAATAAAGAGAGAGGAATAAAGGGATTTTTTTCGCTTCATTGAATTAGTAAATGGAGGGCTAACAGTGAAGAGGAGGAAACGTTTTGAATAATAAGATTGCAAATGCTATGCTCTATGCAAAGTCTATATTATGACCTTGGCGGTTATTTGCATGGAGCTAAAAAAGTTAACCGCCTGTTTTCTCTCCGATCGGGGTGAAAACAGTTTATAGTATAGATTTTGCTACCTTAAAATTTATTTTCATTTTAAGGAGTAGAACTATATTGAAGTATATAAGCGCCGAATCCGTTTTTCCTGAAAAGTTGCTATTGGAAATACAGAAGTATGTACAAGGTCGTATGATTTATATCCCCAATTCTGTAGGTTCACGCAAAAAGTGGGGAGAAAAATCGGGGAACAGAGCGTACTTGGACGATCGCAATAGACAAATTCGCTGTCTTTTTGATGAAGGCTTATCGATTGAACGGTTATCGGATATGTTCAGTCTTTCTCAAGATAGCATCAAAAAAATCGTTTACTCAAAAAATAGATAGAAAATCAGGTTTGTCGGAAATTTCCGGCGAACCTTTTTTATGTTCAATTCGATTAGGAAATGTTCTTTATATATTTATCAACCTCAACTGAATCTATAATTTATTTCATAAGAATGTTTAAGACTGAAGGTTGAAAGAGGTACCTCGGGATGGATCCTAACTTCGATTTAAGTAAAACAATCAGCGAAGAAGTCACGATTCTAGAATTACAGGATGCTATGAACCGTGGGGAATTGACTTCAAGAGAGCTGGTTATGCATTATTTGTACCGCATCGCCACTTTGGACCAAAGCGGACCGCACATAAACTCGGTGTTGGAAATCAATCCGGATGCGATTTTTATTGCAGAAGCATTAGACAATGAAAGAAAAGGAACGGGAGCAAGGAGTTCTATTCATGGCGTTCCTGTGTTACTGAAAGGAAATATTGAAACCAAGGACAAGATGCGTACAAGCGCAGGAGCTTTAGCTTTGGAGCATCATGTAAGTCCAAACGATGCATTTCTTGTTCGGAAACTGAGAGACGCTGGTGCAATTATATTGGGAAAAACGAATTTGACTGAATGGGCTAATGGCATGTCGTCTTCTATGTGGGCCGGATACAGCGCTTTAGGCGGGCAAACCAAAAATCCCTACGGCGATCATTTTCCCGGGGGATCCAGTACGGGATCAGCTGCAGCCGTTGCTGCTCATTTTACGACGGTCGCTGTCGGAACCGAGACTTCGGCTTCCATATTAAGCCCTGCCGTACAGAATGCGATTGTTGGAATCAAGCCAACCGCAGGTTTGATAAGCCGTTCAGGAGTCATTCCTTGGAGCTATTCTCAAGATACGGCCGGGCCAATGGCAAGGACTGTGACCGATGCGGCCATCTTATTGACTACTCTGGCAGGTAAAGATGAGAATGATCCTTCCACTTGGCGAAATGAACTTTCTAATACTGACTATACCGCATTTTTGAATAAAGACGGGTTACGGACGGCGACCATTGGCATATACAGAAATGTCCCCTCTGAGAAGTTCCGTGACCTTGGAGAATATGATGAACAATTATTTAACGATGCTATAGCAATAATTAGAGAGTCTGGGGCCAAAGTAATAGACGATATTGAAATTCCTTCTTTCCTTAGAGAGTGGGAGCATAATAAGACGGGTTACGAATTTAAACATGCCATTGATCACTATTTGCAATGTCTCCCGGCACAATATCCTGTCCATGATCTAAATGAATTGATAGAATGGAATGAACGACATTCGCCAATGGCATTGAAATACGGACAAGATAGATTACGTTATCATTCACAGTTCGATACCCCGTTAAAAAATCCGCAATACATTTTAGGGGCCATTACGGATTTGTATTACTCCCAAAATATGGGTATCGATTATACCCTGGAAACGCATGGGTTGGATGCAATCTTGTTTCCTTCCTATGTCGGTGCAGATATAAGCGCCAAAGCAGGTTATCCATCCATTGCAGTGCCTGCGGGGTTTCAAAGTAACGGGAGGACATTCGGTATTACTTTCGCAGGAACGGCATTTAGCGAATCGAAACTTATACAAATTGCATATGCATTCGAACAAAAAACGAAACACAGAAAAATGCCGAATCTCAATTAGGAATCAAGAAAAGGAGGATATGCTGCATGATTTCATTAAGAAAAGTAACTCTCGAAAACCGACAAGACATTTTTGATTTAGAAGTTTCGGAAGCCCAACGGCATTTCGTTGCGTCCAATCTGGCTAGCCTAGCTACTTGTTACGTCCTAGCGACGAATGGCGGACATCCATTTCCGTTTGCCATTTATTCGGATGAACAGGCGGTCGGTTTTGTGATGTTGACTTATCGAATAACCGGTTATGATCTTCCATCGATCGGCCTCGATAGCTACTGCATATTGCGACTGATGATTGATAAGAAGTTCCAAAATAGGGGTTATGGTCGGGAGGCAATGAAACGTTGCTTAGAATTCATCCGTACTTTTCCAGCCGGGCCGGCGCAATTCTGTTGGACTTCTTATGAGGCAGAGAATATCGTTGCTAAAAAACTTTATGATAGTTTTGGCTTCCAAGAAAACGGCGAAATTTTTTACGGCGAATCCATATCCATTCTACGCCTTTGATGTTGCAAGTATTAAGCTAACAGGGAACGCTAGTTAAATATAAAGGGTTCCACATATTGTTCATGACTAATATGCGGAACCCTTTATTATATCTGACTTTTTTATATTTAGCTCTTGATAAACTAGGAAAATACAGTATTAGACTGGGAATGGGGTTAAGCTAATTGGCAGTTATGCTCAATCGCTAATAATTAGATACATTATATGGAAACTACAAGATGAATTTACGTATGCATTATAAAGTATGTTGAGATAAGGAGTTTTTAGATGATTCCTACATACGAAAAAATAGCCATTTTTCTATTTATAATAATTATTTTTACTGGAGTTATATTTGCTATATACATCGGTGTTCAAATCCGAAAACGAAAGGGGAAGATGAATAAACGTGAAATAAGAGATAAAATTCAATCAATTGAAGGGACGATAGTTACTATTCAAAAAGTCCGTTCTAATCAGACTCCTTTTAATAAGCCTTTAAGGGCTAAAGCTTTCGGTGATCATTATCAGATAACGTATGAATTAGTTGGAGTTCAACATACTGCTTGGTTTCGCGCTGATAGAGCTATTGTTCAGATGCCAAAACCTCCGGATCCAGATAAATGGATATTAACAAAATAAAAGTATGATTACTTATTAACGAAAACTAAGCTAACGGGGAAATATAGCTCAATAATAAGCGGCAGTCTAAGACTTTATTTTTCTCGGACACTTGCCTGATCTTGCTTTATCTCGATTTAGTTTCTACTCCCTTTCAAACTTAATCCCCATGTTTTCTCCTACTTTTACTCCTGCCTTCCGTCAAACTTTTACGGTTCGATTTGTGTTTTTCCTAAGCCATAAATCTCATGATTTCCCCTGGTTTTTAGTCAAACATAGGGTAAAAGTGGATTTTTTTTGGAGGGTGTCGTGAAGGAGTAAAGTCTTGTGGGAGTAAGGGTGAGGGGGGATTTTTGGGGGTGGGTGGGGCAGTCAAGGTTTATTAGCNGTTAACAATTCCAATTAAGTATTGTTCTAAATTGAGAAAATACAATTATATTTTGTTCTTTAAACATTCAGGGGGCAACTATTTTACTATGGTTGGCCTCTTTTTCTGGAAATAGGAAATAATAGGGATTTAGATATTGCTTACAGCAACCAGAACCCGACGAACGGGGAGGGCTTTGCCCTCTAGTAGTTCAACAACAAAATAGATTTCCATCTTCCCGATGGAAATCCCTACTACACAAACTTCTTGACGGTACCTAGTATTTACCGCTAAGGCAACTAGAAGTTTTAAATAGAATTATAACTGCTTAATAATACCAAATTGAATCAACATATTATTTATCTTGTGTGGTCTAGAATGAATTGTGCTTGAACTAGATGCAACATGTATGATCTTACACCGTATTCCGTTCGATCAATCGATACGATAGTTGTTTTTTGACCGGCGATAAATTCTTATCATTCATTCGTTCATGCAAAATATGAAACGCGCACGTCCCGACATCATACATCGACTGTTCGATTGTCGTAATGGCGAGCACCTCAGCAATTGGTTGATTATCTAGCCCTAATACAGCTAAATCCTCAGGAACCCGGATGCCGTATTTTTTAGCTTCTGCCACGATCGCTGCAGCAGGATAATCGCCTGCGCCAATCAGCGCGGTCGGCCGATGACTCATCTTCATCCATTGATGGAAAACTTTCACCCCTTGCTCAAATCCGAATACACACTCGAACTGCCAATCTGCACAAGGCTCTTCTCCGATTGTAGCTAGTGTATCGGCGAATGCTCGTTTCCGATTCACATTGTTATAGCTGTCCCCTCGACCAATAAAATAACCAATCTTCCGGTGACCTTTTTGGATGAGGTAATCCATACCTAATCGAAAGCTGCCGTAGTGATCAATGAATACGGAAGAGATCGCTCGGTCACCCACATCCTCACAAGCAATTATCGGACCATAGACAGTATAAGGCTCAATTGCCTCCCATATCATCGTCTTCGAACAGAACACAATGCCGTCGACTTGTTTCATGCGCAGCATGTCGAGCACTTTTTGTTCTTCTTCGACCTGATAATCTGTCTGGCATAATATCAACTTGTAGTTGCACGTCAGCGAAGCATTGGCGATCCCATCCAGCATAGTACCGAAGTAAGGATGATTCACGAATGGCAGGACGACGGCAATCATCATCGTCTTCCCTTTCACCAATTGGACAGCATTCATGTTCTGGGAATAATTCAGATGCTCAATCGCCTGCAAGACTTGGGCACGCTTCGTCTCGCTTACATAAGGATGCTGATTCAACACACGGGAGACCGTTGCAATGGATACGCCAGACAGCTTGGCTATCTCTTTAATATTAGCCATGGGAAGCACACCCCCTTGTCCGAAATAATGATACTTGACCTGAAAAGCATTTCATATTCTATGATAAATGTATGCAACACGCAAAACCATCAGCGGCGGCTAGCGTGACCGTTAAATCGGGCGTTATGGCCGCACAGATCCACACAGCACAATGGATGAGGACAAATAATACTTTAAATGGACAATATGTCATCTTCGAGGGAGAAGTCATTCACCATAATCTGATCCCCCAAGACGAACTTACCTCACTTCTGACAGCATTGCAACAGAACGGCGGTTCGTACGCCCTCGCCAGTCACGACGGCGAAACATGTTCACTTCGGGGGAGCACCTCAATATATCGTTGTTCGACCATGCAAAGTATTTGATCTTAGGATTAAATACTTTTTTTATTACAAGAAGATCATATGCAGCTTGCTCAAACGAGCCAACCTAGTCATAATTCTAAAGTAAGGGGGTATTCCAATGACCTTGCAGCAATTGAAATATATTCTGACCATTGTAAGCTGCGGCTCCATAAGCGAAGCGGCAAAAAGACTGTTTATTTCGCAGCCGAGCTTGTCCAACGCGGTAAAAGAACTCGAGGCGGAAGCCGGTATTGAAATTTTTCTTCGATCGTCAAAGGGGATCGTGCTGTCGAGCGACGGGGCGGAGTTTCTATCTTATGCCAGGCAAGTCGTGGAGCAAGCCGAGCTTCTCGAGCAGCGCTACATGAATCGTAAGCCTTCGAAGAAGCTGTTCTCAATCTCCACACAGCATTACGCCTTCTCTGTGCAGGCATTCGTCGGACTGCTGAAGGAGCTTAATGTGGACGAGTACGAGTGCACGCTGCGCGAAACACGTACCTATGAGATTATTGAAGACGTACGGAATATGAAAAGTGAGCTCGGAATTATCTATATGAGTGAATTCAACCGAAAGGTAATTCAGAAAATATTAAAGGATAACGAGCTGTGGTTTCATCCGCTGTTCCAAGCGGAAGCGCATGTATTCATCAGTGAGGAGCACCCGCTTGCTTCTAAGTCGCTGCTGGACATCGAAGACTTGGTTGACTATCCTTTTCTGGCCTTCGAACAAGGCGACTACAACTCCTTCTATTTCTCGGAGGAAATTCTAAGCACCAGAACGCATAAGAAGAAAATACTAGTCAGTGACCGCGCTACGCTATTCAACCTGCTGATCGGGCTCAATGGCTATACGATTAGCTCGGGCGTACTGAATAAGGATCTTAACGGGGAGCAAATCAAATCCGTTAGACTTCGTACGGATGAGAGCATACAGGTAGGTTACATTGTGAATCAGAAGGCGAGCTTGAGTCAGTTGGCCGCCGCCTACGTTCTGAAGCTCAAAACGGTCATTACGGATTTCGGTTATCCAATCATAAAACAAGAGGATGAGCTCGTTTGAGCTCATCCTCTTGTACGTTTATTACAGTGTTGCCCGTACTTCTTTGGCTGCTTGGACGAGATTCTTCAAGCTGGCCCATGTTTCTGTAACACCGCGAGTTTTAAGGCCGCAGTCCGGGTTAACCCATAGCTTCGAGACCTCGATTTTGTCCAGCATGCGATCGAGCCCTTGTTTAAGCTCTTCGACGCTTGGAATACGAGGCGAGTGAATGTCGTATACGCCTGGTCCAACTTCAGTACGGAAGCCGCATTCGTTAATCGCATCGATGATAGCTAGATCCGAGCGCGACGCTTCGAATGTGATAACATCGGCGTCCATTGCATCGATATCGCGAATGATGTCGCTGAACTGGCTGTAGCACATATGGGTATGAATTTGCGTTTCAGCATTAACACCGCTGTGAACCAGTCTGAAGGCAGGAATTGCCCAGCTCAAGTATTCGCTCTGCCAGTCGGAATGACGCAATGGAAGCTTCTCTCTTAATGCCGCTTCGTCGATCTGGATAATCTCGATACCGTTCGCTTCCAGATCAAGTACTTCGTCACGAATCGCAAGACCGATCTGAAGAGCGCTTTCCTTCAGGCTAATATCTTCACGAGGGAACGACCAGTTGAGGATCGTTACCGGACCTGTCAGCATGCCTTTAACCAGCTTGCTGGTACGGCTCTTCGCGAACGCCGAGTATTCTACAGTCATTGGCTTGCTGCGGCTAATGTCGCCCCATACGACTGGAGGTTTTACGCAACGTGTTCCGTAAGATTGTACCCAAGCTTTCTCTGTGAAGATAAAGCCATCTAAGCATTCACCAAAGTATTCGACCATGTCATTACGCTCATATTCACCGTGGACAATGACATCAAGTCCGATTTCTTCCTGCTGTGCGATACACTCCGAGATCTGATCAAAGTTGAATTGCTTGTATTGCTTCTCGGTGATGCTGCCTTTCTTGAAGGCTGCACGGTTTGCACGGACTTCAGCCGTTTGAGGGAAAGAACCGATCGTCGTCGTAGGCAGCGCCGGCAAATTGAATTTCGCTTTCTGAATGGCTTCCCGTTCAGCGAACGCAGGCAATCTCGTGAAGTCGGCATCCGTCAAGTCTGCCACTCTCTTTTGAACCGAATTGTCGTTCGTGAGACGCGATGCCGTGAACAGCTTCTCATTCTCCGTATAATAAGCGGAGGCTTCAGGGCTTGCTTGAGCCAGAATCGACTTGAGTTCTGCAAGCTCGCTCAGCTTTTCTTCTGCGAATGCAAAATATTGCTTATTCGCCGCTGTCAGCTTCGTTTCGTGTTTAATCGTGTATGGAACATGAAGCAGGGAGCAAGATGTGCCCAGCACGACTTGGCTTGCATGCTTGCTGATCTCTTGAATGAGAGCAATCGTCTTTTTATATTGGTTTTTCCAAATGTTCTTGCCGTTAACTACACCAGCGAACAGCACTTTGTCGCTTGCAAAGCCATGCTTGCGCACCAGTTCCAAAGATTGCTTGCCTTCAACGAAGTCGATACCGATGCCGTCGAACGGCAAGGTTTGAAGCAATGGATAGCAATCGCGAACGTCTCCGAAATACGTTTGTGCGACAACTTTTACGCTGCCTTTGGCGGAGAGGATGCCGTTATAAAGCTCGGTGAACAGTGAGATATCTTCAGTAGTCAAATCTTGAACGAGCGCAGGCTCATCCACTTGAAGCCATTCTGCGCCAAGCGTGTTCAATTGGTTCAGAACAGCCGTATAAGCTTCAACAATCGCAGGAACAAAATCTTTAGCTGTTTTCGAACCCGTGAATCTTGCGAGCTTGAGCAGAGTGAATGCGCCGATCAGCACTGGCTTGGTTGTGATACCGAGCTGTTTTGCTTCCGTATATTCATCGAACAGCTTCGATCCTTCCAAACGGATGCTTGTCGAATCGTCGATTTCAGGCACCATATAGTGATAGTTCGTATTGAACCATTTTTTCATCGCCAGCGCTTTAACGTCGCCTTTGTCGCCTTGATAGCCTCTCGCCATTGCGAAATACGTCTCCAGTGGGCTTAGGCCGAGCGCTTGGTATCTTTGCGGAACGATTCCGAGCAAGACAGCAGTGTCGAGTAGTCCGTCATAAAAGGAAAACACGTTGGACGGAATGAAGTCGACGCCGTTCTCTTGTTGAAGCTTCCAGTGTGCTGCTCTAAGCTGAGCCGCTGTTTGCTGCAGTTCCTCTACAGGAAGTACGCCTTTGAAGTATTTTTCTGATGCAAATTTAAGTTCTCTAAGCGAGCCGACTCGCGGATAACCGATAATGGATGTTTTCAAATGTAACAGCTCCTTGTGTGATATGTTGCTTTTATTATAGAGTCTGGAAGGTGTTATCAATAAATACTTAAAAACTATACAGAGGTATAGCTTTTTGCTATGGAACCGAAAGTCTGGATAGAATGCGAAATGCTTTCTCTGGACTTTTTTTATATGTAGATGATGGAACGGTTTTGGTATAATTTATGCTAATCTAGTATTAGGATTGATTGCCCGTCATATAGGGAAGGAGAGTACATTTTGAACAAAAGAATAAAAATCTATTTTAACTTTGCTATACTTTTAGCTTCTTTACTATTAGGAACGAAAGTAATAATGAATCAAATTGAAATAACCTCTTCTAATAAAAAGGTAGATAAGATATTTAATGAATTTAACGAGTGTAAACAAACAATGATATTCCCTCCTAATGATTCTGGAGACGCAAGTTATTATGTAAACGCATGTGATACAAAGTATATCGTTACATTTAATAATGGGAATATGATCGTGAAACAACAAGATTTCGGTATGGGTAGAACTATGGTATTGAATAGAGTAACTTTTGAATACTAACGCAACTTATAAGGAAGACGAAAGGGTGTGCACTCATGGAATTAAATGTGTTAGAACGTTTACCAGAACCAATGATTCTAAAAAAGTTAATGAGAATCCAAGCATCTTTAAATATTATTCTTTGTCAGGATGAATGGCTTCGTTACCACAGCTTTATTCCAGAGTGGGATGAAGCTGTTTGCATGGCAAAAATAGATAATGGAGCGGGTGATCATCTCATTATTTTGTTTTCATCCGCAGGCTGCATAATAAAAGGCTTTGATCATAAATCTGAATTAAGCCCGTACGCCCAAGATGAGCATAAAGTATGGCAAGGGATTTATGATGATGTTCCAAAGGAACTGCTATTTTTACTTCATGACGATGCAATTGAACAAGATGATGTGACATTTTGTATTTGGCGTGAAAGCAGTGACACTAACTGGCACAAAGGGAAAGTCGAAGTTCCAGAGGGAGAAAGTGATGGTTCTGATTTTCTAATCGGTTGTATATTCCATACACCCGAGGATTTTGTAGAGTTCGCAAGAGGTTATTTTGAAGTATCGCTATCGTTAGATATTATTGCAAAAATTTATGATGATCTTCCCATTACCGCAGAGATGATTCAAATGTTAAATCCAGACTGTGATGTAAAGGAAGTTCTTCAAGAATTGGAGTCCTTGCACTTAACAAACGGGGAACATTAATTTCACAAAAATCATAAAATGCCCGCGATCATTTTTCGTGGGCATTTCGTTGTTTCTTAGCTAGATCTCCCTTAATCTCTCATTGTGAGTGAGAACGATTCTTGATAGAATAGGTTCGATATTGATCTAAGGAAGGTACAGACGCCATGAAGTCGTAAGCTCCGTTGTTATACTCGAATTAATGATGATCATTATCAATATATTCGAAAAGGAGTATCTTACACACCTATGAATCGGAACCGGCTCTCACAATGGTCTTAATTCTTAGTCTACTCTTGCTCCTGTCCGCGTGCGGTTCCCCTCAGAATACATCAACGGCGGGACAGTCCAGTCCTACGGTGCAAGCAACAGCCCCGGCAGCACAAACTGAGCGGGTCATAAAACATACATGGGGAGAAACCATTATTAAAGGCGAACCTCAGCATATTATTTCATTATTTCGGGCTGCTACCGATTATTTGATTGCGCTAGGTATTGTTCCTCAGGCAGCATCAAGCAATGAAGAAGGCAGTGATAAGTTTCCTACTTACCTAACTGATCGCTTGGTCGGCCAGAAAATTTAGGCTGGCAAGTAGATTCGAATTATGTAAGTATCCTTGCCGAAGATCCAGACCTCATTATCCGACAAGATTTCATGGGAGAGTCCTTCGAGAGTCTAAACAAGATTGCTCCTACGCTTTTCGCCGAGAAGGTAAAGGACGATCAAGGGATTATTCGCATGAAACCAAGCTTGCTTAAGCTAGGTGAAATGCTGGGCAAAACCGAGCAGGCCTAGCAGGTTATTGCAGATTATGAGAAAGAGGCTGCTGAAGCCCGTGAGAAAATCAAGCAGGCAATTGGTAACGAGACGGTAATGTTCCTCCGTTTATCGGATAAAGAGGTTCGTTATTATAGTAAACGGAATTATGAAGTGCTCTATGATGATCTGGGGCTTCAGCCGCCCGATTCCATACCTGACCCGTCTGATTCAATGAAGGTCATTTCCCTTGAAGTGTTGCCGTCGATTAATCCGGATCACATTTTCTTCCTGACAGAAGATTCAGCAGTATCTAGTGAAATACAGAACAGTCAATTGTGGAAAAACCTGAAAGCCGTTAAAAACAATCATGTATATATGCTTGATTATGGTTTGTGGTTCCAAGGTCCAGGCGGTCCAATCGGACAAAGTAAAATTATCGAAGAAACGCTTAAAATTTCGAGCCTGATTTTTGCAAAATGACAGGTGTAAAGCCCAGCGAAAGAATTATCAGCACGCTTCATCTTGGTCACTTTGATGAGGATAAAACTCCAAAACCTCGCCTCGTACACCTGTCAGTGAACGGTTAACTTTTTTTTCAACGAATCAGGAAACTCCATAAGACAAATGAACAACAATCACAACAGCCCCGAACCTTCATCAGGTAAGGGGCTGTTGTGATTTGTTGTATATTAAACTTTTCAAATACCTCATCGCTCCTCCAAGGTTTCATGTATTAGCTGATGTTTACCCCAACTGGAGGTTTTCATATTAAAGCTACCTGGTTGTTGAAGCTTTCGATATTGTTAAGAACTTAACTCTCATACTAGTTGCTGCGATTGCAAGCGCAAAATTTTGAGGGATATGGAAGTGAAAATTAGTTGTCGAACTTTGCATAGTACAGATACGGGCCATGTAATTTATTATTGCTGAATTAATCAGTCATTTATTATATGCTGTGTGTAGGATACTTATATGAATTGTAGAATCTTTAATAAAGGATATTTTCATTAGCCATACATAACAGGGAGAGATACATAAATAATAGTTATGGAAAATTTTACAAATGATTTTTTAGTGAATGCAATCTAAAACTTTTGCTAAGATAAAAATTTAGAATATATGAAAAAATAGGATGGTGACTTATTGGATGAGTCTAGCCTTTTCTCAAAGGAAGCAATGGTTATTAAGACCAATTAACATAAAGTGGAATATCAAGTTAGGTTTAAGAACTAATAATAGATCAATTCTGTCAGGTTCATATAATACAAACCTTTCTTATTTAGATGACCAAGGAGATAAGTGGGGGGAGACATATATAAAATATATTGGTCAGCACTTTGAAGATTATGCTCATTGGGGGAGTATATATACATATGCTCCTTTGGAAGGGAGGTTATCTCGGAAACCGGGCACTTTTTCAATTAGGGAGTATAAAGATGCTGCTAGTGGGGTAACTGGTACTATAGGTGAAGTTTTAGCGATTACTTTCTTTCAAAATGTTTTTGGATTAACTGCTTTTGAAATGGCACATTTAAAATCATCGAGCTTATATCAAGCTCCTGATTTTTGTTTAGACATTCAGCCATCTCAATTAGTAGCTTTCTTAACTAGGCATAGGTTTACTGATTTAACATTACACAATGCATTGACTGGACTCCATTGGGGAGACCCCCTCCCGCTTGAAACTAAAAGCAGAAGACAAAATAATTCTGGAGGAAAGAACCCAAGTCAGATAAAAGATGGGCTTGCTCAGCTAATATCTTATTGGAAAAGGGTACCTTCCGTTTCTGGATATGGTTTAATTATGCAAGTTGATGTATTTCCAAGGACAGTATTGAATCTTCACCTTCTGATTCCTAAAAAGAACGAGATTAATAACATTATGTCCATAATAAATGGTTCGGGCACATTATTTCCAGATGTAATTACAATAAAAGAGTTTGAACGAATTTTTGGAGGTAGATATGTTTGAAAATAGAACAACACAAAAATTGCAGCTTGCCAGACTCTATGAATGGATAGGTGATATAGAGTCGTCAGAAAGAATTTATCGAGAAATAATGCTCATTGCGTCCCAAGATGAAAAAGGTATTGCTAATTTGTTAATAAGTTCTGTTGATAAGAAACTTAAGGAACTTGTTGATAAACAGCAAAAGTCAGAGAAATTTTTAGATAGCGGTATTAGTTTTGCTGCAGAGGTAGTCAAAAACAAAAGTGATTATCAGCTTGAAATACAATTATCCATAAATCCAGAACTAGAACATTTGAAAAAGATAGATTTCAAAAAACTGGATATTGAATACTCTGTTTCCCAAACAATATTATGGGGAGAAGAACTTAAGCTTGAATTAAGAGCGTTTAATCCAAAAAGAGTTATGCCAAGATTTCGTGAGATAAATATAGATGTAATACCGATGGAATTATCTCTTAGTAATACTAATGATGTAAAATCAGAATCTTTATTGGAGTGGGAAGGTGACATTCTTCTTCCTAAAGCTCAGTTTTATATATCTATTGACAAGTGGGGACTTATAAGAGGAACAATACAAGGAAGTAAGCATAATTCTGGGGATTTACTCGTTTTCGTGCATCTATTTTTAAAGGAACTGGAATCTCTATTTGAAGAAGAATAAGAATAGGGTTCTACTGGCCCCTCCAGAATAGCATTATGATTATAAGACGGGACTGCCGTTGGCAGCCTCGTCTTGTTTATTCCTTTTATTCACTTAATCCACCCCAACCACACCCGCCGGACATTCCCTGAACGAATAACCAATCCCTCTCACAGTCGTTATCATCGCGCCTACTTCAGGCGATATCGCGGACAGTTTATCACGAATACGCTTAATATGCGTATCTACCGTGCGATGGTCATAGACATCAGACTGTCTCCATACGGCGTCCAGAAGCTGGGAGCGGGTATGCGCGATGTCTTTATTCAGCACCAGATAGTACAGAAGATCAAATTCCTTCAAAGACAAATGAATGCTGTGATCATCCACCACAACGCGATGAGCGGAGGGATTAATGACAATGCGCTTGAGCTGAATCGTTCGATATTCGGTACGGTTCACGCCCTTCAGAATTTGCGCCGAGGTCCGCTTGAGAATAGCCTGTGCCCGCAATACCAGTTCCTTGTAGGAGAATGGCTTCTCCATACAGTCATCGGCGCCAGCCTCAAAGGCAGCCAAGCGATAATCCTCCCGTCCCGTTGGCGTGAACAGGAGGATGGGAATTTGCAGCTTTTTCCGGATGGATACGCACAGTTGAATGTTAGTCATTCCGCCAGCCAACTGGTCGATTATCATGAGACTATAGTGGTCGGGATTGGATTTGAAAAGGGCAGCATTCGGATTATACGTACTTTCGGTGACGTAGCCTTCTTTTAGAAACAATGATTTCAGGAGCACATGAACGTGCTTGTCCGGACTTACGATCAGAATGACACCTTTCTTATGCTTCAAACAGAAGTACCTCCATTTATGTTCTTGTTAAGCGGAAGCTATTGATCTTGTTTAGGCGACACTTTTCCCTTCGCGCCCCATACAAATAAAGCAGCTACAGCCAGCGCTACGATAAGAAGCGGGGCGATCATAATCAGTACGAATTCCATTGCTGTCACCAGCTTTCTTTACAATTATTTGGTGTTTCCTTTGACGTAAGAGGTGTTGAACAAGAACAGCCTCATTAGCAGATACAGCGACGGAATGAGCAGCAGCAACCCAAGTATGAACGCAACAATTAGCGCAATCGCCATGGACGGGCTGGTGAAATTATCATGTATCGTCAAGTACGGATACAGAATGTAAGGCAGATGGGCAGAGCCATAGCCGTAGAAGGCGAACGCAAATTGTAAAATAACACAAATAAACGACAGGCCAAGCCGGGTCTTTTTCCATACGAAGTACACCGCAATGAGGAAAAAGACGAAGGACAGGGCGAACATCCAGGACCGGTCCAGCATGTTGTTGAAGTGCTCCCGATTATGGCTATGAATGGCGAAAAAGACGAGCAAGCTGCTGATTATCGTCGGCAGGCTCCAGGCCAGCGCATATTTCCGGACAACCTGGAAAGCGGGGAAATCCCCGGCTTTATGCGCGTAGAAGCTTAGGAACATCGCTGAAATATACAGGACGCTGACCAACGCAAGCAGAACGACTGCCCAAGAATAGCTGCTGGTGAACAGCTCCCTAGCCAAAAACACCACCTTGCCGTCCTCGCCGACTTTAATATATCCGCCTTCTGAAATAGTCAGCACCGTGGATAGGGCCGCTGGAATGAGCAGACCACTCGCGCCGTACATCAGGGTATAGATTTTCTTGCTGCGGGAGCCGTAATGATTGAAAGCATAATAAGCTCCGCGTACCGCTAACAGAACAATGGCAATACTGCCGGGAATGAGCAGCGCGGTGCCGTAATAATAGGCCGTATCCGGGAAGAAGCCGATAAACCCGACAAAAAAGAAAACAAGAAACACATTCGTTACTTCCCACACCGGAGATAAATAACGGTTGATAATGGCATGGATCACATGCCTGGTTCCGGTAATGGAGCTGTAATAGCTGAAAAATCCGGCCCCGAAATCAATCGAGGCGACAATGAGATAGCCGAACAGAAACGTCCATAATACCGTTATGCCTACCACTTCATAGCTCATGTGCGCTCGCTGGCCTCCTTCCCGAATGCGGCTAATTCATCTTCCGCATGATTGTTTTTGAACATTTTTAGCAGCACCCGGACCGATGAAATGCCTAATCCGACGTACAGCAGTGTGAACAGCCATAGCATCAAATCGACGTGCTCGGATGTTGTAGCTCCTTCTGTCGTGCGCATGAGGCCCCGTAAAATCCAAGGCTGTCTGCCGACTTCGGAGAAAATCCAGCCATGTTCGATCGTGAGCATAGCGATTGGCGCAGCGGCAACTATGGCGAATAACAGCCAACGGCGGTACACATTGCCGCGCTTTCGGATCATTTCGATGACGAATAGAAGCGAGACGGCCACCATGAAGGCGACGTAGCCCATTTTGATATCGAATAAATAATGAATCCACAGCGGAGGACGTTCATCCTCTGGAAAATCATTTAGTCCCTTTACGACGGCAAAAGGGTTGCTATGGGCCAAAATGCTAAGCCCGTACGGGATTTCCAGTCCATATTTTATTTCATTATCTTTGGTCAGCACCCCGCCAAGAACGAGCGGCGCTTTAGCCGCCGTGTCGAAGTGCCATTCGGCTGCTGCCAGCTTTTCCGGCTGATATTTGGCCAAGTATTTGCCCGAAAGATCTCCGATCAGGGCGGTGGAAATCATGAAGATAAACGCGCTGACCATCGTGAGCTTTAGCGCTTTTTTGTAGTAGACATGATCTTTGCCTTTGAGCAGCTTCCATGCAGTTAAGGCAGCCAGTATAAAAGCACAGGTTAAGTAAGCGGACGAGAGAACATGGGCGACCTTGGTCGGCATCGCCGGACTCAACATAGCGGCAATCGGATTTACGTCAGAAATGACGCCGTCCGTCAGCTTGAAGCCAACCGGATAATTCATAAACGCGTTGACGATCGTAATGAAAAACGCCGAAGCAGAAGAGCCAATCACAACCGGGATGAGCAGCAGGAAGTGGGTCATCCGATTTTTGAAGCGATCCCACGTGTAGAGATAAATACCGAGAAAGATCGCTTCGAAAAAGAAAGCGAACGTCTCCAGAAACAGCGGCAGCGAAATGGACTGTCCCGCGACGCGCATGAAACTGGGCCATAATAAGCTGAGCTGCAGGCCGATTGCGGTGCCGGTCACCACGCCAACGGCGACGGTAATGACAAAACCGCGAGCCCAGCGGCGCGCAAGCAGCAGATAGTGCGGGTCATTCCGCTTAATGCCAATCCATTCTGCCAGTGCGATCATTAACGGGACGCCAACACCAATGGTGGCGTAAATAATATGAAAGCCTAACGTTAAAGAGGTTAACATTCGGCTGTAGACGACGGGATCATATCCATTGAACATATAATTGCTCCTTCATAAAGTTGTTAGTTTGTGCAAGATGTATACGGAGACGGAGTTAACTAAAGATTTTGCGGGCAATGGACAGCAGCATCAGCAGGGCGACAACGGCGCATAGCACAATTAACTTTTTTTCTTGCTGGACGGATTTCTTCTCGGATTTCATCAATTTCCTCGCCTTCCTACTATGTGATGTATTTCACAATGGTGATCTGAATTAAGTATGCGCCTTGCCAAGCCGAAGTGAAATAACTCGATAGGGCTATAAATGTAACGAAATATTGAATTTATATTGGAAAATGTGAACAGAAAGAAGCCGCCCCCATTAGACTTGGCAGGGGCGGCGTTGATCACACCTATTCAGCTTTTACTTTTTTATTATAAAATCCGTAATGTTAGCGGGAGCAAGGCGTGCAGCACTTTGAGCCTCTAGCATCCAGCCGGGATATTCAGGCGGAAGCGCGCTGACTTCATCAAGCAGTCGAATTTCTTCCTGCGTCAGTTCCAGATCGATGGCGGCTAGATTATCCTCCAATTGCTCGATTCGCTTTGCACCGACCATGATAGAGGTTACTACTGGTTTGGACAGCAGCCAAGCTAGCGCAATTCGAGCCGGGCTGCAGCCTCTTGCCTCTGCCATAGGCGTAAGAACATCCATGATGTTCCAAGCACGCTCCTTGTCTACAATCGGAAAATCGAATTCCGAGCGGCGTGAGCCTTCGGACTTTTGATTGTGACGGTTGTATCGGCCTGACAGGAGACCGCCGGCCAGCGGACTCCAGATGAGCAGCCCCATTTTCTCCGCTTCCAGCATGGGCACCAATTCTCGCTCCAAGTCCCGTCCCGCAAGGGAGTAGTAGGCCTGAAGCGTTTCGAAGCGGGCCATATTTTTACGCTCCGATACGCCATGCGCACGAGCGATTTTCCAAGCTTGCCAGTTGGACACGCCGATGTAGCGGACTTTGCCTTGTGTAACAAGATCGTCCAGCGCCCGCAGCGTTTCTTCTACGGGAGTTAAATAATCGTCGGCGTGAATTTGATACAGGTCGATATAGTCGGTTTGCAGCCGTTTCAGGCTGGCATCCACAGCATCCATAATATGACCCCTTGAGGCACCAACGTCATTTTGGCCGGGGCCGACACGGCTGTAAACCTTGGTAGCGAGCACAATATCTTTACGGGCAATGCCCAGGTTGCGGAAGGATTGGCCCAAAATCTGCTCGCTATCGCCATCGGCGTACACGTCTGCCGTATCAAAGAAATTAATGCCGGCTTCAATGCTGGCGGCGACCAGTTGATCGGCCTCAGCCTGTCCGACCTCTCCAAAGGTTTTATAAAACTGCTGCCCTCTGCTGAAGGTCATGGTGCCGAGTGCAAGCTGAGATACGAGCAATCCTGTATTGCCGAGTGTTTTATACTTCATTTCATAACGCCTCCTTGTTGGGATTCATTAGATCGGATATCCGGCGAGGAATTTTTGCCTTCCGGGTACAAACTCATTATCGTATAGACGCAAGGACGATAATAGTTCATTCATACACAGTTTCTGCCTAATCCTCTTGAATGACAGATGTTCGGTTAGGTCTCATACGGAGGCTTGGAATTGATCAACTCTGCTTGATAGTTGGTCCGGACGTTGCATTAAGGAGTTTCTAGTGGTTTAATAAGGCTTAAATGAAGCGAAAATAAAGGAACGAGGAGGCTGCACAATGATCCAGTCCAATGGAGAGGATATGAAGGCAGTCCTGAACCGTCTGCTGGCAGCCGGTCTGCAATTTCCGGTGACTTCTGGCGTGCACCAGACCGCAATTCCGTTTCTAACGGTGCTAAAAGAAATGAAGGCTACACCCATATCTCATGGGGTGCTTAAGCCATCGTTTTGTATTGTTTTACAGGGAGTGAAGAAGCTTCAGGCGGGTGATAAGGCACTGGAATATGGAGCGGGCGATTATATGGCAGCCAGTGTCGATATGCCGGTGAATGGACAGGTGCTGCAAGCCTCAGCCGACCTTCCATATATCGCTTTCCGAATAGAGCTTACACCTGAAGAAGTGTCTACTGTAGCTCTGGACGCTGATCTTCACTTTCAACTGCAAGAGGGAACCCGCCAATCTGGAGTTTTTGTGGGCAAGCCGGGTCTAGAAGTGTTTGAAGCGTTTGAACGGCTTCTTCGGCTGACGGCAGATAGCCGGGCGGCTAATTATTTAGCCTCTGCCGTTAAACGGGAAATTATTTACCGTTTGCTGGACGGTGAAGAGGGGACGTACTTCTATCGCAATATGATGCTGCACCATGAAGCTTCGGGGATCAGTAAAGTGATTAATTGGATTACATCCCATTATGACAGTCCGTTCTCAATTGGCGAACTGGCGGAACTGGGCAATATGAGCGTATCGAACCTGCACTACAAATTTAAAGAGGTAACAGCAATGGCTCCGCTCCAATATCAGAAACGGCTGCGGCTTCAAGAAGCGCGCAGACTGCTGCTGGCAGGCGAGCGCAATGTAACGGAGACGGCTCTGCGGGTAGGTTACAACAGTTCGACACAATTTACCAGGGAATATAAGAGACTGTTCGGATACTCGCCGTTAAAGGATATCCATGCGGTTCATGAAGGCGAACGATTTTATGAGTATTAGGCTAATTAAGAAATAGGATTCAGGGAATGAATAGAGGGCCAAGGCATGTAAGCCTTGACCCTCATTTTGTTTCAAATCGTTACAGTGGTGGCGCCATAAACTCTGGCCCTACCGGGTCTGTAACATGCCGGTCGATAATGTCATTAATGATGGCGTAGTCGGCTTTGGACAAGTGCCAGCCTTCAACCTCTTTTACAGCATCTAATTGCGAAGGTTTGCGCGCTCCCCACAGGGCAATGCTTGATCCGGGCTGATCCAGCAGCCAGCGGACGGCCAATTGAAGGATTCCTTTGCCATAAGCTTCTTGAACCCATTTGCTCAATTCATCGACAGCGGCCAAATATTGCGGCAAGCGCTGCGGCTGGAATTTCGGATCGTTATTCCGCAGATCGTCGCCGTCAAATTTACTGTCCGCCGTCATTCTGCCGCTTAACAGTCCTCTGCACAGACTTCCGTAAAACAGAGAGGTAAGTTCATGCTCTTGTGCGTATGGCAGCACTCCCGTCGTCTCGATCTCTCGTTCAAATAAATTGTACGGAGGCTGAATCGTGTGAATCGGTGCAATTGCACTGAATTCCTTCATTTGCTCCGGGGAATAATTACTAACACCGATAGCGCGTATTTTTCCAGCTTGGAATAGCTTGTTCAAGGTATCCGCTGTTTCCTCTGCGGGCACCTTCGCATCTGGCCAATGAACTTGGTATACATCGATGTAATCTGTTTGGAGTCTTTTGAGCGAGTCGTCGAATTCTTTTAAAATCCTTGCTTTAGAAGCGTTACGGAACAGCCGGTCTTCTTCCCAATCCAGTGCCACTTTCGTTGCCAAAATGATGTTATCGCGATTGCCGGCTTCAGCGACAGCTTTGCCTACAATAAGCTCAGATTGTCCGAATCCGTACACCGGAGCCGTATCAATGACATTAATCCCTAAATCAAGGGCGGTATGAATCGTATGGATTGCCTCTTTCTCATCTGTGCCGCCCCACATCCAGCCGCCGATTGCCCATGTGCCAAGTGCAATTCTAGATGCCTGCTCTATGTTCGTGCCTTTAATATTTGTGTATTCCATGAATGTGCCTCCTTGATGTCTTGTAAATTACTCTTGTTATTCTAGACAATCTGCTACTAAAATAAAAGTAGTGAATTATTATTGTTATAGTACAATTAGCTGTACTAACTATTATTATGTAAGTGAAATGAGGCGTTTTTTTGGAGGATATACCTTGTTCAATCGAAGCATCATTGCGTATTATTGGGAATAAGTGGGCTTTTTTAGTTTTGCGAGAATTATATGAGGGAACGAGACGTTTTAATGAATTAGCGAGATTAATCAATGGGATTAGTCCAACTGCATTAACCGCATCGTTACGGCATTTGGAGCAGGAAGAGATGATTACAAGGACTGTTTTTCCAACAGTTCCGGCTACCGTCGAATATGCATTAACCGAGAAAGGGCAGTCCTTTCACGTCGTCTTGAAAGCGATGAAAAAATGGGGCAAGGAATGGGCACAATAATGTAAGTTGTATTCCGGCGAGGATTGTCCAACAGACGGAAAACAAGCATCGTTAGCGTCATGGCTAACGATGCTTGTTTAATTGGAGAGCTGCTTGCTGATAGAGAATGTCCAGGCCCTGTTCAAGCTCTGCATCCGAGCCATAGGCGAATGACAGCCGGATATGATGCGTATCATCCGCAGCATAAATGTAGCCGGGATTAATGAGCACCTTATTCTTCAGCAGCTGCATGAACAAGCTGGTGGTGACAATCGGCTCGTGAAATTTTAACCAAATGTAGAAGCCGCCTTGCGGCTTTTCCCAAGAGGCGATGTCTTGAAAATGCTGCTGTAACAAGCTGTCCATCAGCTCAGCGCGGCGTCGGAGCTCCGTTCTCAACCCCTTGATATGTTCTTGGTATAGGCCGGTTCGCAGCCAATGCTCAACAATCTGCTGCGAGATCGCGCTTGAGCCGTAATCCATCTGCATTTTAATATCGGCTAATCGTTGAATGACAGGGGTGGAAGCAATGACCCAGCCAATCCGGAGTCCTGGACTTAGCGTCTTGGATACACTGCCGATATAGAGAACCCCGCCCGTTTCGTCCATAGCTTTCATTGCAGGCGCAGACGCGGGCTCCTCCTCGAACAGCAATTCGGAATAAACATCATCCTCGATAATCGGCAGCTGTGCCGATTCGCATAGGGCGTACAGCTCTTTTTTCTGCTGAGTCGTCATACTTCTGCCGCTTGGATTATGAAGCGTCGGAATCGTATAGAGAATGGCTTGCCTTTTTCGCCGAATCCGCTGAATCATGTCCAAAGTGTAGTGATGCTCGGACAAGCCATGCAGCTGCATCCCAAACGATTGAAACGTATGGATCGAATTCAAATAAGAGAACCGGTCCTGCAGTACGATAGAGCCGGCTTCAAGCAATCCGAGCGAGATCAGCTGCAGTGCTTGCAGAGCACCGGAGACGATGCAAATGTTCTCGGGAGAGGTGATGATGCCCCTTTTTCGCACATAGCTGCAAATTGCCTGCCGCAGAGACAAGCTGCCTTGCGGGGAAGAGTAGCCGATCGTTTTGCCGTCCAGATAGAGCCCGCTGAGCGAGGCATGAATCGCCGCCGATGGCAATAAGGAAGGGCTTAGCTCGCCTGTGCCTAATCGGATTACGGAATCATCCTGCTCAAATTCATTAATGAGCTGAATCGTTTGAAAGTTGGATTTGTGTATGCTCGCCTCAATATACTGCTGCCAATTGGTCTGCTTCTGCTTCACCAGAACGTTCCATGAATCATTGGAGACATACGTAGCTGAGCCCGTCTTGGAGGATAAAAGTCCATTAGCTTTCAGTTCGTCTAACGCTTCCTGCAGCGTACTGCGATTCACGCCAAATGACAGGGCAAGCTTGCGCTGCGGGGGGAGCTTGGTGCCGATCGGCCACTCGCCGTTTTCAATTTGTTCCGTCATCCACTGTACGATTTGCTTGGATAAGCTAAGAGGTAATGAGCGATTCGGTTGCCAGTTCATGTGGACTCCTTATTCGAAAAAATTGGGTGGAAATTCAGCCATCCAATTGGACCTTTTCTCTATTTATAGCACAGGTAAGATAGAGAAGAAAGGAGTGGAACGATGGAAGCGGTACTACATGGAATTATGCTGGCCTTTGGACTTATTTTGCCGCTGGGGGCACAGAATGTATTCGTATTTACGCAGGGCGTTACGCAGCCGAGTCTATTTAGGGCAATGCCGGCAATGATTACGGCTGCTATTTGCGATACGGTGCTCATCGTGCTGGCCATTCTGGGGCTGTCGTTGATCGTTTTGCAGTTTGAGTGGCTGCGGCTCGTATTATTGGCGGGAGGAATCCTATTTCTTGTATACATGGGCAAAGTGATTTGGTTCTCGGGAGCTGCAAATATGGATGGGGCAGAAGCGATGCCTCTGAAAAAACAGATCGTTTTTGCGCTGTCGGTCTCGCTGTTAAACCCACATGCCCTGTTAGACACGATCGGCGTCATTGGCACAAGTGCTGTGAAATATAGCGGACAAGAACAACTGGGGTTCACCCTTGCTTGCGTGCTGGCGTCTTGGGTCTGGTTCTTCGGCCTAGCGGCTGCCGGTGCAGCCTTGAAGAGAATGAGAATACCGGCTCGAATATTTATCGGGTTAAATAAATGCTCCGCCCTGTTTATGTGGGGAACGGCGGTTTATCTGGCAATCGGCTTATTGTAAATGAAAAAAGCGACACCCGATCCGGATTTTCCGGAAGTATCGCTTTTTCCATAAGTCTGATCACTATTCTTGCTTAAAGAGAGGCATCCGCCTCTAGATGCTGGATCAGTTCCACGGTTTCTCCTCCAGGCGCATTCAGAAAGCCGTATTTCATATGAACAACCTGGCCGGAGCGGGTAGGAATGCGGGAGATGGCAGGCATGGAGGCGACTGTGGCTCCGCTCGCAATTGCTTTTTCAAAAGCGGCTTCTATGTTGTCGGTCCAAATCGCGACATGCTGCCATTTGCCAAGGGCAAACGGCTCGGAGCTTCCGAATATCTCCAAGTAATCGCCAGTGCCCAGATCCAGAATAAAGGCGTGATCTTCTTTCCCCTCCGCGCCCCATTCTGCAACCAGCTCGGCATCAAAGGCGTTTCTGTAAAAGTTTGCGGTAACATGTAAATTAGGCACGCGCAGACAAACGTGATGAATCCCTTTTTGTTTATGTTTTGCATACATCCGCTTAACACCAGCCTTTCTTATCGTTTGTGGTCCAGATTTTCGCGGGCATCGCGGGGAAGGTAACCGTCGGCCGATGTTGGAATCGTCATATCGGGACTCGGAGCCATCCATTTTGCGGCATTCCGCAGCACCTGATGGATTTCCTTCTGGTACAGAATCGGAAACGTTTCGTGTCCGGGAGTGAACTGAAACAGTTTGCCTCTCCCTCGGTAATAAACGTTGCCGCTGCGGCATACATCGCCGCCCTCCCACCAGGCAATAAAGACGGTCTGATCCGGTTCGGGAATCAGCTGCGGCTCGCCGTACATTTCATCCGCGGGAATTTCGATGCAATCGTTAATGCCATAGGCGATGGGATGGCCGGGGTTGGTGACCCAGACGCGTTCTTTTTCCCCCTTGGGCATGGTACGAAAGCGTCCCCAAAGACCGGCATCATAATAGATGCCGAGCATTCTTTGCCAAGGCTTCGAAAAGATGGCGGAATGAAGGGCGATAAAGCCCATTCCGCGGTTCACGACATGATAGCAAATGCGGTTAGCGATCGTATCATCAAAGGCGGCGTTGTCGATGTGGCTCCACCAGATCAGGACATCGGTAGCTGCCAGAATTTCTTCGGAAAGTCCATGGGAAGGCATATCCTGGGTGGCAATCGTCACTTCAAAATCATCATAGCCATGAAAAGCCTGGGCGATAGCGGCATGAATGCCATCGGGATAGACTGATTTTACGGGCTCGTGGCGGTCCTGGTTGTGCTCGTTAAATATGGTGACATGGATTTTTCGTTCCATATAGGAAGCTCCCCCTTGCGTTTTTTCGTTCGGGTCGATGGCCTGGCTGCTATTGTTGGAATTGAAAACCGAGATGGGCACCGCAAGATTCACGGATGATTAAACGGGGCTGATGAGAAATGCTGATCCCTTCCGAATCATTATTAATAGCGTTTATTAAGGTCATGATGGACATACGTCCCAGGTAGCTATTCTGCTGGTCCAGCGTTGTCAGGCGGGGGCTGGTATATTCGCCGGAGGGAAACTGATCGCAGCTGGCAACGGAGATATCTTGCGGAACACTCAGTCCTTTGTCGTTTATCGCCCGTATGGCCCCCTGCGCCACCGCATCGTTCATGCATATGATTGCGGTTGGGGTCGTTTCCGGTTGCTCCAGCAGCTTGGTCATCGCTCGATAGCCGTCCGGTGCATAATAATTGCTCAAAGAGATCAGGGAGGGGTCAAGGGAGATTCCCAGATTCTTCAGCGTCTGCGTATAGGCGGTTAGCCTGGCCGTGGTCGTACGAATTCCTTCCTCACCTCCGACAAAGCCGATCTTGCGGCGACCCAGCGCCAGCAGATGATGAATGAGGGCAGGTATGCCGCCGCTTAAATTCCGGTTCAGGAAAATACAATTGCAATCCGGAACGGATTGTCCCAGAATGACGACCGGAACTTGCTTGCCCATCCGATTCAAGGCTTCTTTATAGGCCTCCGAAATGTGATCCCGGTCGATCTCGCCGCCCAAAATCAATACACCGTCTACCTGCTTATCCAGTATCATCTGAAAATAGGTATTTTCCGGTATCGCATCGGAAACGCCGTGGTTGGACCCTCCGTAAAAGGTGTTGCATAGAATGATAGAATACCCTAAATCTACCGCGTAGCGCTGAATCTCCAAATATAGCTCGCTGAAGTAAGGATTCGTAATATCCGATACGATGACTCCGAGTGTTTTCGTATGGTTGCTGGTCATGGCACGGGCCAAGGAGCTTGGCGAGAAGTTGTGTTTATTAATGATATCGGTCACGCGCGCCTTGGTCCTTGCGGAAACGTAAGGGCTGTTGTTGATAACGCGGGATATGGTAGAAACGGACACTCCGCTTAACTCCGCGATTTGGTATATCGTAAGCTTTTTCCGATCATCTGACATAAAAAAAATCCTCTCTTTTATAACATCTATACAAAACCGCCAGCATATGTTATTGAAACCGGTACCAGGATTGTGCAAGATGTGAGCATAAGCTTAAAGAAACAGGTAAAAACGGGTATAAATAGGCAAAAACTTATTTTTCTTAATTGTATTATGGTGAAAATTAAAAGTCAACGAAGTCAGCGTAATTTTGGTACCGATACCAATATGACGATTCTGCACGAAAAATATAAAATAAATCTTTGGAATTGTGGTTGACAAGGATGAATTGTTTAATTTATAGTTCATGGTAGGAAGTGGAAACGCCAAAACGGATAAACAGAAGGTACTTTTATTTTTTATTCTATTTTGGAAGCGGTGCCATTTGGGGGTGTCGATGTAAATTTAATGTTTGACAAAGAGGAATTGTATAATTTATAGTTCAACTTAGGGGTTGAAATTCCAAAAAGGTTAAACAGAGAGGTTGCTTATATTTTTTTCTTTCATTTTGGTACCGGTACCAAAATTGCTCGAACTAGGGAATAATAGTGCCGATAATGATAAAACGGGGTCGAATATTTTTTTAAATCATATTGGTACCGCTTACAATCTGTCTTCAGGTCAATTTGGAAATGAAACACCCTCAAGAATAGGTCTTTGGTACCGATACCAATAGTAAAGGGAGTAGATGCGATGCGTGCTGTAACGCGCGGTGTATTCAAGGAGTTGTACAAACACAAGACTTTATATGCAATGACGCTTCCGGCATTGATCTTTTTTGTGATTTTCAGCTATATCCCCATGATGGGCGTGTACTATGCGTTCATCGATTATGACTTCGGCAAGGGGATTCTCCACAGTCCGTTCGTAGGATTGAAAAACTTTCAGTATTTCGTTTCAGGCGGATGGGATGCACCGATCGTTTACTTGACCAAGAACACGATCCTGTACAATCTGGTGTTCATTCTCCTCGGAAATCTCATGCAGTGTATATTTGCGATCATGCTTACAACGATTGTCGGACGGCTCTTTAAGCGAACATCGCAATCCATTATGCTGCTGCCGCACTTTGTTTCCTACGTTATCGTAGGTACGATTGCTTATAACATTTTCAACAGCAACTACGGCGTACTCAACTCGCTGCTGAAGGCTATGGGCGGGAGTGGAGTCAGCGTGTATATGATCGAATGGATCTGGCCGATTATCATTACGCTTTTCTTCTTGTGGAAAAGTACGGGCTTCGGGATGGTTGTCTATCTCGCTGCGATCACGGGCTTTGACCGGGAAGTTTACGAAGCGGCCAAAATCGACGGTTGCAACCTGTTCAAGGAGATCAGGTACATCACACTGCCGATGTTAAAGCCGACATTCATTATGCTCGTGCTGTTCAGCTTGGGCGGTATCATGAGAGGACAGTTCGAACTGTTCTATAACCTGATTCAGAGAAACGGGCAGCTGTTCTATGCAACGGATGTTCTGGATACTTACATTTACCGTGCGATGACGGTCAATTTCAATCTGGGTACTTCTACGGCAGCTGGTGTTTACCAATCCGTATTTGGCTTTGTCCTTGTGATCACCGTCAACAGGATCATACGTAAGGTGAGTCCGGAAAACGCCTTATTCTAGAAAAGGAGAGTCGAGAACCATGAATACACACAGGCTATCTGCCAGCGAAAGAGGATTAAAAATATTTTTCTATATCGTTCTTTCAATCGTGTCCATCATTTGTGCACTGCCCTTTATTCTAGTGATTTCCGGTTCTTTTTCGGACAGCGCGCAGATTCTGAAAAGCGGTTACTCCATTGTGCCCAGAGGATTTTCCCTGGACGGCTACCGCAGTATTTTCCTGTTTCCTGCGCAAATTGCCAAAGCTTATGGCGTGAGTCTGTTTGTAACCGTGGCGGGAACCGGGATCGGCCTGATGGTGATGACCCTCTGCGGTTACGCCATTTCCAGAAGTGAATTGAAATATCGCAATGTGGTTTCTTTCATGATTTACTTTACGACGCTTTTTTCCGGCGGCCTGGTACCCTGGTATATCGTGGTTACCAAGCTGGGATTAAAGGATAGCATTTGGGCGTTGATCATTCCGGCCATCTGCAGCTCGTTTTATATCTTGCTTATTCGTAATTTTATGAAAACTATTCCGGAAGCCCTCGTGGAGTCGGCCAGGATAGAAGGAGCCGGAGAGTTTCGTACGCTGTTGCAGATCGTCGTGCCGATGTCTAAGCCGATCCTGGCCACCATTGCCTTGTTTCTGGCGCTTTCCTACTGGAATGATTGGTACCTGGCTTCCCTTTATGTTACGAAAGCCGATTTGTGGCCGTTGCAATACCGGTTATACAACATTCTGAATGCCGCCTCCAAGATCGCTTCGGTCGGTGCGGAGAACTTTACCGGTAAAATTCTGCCGACGGAGACGCAGAAGCTGGCGAACGCAATCGTGGCAACGGGACCCATTATTTTCTTATATCCTTTCCTGCAGAAGTACTTCGTTCAAGGTATTTCCATCGGTGCGGTAAAAGGATAATTACACAGTGGTAGTAATGAAAGTTACTATATAAGTCTACTTTTTGTAAATTGGGGAAAGGGTCAAAAAAGCGGGAACGATTCCTATTTAAAAGAGGAGGAAAGTGTAAGATGAGAAAGATAATGAAGAAACTGACAGTGGGGTTAGTGGGAGCGGCGATGATCTTCGGCACCGTGGCGTGCAGCAGTGAAAAGGCGCCAGCTGAGGGCAATGCGAACTCGGGGTATACAGGCGATCTGGATTACGTGAAGCTCAAAATGTATGCGATTTCAGATGCGCCCAATAATACGGACCTCTCAAAGAAGTACTGGGAAAAGCTCAATACCGTATTGAAAAAGGAACTTAATACGACGATCGAGTTCACCTACGCGGCAGGCAACGACTACAAAAACAACTACGCCTTGGCTATTGCTTCCGGAGAACCATACGACCTGATGCAGGCGGCTCCCGGCTGGTTGGATTATCAAAGCTATGCTGCCAAGAATGCATTTATGCCGCTAGACGATCTGCTGCCGAAGTACGCACCTTATCTCTGGGGGAAAGTTCCGAAGACGACGTGGGATGCGGCAACCGTTAATGGAAAGATCTACGGCGTTCCCGGTTTGGAAACGGGCGTAACGGCGCCAGCCTTCGTATACAGAGAGGATTTAAGAAAGAAGCACAATCTGCCTGAAATCAAGTCCATGGCTGATATCGAGACGTATCTGCAAGGCATTAAGGACAAGGAGCCGGATATCATCCCAAGCGATGACTATCAGAGTCAGGTATACGGGACTTCCTGGATCTACACCACGCCTTATATCGGCATCGACGAAATTCACGACAGGCTGTACAACTTTGTTTACGACCCGAGAAACGGCGAAGTGCGCAGCGTTATCGAGACACCTGAATTCAAAGAATACATGTACAAAATGAAGGATTGGGCAGACCGCGGCTTCTGGTCCTCCAGCGTTCTTACCAGCACGAACTGGGGCGTATCGCAGGTGCTTAACGGCGTAGCGGCGGCATCCTTCAACGAACAGCTGCCTGGGTATAACAACCATGCGACGCAGGTGAAAAATGAACATAGCGCAGAAGGCTGGGAATTGAATTACTTTATGTATTTCGAAGCAAATCCGGACTCCGTTCTTCATGGTTCCACGACCAGCAATATGGCGGCTATCTCGACGAATGCCAAAAATCCGGAAAGAGCGCTGATGGTACTGGATTATATCCAGCAGCATGAAGAGCTCTGGGATCTCATTACTTATGGTACGGAAGGCGTTAACTATAGCCTGACTTCCGACGGAATGATCGATACGTCTAAAATTGCGGACGGCGCATCCTTCAACTATTTCCCTAGCGGAATGTTCAGCAACGCAGACTTCAAGAAGCGCAAGAGCGATGCTTGGGAGCATTACGACACGATGATGGAGAAGATCAATAATAAAGTGGTTCCAGATATTTTCGAAGGCTTTGTCTTAGACAAGAGCAGCATCGAGACGGATTATACCGCGCTCAATGATGTAAATAGCCAATTCGGAATCCCGCTGGAGGCAGGCCTTCTCAGCGATGTGGATAAGGCTTATGACAAATATCTGGAAAAAGCCAAAGCCGCAGGTCTCGATAAGGTTAGAACGGAAGTGGAAAAACAAGTCAAAGCTTGGCTTGCATCCAAAAAGTAAAAAACTAACGTCCCGTCCCCTCCCGCAAGGGAAGGGACGGAATTATAAATGATGGCGAGGAGCGAAGTGTTATGAAGAGCAAAGTATACATTATTCGCGATGATATTAACCATCCGAAGGAAGTCATCGATCCGGTTATGGAGAAGGTGTTCGATGAGGAGCGGTGGGAGGTTATTCTCACAGATCGGGCGAGAGATTTGATCGAGACCGAGGGAGCGGCAGATTTGACCCTGTTCTTTACTAACGGAAGACCCGAAGGCGAGGAGAATCTGACCCCGGAAGAGCAGCTTCAAATTGTCCAGCAGGTGCGCAGCGGCATGGGCATGATGTTCATCCATGCAGGGCTTGTCCTCATCGAGCCGGACAGCCCGTTCTATATGGAGCTGAATTCCGGCCGCTTCGTCGAGCATTCTCCCCATCACGTAGAGGTGACGAATAATCCGGCGACTAGCTTCAAACACCCGATTATCGAGGGCATCGAGCCGTTTACCGTTCTTGACGAGCACTACTACTGTCAAGTGGACACGACAAGAACCGATGTGATTCTGTTCAGCACTTCCCAGCATGTGACGGCAGCAGGGGGATGGGCGCATGGGGTTGGGACAGGCAAAGTTGTGGCGCTGACTCCGGGGCATAATCCGGAAGCGCTCGGTGATCCTCAAATGATTCAGCTCATGAAGAACGGCGCGAACTGGGCGGTTCGGCAGAGCTAGAGAATAACAAGGGAGCGATGTGTCGGTGGGTTCGATATCGGTTGCATTAGGATTGTATTCGGTATACAAGGAGCTTCAGAGAGATCTGGAGTCGACGCTGCGCAGAGTCAAGGTTATCGGCTATGAAGGGGTGGAATTCTACGGCCCGTTCGATCAAGGTATCACCAGCCGCTGTTGTATCCACGGCATCAACTGAGAAAGCAGGTGTCTCGATTTGAGTTCCAGCTTGGTC
>NZ_CBVJ010000099.1 GCF_000513275.1 Paenibacillus gorillae | reverse complement strand
TGGCGCTGACTCCGGGGCATAATCCGGAAGCGCTCGGTGATCCTCAAATGATTCAGCTCATGAAGAACGGCGCGAACTGGGCGGTTCGGCAGAGCTAGAGAATAACAAGGGAGCGATGTGTCGGTGGGTTCGATATCGGTTGCATTAGGATTGTATTCGGTATACAAGGAGCTTCAGAGAGATCTGGAGTCGACGCTGCGCAGAGTCAAGGTTATCGGCTATGAAGGGGTGGAATTCTACGGCCCGTTCGATCACGAACCGGAGAAGATTAAAGCTTTGCTGGAGGAAATCGGACTCGTCAACTGCGGCTGGCATACGGAATGGAAATTGCTGCAGGCGGATACGATTGAAGCAACGCTGGACTACCATACCCGCGCAGGAACGACTCGTATTGTTATCCCGGCCTTGGGCGGCCCTTGGGAAATCGGACATAAGCAGAGCGAGGATTGCGCGGAGGTGTGGGTGCAGTACGCAGCTCGCATCAACGAACTTGCGAAGCTGGCAGAAGAGAGGAATTTCCGCATCGGCTACCATACCCATGCGCATGAATTCGATACGCATTTCGGAGAGCTGACACCGTGGTCGATTCTTAGCGAGCGTACCGATTCCGGCGTCATTCTAGAGCTGGATACGGGCAATTGCATTGAAGCGGAGGCGGATCCCGCTCAGGTTATTGGGGATCATCCGGGAAGAGTAGAGCTTGTGCACTGCAAGCCGTTCTCCGGCAAGCTTGGTCACGAGACCTTCATCGGCAGCGCTACGGATGACAACGACTGGCCGGCTATTCTTGAGGCATGCATTCGCTCGGGAACCGAGTGGCTGATTGTAGAGCATGAATCGGAGACCGAGTATCCTCAGTTCGATGGCACGGAACGGTGTTATGCCGGAATGATGGAGCAGTTGAGCCGGCTTCAGGCGGATGAAGACAGAGGAATTTAGCAGACCATAGATGTGACATTTAGAGGCTGAGAAGCCAGTGGGAGAGGTTATGGTGATACAGACAAATCAAGCGATCAGATTCACGGGCCAGCAGCAAGCGTCGCTTGTGCAGTGCGATTGGGATTCGTCGCCGCTTGCGTCCGATGAAATTATAGGACGAACGATCGTATCGCTCGTTTCGAACGGCTCGGAGATGGGCGCTTACAAGGACTACACCGGGGGAATGAAGTATCCGGTAGAGACCGGCTATGCCGCTATTCTTGAGGTGCTCGAGGTAGGGGAAGGCATTACGAATGTGAAAGCAGGCGAGCGTGTTCTTGCGTTGTCCCCGCATCAGGCGTACAGCCGGGTCAAATTCAATGATTATATTCCCGTGCCGGAGGGAATGAAGCCGGAGCATGCCGTGATCGGCCGATTCCCGGCCGTATCGATGACTTCTATGATTCATTCCAGAATCCGTCCGACGGAATCGGTTATGGTAACGGGACTTGGCATCGTGGGCCTCATGTGCGCTCAAGTCATGCAGCACTGCGGCTATGAGGTTTATGCCTTCGATCCGAACGAGGGCCGCAGGGAAACCGCCCGCTCTTGCGGGTTGCGACATGTTCATGCCTCGCCGGAAGAAGTGCCGCTATTGAAAGGGACCGCCGGTTTGGCGATAGACTGCTCAGGCAGGGAGGAAGCGGTGTACTCCTTGCTTGACAACCTGCGCAAAGGCGGTGAGCTTTATTTGGTCGGCGTGCCATGGTTCCGTTCGACGGACAAGTTCGCGCATGATTTGCTGCGGAGCATTTTCTATGGATACGTCCAGGTTAATTCGGGTTGGGAGTGGTCCCTTCCGCGACATTCTTCGGAGTTTCATCCCAACAGCAATACCGGCAGCATCAGGAAAGCCATGGAATGGATTCGCGATGGGCTGATTCAGGTCGAGAACATTTATGAGAGCTATGCGCCAAGCGCATGTGGAGAAGTGTATGCGGGAATCGCAGACGGTGCATTGACGAAACCATGCGTTATTTTTGATTGGAGCTGAGACGATGTATACGACAACTAAAAAGCAGGGTATCCATCATGTTTGCTTAAAGACTAAGGATATAGAAAGTACAGTCAAGTTTTATATGGAAGGACTCGGTGCACGCTTTGTCGTGGAATGGGGCAAGGACGGAGAAGAGGATCATGCGGTGCTCGTGGATCTGGGTGACGGAGATTTTCTGGAAATCTACGAAACGAAAAGGGAATTTATCGATGGAATGTGGGAGCATCTTGCGGTTCGCACAGCGGATATCGAGGAATCGGTACGTCGGGCTGTGGCGGCGGGAGCAACGCCTCTTGGCGTTCCGCGCCATAGCAATATTCCAACCCGTGCAGGTGAAATCGTCAGCTTGAGCTTCTCCTATGTTCGCGCGCCCGGCGGCGAGCTCGTTGAATTCATTCAGGATGACGCTTAAAACAGACCGTTCGCAGGAGGAAACACCATGGAGAAGTCTGTACTGGCTATTGATTTCGGAGGAACCAAAATCTTGATCGGAGAAGTTTCGCCAGGCGGTGAAGTGCTCGGAAGCAAGGTTTATGAATCCGAGGTGGTATCGCAAGAACAAGTGTTTGAGATGTTGACGGCAGCCCTAGAAGATTACATCAAGGAAGTGGGACTGCAGCGCGAAGCAGCGGCAATCGGTATCGGTGTAGTAGGACGGGTCAATACGAGCGAGGGGATCTGGTTCGAAATCGATCCTTCCAGAAGCCGGCCGATGGAGCTCGCCCGGAGAATCGGCGAGCAGTTCGCATTGCCGTGCACAATCGGCAACGATGTCTACTGCGCAACGCTTGCAGAGCAGGAATGGGGCTGCGGCACCTATTCGGACAATTTTATTTATATGAATATCGGTACAGGGATTGCTGCGCGCAGCGTAGTAAACGGCAAGCCGATTATTGGCGGGCATTTCAATGCAGGCGAGGTTGGGCATCATGTCGTAGATAATAATAGCGATGTTCAATGTGTATGCGGAAGAAAGGGCTGCGTGGAGCCGCTCGCTTCCGGTCTCGGGATGCACAATCGGATCGTTGCGCTGAAGCCGACTTATCCCGATTCGGTCATTGTCATCCCGGACGAAGGCCGGGTAGACGTCGCAGACATTTTTGCAGGCTACGATCAAGGTGATCGGCTCTGCATCGAGGTTGTGGATACCGCGCTGCAGGCTGTAGCAGATACGATTATGAATATGGTCCGCTTCTCCGATCCGGACACTGTCGTGCTTGGCGGCGGCGTTGTTAGCGGGAGCTGGTTTGTGGATAAGCTGCAGTCCCGGCTGCAGGCGAAGACGGTGCGTTTCGTTATTAACGGTGTGAAGAAGTCAACAATCGACGAGGCCTTTATCGGATTGAAGGGGGCCTCAAGGCTCGCTATACGGTCGATGACCATGCAGGAAGCGTAACAGGGGGAGGGATAACGAATTCATGGCAACGAAAATAGCACGTGAGCTTGAACGGTCCAATCTGATTCACAGACCGCTCAAGGTGGATGAGAGCGCGTCATTGGAAGCGGACAGCTTGAAGAAGGAAGTATTGGACAGGGTAGTCATTCTCGACGGGGCTGCGGGGGGCGATCGCTGGACACATAGCGGACTCGGGGCATCAAGCGTGCTTGAAGGCGGGCTGTTGCAGCTGACTTCCCCGTTTGTCATGGATACATGGCCGGAGGGTTCGCCCAGCGACGGAGATTACAGTACTTACGGGCATGTAGGCATCTATCGGACGTTCGAGCATGAAAACTGGGAGAGGTTCAACCGGATTTCCTTCGAAATTTTCCCGGACTGCAGCGGGATGTCCAACCCGCATATTCGAGTAAAAATTAAAAATGACGGCATGATCAAAATCCCTGATATTTATAATCGGGAAGGGTCCAATGTTATCAATTTGAAAAATCGCCAATGGAATGCATGCTCGATGGAAATTCCAGACCTGCCGCGGGACGGGATTACCGAGCTTGAGTTTGGCTACGATATGTACGGCAAAGACCGTGCGAGCGGCGACACGATGAAATATCTCATTCGCAACGTCTATCTGGAAAGAGTTGCCTACCCGAATATTTCAAAAGGATGGCAGCCGAGAAGTAAGGATATCATTTTTTCTCACAACGGCTATAGTGTGGACCAGCCTAAAACGATGATTTTGGCGGAGCAGCAGACATCAGCTTTTACCGTTATCGAGCTCGAGACGGGAGAGGTAAAGTTCACCGGTCCCGTTAATCATATAAGCACCTCTATCGGCAGCTTCTCCGTCGTAGACTTTTCCGCACTTAAGGAGAAAGGGAAGTACATCGTCCGGGTGGGTGAGCTGCTGACCAAACCTTTCGAGATTGGCGGAGCGGCGGACCGGTGGGAAGATTCGATCTGGAAATCGATTAATTTTATCTATTGCGAGCGCTGCGGCTGTCCGGTACACGGCATTCACGGCAGCTGCCATGGGGATATTCTTGCCCGGCATAACGGCGGCACGATCATTTTCAACGGGGGATGGCATGATGCGGGCGATGTATCCCAGCAGCTGGTGCAGACGGCAGAGGTGGCAAGCGCTCTCTACGAGATGGCCCATCAGGTGAAGGAGAGCAACTATCCGTTGTACCTTCGTCTTGTCGAAGAGGGAGAATGGGGCATAGACTTCATTCTGAAAACCCGATTCGGCGACGGCTACCGGGCAACAAGCGCAGGGATCCGAATCTGGTCGGACGGCATCATGGGCAATATGGACGATATGACGGCCCGCGTACACAACAACCCGTATGAAAACTTCATCCTCTCCGGCATCGAAGCACAGATCGCCTTGTTCATGGAGGATGGGGATCAGCTTCGGGATAAATTAGCGGCCTGCGCGGTCCAGGACTTTAATTATGCGGTGGAGCAATTCGAGCTTAAAGGCTTCGCGCCGAAGCCAATCTTCTGGGAGCATACCTACATGAGCTCGGAAAGCTTGTTCATGGCCACGGCATCCTGGTCGGCATCGCTTCAATACCGGTTGACGGGCGAAGCCTCCTATGCTGGCAAGGCTGTCGAATATTTGGACTATGTGATCGATTCGCAAGAGCTTGCCGGCATTCGAACCGACGACGGCAAGACCGTAGCCGGCTTCTTCTACCGGACGCCGGAGAAGAAGGTCGTTCAGCATTTCAATCACCAGGCTAGAGAGCATCTGTATTTGCAGGCTTTCGACGAAATTCTGAAGACGCAGCCCGAGCATGGCAAGCGCGACGGCTGGCTGGAATCTGTCCGAAGCTACGGGGAATATATCAAGTTTCTGACCGCTTTTACCGCGCCGTATCCTATGCTTTCAAGCGGCATCTACCGCGTGGACGAGAACGAGGACCGCGAAAGCTTCGCGCTCCAGCATTTGCTGGTCGGAGAAGAGGCGAAAGCGTGGTATACGGAGCAATTGAAGCAGGGCGTCCCTCTGAACGACGATTATTACTTGAAGCGGTTTCCGGTCTGGTTCTCGTTCAAGGGAAATACAGCAATCGTTCTATCTACGGGCAAGGCCGCGTCTTTGGCGGGCATGCTGCTTGAGGACCAGGAGCTGATCTCGATTGCTGAGAGTCAGCTGCAGTGGGTAGTCGGCAAGAATCCGTTCGGTCAATCGCTGATGTACGGCGAGGGCTATAACTTCGCCCAGCAGTACAGCGTGCTTAGCGGAGAAATCGTAGGCGAAATTCCGGTAGGCGTACAAACCTTCGAGAACGAGGATATTCCGTACTGGCCACAAATGAACAATGCCACCTACAAGGAAGTATGGGTTGGTCTTGCGGGCAAATGGCTGTCACTGCTCTCCGACTTGTACGCGTATGATAAGCGGCACGAGGCTTGAGCAGCATCATAATCGTCACCTTCTGTTAGATAAAGTCATTGATCTCAAAAGGGAAAACCGTTGCAAGATGGGCGGCTTTTGTTTAATCCTTTTGGAATTCAATGGCTTTTTTGTTTTTTCTAAACGCTATAATGATATAAACTAACGTTACAAATACGACGTGCGACCGACCACCGTGTGCCGCGACGGCACCGCGTGCCGGGAGATAAAAGTGGTTCTGCCGATAAAATAGATTAAAGTTAACAGGGAGGGGATTTGTCAGTCATGAAGGCTATCGTTATTGAGGGTTATAAAAAGCCGCTGCGTGTCGCTGAAATGCCGCTGTCCGAGCTTGGTGAGCATGACGTTCGAGTTGAGGTTTACGCAGCAAGCTTAAACCCGATTGATTACAAGCTGAGAGACGGACTGCTGAGAATGATTCAGAGCTATGATTTTCCGCTAATACTGGGACATGACCTAGCCGGTGTTGTTACTGCAATAGGTTCTAAAGTTAGGAAATTCAGCATCGGTGATGAAGTATACGGCAGACCTCGCGGTAGCCGGATCGGTACGCTCGCGGAATATATTTCGGTTCATGAGGACGAGGTTTCGTTGAAGCCTCATAATATAAGTTTCGAAGAAGCAGCCTCAATTCCGCTGATTGGACTGACAACCTATCAAGCTTTTACAGACGTCATGGCGCTCCAAAAGGGTCAAAAGCTATTGATTCATGCTGGAGCGGGCGGCATTGGCACATTTGCTATTCAATTGGCGAAAGCAATGGGTGCTTATGTAGCTACGACTACAAGCGAGAATGGCTATGATTTGGTAAAGCGGCTGGGCGCTGATCTCGTAATTAATTATAAGCAGGAGCAGTTTGAGCATATCATTCAAGATTACGATGCAGTGTATGACACGTTAGGCGGCGACGTCTTGAAGAAATCTTTTACCGTATTAAAGCCTCAAGGCAAGCTTGTGTCGATTGCAGGGCTGCCTGGCGGCAATTTTGCGAGAGAAGCGGGGCTGGGGCCACTGAAAACAGTATTGTTTTCGGTCGTCGGCAGAAGGATGAATGCATTAGCGGCAAAAAATAAGGTGGACTATCACTACCATTATATGAAGCCCAGCGGGCTGGATTTGTTCTCCATCAAACAACGAATAGAGGCCAATCAAATTAAGCCTGTAATCGATAAAACATTTGATTTTCACGATACGGCTCAAGCGTTTGCCTATTTGGAGACTGGCAGAGCAAAAGGAAAAGTCGTTGTGCGTGTGAAGTAAGGCAATGAAAAAGGAATTGGGGTGCGGGTTGTGTACGTAATATTAGACTCGAATATTTTGCTGCAAGATTTGGAACTGAATAATGAGCAGTTGAAAAAACTAGTTTGGTTTATGGATCTTATGGGGTTAAAGATTGCGATAACCCAAATTACACTTGATGAATGCTTTGGGAATTTCAAAATTAATAGCAACAGAGAAATTAATGAAGTGATTTCAGCCTATAAGAAATCAAGGAACCTCTACTATAACAAGGATAGGAAAAAGTCTATTCAAACAATCGAGGAGGGACTTAGATCAGACGCGAATGCAAGGCATCAATTGTATCAACAAAATGTTCGTGAATTTATAGCTAATCATAACATTGAAATTATTGATTACCCGAAGGTTGCCCATGAAAGCATAATACAGAGGATTTATGATCGGCAATTTCCTTTTAAAGACGAGAGCTGCAAGGAAAAAGGGTATAAAGACTATTTAATCATTGAAGCCATTAAGCAATGGATTTCGGAGCGGGACGTTGGAAATGTCATCTTTGTTACTAATAATGTGAAAGACTTTGTCCAAACGAAAGGCAAGAATTTTCTGCATAAGGATTATGCATGCGAAGAAATTACAGTATTTTCAAACATCAATGAAGTGTTTGACGAGCATATCGATAAAATCACATTCCAGCGAGAGGGCTCTGATTTGGGATTCGACGGTCAGTTATACTCAACAAAGCTGCTTAATTATATTAGAAATACCGAAGTCGCTCAGTGGGAGCTGCTGACGGATAGCTTTTTGAGTGATATTAGTTATGACAAGATTAATTTAATGAAAGTAGAGAGACTCAAAATCTCGGAAAGTAGTGAAGTATTTTTCATTGAAGGGAGCTTTAAATTTGAGCTGTCTATAGAGATCCAACTTGATGGTTTCACTTTAAATCTGTTAAATCAATTAAGGGGAAAAGTGAATCAAATTTTAGAAGAGAAGGGGATCACGTTTAGTGATGATTTTTGGTTAGAGAATGAACACAGTTTGAAAATGAAAATAAATGTGACAGCTTCAACTCAGCATTTGGTTAATAAAGAAGAAGATTTTAAGAGTGATTGGTTTTATAACATGGAAAAGGGATTTATATCTATATATAATACTAAGGTTTTGGAGTGACAGATGACAAAAACAGACAACCCGAGCTCTCAGGAGTTCGGGTTATTTGATAGGGGCCATGCAGTCACCCATCCAACAAGTCGGCAGGTAGATTCTTTGTTGTCGAAGGATATTTTAAACCTCATATGGAATATTACGGTAGCATGTTTTTCGTGAAGGAGGGTGGCTATGAAATGGCCCGATTTAAATGAAAGATCCATATCCAGCTTGAAAAGGTCAATTGACTGTTATCAGTCGATTCTGGAATATCAGCAGCAGAAGATGCGGGCATAGGATTGTACTAATTAATCAAGAGAAATAGGGGCGGACATAACGATGTGGGCAGAAATTGCGGCTTTCTTAAAAGCGAATTCAACAGAAACACTTATCATATCAATCGTGGGTACGATATTGGTATGGATGTACAAGCAGTTTAAAAGTATGATCGACCGTGAAGAGCAGGAGAAGCTGAAGAGCATTCAATTGAAGCAGGGGCTGTTTACGAAGCTGGAGTTAAGTATTGCAAGTGTACTTCATCTTAACAGTCAAGAGAGCAAACAACAGATGCTTGCATTGTTGGGGGAGTGCGGCCCTCATCTGACTAATATGCAGCGCACGGTAGTTAGGGATTATTATAAAAATTTTGATCCGTCGCTGTTATATTCTCTGCAAGCCTTAACGGTTAATGAAGTTGATAAGCTTAGCAAGCAATTGGAAAAGGTGACGGAGGATAATGGCGACTGGTTGGTTTATGCAAAAAGGCTGTACGCGCCAATATGGCCGCTCATACTTTTCGCAATAATTACAATGTATGTTCTATTTGTTGGAACCCTTGTTATGCAGGGGGCTGGTTGGTGGGTTAAGTTTAATTATTTGCTCTTTGGCGTTTCTATTTTTATTTCAGTAACTTTGGCTGCGGGTGTTATCTATTGGTTTTTGAAGCGTGAAATGGCGAATCAAGGAGCCAAACGTTTGGGCGCAATTGGACTGGCTATTTTTTCATCTTTGATATTCCTTTTCAATCATTTGGAATTTTCCATTATTGTGACTATCATTCAAGTTGTGATGATCGCATTTATTGCTCGTAGTAAACGGCCATCAAGTATTATCAGGCTTTAGCTGGCAGTATGTTCGATTATGGAATGGACGGCACCGCGCCATAAGGATTGAACTTATAACCTAACCGGTTGACGGTAATGATATACACGGGCTTTGCCGGATTGCTCTCAATTTTTTTGCGAAGATTGTGAATGTGGACTTTGACGGTTTCCTTGGCATAATTGACTTCGTCTTTCCACACGAGGCGATACAACTGTTCGGGATCAAAGACTTGATTAGGCTGTTTGGCGAATGCGATAAGCAACTGCATTTCTTTGGCCAGCAATTCAACAGGCTGTTGATTCAGCAGAACTATCATGCGTTCGAGGTTGATCTGCAGTCCGGGAAAATTCAAAATGCTGGTGTTGCCATTGTTATCTTTTCCTTCGAGCAAAGCACTCCAACGCAGATTAGCTTTGACGCGCAGTACAAGGTCCAGCGGATCGAACGGCTTCACAATGCAGTCGTCGCCGCCGACTTGCAAGGATCTTACTTTGTCTTCGTCCTGCTTAGTGCCGGTAATGAACAGAATGGGGCGGTGGTATTGATTTCGTATATGCTTGCAAAATTCAATCCCATCCATATCAGGCATCTGGATATCCAATAAAATAAGATCAGGCTCCTCGAGCTCTAACTGAGCAAGCGCCTGTGCGGCATTCAGTGCATTACGGACGACATATCCTTCTCGAACCAAGAATGCGGTTACAAGCTTCTGGAAGCTTGGATGATCATCGACTACCAATATGACTTTTGAGTCCATCATACACCTACCCCTTTATGTGACAAAAAGCTGCACAATTCGTCCTATTTTAGCATTTTAATAGAACTATATTCAATCACCTATTTCTTAGTAAAAGTATCGATAGGCAGTTTAAAGTAAAATCGGCTGCCTCGGCCCTGTTCACTTTCCACCCCAATGGTACCGCCATGAAGTCCGATAATTTCTTTCGCAATGGCGAGCCCTAGACCGCTCCCGCTTTTAGGGTCAGCCGGGTCTACCTTATAAGCCCGGTTAAAAATAGAATCGAGATGCTCCGGAGCTATGCCTCTTCCTTCATCCGATACGCATACCAGCACATGCTCCTTATTCGAGCTGGCTGACAAATGAATCGTGCTCCCGTCCGGTGAGAACTTGCATGCGTTGTTTACGAGATTGGTCAGCACGCGCTTGATCTGGTGAGCATGAATCTTAACGACAGCTTGCGGATCAACCGAAACTGAGCATTTGTGTTGAA
Source organism: Paenibacillus gorillae (assembly GCF_000513275.1). Classification (GTDB taxonomy): domain Bacteria; phylum Bacillota; class Bacilli; order Paenibacillales; family Paenibacillaceae; genus Pristimantibacillus; species Pristimantibacillus gorillae. Next base: position 82,582 of record NZ_CBVJ010000099.1, on the reverse strand, counting down.
GCCCCGCCATTTGAATGTAGGATTGGAGCGGATCCAATTGGCTTGAGATCCAATCCGCGAATGGAACAGATTCAAGCTCTGATGTTTCGTGAGTTTGCTTCAGGAGGCTCAGTTCAAACATCTGATCGATGAACGTGTTGATCTGGAGCACTTCGCCATACATCGATTTCAGCATACTGTCATTCCCGTCTGGCTCAATCTCGATGCCATGAATCATCGCTTGAATGCCGCCCTGCACGATCGTAAGCGGTGTACGAATGTCATGGGAGATATTCTGCAGCAGCTCATTGCGTGCTTGTTGAATTTGCTCGTTCAATTTCATCTCCTGAACGGCGTTCTCTTTATCCAGGCGAGACTGCCTAATCTGATAGGACAACGCAATTGAGAACATGAGGAACTCGGCAATCGATCCAAATTGAAAACCATAATGGGTTAAAAAGCTTTCTTGCATCAGGCTATATGTATTCAATATGGTAGGGGCAGCCAATCCAAGGAAAGGAATCGCTGCTAGAATGACATACCGTGCTATCAGATTTCCTCTGTACATGCACCAAAACGTGCTAATCACAAGCAGTATCGCCAACAAGGATTCGTATAAAATAACGAGTATTTCATAACCCGGCAAATGGAACAAAGAAGCTGCGACAACAATAGGAGACATGATGATTAGCGTCCGGTACACGATCATCATGCGCGGAGCGTAGACTTCGATCTGAAGGATTTTGTTCAGGAACAAGACGCCGAACCAAAGAGCTAGATTAAAGAAGAAATAATCAATACTCTCATGATTGCCGAATAGACGAAGCAAGCTCGCCAATGCCTGGCTATCTGCTCCAAGAAATTGCTGCAATAATCCGTTCCACACGAGCTGCGATATGCTGAAGCAAATGATGTATAGCGAATAATATAAATAAACCGACATGCGATTGAATGCATACAGGGATAACATATAGACGGCCATCAACAGCACAAACCCGTAATAGATGCCGAAAAATATATATTCGTTTTTCAGCTTGCCAAGGAAAGTGTTGTTATCCATCAGTTCGATCGGAATAATCATGGAGCCGTTAATGACGACTCTCATATAAATGGTCATAGAATCGTTCGTAGGCAGTTGAAAATAATAAGAGTAGAAGTGCTCGTCGGTTTTCCCGACAATTTGGGAGTTCATAGGACTGTCAGATTGTCCGTGGATAATATACATATCAAACTGTTCAATGACTGAATTATTCAGCCGAATAATCCATTGCTCAAGCGGAGATTCATTGATTACCGTCGTTCGGATCCAGTACGTTCCGGCGGTTAAGCCGAAAGCGGACTTCCCGGCAGCAGGCTGAAATTGCGATTTCATTGCAGGGGATTGAATGTCTGGAAGCGTCCAACTTCCACTTTTATCGACAAGGAATTCCATCTGATTGTTGACATTATATACGCCTTCATTCTCATGCAGAATGATTTCATCACCCGAAGTCGGGGCATACGCGGCTGGAGCGAATAGTCTCCAGACGAGGGTGACACCCATGATGAGTAATATGATAGCAAGGATGAAAAATCGATTGTTTGCAATAATTGTTTTGCTCGCCATTGCGGCGAATCCCCCTCTGCGGCGCTCCGATTCCTTCAAAACTTTCACTTTATTCTATCATTTCCCTAGGAATAATACGATTTTTCGCGATAAGTCGTCACAATATAACTTTTTTCGCGAGGTTTTGGTGGGGTATCTACTATGTGGCGGATAATAGCAAATTGAAATAAGTTGGGGGATGTTCTTTAACATCTGCTCTCACGTAATTCGCCACTTCTACCTCTTAAAAATCTAGAATAAATCGTTTTCTAAAAAGATTTAGATCAATTCTCTCAGAACAAGCAAACACTTTGTTAAACCTTGTAAAATGTAAGAAAGGAAAATCAATTCACTATAGAGAAAATTAATACTATAAAATAATCCGTTGAAGGTGAATAGAACATACTCAATCTAATAACTCTTGAAATTACTAAACATTCACATCAGTAAATTGAAGGTAGAAGTGAGTTTTAAGCCCAATTTTCTCTTTGAAATAGATTGAACACTATACTGGAGGCTCAGCATGTCATTACCGAAACCCATTTCGCAAATGTTTAAGCGAAAACAAAAATCGTATAAGATGATACTCATTTTAGCTTTATTAGAAGAGTTGAAAATTTCTAGTCAAGATCGAGTTTCCTTCGATAAGGTGAAACAACGATTCCTTAACTATTTTATAGCAGAACAAATAAAAGGAAACTTCGTGGATAAACCATCAGGGCGTGACAAATGGGCTGATGTTCCTCCTAGTCAGCTTAAGGATATTGTGAACAGCCCTGTTAATGCTCTCTCTAATATCTTGTTTATAAATCCTGAGGATAATTCAATAGGATTCCATCAGCAAATTCGAAATCAGTTAGACGATAATGAATATCTCGAACTGGAGCAGTTAGCGAAGGAAGAATTACAAGCATATAATTCAGCATTGCAACAGTTTTCTCTACAAGGAAATTTAGAAAACATAATGGCAAATTACGTTCAGGCCAAAAGTATGGATTTTAAAGGCCATCCGTTAGGTGCATTATTCCGGCAGACCCTTCCCACTAAACTAAAGGCACTGCCATTTCTGGATGAACAATTTTATAAGTTTGAAGGTTCTATAGGGAAAGGTAATTGGGCTGATGTGCCTTGGCTTGCTGTATTAGATAAACGAATCACGGATAGTATTCAGCGTGGGGAATATGTCGTTTACTTATTTGCTAAAGACATGAGTGCTGTTTATTTAACGCTTGCTCAAGGAGTGACGGCACCTAAAGAAAAAGGCCTCAAGGAAGCGTACACCTACCTTCGAAACAAAACTAATGAAATTCGTGAAATCATTCCACTGGAACACATGAACAAGGATGAGAATATACAGCTCAAGGGTAGTGGTTTAGGACAAGATTATCAGGTGTCGACGATTGCCTATGTAAAGTACGAACGAGGAAAAGTACCCTCTGACGAGCAACTTATCCTAGATCTCCAGAACGTAGTAGAGAATTACCGGAATTACGTTGAAGGGTATGTATTGAATGAAACTGCAAGCGCTATGGAGGTTGAGCATGTGAAGGAGTACGTGGAGCTAGCATCAGAACCAATAGGAGATAACCAAATTCTCACTGTTCTCCAACAAATTAAAAATCATATCAATCGAAAAGGCTTCTTTTTCCCAGAGATGCTTATTGAGAACTTCTATCTAGCCTTGAAAGCTAAGCCCTTCGTCATTCTGGCTGGAATATCTGGTACGGGAAAAACTAGGCTGGTGAAGCTGTTTGCCGAGGCATTAGGTGCGACTAGGGAGAATGGACAGTACACGCTTATTCAAGTCCGGCCAGATTGGAGTGATCCTTCGGATTTACTTGGATTCAAGGATCTGTCGGGCAGATTTCAGCCAGGCCCTCTGACGAAAGTATTTGTCGAGGCTCGTCAGCCGGAGAACCAGAATAAGCCTTATTTTGTTTGCTTAGATGAGATGAATTTGGCACGGGTCGAACATTATTTCAGCGATCTGTTGAGTGTGCTGGAAACACAGGATTGGCAAGAGGAAAGCATCCGTACGCAGAGCCTGTTGTCTCACGTCATACTGGACTTTGCCGAAGATCAGATGCGTTACGGCGACTTATCGATACCGGAAAATGTGTTCTTGATCGGAACGGTCAATATGGACGAAACAACTCATCCCTTCAGTAAGAAGGTGTTGGATCGTGCTAATACCCTAGAATTTAACTATATTAATCTTCGGCAATATCCAGAGTTGGGAACATTAGAAGAGATAGAGGAGGTCACTGAGCTTCCTAAGACAAACCATCTATTCCTGCGATCTGACTATTTGCAGTTGATTGATGCTTACAACTCTTATCAAGAACTGGTTGTTCGCACGACGGACAGACTTATAGAGGTTAATACGCTTTTGGAGGATATTCATGCTCATGTTGGGTTTCGGGTTCGGGATACAATCTGCTTCTATATGATCTATAATGAACGTTTCCAACTTCTTAACGAGGATGAGGCTTTTGATTGGCAGTTGTTGCAGAAGATACTGCCACGTCTTCAGGGAAGTCATTCCTCTTTGCGCCGTGTATTATTGAATTTGATCAAGCTAGCATTAGGAAGTAGTAGTGGCGTAACGGTCAATCTTCAGGAGCTAATGGAGGATTCCTATCCACTATATTCGAAATGGAATTCCGGTCAGACTCCGCCTGAAGCAAAACTTCCCCACAGTGCACGCAAATTAGCTTACATGCTTAGGAGGTTAGAGGAGGATGGCTTCACCTCATATTGGCTTTCTTAATCAGACGGTGGAATTGCTCCGTGTCGACACGGAGCTTTTTGTCTTATACATACAGGGGCGTCCCTATCATCCGAAGGCAGAAAGACTGAAGCTTCATCGCAACCAAGAGCTAGAATGGGTACAGGCAGAGTTTTCACTAGAATGTTCTCCGCATGTTGGAGAGGCACGGATTTTAGTTTTCTCACCGGAGGCAGGCGATTTAGTGGAGTGGAGACCGGGAGAAACAGTGCTTCCATGCTTTTATGAAAATCAGGGTTATGAAATGGTGATTGAGAAGAAGCACGAATCAACAATTGTTTTCTATCATGAGCAAGCATCGCTGCGACAGGCTATTAAGCCTCTGGGTGATTCGATTCTGGCAGGCGTACTAAACTTCGGCAATGAGGTTGGCTTGACGGAGTGGGAGATTCAGGATGAAGGACGAACGTTACTACGCGTGGTAATGGAGATTTTTCCGTCCAAAATGGATTATAAGCGTGACTACCAGAACCTATTAAATGAAGTAAATGGACAGATTTATAATTTAGCGTTTGATTTTCTACGCAAAACCTATCAAATGACTGGTCAGCGAGAGACAAAGCATCAGAGTTTAAGCGAGTTTTTTGGGATACTTCAGCATGTGTTTCGTCAGCTTGTGGACGCTGTGGATCGTATGAAGGCTCATCCTCATCATAAGCTTAGTCAGGAGTATCGTTTAGTTGACGCCAATCGAATCAAGAACGTTGGGAAAGAAAACATTCGTGAGCTAGCAAAGCATCCCGAGCGATTGATAGAAGACAGAAAAGGAGTTATCCGGATTGGAGACCGTACCTATTCGGCTACGCACTTGGTAGAAAAGCGTAAACAACTCTCTTATGATACGAATGAGAATCGGTTTGTCAGCTGGATGCTAGATCGAATTGTAGGTAAGCTGAAGGAACTAAAGAGGCGCTGGAATCGGAATAACCGCACCTCAGATCCGTTGTTACTGAGTCGGATAGACCGGATGGTAGCACAAGTAGATCGGTTGTTGAAGACAGACTTTTTGCAAGAAGCAAGTTCACTAAAGCAGATGTCAATAACACTGGTACTACAGATGGCCCCTGGCTATCGCGATGTGTATCGCTGCTACTTGATGCTGATGAAGGGATTGTCCATTCAGAGCGATCTGTTCCGCTTATCGATGAAGGACGTGGCACAGCTATACGAGTATTGGTGCTTCCTGAAGCTGAATGAGCTCTTGGGGCGAAAATACAAAATAGTAAAACAGGACATTATCCAGGTGAACCGAAGTGGTATCTTCGTTACCTTAGATCGTTCGCGTAGCGCGCAGATGGTGTATGAGAACCCGGTGAATGGAGAGCAATTTATTTTATATTATAATTCACTTCCTGAGTCGGAGAAGACACCTACTTTAAACCAACGTCCAGACAACGTTTTAACGCTGAAGAAGAAAGATGCAGGCAAGATTAAAGAGTACAAATACGTATTTGATGCCAAATATCGTCTTAATGTAGCAGATGCAGGAAGTTCCTATCATAGGTCGTACGGTCAACCTGGCCCTGAAGAAGAGGACATTAATACGATGCATAGATACCGAGATGCAATCGTCTACCAGGAAAAGGGTACTGGAGATTACGAACGTAGTATGTTTGGAGCATATGTATTGTTTCCATATCCAGATGAACAACTATATAAGGATCACCATTTTTACAAAAGTATTGAGTTGCTTAATATTGGGGCATTCCCGTTCCTCCCGAATTCGACGAGCCTTGTGGAGAAATTCCTGGATGAAATTATTAAAGACAGCCCGGAAAAGGCATTCGAGCGTTCCGCACAGCCGCGTGGGACTAAAGAGTATTACGCGGATAAGCTCTCGAAGAACAACGTAATGGTTGGTTCGGTCAGGGGACCGGATCAGGTGGAGAAGGCACTTGAACATGCTTTTTACCATGTACCACTGGAGAATTTGGCTGATGCGACGATCCTTACACAGCTTGAATATGTGGCCATCTGCCAATCAAGAAAAAAATTCAGTGATCCTGCTAAAACAGGTATTCATTGGGTTGGTACAATAGCTGATTGGACAGTAGTAAGGCGTGAAGAGATTAAGGAAATCCCCAGTCGTTTCGGGGCGGAGAAGAAACTGTATGTACGTTTTACGATTGCAGAATGGAAGCGACTGGAGACGCCTATCGCTTTAGGAGGACAGGGCATCTATACTGTACTATACACAAGCAAATATATCCTGGATCGAGCACATGAAATAGCGGAGCTACGCTTGGAAACGGAGCAGGATTTGAGAGAGTGGCGGGAGAAGCGCAGACTGGGCAAGGTTAAGGTAAAGCTCGATCATCAGGAGTTTGTGGATCTGGGAAGAGTGATAGAGGTGGAGCATGTTGATGAAACAAACGAGCACTAAGTATGATGAAAATTGAACAGCACTTAACAGTGAAGAGCACATAACATTGATTGCCGATAATCAGTGTCGTCGTAACTGTATTTATATTTGATGTTTATAAGGGGGAAATGGAGAGATGAGAGGAACGAAGTACATTTTTCATAAAGATTCAAAAGGAGATTTAAATAGTTTGTTTGAAATGGAACAAGATATTGATCAATATTTTTCCAGGTCCCCAATTTTCAAACTATCTAGAAAAAAGGCCTTAAGGGAAGTATTGACTATTCATTCAGAATTGACTTTTATGCATGTAATCGGTGGAACAAAAGCTATCTCTGACTTTAGCTTTGATCTTGATGATAGAAATAATGAAGTAATGATTCAAGAATCTTTAAAGTGGGCATTAAGGCTTATTCATAAATTTTGTAAAGAAGAATCTGAAGGAAAGGTAATTAACCCATCAAGGAAAGAAATAATGGATTTCTTAGTTCATTGTTATAAATTTGATTTGTTTAAAAACATGTTATTTTCTGCAGGTAAAGGTGGTTATATTATTAATTTAAATGATAGTAAAATTACCTTTATCTCTTCAAAAGAGGAAGGCGACTTCTTAGCTTATAATGCCTGGAGACAAGCGCTAAGAGAACGGGAACAGTTCAATAGTATCAAGAATAATAGTAGAGAGGCATTACAAGAAGTTCATCTTAATGAATTTAGTATGCCTGAAGAATGGAATCTTGGTAGCTACACATTGGGGCAGTTCAAAGAAGTCAGTATGCGCCTGGATAAACTTATTTCCACTTGGTTCTTGAATCACCATAAACACCTGGAAGCCTCCTTAGTTATTGGGAAATATAAAGCAACTGAAGTAGTTAAAATAAATCATAAAAACTGGTGGATAGATCAACTCGTTCGATTAACTAGTCTGCATCCTACAATAGTGGAGAATATTATTGATGATATGACCTACGAAAATTTTAACAATAATGATCCATCTTATCAGTTCTTTATTCCATTAAGTAACGGTGAGTTGGCTTTACCAGTTGGGTTTGCAGCAAATTTTGTAAGATATGAAAGAAACCTAATGGCGTTATTACCTAAAAGAAATCAGAAATTGTTTAGTCAGCTCACGAATGATTGTGAGAATCAGCAAATTAATATCATTAAAGAAAGTCTAAAAGATTTTAATATTGTAACTTTAGAGAAACAGACGAAAGCTCAAGATAAAAGAAAAGGTATAGACTTAATGGTCTTAGATCCCGAAAGTCTGGAGCTCTTAGTCATAGAATTAAAGTGGAGGGTTCCTCCTTCAAGTACCAGAGAAATGTATACAACTGATGAAGCTGTAATGAAAGGACTACAACAAATACAAGAAGCGGAAAATTGGGTCAATGTAAATTTAAACACAGTTTTATCAGATTATTTGGGAAAAGAGTATTTTCATTTAAACCCATCTCATCAATCATATTGTGTGGTGGTAAATGAAAATATTGGAACCGGGGATCATTGTAATTCGTCAGTGCCTGTTATTACATTAGATCATTTAATAGAGCTGCTGAGAAAAGGAATTAAGAGTACTATTAACACTTTAGAAAATGGAGAACATCGCGTACCTAGGGAATACATCAATATAAAACCGATTAGTTTCGATTTGTTTGGTTATAGAATTGAATTTCCTACTACTGAACTATTAGGAACATGGTTAGATAAGACACTTCCGGAAAAAAGAACTAGATGGTTTCATTGAATGGTATATAACATTTTTTAGTGACCATGTTTATGAAAATTAATATAAGTGTTTATAATTTTAATGTAGCTGTGCTCCTTGAAGGATTACTTATGTATGAAAACCTTTCTTTTCTTTGAGAAGCTCATTTGTTCATGGTGTTATAAGGAAAGGTAAATGCTCATTAATAAATGATAAATAATAAATCAGGTTTGCCCTTTCATTGAAAGTAGTTATGATATCCCTTTGTGTTATAGAGAAATTGTTCTTCTTTATTGTATTATAGATAACACAATCTCTAATCACTTAACTATTATTTAATTCAAGGAGAAAAACATTGGCCTGGAGCAAACTAAAACAAAATCTAGAGAGCTTTCTCTGTCCTGCGTTACACGGAAGGGTTGAATACCGTGCAACCAGCTACCGTTATTTACTCGATAAAGCAGGCATTTGCTATATCGCAGTAGATAAGAAGAATGTACTCAATATGAGCGATACAACGAACCCGATCAGATGGTATCAGACGGAGCAGGATATTAAGAATGATCCAGATATCCAAATTCCTATCACGCATGAAGAGATTGAAGCCGTCAGAAAAGATACCAAGGGGACTGTTCCGGAGGACCGTCTGAAAGTAATTGCAAGAAACAGAAAAATACAAGTACACGCAAAAGAGCTTTTATCCGCACAGTCAGCATTGAGTAAATCAAACTTTATCACTGTAGCGACTAAGTTCCTCGCCAGTTCTATTGAAGAAAGCATAGAGAGCGATGATATTTTATTGAATGTTCTGGCTTTGGTGGATAGACGCGTTGGGAAAAAGCGGATTTTAAATATGAGAGATACGATAAAACTGAAGCATCCAATTGTGCAGTATTTTTATGAGCTGCGGGTAAGTACGTCCTGAAGATAAATTAACACATTCCCTCGTCATTATACGCCGCTTTTTCTTTTACTCTTTATACTTAGACACAACCTTGACTTCCCCACCCCCAATCCCTTATAATCCCAATAACTTGAATATTCGGAAAAAAGCGATGAAGAGAAAGAGTACCAAGGTGAAGTCTTTGTACAGAGAGCCCCGGCTGCTGAAAAGGGGTAAAGAATAACCTTGGGAATATGGTCTTGGAGCTGCGCATCGAAACCTCATGAGGTTGTAGGCTGCGCCGGAACCCCGCACCCGTTAACGTGCTAGGGTATAAACGCGAACCGCGTCGTACCTGAAGAGGTCAATGCCGTAAGGCATCTGATAAAATTGGGTGGTACCGCGTGAGTTCAGCTCTCGTCCCTTTGGGATGAGGGCTTTTTGTTTTGTCCACAAAAAAAGGAGGGGCTTACATGGGGAAAGTATTTATCGGCGGGGCATGGCCTTATGCCAACGGTTCATTGCATTTGGGGAGGCTGGCAAGCCTATTGCCGGGAGATGTGCTGGCGCGTTATTTTCGTGCCAAAGGTGAAGAGGTGCTGTATGTATCAGGCAGCGATTGCCACGGTACGCCAGTTGCAGTTCAAGCCATCCAGGAGGGCGTCTCGCCAGGGGACATCGCGGACCGGTACCATCAAGAGTTTATAGCGTGCTTTGAGCAATTGGGGTTCACCTATGATCTATACACCCGAACGGATCAGCCGTTGCATCATCAGGTCGTGCAGGAGCTATTTTTGAGCCTGCTGAACAATGGATACCTGTATAAGAAGACAGTCCTGCAAACGTATTGCGAGACCGATCAGCGTTTTCTGCCGGATCGATACGTGGAGGGGACTTGTCCGGTATGCGGCAATCGCGCTAGAGGCGATCAATGTGACTATTGCTCAACCCTGCTCGATCCATCCGACCTGACAGACAAGACCTGCAAAATCTGCGGCAATCCTCCCGTTGATCGTCCGACCGAGCATTTCTACTTGGCGCTCTCCCGATTCCAGAAGGAATTAACGCAGTATGCGGCCGAGTCGCAAGGCTGGAAAGATAATGCCGTACAGTTGACCCGGCGCTACTTAGAGGAAGGGCTGCAGGACCGCGCGGTTACCCGAGATTTGACCTGGGGCGTGGACGTTCCGGTTGAAGGCTTCGAGGATAAAAAAATCTACGTCTGGATCGAAGCCGTCAGCGGCTACTTATCTGCCAGCAAGCAATGGGCTGCGGAGACAGGCGGCAGCTGGGAGGACTTCTGGTCTCTAGATCAGACTGACCTGACCGCTTATTATGTGCATGGCAAAGATAATATTCCGTTCCATGCGGTCATTTGGCCTGCTCTGCTCATGGGCGCCGGGGGATTGCATTTGCCCGATCGGATCATTTCCAGCGAATATATGACCCTTGAAGGGAAGAAATTCTCGACGAGCAACAATTGGGCAGTCTGGGTGCCGGATATGCTGACCCGCTATCAGCCGGATTCCATCCGTTATTTTCTGATCGCGAACGGCCCTGAGAACCGAGATACCGATTTTTCATGGCGGGAATTCATCAATAGCCATAACGGTGAATTGCTTGGCGCCTTCGGTAATTTTGTGAATCGTACGCTGGCCTTCATCGACAAGTCATTCGATGGACGTGTTCCGAACGGCGAGCCCAGCGAGGCATGGGAAACTGCAATTCAGCAGCTGTATGACAAGTCCGGAGCACTGATCGAAGCGGGCCGGTTAAAAGAAGCCATCGAACTTATTTTCAGCTCCGTTCGGCAGGCTAACAAATTCTTTGACGAGCAGAGGCCCTGGGTACAGATCAAGGAAGACCGGGCAGCATGTGGCTTCACATTAAACACTTGCGTGCAGATCATAGCGAATCTGGCTAATCTGCTGAATCCGTTTCTCCCTTTTGCCTGCGAACAAATTAGAGGATTTCTCAGCCTGCCGCATCCGGCATGGACGATAGCCTCGGTTCCGGCCAACCAGAAAATTCACAATCTGAAGCTTTTATTCCAGCGCATCGACGTCAGCCGGATCGAGGAAGAAACCGCGGCGCTGGAGCGGTACAAGCGATAGTAGATTTAATAATAAGGGCCCATCTCTCAAGATGGACCTTTAACTTTTTTTGCATCTGATCACACATAGGTTCTTAGGACTTGATGCCGCTATTCCAAGTTGGCTCAATGTTTCCGCGTGGTCTACGATTGGAGCTTTGGGACCCTGTAGTCTATTTCAGGTGAATTAAATTCCAGATTGGGGGGATTATAACACGGAATTTAGTGGAAAAGAGACAAGGGGTGCAGTATGGTCGATTTCACGGATAACAAGGAAAAAACGGACTATACAAGCCAGCTTGAGATCTTGTCTTCCGCTATCCCTGTTCACGTTCAAGATGCTGTTAAACAGCTGAAGGCCAACTATTTTCAACATGTGGATGATCTCTTCGTCCGTTATGACAACATCGGCTCATCGCCATCCGCCCTTGTATATATCCATACCATTGTAAACTCGAACGTCTTGGAACGAGATCTGCTTCCTTATTTGAATCAGGCGATCGAACATGCGGACAGAGACAAGGCGTTGTTTGATCGGTTGAAGCAGTACATTCCGATCGGACACATTAATCAAACAACAGACATGGCTCAGGTCGCCAACATGCTTCTGCAAGGAGAGGCAGCTCTCTTTATCGAAGGGGAAACGAATGCTTATTTGTTCCAAACAAAGCTTATTTACCAGCGGGCCATCGAGGAGCCGTCTACTGAACCAAGCACCTCCGGCTCCAAAGAAGGCTTTAACGAAAGTCTGGATACCAATGTAGCCCTCTTGCGTCAGCGCATTCGTACCCCGTTGTTTAAGAATAAGAAGTATACGATCGGCAATTTGACGCAAACACGCGTTGTTGTCGCTTATATAGAGAACGTGTCTAATCCGGCCATTATTGAGGAGGTTGAGAAGCGTATCAGGACTGTAGAGCTCGATGCCCTTCAGTCCAGCCATCAACTGCTCGAGTTTATCCAAGATCAGCCGTATAGCTTGTTTCCGCTTATGGCCAAGACGGAGCGTACAGATCGAATTGTTCATCACTTACTGAACGGCGGATTCGCGATTATCGTGGACGGGACGCCTTTTACGGTCTATGGACCCATCAATTTTCTGGAACTGCTCCATGCTCCTGACGATTATAATTTTTCGGCTTGGGCGGGTACATTTTTTCGAATGCTGCGGTTTACAGCGATGTTGATTTCAATTTTTATGCCTTCGCTTTACGTTGCCCTGAGCAGCTTCCATCCCGATTTGCTCCCGACTTTCCTGACCTACAGTATTATTGCCGGACGGGAGCGGGTTCCGTTTCCTTCAATCGTCGAGGTGCTTCTTATGGAAGGCACATTCGAGATCCTTCGGGAAGCTGGCATTCGTCTGCCTAAAATCGTGGGCAGCACCATTAGCATCGTTGGCGCGTTGGTTATTGGAGAGTCCGCTGTAAGTGCAGGCATCATCAGCCCGCAGATGGTTATTATCGTGTCCATCACCGCCATTTGTTCGTTCACGATCCCGAACTACAGTCTGGGCATCGGTCTGCGTGTAATCCGGTTCATTTTCATTTTGCTTGCGGGTTTTTTAGGTTTTTTCGGCATCGTATTCGGCATGATGTTTCTATACTTGCATTTAACCGGTCTCAAATCTATCGGTGTGCCTTACTTGACGCCAGTTGCTCCATTTCGCAGAAAAGAGATGCGGGACTCGCTGCTGCGTTACCCCGCCCCCAAGCTGAACAACTATTCCGAATATCTGGCGGAAGACAGCAGCCGGCGCCGGTTCCCTGACCCCCAACCACCACCACGTAACAGGGAGTGAACAGAATGAACCTTTCTGAGAAAATGACACCATTACAGGCAGCGAGCTTGCTCGCATTGCTTATCGCGACCCAGAACTATATATTTGCCCCCGCGCTTATGGCCCGTTTCGCCCATGAGGATATGTGGATTTCATCCTTGTTGGCCGCGGCGGCGGCATTTCTTTTTTGCCTATATGCGGTTTGGCTTGCCGGTCAATTCCCGAATCGCACGCTGATTCAATTTCTGTCCGTCTTGCTCGGCCGCTGGGTGGGGAAAGCGATAGGCGCCTTATATTTGGTGTACTTTATTTGCCTGACCGTCATTTATGTTCAAACGCTGGCAACCAGCTTCAAGGTACTCTTCCTGCCAATGACGCCCCTTATTGTGTTCATCGTTCTTATCATTTTGTTTTGCATGTACGGGGCAGCTCAAGGAATCAGCGTTTTAGGCCAAATGAGTACGCTGCTTATTCTTGCGCTGCTTGTGACCTTGCTGCTGTTGTTCGTAGGCACGCTTCCGAGCGTTGAGATAACCAACTATATGCCTATCGGACAAAACCGTTGGTCCAATATTTTTTATGCCTCCTTATTCAATCTGACTTCCTTCACTCAGAGTATCGTGATTACGATGCTGTTTGCATTTGTTCGTGCCGACAAGATGAAATACGCTAAGAAATACGTGATCTGGGGAAGTGCGCTCACTTTCGGTGTGACCAGCTTGATTGTGATCGAGGAGGTCGGTGTTTTCTCTCCGAATCAATTGGAATTGCTGACGTTTCCGACGGTTGAGCTCATCACCCTGTTCAATTTCGGCACCTTCTTCGAACGAGTGGAGACGATATTTGTATCCGTATGGGGAGCTGCAATGTTTCTGGTTATCGGCATGCTATTTACAAGCAGCCTGACTGCGATCCGTCACTTGCTCGGCCGATCTGAAGGATCAGCGTCCAAATGGCTTGTGCTTTTATACGGTGTCGTCATTTTCTTGATAAGCCTGTTCTATTTACCTAATACACAGAAGCTTTCCTATTTCATGTTGCATCAATGGACGTACTTGTCGCTATTATTTCAGGTCGGGATTCCGCTTCTACTTGGAATGGCGTGCCTAATTGCCAGAGGGAGAATGTCTCATGCCGACAACGCGGATGCTTAAAGTTGCGTTGCTGATTTGCGGATGTCTGCTCATAACGGGCTGTTGGGACCGCAGGGAGGTTAATGAAACCGTCTTTTTGACGGCGGTATCGATCGACAAAGGGAGTCGTCAGAAATATGAGATCACCTTTCAATGGGCCAATCCGAAAACCTTCTCGCAGTTTCCCTCTGATATCACCAAGACGCCGGTTACGGTCTACACCATCGAAGGAAATTCGATCGAGGAGGCGGCAGGCAAGCTAACTGAGGTCTCCTCCAGATCGCCGAGCTATTCACATTTGGAGGCTGTTGTAATTGGGAGTGAAATCGCGCGCGAGGGCATTCACGAGATTCTCGATAAGGTTGGAAGAACGTTTCAAATACGGCGGACAAAGTTTCTGCTGGTAGCTGAGAAGAAAGGAAAAGACTTGCTGCAAGCCAAAACGCTTTTTTCCATTCCTGCCTTCGATTTAAGGGAAGTGCTCTCAAGCAGCAATCGGGCCTCCACCTACACACAAGTGAGCTATAACGAATTTATGCAGCTCTATAAGGCTGTGGAGATGACCTCATTCCTGCCCATGCTGCATGCTGTCTCCTCCAAGGAGGACCGTCCCCCTAAGAAAGGTGCCCAGAACACGCTTCTGAAGGTTGAGGGAATGGCCTTCTTTCATGGTGATCGTGTCGTTTATCAGCTGGACGGGCTGCAAACGAGAATGTGGCTATGCGTTCGAGGGAAGCTCCTTCAGGGAACGCCGCTCCTTTGGAGAGAAGGCTCCCGAACGGTTGCGACCTTCAAAACCGTCTCGCAGTCGAGCAAGTTCAAATTAACTTCATCTGACTCTGCTGAGATTGATATCCATGTCACGGTTAGCACGGACGAGATTTATAGCGATGTGAACGAGTCGGGCAGGAAGGAGATGGCGAAGATGAAAGCGGGTCTGGAAGAGACGTTAGAGCGTGAGATCAGCCAGTTAATCGCGAAAACTCAGCAAAGCAGAATGGATATATTTTTATTTGATAGAGCCATTCGTATCCGTTATCCGCAGAAGTGGAACAAGCTGAAGGAGGACTGGGGGGACACGTATTCATCGATTCCGGTGAAGGTAAACGTACATGTTAAGATCGTCAATTCTGGTATGCTGACGCGCAATGCGCTGGATTAATGATATTTTTCACGTGACTAGCCCGATCGGGTCATCCGGCCTGCCGCCCCTTTCCCTATACTATTGGAGAGAATAAGGCAGGCTCGACCTGAGGGGGACTAGACGTTTTGAGAAAAGGATCTTACAACCGCCTATGGCGGTGGCATTTTTATGCCGCATTATGTATTACACCGCTGCTGATTACTTTAACGCTAAGCGGCATCGGCTATTTGTTTTATACCAATATTGAGAACAAGGCCTACAGCGATTTGTTTTTCGGACAAAATAGCCAGACTGAGCGCCTTACGATAGACGAGGGGATCGGGAAAGCGAGAGAGCTCAATCCTGACTACACGGTCTCCAAGGTTATCGTATTGGATGATCCGTACAATACCCGCCTGACGATGACGAATGGGGAGGGTGATCAGAAGTATGTCTTTCTGGATGACAACTATCAAGTTGTTGGCAGCCAGCGTGCAGAGCTTACCTTCTCCAATGTCATGAGGCAAACCCACAGCTCTCTGTTCGTCGGAGGAACCGTCGTCAATTATTTGGTTGAATTGGCGGCCTGCTGGGCGGTGTTCCTGCTGCTTACCGGCATTTACATGACCTTCAGAGGAAAGGTACTGAAGTTCAGGCAGAACCCGACAAAGCTGCAAAAGAACAAAAAATGGCATGCGCTAATCGGCACAATCGTTGCGATTCCTATGCTGGTCATTATTTTTACCGGCTTGCCTTGGTCAGCAGTCATGGGGGATGTCATCTACAACGCATCGCAGAAGTATCCGACGATTGGGACGCCGCTGCTGAAGCAGCAGCCGCCGGCCTCGGATCGGAGCGAAATTCCGTGGGCGACCCGTAAGGAGGAACCGCCTGCCTCAAGCGAGCACAGCGGCCATCATGGCTCGATGCCAGGCATGTCTACAATGCCGGAGGACGATGGTTATCGGATAGAGGTCGAGCAGTTGCTGGGCCAAATTGAGGAAAGCTCAATATCGAGGCCATACGCGATTATTTATCCCGCAGGGGAAGACGGCGTATTCACGGTATCCAAGAGCAGCAACACTGGCATCACCGGATTGGACGTCAGTCCGTACGATGAAGTGACCGCGTACTTCGATCAATATAGCGGGGCTTTCATTTCCAAGGTGGGCTATGACGATTATGGCATTTTGGCAAAATGGTTCACATGGGGCATCCCGCTGCACGAAGGCCATCTATTCGGCTGGCCGAATCAATTGATTAATTTGATCATATGCCTCGCTTTCTTGTTCGTCATATTTTGGGGCTTCAAGACGTGGCTCTCCCGGAGGAAAGCAGGCCGATTCTCAGCACCGCCAGCCGCAGCAAGCGGACTTTCGATTGGTTTTATCATCTTTATGGTTCTTCTGGGCATCATGATGCCGCTATTCGGTCTCTCTTTACTGGGTGTACTCCTGATTGAAGGGATTCGTTATCTATTCATTCGAAAAGCATAACCCAAGAGCCAGCCTCCGCACATTTCAAAATGTGCCGGCTGGCTTTTTCTACTTCCTGGCAAGAGGCGAAAATCATTGAGATTATGGGGAGGATTAAATAAGAAGTATTTCCAATATCGAGCAGATTCTATATAGTAGAAATAACGATTGGAGAAAGCGAGTGATTAGGATGAATACAAAGCGCGGGTTTATAACAAATCTCAGCGGTATGGAAGGGTAATATCCCGTTATCCCTTCCAGATGTTTTAACACGGGAAACCTATTAACATGTGGAGGGTAATTTATTCATGTCATCTGCTTATGGTTCCTATGAAGGAATTGTTTCTGAAACTTATGATATTTGGTTCTCTGGCGAGTTATTTTTCGATACTAACTTTTACAAGCGGTTAATGGACGAGATTCCTGGAATGGCTTTGGAGATCGGATGCGGGACAGGCAGACTTCTGCTGCCCTATTTAGCTGAGGGCTATGAGGTCGAAGGCGTTGATTGCTCGAAGGAAATGTTGAGTATTTGCGAGTACAAAGCCAAAGCGAAGGAATTGTCTCCCGTCTTGTATGATCAACAGATGCAGGAGCTGAACCTGCCCAAAAAATACAAAACCATCTTCGTTCCATTAGCTTCATTTATGTGTGTTACGGATCGGGAAGAAGCGATGTTAGCTTTGCAAAACATGTATGCTCATCTCGAGGAAGGCGGTCAAGTCGTTATTCCGTTGTTCATTCCTCCGAACGAGAATAAGCAGGAGTGGACGGTTGGACGAAGGGGCACTCGAAGCGACGGGGCGGAAATTATATTAAGCTCGGTATCGAGTGTTCAATTTCATGAACAGGTTCAGACGAAGCTGGACCGGTATGAAGTAGTCAAGGATAATGTCTTGGCCGAAACCAAATTTAGTACAACCAAGCTAAGATGGTACTATAAATATGAGTTTATGATGATGCTGGAAAAGGCCGGTTTTCGGGACATCACGATTTATGGCGGTTATGATTTTCAGCAAATGACGGATGATCAGACCTTCATGATTTTTAGAGCTAGAAAGTAAGGTTGTCTGCGGACACAACTCATCCCAATTGCATACTAACGGCAGAAACATCGAGCACAAAGCCCGGAGATTTTCCGGCTGGCACTCGATGTTTTTCTTTTTTGATAAGAGAGGCAGTGGAAAAGCTCAAAATAAGCGTTGTTAATAGTTTATTGGCTGTATGATTAACCCCGCCAGCTATTAGGCTGCTTAACTTTTGGGATGAGAAGCGACATGTGGTGCGGTATAACAAGCTGTGGTGAGTCTGGCTTGCTTATAACCGCATCAAAATACAAAAATACATTTTAATTGGCCCATTTTAGCTGTTTTTACCCATCAAAATGCAAAAGTGCAGTTTGTTTGGCGGAAATCAGCCCATATTGGCAGTTTCGGGGCATTTCAAATGCACTTTTGCATTTTGAAGCCCGAAATCGGCTGATTTAGCTCATTCAACCTGCACTTTTACATTTTGTTCATCGAGAGGGTAGCCTTGCCGTTTTATAATCGATTATTGTATGCTATTTAATCATTTAATCATTGCCTCGAAGTTACTTTTCCACTCCACTTAGCCTCATCGCATCAACAGCCTGATCAGCAACTCTCCAGCACATACACGCCAAGCGGCTCCAGCTCGACTTCGCCGGACAGTGTAGCGCCGGTCAGCAGCTCTTTCATTGGCTTGTGAAGCTTAATCTGCGCTGCCGTCTCCCCGTAGTTGAGCAGGAAGGCCAGCGTTCTCGACGCTCCAGCTCGAATAGCCAGCTCAACCTGCGCTGGCAGCTCGGCCCAATCGGCGGCGGGGGAGCGAAGCCCCAGCAGCTTGATGATCTGCCCGGCGGCATCTTCGTTGAATACAGCGCCGTAATACCATACAGCCCCAGCTGCACCTGCAGCACTAGTCCCAGCCTCAGCCCCGTCTCTGCCACCGTCCCCGCCACCGAAAGTGTTGCGGGTAACCGCAGGCTTCCCAGCATAATAGTCCGAAGCATACTCGGCCATCACCTCAACCGTCTCACTAGCGGTCACTTCGAGAATATCATTGAAGTCCTCGGCGGCCGTCACTGGTCTGCCATCATGCTTCCACTGCATCAGCGTCGGCTTCCGGTTCCCGTTCAGCTTCGTGAACTCCTCGACGCGGATGCCGCACAGCGCAGCGGCAGCGCCAGGGAACGGACGCATATAACAATGGCCGCGTTCATCCTTGTAGCCGGTCCGGCAGCCGAATATAACGGTGCCGCCCTCCCGCACATACTGCTCCAGCATCGCCGCTGTCTCATCGCGCATGATGGCCGGATGCGGATAGATCAGCACCCGGTAACGCTTCAGTTCTTCGGCTGTCGTATGGCTGCGCAAGTATACGACGTCGCTCGGGATATGGCGCTTTTGCAGCGCCTTGAACCATTCCTTGCCGCTCTTCCAGCTGTATGGCCCATGCCACACATCGTATTCGCCGTCCCACTCATTGTCGTAGTCGCGGACGATAGCGACGTCCGCCTGGAAGCGGCTGCCCACGACTCTATCACCTATCGCAGCGAGCTCCGAACCAACTTTTCCCGCCTCAAGAACCCGGCGGTTCGGACGGTTGTCGTAGTCGTGCAACCCATGCCAGTACATTTCGTTGCCGAACGTCGCCGTGCGCCAGCGGAAGTAGAGCACCATGTCAGCGCCATGTGCGATGGACTGGTACGTCCAGAGGCGCATTTGCCCTGGCTTCGGGGAAGGCATGTCGATGCGGTTAACCCAACCGCCGGGTCCGGCCTGCTGCTCCATAATGGCAAAGTTCGGCGAGATCGACCGCACGGCGCTTAAGCTTAGGCTCCAACCGCGATCGGCGAGCGGATTTTGCTCATTGGCATCGTAGAATATTGTGGAGAACTGCGGATAGGAATCATAGCTGAAGAAATCCAGCAGCTCGTCGTTCATCCGATGATTGTCCAAATGACTGAACATCCCGTTCGTCGTTACCCAGTGGCGGGGCGCCTGCTCGCGTAAAATATCCGCCTGAATCTTGGCGAAGGCTATTGTATTGTCCGAGATAAACCGTTTCTCGTCGAGCGCCTGATGCGGATTCGGCTGGTAGCCGACAGCGTTAGGACGCGGCAGAAAAACCTGCTCCCAATCCGAATAGGTTTGGCTCCAGAAGACGGTACCCCACGCCTTGTTCAGCGCATCCAGACTGCCGTACTTCTTCTTCAGCCATTGCCGGAAAGCGAGGTGATCGGCATCCGCATAGAAGACGGTGATCTCGCAATTGAATTCATTGTCGATCTGCCAGCCGATAATAGCCGGATGGTCGGCATAATGCTCAGCCATCTCCAGCGTGATGCGCGCCGACAGTTCCCGGTATTTCGGACTGCTGTAATTGTAGTGGCGGCGCAGGCCATGCTGCAGTGTCACTCCTTCGAAGGTAACGTTCAGCACCTCAGGATATTTATGTGTCAGCCATGCGGGAGGTGTGGCGGTCGGGGTGCCCATAATGACCTTCATCTCCAGCTTTGCAGCCAGCTCCAGAAAACGGTCGAACAGCTCGAAGCTGAAGCGTCCCTCCTCCGGTTCGAAGATTGCCCATGCAAACTCGGCAATGCGAATGACTGAGAAGCCGAGCTCCTTCATCCGAAGCAAATCATCCTCCCACAACGATTCCTCCCAATGTTCCGGGTAATAGCATACACCAAGCCGCAGCTCGTCCAGCGGGTTAAGTTGTTTCATTATGTGAACCTCCAGTCGACTGAATGATAAGATATTGCAGAATCTGAATCTTATCCTTTATTCTAGAAACAACGATAATAACAGTAAATAATCGAATATTGCGTTCCAATATGAAAATATTGCGATTACCTTCATTCACGAGAGGAGAGCGATCAGCATCCGCACACATTATTATTTGCCGGAGCCTTCCGACAGCAAATACGTTTGCTACCCGGAATCGCTGGGCCGCTATAGCGAGTTTCCGCAGCACCGGGAGCACCGTCCCGAGGGGATGATGGGGTATTACAATCTCCATCTTGTGTTTGAAGGACAAGGCTATGTCGAGCTGGATGGCGAACGCATCATGCTATCCGAGGGAGAAGGCTTCCTGTATCCCAAGGGAGCGGATCAGCAGTATGGAGCTAATCCGGCTCAGCCATGGGATGTCAGGTGGGTTCATTTCAGTACAGCGATGCCGCTTCCGATGCTGGGCAGTGCCGATGAAACGGGAGTCTGGCTGTTTTCGATAACAGATCGGAACCGGTTGGCGTCACTGATGGATGAAATGTGCATGATCAGCAGCCATTTTGAGACGCGATACGAGCCTCGGCTGTCAGCTCTACTGTATGAACTGCTGGCCGAGCTTGCGCATAACGCAGTATCGCTGCAAGACGATGCGATCCCCCGGCACAAGCAGCAGGAGCTCATCCGTGAAGCGGCCGACCGGATTCGTGAGCGCTGCGGCGAATCATGGACACTGGAGTCGATGGCGGCCTTGTCCGGCTACAGCATGTACTATTTTCTCCGCTTGTTCCAGACGATAATGGGGAAGACGCCTAACCGCTATTTAACCGACTGCCGCATGGCAGCTGCTAAGGGACTGCTTGTGGCGACGAGACTTCCGGTCAGTCAGGTGGCGGAGCGGGTCGGCTTCACGCAATCGAGCTACTTTATCCGGGTTTTTCACAGCCAGGAGGGAATGCCGCCAAAAGCATACCGGGAGCTGTACGGTTCATTGGCCTAATAGCACAGCGGCAGTGTATACTGACGGTGAAGACCTCCAAGTTAAATCGTCATTAAGGGGAGATACAGCGATGAAAGAATACGACAGCCTGACGAGCTATATGTCTCCGCCTTACGGGACGATCTTTGCCGGGCATTTCAACGAGGATGACGGCTATCTGACCAGCCGGCCGTCTGGCATGACCGATTGGCTGATTGCTTTTACGCTGGAAGGCAGCGGTTATTTCCGAACGCCTTCAGGAGAGCGTGTCTGCCATGCAGGCGATATCGCGCTGCTGCGGAGCGGCGTTGCCCATCAATACGGAACAGTTGCCGGCGGACGGTGGAATTTTATATGGGCACATTTTCCGAAGCTGACGGAGACGGGCTTCCTTCCTAATGAGGAGCTAATTATACAGCCAACAGGCAATGATCCGATGAAAACCCGCATTTACCGTGCGCTTCGTAATGTATTGCATGATTCCCGGGAGCAGCGTCCGCTCTGGCAGCCGATTTGCGAGAATGAAATTCGCGGCATTCTGCTGCTTATGGCGGAACGGGAGCAAGGACGGGTCGACCCGCGCATCGAGGAATCGCTGCATTATTTGTCCAAGCATATGAGTCAGAACATCCGGATCGAAGACGTTGCGAAGTCGATTGGACTCTCGGAATCCAGGCTGTCCCATTTGTTCAAACAGGAGACGGGTGCTACGATTGTCGAGACATTGAACGCTATGCGGATTCGGCAGGCAGCGCTGCTTATTAAGCATTCGGGACGAACCGCGTCGGAGGCAGCGCTGGATGTCGGCTTTCAGCATTACAATCATTTTGCCGTCTTATTCCGCCAGCAGCTAGGAATGACGCCAAGAGAGTATCGCCGCCAGATGGGGGAACTCGGTCCAAGTTAACGGAAAAGGTAAATAGATTTGTAAATAAAGGTCATTTTTTCCCTTGTCACAAACCAGACACCATTGTTAAAATAAGCAGACCAGTCGCAAGTTTTTCAGAAAGCGCTTACAGGCAATTAGGCAGAGGAGGAATGAAATTTGAAAAAAAATTGGTACTATCGCTTGCTGTTCTCTTATATGCCTGTTTTTTTTCTAATGATTTCATTTCTGTTTTTTATTTTTTTCAAATACTAACCGACCGTGCCCAGAAGGATACGGCTTATATTTACGCGGGCATTAACAATCAAATGCTGCAAAGCGTGGAGCAGCCGCTGCAGACGATCGACCATATGATGGTGACGATCCAGACCCGCAATAAATCCTCCGAATTCAATCTGCTGGATTACTTCGATCAGGAGGGCCCGCCTTCCGTCTATTTCACGTACTTAATGTCCAAAGAATTCAACAATATGCGGCAGCTCAATCAGAGCATTCACTCTATCTATTTGGTTCGAGACAGGGACGGCTATGTGCTGAGCTCGAACACGGTATCACCGCTAGAGCAGTTCCCGGACCGGGATTTTATTAAGGAGCTGCAGAAGGACGGCTATTCCTATCATTGGACGAATGAGCGCCCATTCAAGGAATTCCAAGCCTCAAGGGAGGAGTCTGTCGTATCGCTCGCCCGCAAATATTTGACCAGCCGGGGAGAGAGCGGGCTCATTATCGTTAACGTGCGCGTAAGCGCATTGAAGGATTTTGTCTCGCAGCGTACAGATCAAACGTCCAGCTATGTGACGATTACCGGCAAGGACGGCAAGCCAATTCTCGCTGCTGATGACGGAGAGGCGGGCAGCAAGACGGCGTTCTCGAATCTCGTGTCGGACTATACCGGATGGACCTATGAGAGCGGCCTGCAAAAGCAAAGCCGGTTCACTATTGTCCAGACGTTTTCCAATGTGTGGATCGTACTGGCTTTAATCATTGCCGTATTGGGCTTGCTCGCTATCGTCTATATGACCAACCGCAACTATAAACCGCTACGGGCGCTCATTACGAAGCTGGACAATCTTTCTCAGTCTTCAGGGGGCGAGCAGAGCGGGGAGGACCGGAATGAATTTCATTACATCGAATCGACGGTCGATTCTCTCGTTCAGCGCTTTAATCTGTTCAAATCGCAGTCGGACTTGAATATCGGCTATCGTAAAAAATCCATTTTCCTTGAAGTGATGAGCGGCTCCAGATCGCTGGCGAGCGAGGAATGGAGTACAGAGATGGAGCGCAACGGCTTTATCGGCGGGTTCCAGAAGGCAGTCGTCATCGTCATCTCTGTCGATAAATATTCCGACGTTCTTTCCCGTTATAAGGAGCAGGACATGATTCTGTTCCAGTTCATCATTCAGAATATGTATGTGGAGCTGGTACAAAAATACGGTCTCCGCAGCTGGAGCGAATGGATGAACGATAAGGAAATGTGCGGTTTTATCTATGTGCAGGAAGAGGATCAGGCTATGCTGATGGACAATATCCTCAAGCTGTCCGACAATGCGCTGCAATGGATTCGGGCCAATCTGCCATTCACGGTAACCGTCGGCGTCGGTCAGTCGACCGATACCGTATCCACGCTGAAAGCTTCCTATAAAGCGGCCATTGAAGCGGTCAATTACAGAGTTGTGCTGGGAAACAACCGAATGATCGGCTATTGGGAGACGGATACGGGAACATCCTTCGAGATGTATGACCATTTGGAGCGTATCCGCAGTCTCGTCTATGGCTTCCGCTTAATGGACCCTGAATGGCGGGCGAAATATACGGCGCTCTACGAGCAGTTCAAGCTAAATAAGCTGAAGCGGGATGATATCGTTAATCTGCTCAATTATTTCGCTTATTATCTGTTTGAGCAAATGCACGGCATCATTCTTAATGACGAGATGATCGAGACGAACCGCGAGATCATGAAGGATATTATCGACCAGTTCGAGACGCTGGAGGATGTGCAGGAAGAAATGCTGGGCATCATGGAGAAGCTTGAGTATGCAGTCGCCGAAAAAGCAGACCGGGGAGAAGCATCGGAAATTGCGGTGTTGATGAAGCAATATATTAACGACAACGTGCATAATCCCGATTTATCGCTCGTTCATCTCAGTCAGCAGTTCGATATTCCTTCGAAAAATGTGAGCGCCTTGTTCAAGGAGCAGTTCAACATTAAGTTCATCGATTACCTCATTAACCGGCGGGTTGAACTGGCCAAGCAGCTTCTAACAGACAAGGATACGGAGCTGAGCATTCAGGAAATCGGCAAGCGCGTCGGCTATTTGAATCCGATTTCCTTCAATCGGGTGTTCAAGCGGATTTCCGGCGTAACGCCGGGCGATTACCGGAAGGAGAAGTAAAAGTGAAGAGCCGGAAAAAGGTTTAGAATAGCGGGAAAAGCCAGTCGGATTGCGCTCTGCGAGCGCAATCCGATTTTTGTTTACCGCCCGAATCTTGTAAATTGCCCCTCCTTGCGATGCTGCGGTATAGTTGGCCCAACAACAAATCAGTAGCTCACAGGGAGGCGTTTACGGGGATGTCCAACAACATCATAACCGAAGCATCAACAACCATACCGGCAGCCAGACGGACGGGCCTAAGCGAAGCGATGCGCAAGATGCGCAGACACTGGCAGCTATATTTTCTTATTTTGCTGCCGCTGCTTTATTTCATTCTATTCAAATATGTTCCGATTCTCGGTATTCAAATCGCCTTCAAGGATTTGAGTCCGAAGCTGGGCATTTGGGGCAGCCCTTGGGTCGGTTTAAAACATTTTGAAGCATTTTTTAATCACCCGAACTTTTGGCTGCTAATCAAAAACACACTGTTCCTAAGCTTGTATGCGCTTGCAATCGGGTTCCCGGTACCGATCATCCTGGCGCTCATGATTAATGAGCTAAGGGACGGCATCTTCAAACGTACCGTTCAACTGGTCTCGTATGCGCCTTATTTCATCTCCACCGTCGTTATGGTATCGATGATTCTCTTGTTCCTCGCACCGCGAATTGGTGTTATTGACCACATTCGCACGGCGCTTGGTCTGGATTCTATTAACTTTATCGGCGAACCGTCGATGTTCAAATCGATTTTCGTCCTGTCGGATGCATGGCAGTACATGGGCTACAACGCCATCATCTATATCGCGGCGCTGGCCGGGGTCAATCCTCAGCTCTACGAAGCGGCCAAGCTGGACGGCGCAAGCAGACTGCAGAAAATCATTCATATCGACCTGCCGAGCATCATGCCGATTATGGTGCTGCTGCTGGTGCTCAATATGGGGCAGCTGCTTAACATTGGCTTCGAGAAAGTATATTTGCTGCAAAATCCGCTAAACACAAGCTCGTCAGAGATTATCTCGACTTATGTGTACAAGGTTGGACTTGTTCAAGCGAATTACAGCTTCTCGGCTGCCGTCGGACTGTTTAATTCCATCATCAATTTAGCGCTCATCCTGCTTGCCAACTTCGGGGCAAGACGCGCTACAGGATCGGGGTTGTTCTAACATGCAGAAAACGAATGCCATCAAAGAGCCAGTGTCGGATAAACTCCTGCTCGGTATTATCTACACCGTGCTAATCGCAGTTCTGATCGTGGTACTGTATCCGCTCATCTATATCGTCAGCTCGTCATTTAGCTCACCGCAAGCAGTCGTGTCAGGAAGAGTGTGGCTGTTTCCGGTCGAGTTCTCGCTCAAAGGCTACACCGCTGTATTGAATAATCCGCGTATCTGGTCGGGATATTACAACTCGTTAATTTATATGGCCGTCGGCACATTCATCAGCGTATCTCTAACCTTTGCACTTGCTTATCCGCTGTCCAAGCGTACATTCTATGGACGTTCGCCGATCATGTATATGATTATCATCACCATGATTTTCAGCGGCGGCTTGATTCCTTATTATCTTACGGTAAAAGGCTTAGGCATCATCGATACGAGATGGGCGCTGCTGCTGCCTCAGGCCGTTGCGGTCTGGCAGGTATTCATCGCCAAGACATTCTTCCAGGAGAGCATCCCTGAGGAATTGAACGAAGCGGCGGCCATCGACGGCTGCTCCGATCTCCGGTTTCTATGGTCAGTAGTGCTTCCGTTATCCAAGCCGGTAGTTGCCGTACTTGCTCTGATGTATGCAGTAACCGCTTGGAACGCGTACTTCGATGCGCTGATCTTTTTGAAAAACGTCGATCTCTATCCGCTTCAGCTTATCCTCCGGGAAATTCTTATTCAGAATTCCGTGGATAACTCCATGATGGTAGACATTCGAACAATGGAAGCCAGACAAGGGATGAAGGATCTGCTTAAATTCTCGCTGATCGTTGTCTCTAGTCTGCCTGTCCTCATCATATATCCATTTGTTCAGAAGCATTTTGTAAAGGGGGTCATGATCGGTTCTCTTAAAGGTTAAAATAGACAAATATTTGGCGGGGAGAAGCCGTGATTATCCAAGACAACTTATAAGGGGTGCTTGAAAATGAGACAAACATGGAAAATATCGCTTGGCATTCTATTATCGGCGATGCTGCTGCTGAGCGCATGCTCTAATAACAGCGGATCAAGCAAAGGAAATGAAGGCGGCAGCGGCGAGAGCGCCAAGCCAGTGAAGCTGTCCGCTTTTATTAACCAGTCTCCTAACCTTTCGACGCTGAAAAATCCGTTCACGAAGCAAGTTGAAGAGAAGACAAACGTTCAGCTGCAATTCATCGTCGGTCCTCCTAACGACAATAACGATAAACGCAACGTATTGATGGCGAGCGGCGACTATCCCGAAGTGTTCCTGAGCGGCAATTTTACGCCGGCGGAGCAAATGAAATTCGGCAAGCAAGGCGTGTTTCTGCCGCTGAATGATCTGATCGATCAGTACGCTCCGAACATTAAGAAAATTTTCGAAGAACGTCCCGATTTGAAAACGGCGGTGACCTCTGCGGACGGCAGCATCTACGGCATGCCGCAGGTTAATGAATGCTACCACTGCTGGTATGCGCAAAAGCTGTGGATTAACCAGAAGTGGCTCGACAAGCTTGGGCTGGAAATGCCAACGACCACTGAGGAATTCGCGAACGTGCTTAAGGCGTTCAAGACGCAAGATCCGAACGGCAACGGCAAGGCAGATGAGGTTCCGCTGAGCGGCGCACTTTCGACTTGGCATGGTGATCTTACAGGCTATCTCATGAATGCCTTTATCTATAACAATGGCGACAATCAGCCATACTCCTATATTCGGGTAAAAGACGGCGAAGTGCAGCTGTCGGCCAGCCAGCCGGAATGGAAGGACGGACTTGCTTACCTGGCTTCCTTGTACAAGGACGGCCTGATTGACCCGCAAGCCTTTACGCAAAATCAAGAAGGACTACAGCAGCTCGGCAACAATGTAGGCGATACGATTCTTGGTGCATTTACGATCGGTCACGCGCAAATGGCGGTAGCCTCGTCGGACCCGCGCAACTTAGACTATGTCGCAGTACCGCCGCTGAAAGGGCCAAACGGCGTTCAGCTGTCCGGCTACTATAAATCGGTCGGCAACCAAGGCCGTTTCGTCATCACAGACAAAGCGAATGAAGAGCAGCAAATCGCCGCGATCAAAATGCTCGACTATCTGTGGACCGAAGAAGGTACATGGGGCCAAGTCTTCTCCGTGGAAGGTACGTCATGGAGCAAGGCAAGCCCAGATCAATTGAACGTAAACGGCAAGCCTGCCAGCTATCAGGTGGACCCTTCTTACCGCAGCGAGACGATTCATAACGACGGCTGGGATCAAGCCGGCCCGGATTTCCGTCCAAGAGAACGCTTTGAATCCGAAGCAGTCTCGCAAGATATGTTTTCCCCTGAGGGCTATGAATTGCGCCTCGTGACGGAGACGAAGAAATACGAAGGCTTTGAGCCGAAGGAAGCGGAGCTGTTCCCGATTGATATCTTTATCAGCGCCGAGGACAGCGAGAAAGCCGCTCAACTGAAAGCGACGATTGAGGATTACGTCAAATCGAATATGCTGCAATTCATTACCGGTCACAAAGACGTAGAGAAGGATTGGAACAGCTATGTTCAAGGCTTTGAAGGTCTCAAGCTGACAGAGTATCTCAGCATTCTGCAAAAAGCGTATGACGCGAACCTGAGCAAAATGAAATAAACCGATCATTCCCTAATTCCAATAGCGGCCTGCGGCAAAGCGCTGCGGGCCGTCCGTTTATCAAGAGTAAAGGACGTGAGCCTCATGACAACCTGCAAAGAACCTTTGCGCATCCAAAATCCGATCTTGCCGGGCTTTAATCCTGATCCCTCGATTGTAAGGGTTGGAGACGACTATTATATCGCAACGTCGACGTTCCAATGGTTTCCCGGCGTTCAAATTCATCATTCGCGCGACTTGATCCACTGGCAGCTGCTGACTCGTCCGCTCGACCGTGCAAGCCAACTTAATATGCTGGGCAACCCGGACTCGGGCGGCGTATGGGCGCCTTGCCTGACCCATCATAACGGATTGTTCTATCTGGTCTTTACCGATGTGAAAAGCCATGCCGGAGCATACAAGGACACGCATAATTATGTCGTTGTCGCGTCCGACATTATGGGCCCGTGGTCAGACCCGATCTATCTCAACAGCGGCGGCTTTGACCCTTCGATGTTCCATGATGACGACGGGAGAAAATGGATCGTTAACATGCAGTGGGATTTCCGTAAAGGCCGTGATCCCTTTAACGGCATCTACTTACAAGAGTATTCGGTGGAAGAGAAGAAGCTAATCGGCCCGTCACGGCTGATCTATACCGGCTCCAAGCTGGGCTTGACGGAAGGGCCGCATCTCTATAAGCGCAATGGATACTATTATTTGATGGTTGCGGAAGGCGGAACGAGCTATGAGCATGCGGTCACACTGGCTCGCTCCAAGACGATAGACGGTCCCTATGAGACCGACCCCGAAGCGCCGATGCTGACTTCCTATCATAACCCAGAGCTGGCGCTGCAAAAGGCCGGTCATGCCAGTCTCGTGCAAACCCAGAGCAATGAATGGTATATCGTTCATCTATGCGGACGGCCCCTGCCGACAGAAGACCGGCGCTGCAACCTGGGCCGGGAAACGGCAATCCAGCGCTGCACATGGAGTGAGGACGGCTGGCTGCGTTTGGACGAAGGCGGCAATGAACCGCAATTATGTGTTCGCCCGCCGGCACTGCCGGAGCATCCGTTCCCAGAGCGTCCTGTCGTCGATCATTTCGATAGCGGAAAGCTAGACTTGCAGTGGCAATCGCTGCGGCAGCCGTTTACCGAAGATTGGCTGTCGGTCAGCGAGCGGCCCGGCTATCTTCGCCTGAAGGGAATGGAGTCGCCAAACTCCCGTTTCCGTCACAGCTTGATTGCCCGCCGTCAGCAGGCCTTTCATTGCGAGGCGGAGACCGCTGTTGAATTCAAACCAGAAACCTACCAGCATATGGCGGGCCTTGTCTATTACTACAACTCTCAAAACTACTATTACCTGCGCATCTCGCATGACGAAGAGGGCGGCACCAATGTGGGGATCATCGGCAATGACCACGGCGTCTACTTTGAGCATACCGAGCCGCATGTATACATTCCGTCGGGGCAGCGCGTCTATTTGCGTCTTCTCTTGGAAGCTAGCAATCTGCAATTCTATTATTCACTTGATGGAGCGGACTGGAACACGATCGGTCCAGTGCTGGACGCCAGCAAAATTTCCGACGAGTACGCCACGCATCTCGTTGACGGCTATTTCACCGACTGGGGCTTCACCGGCGCTTTTATCGGATTATGTGCGCATGATTTGTCCGGCGGCCGCCGCCATGCCGATTTTGACTACTTCCGTTATGAGGAGAAGGAGTGAGCTTCCATGGAAACATCCAATGATTCTTTGAAGGGATATCGCCTCGTATTCGTATGCGGCGAAGATGAGTATGAATCGGAGAAAACGATGCCTCGAATCGCCGAAGAGGCTGCCCGAAGGCACGGTGCTTCCGTCACCGTTCTGACTGCATGCCCAAGCGCTGCTGATCCGGAAAATATACCGGGGCTTGAGGCGCTGCAAACGGCTGATCTCGCGGTTTTCTATATTCGCTTCCGGCAATTGCCGCCGGAGCAGTTCCAATATATTAGCGATTATCTTAAAGCAGGCAAGCCGGTCATCGGCCTGCGCACAAGCACGCATGCCTTTCAATACCCGGAAGGCCATCCGCTGGCCCGCTGGAATGACGGCTTCGGCATCGATGTGCTGGGTGCACCGTGGATTCGTCACTTCGGCCACTCTTCGACGACGAGCGTATCTGTCGCTTGGGGAGCGGACAATCATCCGATTCTAAGCGGCATTCCGACGCATTTCGAATGCCGCTCCTGGCTCTATCAAGTGCTGCCTTATCCGCCGAAGGGGGATTCGACGCCGCTGCTCAATGGTGCCACGATTAATCCGGAGGACAATGGTTGGTCGTATACGAGCGAGACACCGCGCGTGCATCCAGTAGCTTGGACTCGTCATCATTCCGGCGGGGGACGTGTGTTTACGACGACGATGGGACATCCGGAAGATTTCGACCTGCCGGAATTCCGGCGCTTATTGCTGAACGGCATCCATTGGGCCGTTGGCGCAGAGCATTTAATAGAAGGAGGGACAGCACAATGAAACAAGCAGCGATTATAGGAGTGAAGCAAGCGGAATTGCTGGAACGGGAGACACCGGTCTTGAAGGAAGGCTGGGCGCTGGTCAAGGTGCATGCAGCGCCGATGTGCGCGGAATATAAGGGGTTCGTCCATGGCGACCATTCCGACTGTCTGGGACATGAAGCGGCTGGCGAAGTGGTAGAGGCCGCACCGGGCAGCAAAGTGAAGGTAGGCGACCGCGTTGTCGTCATGCCGCAATATCCTTGCGGAGAATGCGATATGTGCATCGCCGGCGACTTCATCTATTGCGAGCATAATTTGCATCACCACGAGCCGACGATGACGCAATATTTGTCTAAGCCGTCCTGGCTGCTGGCCCGGATTCCTGATGGCGTACCTTACGAGAAAGCTTCACTCGCTTGCTGCGGCTTGGGACCGTCGCATGGCGCATTCTCGACGATGGGCGTGGATGCCTTCTCGACAGTGCTCATTACGGGTCTTGGGCCGGTAGGTCTGGGCGCAATCGTCAATGCGAAGTTCAGAGGAGCGAAGGTTATCGCCGTCGAGATGAACCCTTACCGGGTAGAGCTCGCAAAGAAGATGGGCGTCGAGCATATTATCGACCCGCGTGACCCTGATGCGGTGCAGCAAATTAAAGCGTTGACCGGCGGCAAAGGGCCGGACTTTGGACTGGATTGCTCCGGTGTCGTATCTGCACACCGCTTGCAGATTGATGCGCTTAAGCGCAAGGGCAAAGTCGCCTTCGTCGGAGAGTGCTTCTCAGAGACGCCGATTAAGGTGAGCGATGATCTGCTGCGCAAAGGCATTCATCTGATCGGCTCCTGGCACTACAACCTGAATGAATTTCCGCAGCTGATGAAGGTTATCGAGCAATCTCCGCTGACGGATCTGCTTATTACGCATCAATTCCCGATGAGCCGGATTCAGGAAGCGTTTGAAGTGTCCGCCTCACAGCAGAGCGGCAAAATTATACTGAACCCATGGGAGTGATAGCGCGATGAAAGTAGGCATGAATCTATTGCTATGGACGGATAAGCCTAACCCTTCGGAGCATTTGAGGCTGCTGCAATCAATCAAGGAATGGGGCTTTGACGGCGTCGAGCTGGCCGCAGACAGCATGGATGCGGGCGACGCGAAAGCATTTGGGCTGATTCTAAAGGAGTTGGGACTCGGCTGCACCGCTATTGCGGCGCTTGACGCTTCAGTGGCCGATCCTGCTAGCCGCGACCCCCGGCTGCGGGACAATGCGCTGGCGACGCTGAAGACGGCTATCTCCAATACACATCTGATGGGTGCCGAGGTGCTGTGCGGGCCGCTGTTTCAAGGACTTGGCCGCTTTACGGGACAAGGCCCGCAAACCGACGAATGGAATTATGCGGTGGAAACGCTTCGCGAGGCGGGGAAGTTCGCTGCTGAGCTGGGAGTGAAGCTGGCGCTTGAGCCGATCAACCGGTTCGAGATGTATTTGGTCAATACGCTGGAGGAAGGCGTTCGCTTCGTGAAGCAGGTTGGGCTGCCTAACGTCGGACTGCTGGCGGATACGCATCACGGCAACATTGAAGAGCTGAACGTGCCGGATGCCTGGCGGCAAGCTGCGGCACATATCATTCACGTTCACATTTCCGAGAACAACCGGGGCGTTCCAGGCACTGGCCATGCGGTAACAGAAGAGATTTTCGACGTGCTGAAGGAAATCGGCTATGACGGCTGGCTGACGATTGAGGCATTCGGCCAGCAGGTGCCGGGCCTTATCTCCCGGCTGCATTTATGGCGCAACTACAGCGAGCATCCGGATGACGCGGCGCGGCTTGGCGTCCAGCATATCCGGAAGCATCTGGCTTAAAGCGAAGGAGGATGGAGTATGCCTGTCGTACAAGCGAACGGAATTGAGCTTCATTATACAGAACGAGGTCAAGGCGAGCCGTTAGTGCTGCTTATGGGTCTGGGTGCGCCGGGAGCGGTATGGGAAGAGCATGTGCGGGCATATGAGCCGCATTTCCGCTGTATTCTCATCGACAATCGGGGAGCAGGAGACAGTGCCAAGCCGGAGGGACCCTACACGACGAAAATGATGGCGGCCGATACGCTCGGCCTGCTGGATGCGCTTGGAATCGATAAAGCTCATATTTCCGGCATATCGATGGGAAGTGCAATCGCGCAGGAGGTAGCGTTGGCCGCTCCGGACCGGGTCATTAGCTTGACGCTCAATTGCTCTTGGCAGCAATGCGATACGTATACAAGCAGCGTGTTCGAGACGCTGGGCAGCGGTTATTCCCGCATGCCGGCCGATGAATTTCAGAAGCTGCTTCAGCTTATTATTTATACGCCGGCTTACTATAACAATCATTCTCTCAAGCTAGAGGCGGCCCGAGCGGCAGCGCTGCTGGAGGAGAATCCGATGCCGGCGCATGCGTTTCTAGCGCAATGCGACGCCTGCATCTCGCATCAGACGACGGGACGGCTTGCTGCTATTAAGGCTCCTGCCTTAATTACAGTAGGAGACCGGGATATTTTCACACCGCTGCATTTGTCACAGGCTATTGCGGGGGAGATGAAGCACGCTGAGCTTCATTTGTTCGAGGGCAGCGGCCATACGCATCACTGGGACCGGCTGGATGATTTTAACCGGATTACATTGGACTTTTTATTGCGTCATCGACATTTGGGTTAATAGAAGGAGCGATCGGGATGAATCCAAAATTATCAATCGGCTCATGGGCGTTTGCCTTTGGTCCTTTCGCAGCATCGCCTTGGCCGTTTTCACGCATTTTGCAATATGCAAGTGAAGCGGGTTACGACGGAGTAGAAATTAACGGCTTTGCCCCCCATCCGACGCCGGAGCTCTATCCGACGAAGGAGAGCCGTCAAGCGCTGCTGGAGGAAATGAAGTCCCATGGGCTCGGCATCTCCGGGTATGCTCCGGATTTTACGGCAGTACCGCCGGCACAATGCGAGCCTGCCGACTACTTGCAATTGATGGAGTCCTACATTCAATTTTGTGTAGATCTCGGTATCGATACAATTCGGGTAGACACCGTCAGCCCGCCGGCAGCCTTGGATGAGACGGAGTATGAGAAACGGTTCGCCCGGCTTGTTTTTACATGGAAGGCATCTGCAGAGCTGGCGGCAGCCTCCGGCATTCGGATCGTATGGGAGTTCGAGCCGGGCTTCTGGCTGAACAAGCCTTCGGAGATCAAGCGGCTTGTTGAGGCGGTAGGCCATCCTTCCTTCCAAATTTTATTCGATACGAGCCACGCTTACATGAGCGGAGTAGTCGGAGCGCGTCAGCCGGGGGAGAAAGAGGTACTTCCCGGAGGGATTGCGGAATTTGCGAAGCTGCTTGATGGACACATCGGGCATTTCCATCTGATTGACTCCGACGGCACGCTGCATGATGAGGAGACGAGTACGCATGCAGCTTTTGGAGCTGGCGCTATCGATTTTACTGCGTTTCTTAAGGAGCTGAAGTCCGTAGTGGCGGACATTGACTGGTGGTGCGTCGACTTTTGCTTTAACGCTGAAGTGGAGGAATGGGGCCGTGAGGCAGTGCCGTTCATCCGCAAGGCGATCAAGGAGGCGGAATAGAACATGGCAATGACATTTGGCTTTCAGACGTATACGTGGCAGATGTCCTATGAGAAGCACCGCAATGAGCTTAAGCACATATTGGACGTCGTGCAGCAAGCGGGCGGCGCAGGCGTAGAGCCGGAAGTGTGCATGCTCGGCCACTATAATGACGACCCGCAGGCGCTAGTAAATGCGCTAGAGAAAAGAGGCTTGAAGCTGGGTGCACTTTGTCTTGCGCTCGACTGGCGTGAAGCGGGCGAGACGTTAGAAGAGAAAGCTGAAGCCGACCGGATCATCCGGTATCTGAAGCATTTTCCAGATACGCTGCTTACGCTTGTACAGCTTCCCGGCAAGGATAGAAGTGATCTGGCTCTTAGGCAAAAGAACGCGCTGTTAAGCATTAATGCGGTGGCCCGCCGCGCGTATGAGGCAGGTATCGCATGTGCGTATCATCCTAATTCGCCAAGCGGCTCTATTTTCCGAATTGAAGAGGATTACCGGGTGCTGTTGGACGGCATTGATTCCCGCTATTGCGGCTACGCCCCGGATACGGGTCATATTGTGAAGGGCGGCATGGATGCTGAGGCGATATTCCGGACCTACCGGCCGCTCATTCGGCATGTGCATTTCAAAGATATGAATGGGGCAAGCGGACAATGGTCTGCACTTGGACAAGGTTCGATCGATCATAAGGCGATTGTCCGTTACCTGCAGGAGACGAGTTATGACGGCTGGGTGATGGTCGAGGAGGAATCGCAGGAAGCCGAGCTTCATCCCGACCGGGTAACGCTTCAGAACGGGATCTACGTGCGGGAAGAACTGGCTGTACTCGCCTAATTATTTGGAGGATCGGGGTGAATTGCATGACCGGGCATTCCAGCTTAAGGAGAAGCATTGAGCAGTCCGTCGTACCGGCATTATCGGCAAGAGATCGCTTTCGGCTTGTCATCCGCTACATGGAGGACAATATGGGCGAGAAGCTGACTCGTCATCAGCTGGCCGGTCTGCTGTTTCTCCATCCCAGCTACTTCAACCGTGCTTTCAAGCAAGTCTACGGTATGTCCTCCATTCAGATGCTCCGGATGCTTCGGCTTCGAAGAGCGGTGCAGCTGCTCGAGGAGTCCGATCATTCGCTGGAGCAAATTGCCGCAGCATGCGGCTTCGGGGAAGTTAATTATTTCAACAAAGTGTTCAAGGACCGGGCCGGCCAGACGCCGGGAGAATATCGCAATAGCATCAATTTGAACAGGAGTGTGAACGAATGAAGCAGCGCATTTATATCGTAGGGGCTGGCGCAATTGCCGGCTACCACGCGGAAGCGATCGAGCGTTACGCGGAATCGGAAGAGAGCCGTCCGGAGCTATATGTGACGGACGTCAATCAGGCGGCACTGGCTGCCTTTGCCCAGCGGTTTCCATGGGCGGCACCGGTTGAGCAATTGGGTGCGATGCTGGACGAGCCGTCCAGAGAGGATGATATTGTCATTGTTGCGACGCCGCCAGTTACGCATGCGGATATTTCGATTCAAGCGCTCCGTTCCGGCCGCCACGTCCTGTGCGAGAAGCCGCTGGCTATGAACCGGAAGGAAGCGGATTTGATGCTGCGGACAGCTGAGGAAACGGGCAAATGGATCGGCTGCTGCAGCTCGCGATTCGCAGGCTTGCAGATTACAGAGGAAGTTAAGGGCTTACTCGCGCACGGCACGCTTGGTGACGTGTATCAGGTGCAATGGGTGCAGCGCCGCAAGCGGGCAAGAACGGGAATCGAGTATCAGCCGCAGAGCCGCTGGTTTCTTAACCGTTCGGTTAGCGGCGGAGGCACGCTCATGGATTGGGGTCCCTATGATATCGCAAGCTTGACCGAGGTACTGCAGCCCGAGCGGGTAGAAGTGCTTCATGCCTGGATGACGAACCCGGCAACGGGACATCCAATCGAAGCCGAGGCGAATTCCGAGGTGGAACAGCATGTTGGTGCAACGATGCGGTTTCATCTGGCTGGCGGGAGAGCTGTGACGGTGCAATACGAGCGGGCCGCTTGCTGCCATGGCGAGGAGCGGAGCTTAGCTGAGATCGAAGGGACCGGCGGCGCTGTTCATTGGGATTGGCTATGCTTCGACGGCCACGGCGAGCTCAAGCGCTATTACGATGTGAACGGCGAGCCTGAAGCCAGTCAGCAGAAAATCGAGAACGCACCGCTGGGCATGATGGATAAGCCGATCGTTTATTTCATGCAGGCGCTGGCCGGGCAGCAAACGCCCGCCATTCTTAATGAGCAGGCGGTGTTCAATTTCAGCATTCTCGCCGCGATATACGATTGTATCGAGACCGGAGCCGTCCAGACGGTTGCCAAGGCTGAGGGGGCGCACGGATGAACCGGATCTATGGAATGGATACCTTTTTCTACAACAGCTTAGGCAATTACCCCTTCAACACACGCTGCGAAATGCTGTCCGAGCTGGGCTATGATGCGGTCTACTTAACGTTATGGGATGAGGACAAGCAGGCTTGGAGGGATCTTGAGCGGCTGCCCCATGTAAAAGCGGAGTATGGTCTGGAAGTGGCTGCGGTCTACGCGGTGCTGGATCTGGCGCTGCCGAAGGATCACCCGCATGTTGCCAGAATCTTCTCGATGCTGGCGCAGCTTCAAGGCTGCAGCCGGGTTGAATTGGCGCTGACAATGGGCGATTCCGGGATGAAGCCATCGGACCCGGAAGGCGATGCTTTGGCGCTGGAACGGCTGTCTGAGCTGCTCGCCATTGTGGAGCGCAATGGGATTCAAATCTCGCTCTATCATCATGTCTACTTCTGGCTGGAGCGGTGGGAGGATGCGCTGCGGCTAGTGAAGCAGCTTAATCATCCGCTGCTCGGCATTACGTTCAGCTCCTTCCATTGGTTCGCTGTTGACGGCAGCAATCTGAATGGCGCTTTGTCTGCCTGCGCTCCTTATTTGCATGCCGTTAACCTTTGCGGCAGCCGCAAGCAGGACAAAGGTTTGCCTGCGTCCATCGAGTGTATCGATGCGGGTGAGCTGGATATTTTCGCAGTAATGGGTGTTCTGAGAGGGCTTGGTTATGAGGGCTTCGTTGGATTCCAAGGCTATGGCATGGGCGGAGATCCTTACAGCCGTCTGGAGCGGAATCGTGATGTATACCGCTCCATGCTGGACCGCCTGGAGCGTCATCCTTCATGGGCGCTGTTCTCGTAATGTGATAGAAACCATATGACGTTTTGAGGAAAGGCGGGTCTGTGATGAGCTTGAGAAATGCAGTAAACGACGGTACAGCTAACGCTCCGAGACTGGAGCTTCAGCAGTCCTGGTGGGCGATGATTGGACTTGGTGAGAACGGCAAGGAATGGTCGATGGAGCAAAAGTTCGAGAAGATCGCGGAAGCGGGCTATTCTGCCATTAGTGCAGTTATGCCGCCGCTTGAAGAGGCGGAGCAGTGGAACCGGCTGCTGGAGCGGTATAAGCTTGGCTTCAACACGATGGCTTTTCCAACGAAGGTAGAAGATATTCAGGTGGTGCTGGAGCAGATCCGCCAGTTTGGAACGGTTCAGTATTTGAACCTGCAGGTGATGGATGGATTTGTCGTCGGAAATGAGGCGATTGAGCTGCTGTCCGGGTTGCAGGCGGAAGCAAGAGCGGCGGGTATGCCGGTCTTTATTGAGACGCATCGCGGTACAGTAACGCAGGATCTGATCCGGACGGAGCAATATGTCAGGGCGCTTTCTGATTTGCGGCTAACAATCGATCTGTCCCATTACATCGTAGCGGGCGAGCTGAATGGCCCGCTGGATAAAGCGGAGCCGATGTTTGATGCTTTGCTGGAGCGGACCTCCTGCCTGCATGCCCGGGTGTCTAACGGGGAGCAGGTGCAGGTCGACGTTGGGCCGACGGGCGATCATCCGATGCTGCCTAACTTCCAGCGCTGGTGGCGGAAGGGAATGACGAGCTGGCTCCGGCAGGCGATGCCTGGGGATGTGCTTCCCTTCGTTACAGAGCTTGGGCCCCCGGGTTATTATGCCATTACTAGGCGGGATACCGGAAGCGGGCAGGAAATAGAGGTATCAGATCGCTGGCAGCAGGCGCTGCTGTTCAAGGAAATTGCAGAAGCACAGTGGCAGCATGTTGTGGCGGAGCATAATCAGCGTAAATAGCGGTAAGCTGCTGCTGGCGCGAGAAAAAAAGGGCTGGATAGAGATTCAACAATCTCCATCCAACCCTTTTCCATATCTACTGGTTAAGCGTTAATCGTTAGCAGTGATCTGAGTTTAATGTCCGGTGCCGCGAGCTGCACCGGATCAAGAGCGGCTTGGGATGCGATGAGCATCTCCGCAAGGCGAATGTCCTTAGCAATGCCGTTCCGGCCAATCGCGCTGGCAGCCGCGAGCCGGTAACCATCCGCCAGGTGAAAGTACAAGTCGCCTGTCGCCCCAAGGCTGCGATGGACGGTCGTGCGTGCGGTATGCGGCAATCCGGTAACTTGGAGCGTCAGGTCATACTGATCGGACCAGAACCAGGGAACGGCGCTATAGGCTTCAGTGGAGCCGAGCATGCTGCCTGCTGCATGCGTGCCTTGCTCCTGCGCATTGCGCCAAGCCTCCAGCCGGATTCGCATCCCGCCATAGAGCGGATGGGGGAATGAGCAGCAGTCTCCTGCGGCGAAAATATCGGGATCGCTCGTGCATAAGCGCTCGTCAACGGCAATACCGTTCTCGATTGTCAGGCCGCAGCCAGAGGCGAGTACTGTATCCGGCACGGCTCCGATGCCTGCCAGAATGACATCGAAGGCGAGCGCTTCTCCGTCTGTGAACGTGATGATGCTCTCTGATTCTGCGCTTTCGATCGCTTGAATACCGGCATTCAGCTTGAAGGAAACACCCTCTCCCCGGTGGCGGGCTTCGACGACACGACCAATCGATTCCGGCACACCGCGCATTAGAATGCGCGGGCCGGCTTCGATAACCGTAACGGCACAGCCCTGGTATCTGGCGCTTGCCGCGACTTCAAGGCCGATGAAGCCTCCGCCGATGATGGCAACCCGCTGGCCGGGCTGAAGCCGGCTGCGAAGTGCCAGCGCATCGGCATAGGAACGGAGGTAGCGGATATTCGAAGCTTGGCTCGCTCCGCTGCCGGAATCCGGCAGTTGAAGCATGCGGGGGCGGGCCCCGGTTGCGAGCAGCAGCCGTTCATAGCGGAATTGCCTGCCGTCCCCTATCGCAACAATATGGTTGTTCCGATCGATGGAGGCCGCCTTGCTGCCATGAATGAAGTCAATGCGCTGCTCCTTCAATTTCTCTGCTGTGACGATATAAGCCGGCGAAGGTTCGCCGGCCTCTTGAAGCACTTGCTTGGACAGGGGAGGACGCTCATAGGGAGCATGAGACTCCTCGCCAATGAGAGTGATCGCACCCGTCCAGCCCTGTTCCCGGAGCCCGGCGGCGGCTCTTGCGCCTGTCTCGCCCGCTCCGATAATGACCATACCGTTGTCCTTCATTGTAAAGCCTCCTTAGCTGATTTTGATCCAAATTTGCCCGGCTTCGTTTTTCACAGGATAGGTTTGGAGCGCGTTGCATACCGGGGCGCGTTTCGCTTCGCCGGTCGTATAGTCGAATCGTCCGTTATGCTTGGGGCATTCAATATGCTTGCCCATAACGAGCCCGTCGGACAGATGGAATTTCTCGTGTGTGCAGTAGCCGTCTGTGGCATAATATTCGCTTTTATCAGAGCGGTAGATCGCGAATGTCCGGTCCTCGTAATCAAACCGGATCACGTCTTCCTCGTCGATATCCTCGGCATCGCATGCTGCAATCCAGCCTTCATATGTCATAGTAAGCACCTCTTCATATTAGTTTGGTTACTCTGCTGTTGCCGCGACTGCTTCTGGCCCATATTCATAAGGGGCTGCCGTGGAAGGAAGCGGTCTTACAATCGTATAGGACGGGTCCTTCCGCTGCCGGACAAGCGCGGTGAATACTTCTCTCAGCGCTGCGGACAAGCTTGGGGAAGGCTCCGGGCAATCATGCTTAATCGCTTCATGAAGCTTAGGAAGAGCATGGTAGGGCACCATCGGAAACATATGATGCTCGATATGGTAATTCATGTTCCAGTACAAGAAACGGACGATGGGATTCATATACGTCGTGCGCGTGTTCAGCCGGTGATCCAGCACATCCTCGTAGAGTCCCAGATGCTGCGACAAGCCGGTCATCAGGACGAGAAAGCTTCCGAAGAAGGAAGGGAGCACGATGAACATGGCCGGCTTTATCGTTCCGTAGTAGAAGCAGGCTGCAATCACAATGACAAAGATAAGAACATAAACCCGGGATTCCCAGCACGTCTTGCGAACCTCAGAGGCCGGAATATATTCCTTTTCTTCGGCATCCAGCTTGCCGACGCAGTGCAGGAGCATCCGCCACACATCACGCGGGCCGCCGTACAGCTTGAAAAAGCTCCATCGCAATGACATGCCAGACCGGCGGGCGGGGCGAGACGATTTCCGGGTCGCGGCCCACGATGATGGTATCGGTATGATGTCTGGAATGGCTCCATCTCCAAGGTGTAGCTGGTCTTAAAATCATGAAGGAAGCGATCTGATAGACGGCTTCATTCATCCAGGCTGTCTTGAATGCAGTGCCATGTCCGCACTCATGCCAGCGGGAGTCGGCAGGCGAGGCGTAAAGCACGCCATAGAGGGCGAAAGCGGGAATGGCCCACCAGCTTCCCCATGACCAATAGGCCAGCAAGCCGGCAGCGGCAAGCGCACAGAACCAGATGATCGTGTCGCGTATAGCCGGACCGTCTTTTCGTTTCATAAGCTCTTTCATTTTGGCGCGGGGTATCGGGGTCGCGTACCATTCTGCGGCGACGAGTCCCCTTTGCTGGGCCCGTTCGCCTTCCGGTCCCGTCAGGCTGTAGTCCCGCTTGCGGATGTCTTGGGTCGGCACTCGTTTTTCCTCCTTAAGTTCGTTTCATAAATGAAGCTTACACAATCGCCCAAGGGGGGACAATGCGTGGGATTGATCTATTTTTGTCTGTAATTGATATTGTTGAATTTGAGCTGAAGGGGAGGAGAGCGAAGAAGAGGACAAGGGGAGCTTGTTTAAAGAAGAATTAGATACCAAAAACGGCGAAAAAGCCCGGTATAGCGTATTTTTTTAAAATGATGGGAGTCACCATGTCAAGGAGGTTCTTTTATAACGGTTGGGTTTTATCCGGTTGTAGAATTTTATGTGTCCAATAGCGGCGTGACAGATGCGGGCTGTAGAGCGTCCAGAGAGGATGGGGTCTATGTTCAAGGTGTTGTTGGTGGATGATGAGGTGTATGTGCGTCAGGGACTTCGGCAGCTGATCGACTGGCAGGAATGCGGCTATGAGGTCATTGGCGAAGCTGCAAACGGAGCGGAAGCATTCGAAGCGGTGAAGGCGAGCGAACCTGATCTGGTCGTAACAGATATCCGCATGCCGGTCGTTACGGGACTTGAGCTGATCGGAAAAGTGAAGGAAGCAGGCATGGAGGGTATCGCTTTTATCGTATTGAGCGGATACGAGGATTTCAAATATGCCCAGCAGGCGATGCGCTATCAGGTTCAGGACTATATTTTGAAGCCGATTGATGTGGATGAGCTGAAGGCTGCGCTGAGCAGACTGCATGGACAACTGCAGGCAAATTCCACGTCGGGAGGCTTGTCCCCGGAAGCGGATTTGCCGCTGGTGCTTGCGGTGACGGACCGGATGGAGGAGAACGACCCGGAGGCGGTGCGGCGTGCGGTAAGACAGTTTATTCAAGAGCTGGAGAGACGCGGAGCGGACGCTGCGGCAGCGGGCAGAACGGTTGGCCGGTTAATTGCCAATGTGAAAAAAATCATCAGCGATATGGAGGGAAGCTTGGCGCTTCAGGGCCTTGATGAGCTGATCGGCTGGAGCGTTGCAGGCAAAGGCGGCTTTGAAACGCTGGAGGAGCGCTTGATGGGGTTTGCATTGGAGGGAACAGCGCGGATCGGGGAACTGCGCAAAGCCAAGCTGCAGGGCAGCATTCATCAAGTGAAAAGCTACATCGAATCGAATTTTAGAGAAAATATGAGCTTGAAGGGAATGGCCTCGCAGCATTATATGAATCCGGTATATATGGGCCAGTTGTTCCGGAAGACGTACGGCATGTATTTCAACGAGTTTCTGCTCGGGGTCCGAATTCGGGAGGCGAAGAAGCTGCTGCGCCAGACAGAGCTGAAAATCTATGAGGTGGCCGAGAGGGCAGGGTTCAGCAGCTCCAACTATTTTATTACCCAGTTCGAGAAGCTGGAGCGGACGACGCCTGCTGAATACAGAAGCCGATTGCTGGCGCAGACGGGCGGGGGCGCTCCGGATGAATAATATAAGGCTGCGCAACAAGCTGCTGCTGTTTTATTTTATAGCGGTGTTTATCCCTGTATTGTTTACAAATCTTTTCTTCTATTCCGTGACTACAAACAGTGTCCGCAAGCAAAAGGAACAGGACATTTCGCTGGAGCTGGACCGGATTCAGAACGCTTTCCGCGTCAAAATCGATGCGGCAGTTGGCGTATCCTCCATCATCTATGCGGACGGGTGGATGAATGAGTCGCTGGAGCGGGAATATCCCGATTGGGTCGAATACTTGGATGCTTATGACGCCTATATTCGGCCAACCCTTAACCGGTATGCGCCACTGGACAGGTCGATCCAAGACCTTACGATCTACACTGACAATCCGACGCTGCTGGGAGCGGGAGGAATCAGTCCGATCACCGACGATGTGAAGGGATCGGCGTGGTACGGCGCGGTCATGTCTGCTGCAAGCGGCGATGCGCCGCTGCTCGTTCATACCCGGAGCGGAAGCCCGGAGAGCGGGGACGGTGCGTACAGCTTGATACGGAAGTTGAATATGCAGGCATCCAACCGTTACGCGAAAATATTAAAAATCGATTTTCATCACGATAAGTTCAAGCAGATATTGGACAACCGGGCGCTGCAAGGCGACTTGTATCTGGTCAACCGGGACGGCGTCATTGATTTCACAACGGCAGCTGGCATCGATTGGCGGCAGCAGCCGATTCCGTTTACAGCGGTGGACAAGCCGGATGGGGCACTCGTCTTTACGAAGTCTTTTCCCAACGTTGATTATTTAAGGGGCTGGACGATTATTGGCATTATGCCTGAGCATCAAATATTGGCCGAGATTCAGAAATCGCAGATGGCTGTTGTCTATTTGGCGCTGATCAATCTGCTACTTCCGACGCTTATTATCGTCTGGATCGCCAAGTCGCTGCATGATCGGCTGCTCCGCATTCTGAAGCAAATGAAGCAGATCAAAAACCAGCGCTTTGATCCCATCGATCATGTGGAATCGACGGATGAAATCGGCCAGCTAACCGTTGAATTCAACCGGATGACAGGACAGATCAAAAGTCTGATCGACGACGTGTACCTC
Source organism: Paenibacillus gorillae (assembly GCF_000513275.1). Lineage (GTDB taxonomy): Bacteria > Bacillota > Bacilli > Paenibacillales > Paenibacillaceae > Pristimantibacillus > Pristimantibacillus gorillae. The sequence continues at coordinate 38,386 of NZ_CBVJ010000099.1, read as the reverse complement.
GCAGATATTCAGGCCAAGGATCTGGAGCTGCAGCGGCGGCGGGCTCAGCTTCATGCGCTGCAAAGCCAGATTAATCCGCATTTTCTGTTCAATGCGCTGGAGGCGCTGCGGATGCGAAGCCTGATCAAGCGGGAGGAGGAGACGGCCCGGATCATCAGCAGCTTGGCCAAAATTTTCCGCAAGTCGCTTGCCTGGGGCAATGATTGGATAACTGTCCGGCAGGAGATTGATCTGATCATTTCTTTTCTCGACATTCAGCAATACCGGTTTGGCGAGAAGCTGGTCTACCGCATTGATGTGACAGACGAAGCCGCGCTATGCCTGATTCCGAAAATGATCTTTATCCCTTTTGTCGAGAATGCGAACATTCACGGTATTGAAGCGATTCAGGAGCAGGGCGTCATTCAGCTGGACGTTACGGCAGAAGGGGAGGAGCTTGTCTTTGTGCTGCGGGACAACGGGATCGGCATGGAGGAGGACAAGCTTCGATATGTACTGTCCGAGAGAAGTCTGGAGGACAATGCCGAGGAGCATGTCGGCATCCGGAATGTGATCGCGAGACTGCAATTATTTTATGGCGATGACGCCCGTCTGGACATTGAAAGTTCCCCTGGAGCGGGGACAACGGTCAAAATGCGGCTGCCGCAACAGCTTAATTTTTCGAAATAAAAGCTAAAGTTTACGAGATGACCGGCTTTCGGCGATTGATTATGATAAAAATGAAAGGGCTTTCAAAAATCGATCCTTTCAAGAGGAGAATCCATCGATATGAAGATTTCACAGTTATCGTACGTTCTGCTTTCCGTTTCACTCGTCATGCTGCTGGCCGGCTGTTCTGGCGCTAACGGCGGCAAGTCTTCTGCTCCGTCGGCGTCTGCGGACCCGGCTTCGGGTGAGAAGAAGACACCAGTCACCTTCACGTATTTCAATGCCGCGGTTGCCGGCAAGGATACCAATACGAATGAGACTGTGCTGGGCAAATTGCTGGAAGACCAAACCGGCGTCAATTTTAAAATGGAGTATTTGGTCGGCGATCTGAATACGAAGCTTGGCGTCATGATTGCCGGCGGTGACCTGCCGGATGTTGTGGTACCTGACAGCGGCATCGACAAAATGCTGGATGCCAAAGCGTTCATTCCGCTGAATGATCTGCTGGACCAGTATGCGCCGAATTTGAAAAAGCTTTATGGTCCTTATTGGGACCAGATGGCATCCGAGGACGGCAACATTTACGTCATCCCGTTTGCCGCTAGCAACGGCTTTGTACCGGATATGTACCAACCTGGCGCCTTCTACATTCAGCAAGGCGTGCTGAAGGAATTCGGCTATCCGAAAATCAAGACGCTGGATGAATATTTCGATCTCATCAAGAAGTACAAAGAGAAATATCCGCAAATTGACGGCGGAGATACGATCGGCTTCGAGACGCTGACCGACGACTGGCGCTTCTTCACGCTGACGAATCCGGCTCCGAACCTGAACGGTCTGCCGAATGAGGGCGAAGTTTACGTCGATATGGAGACGAAGAAGGCTGCTGTAACCGGCGATAAGGACTTCATGAAACGCTGGCTGCAGAAGCTGAACGAAGCGAACAGCGAAGGGCTTCTGGATAAAGAATCGCTTGTCGCGAAATATGATCAGTACATTGCAAAGCTGTCCAGCGGACGGGTACTTGGATTCTTCGATTACGGCTGGCAGATCGTTCCCGCTGTGCAAAATCTGGCGCAGGCCGGCAACGATGACCGCAAATTTATCGGCTTCCCGCTCGTGTTCGAGCAGGGGACGAAGGATCAATATTTGGACCCGCCGACGTTCGTAACTAACCGGGGCATCGGCATTACGACAAAAGCCAAAGACCCTGCCCGAATCATCCAGTATTTTGACAACATGGTCAAAGAGGAAAATCAGAAATTGCTGTTCTGGGGCGAAAAGGGCAAAACCTATGAGGCAGACGATAAGGGCCGCTTCTACCGTACGGAAGAACAAATTGCACAAATTCAAAATCCGGAGTTCCAGCAATCATATGGCTTTAGCTACTTCAGCTATTACTGGCCGATGGGAGCCGGACTGTTCGAGGACGGCAATGCGTATTTCCCTGACCGTCAGCCGGAGGTTGTAGAGAAGAGTTATACGGAGGGCGACAAGAGCATTCTGGAAGCTTACGGTTTGAAGGTGTTTACGGACGTATATAGTCCGCCGGACGAGCGGAAGTGGTATCCGGTCTGGTCGGCGAACAAGCAGCAGGGCTCCAAGGAGCAGCTGTTTGAGCAGAAAAAAATGGATCTGCAGCGCAAATGGTTTCCGAAGCTGATCCTTGCCGCGCCGGAGAAGTTTGACGCGATGTGGGGCGATTACATCGCCGATTTCAACAAGCTCGATGTCAAAGCGTATGAAGACTGGGCGAACGGCGTCGTACAGGATCGGCTGGCTGGCAAGAAGAGATAGACGAGATAGAAGAGAAGGACGATAACGACGATCCAAGGGCAGAGGGACGGACAGTCTTGCGGCAATTGCAAGCTAGAGAGCTGTCAGTAACTGGGCAAGACAGCAAGTTACAAGCTGTAAGCTGATAGCATGAGCTATCTTGTAAGCTATATGCTTGGAAGGTAGCTTCCAAGCTACAAGCGGCTAACATGAGCTAACATACGAGCCGCTTGCAGCTTGATCTAGTCAGCCTAGCTAGCAAGCGAGGCGCCCCGTCCTTCCGCACACGGACTGAGAGGAAGAGAGCGATGGCAAGAAAGTCATGGTTAGGCAAGCTCGCAGAACAGAGAACACTCCTGCTGATGTCGGTGCCATTCGTCCTGTGGCTGCTCGTTTTTCGATACATCCCGGTATGGGGCTGGTCCATCGCATTTCAGCAGTTCCGGCCGGGCACTAGCCCCTTTGACCAGGAATGGGTAGGCTTCCGAAACTTCAAGTTTCTGTTTCAAGACGAAAACTTCTATCAGGTGATGCGCAATACGCTGGCAATGAGCCTCATTAACTTGGTGCTTGGCTTCGTGACTGCGATCGTGCTGGCGATTCTGCTTAATGAGCTGCGCAGCGTAGTCTTCAAGCGTACGGTTCAAACGATCAGCTACTTGCCCCATTTTATATCATGGGTGGTTGCCTCTAGCATTATCGTCACGGCACTGTCGACGGAAAGCTCCGGCATCATCAATCTGATACTGATGAAGCTCGGAATCATTCAAGAGCCGATTCTATGGCTGGCGGAAGGCAAATATTTTTGGGGCATTCTCGGCATCTCTGAGGTGTGGAAAAATCTCGGCTGGAACACGATTATTTATTTGACGGCGATTACGACGATCGATCCGGCGCAATACGAAGCGGCGGAAATCGACGGCGCGAACCGCTTGCAGCGGATTTTGTACGTGACGCTTCCGGGATTGAAGTCCGTCATCGTTATTTTGCTTATTATGAATCTCGGCAACATCCTGGAATCCGGCTTCGAGCCGCAATATTTGCTTGGCAACGGCTTAACCGCCGAGTATTCCGAAAACCTGGATCTGTTCGTACTGAAATACGGTATTGCGATGGGTAACTTCTCGTTAGCGACGGCCGCCGGTGTGTTCAAGACCGTCATCAGCATTATCTTGTTGTTCGGCGCCAACCATATTGCCAAGAGACTGGGTCAACCGAGATTGTTCTAGGAGGCTGCCAACATGAAAGCATTAGCTCGCCGCCGTTCGGTAAGCGATCGTATATTTGATTTCTGCAATATCGTCTTTATGTTGTTTCTTGCGGCTGTTACGCTTTATCCGTTTCTGAATATGCTGGCGGTCTCGCTCAATGACGCGATGGATGCCTCCAAGGGCGGCATTTTCCTGATGCCCCGTATCTTCACTTGGTACAACTACGAATACACGCTTCGCGAAGCTGCGATTTTTCATTCGATGCTGATTTCTTTTCTGCGTACTACGCTGGGCACTCTCGTGGCTGTGTTTTGCTCCGCCATGGTTGCCTATACAGTGAGCCGGCAGGAATATGTACTGCGCAAATGGGTTGCGCTGGCGTTCATTCTGACGATGTATTTCAACGGGGGATTGATCCCGACTTACTTGCTGTATAAGGAGCTTCATCTGCTCAACAGCTTCTGGGTTTACATTATTCCGGGGATCATTAGCGCCTTTAATGTCATTATCATTCGTTCCTTTATCGAAGGCATTCCGGAAGGCATTATCGAATCCGCCAAAATCGACGGGGCCGGCGACTTTACGACGTTTATGCGCATCGTGCTGCCGCTTTGTACGCCCGTGCTGGCAACAGTATCACTATTCGTAGCGGTATGGCAGTGGAACTCTTGGTTTGATGTGTTTTTGTACAACTCTTCGAATATTAATCTCAGTACACTCCAGTACGAGCTGATGAAAATATTGCAAAGCTCCAGCGGCTCCATGACCCAGAAGACGGTAGGCGATGTGTTCAGTAATACAGGAGGCCAAGCATTGAACCAAGTTACTCCTACCTCCATCCGTGCGACGATGACGATCATCGCCAGCTTGCCAATCATCATGGTCTACCCGTTCCTGCAAAAATATTTCGTCAAGGGCATGACTCTTGGCGGAGTGAAAGAATAGAGTGGGTTAAGCGCTAACACAAAATGACACCTCTCGCGCTCGCGAGAGGTGTCATTTTGTGTTAGGCGCTGCGCTGGGCAGGAAGGACATCACGCATCGTAGGTGCAAAAAGCTTCATCAACTAGGATTAAGCTTTTCCAAGCTAGTTATCAGAAGCCTAATCAGTCGAACCCGTCATTCCCGTGCGAAATGTAATGGCCTGGGTGGTTGCTCAACTGGTCAAGCTTTGCGCATGCCGCTCCAGGACAGACGGCGAATCTCCGATGCTGTACGGCCTGTCGTCTGCTTGATCATCCGGGCAAAATGATGCGAAGTCTTGAAGCCGCAGCGCTGCGCAATTTCCGTCACGTTGAGGCCTGTACTGGTCAACAGCTCGACAGCCTTGGACACCCGATAATTCCATAGGTAAGCAATTGGCGTTGCTGATTCGTGACGCTTGAACAGTCGCAGGAGATGCTCAGGCGAGAGTCCTGCGCGATCCGCAAGATCGGCAAGCGACAGGTCATCCATATACCGTTCATGAATGTAGGTTAGCACCGAATAAATAGCAGGATGCTTTTCTTGCCGGAGCAGCGCTCTTCTGGATTCGGTAGGATAGAGGTGGAGCGCGGCGAGCCCTAGACTAATGACGGCCTGATCCTCGAAAGAGGCGAAGCGCTGAACGTTAAGCATTAAATCCAGCAGGCGGTTCATTTCCTCCGTTAAGGGCAGACACTCGGGCAGCTGTTCCAGCTCTTCCCGAATTTCCTCTGTCATGTCGTTCAAATGAACGGCAATCCACCGGTGCCAGGAGGGCTCTGTTTTCGAGAAGACAAACGTCTCCTCACAGCCCGGCTTCAACAGAATGACCTGACCGGGAGTGACCGGCAGCAGCCGGCCGTCGATCGTCACATTCATCTCGCCAGTGTAGAGCATGACGAGCTGAATATCCTGCTGAATACGGGGGCCAAGCCGGCCGCCGGGCGGGTAGACGATGGAGCCGGCGGTAGCATGCTCAATTGTATCGATGGCTAGAGAGGCAAGGGAATTGGACATAGCGGATTCCTCCAAACGCTGGGATGGGTTAACGAAAGGCGGTTGCCTAAGCGGCATAAGCCAGAGTACGTGCGCGCCTCCCGCGCGCGGTGCTATCGCGGCACGCGATGTTCGGTACAAGAAACACTTTCGAGTGAGTTCTACCATAAAAACGGTCAGCGGCAGCACACCTGTTAGTCTTGCATCAGAAAGTATGATGGGCTGCAAGTGCAGCCTTCATCCATCTTTTATAGCGTTGGTAGTCTTGAATGTGGATATCAATTATAGATACATATTTGCTTGTTGCAGCCATTGTGTAAGCGGATTCGTTAACGTATTCTGAAATCATTATAGATCATTTCTTAGTAAAGGAGAATACAGAATGAATAACACTTACGTTAGTCCGCTGACTCCGCTTACCGATGAGCAAATTGAATTTTTCAAGGAAAATGGATACTTCCTGTTTAAGAAGGGGATGTCCAGCGATTTGATCGATGCCTTTAATGGACACATCTACGATATTCGCAATCAGAATCCCATGCCAGAATGGGCGGCTTGCGATGAAGCCAAGAAATATTCGCTCCGCCTCTTTAATCCGCATAAGCATGACAGCTTCTCCCGTCAGCTCATGAAGAACACCATCGTACGCGGAGCGCTTGCGCAATTGATGGGAAAAGAAGCGGTGTGCGTGCAAAGCATGTACTTCTACAAAGAGCCGGGCTCGCCGGGACAGGCTTCCCATCAGGATTACTACTACATCAAGAATGATCCCATGACGATGATCGCCGCGTGGACAGCGATGGAGGACTCCATTGATATCGAAACTGGCTGTCTGTGGGTCATGCCGGGAACGCATAAGCTGGGCCTGCTGCCGCACGGCGCAGTGAAAGATATCGAGGAGCATGAGCATTGGACCGAGGAGACCGAGGGAGTTGATACGAGCCGGCAAATTCCGGTCGAGATGGAGAAGGGCGATATTTTGTTCTTCAGCGAGCTGCTCATTCATTCCTCGAAAAAGAACCGGAGCAAGGACCGCTGGCGCCGCTCCTACGTCTGCCACTATATTCGCGAGGACTCCAACGTGCTTCACCGGGAAGATCTGCGTCAGAAGTTCCCGTTGTATTAAGTTGGCATAGCGAACCAGCTTCGCAAATTTGCGAAGCTAAATTCCTTAATTCTAGCTAATTCAGCCGATTTTTTCTCCTGTGAGCCTCGTAGCGCACCTTTATTCGCTATAGTGTAAATGGATTTCTCAATAGAGAAAAAAGGTGCGTTATATGCGTCATTTCAGTGAAATTCCCCAGAATATTGCCGCTCCAGCGAAAAAAGCTGCGCTATTTAGCGAAACAGGTTCGCAAACCCGCCTGCACAGCAACCCCGCTGGCATCCGCCCGCACAGAGCATCCGCCCGCCTGCCAGCGCATGCACAAGTCGCCGCACAGCACCAAAGCAAAAGAAGGGGCTACCACCCAAGCTAATCTCGCTTGGGCGCTAGCCCCATTATATTAAATATTGAATTTCTTTTTCATATAGGGGATCCACTGCTCGCGCAGCTCGGATTCGGAACACTTGAAGATGCCGTTGAAATCATAAGGATCGCGGATGACCTGATTCAGCGTATCCAATCCGTAGCTTTCCGTAATGAACTCTACAATCAGATACGAGAACTGGAAGCCCTTCATCGTCTCGAAATCCCACGTATCGTTATTGAACTCAAGGAACTCCGGGATTTCCCCGCGGCGAACGGCGTCTGCTGTTGTGTTCGCGATGTACTCCTCCGTCATTTGCTTCGCTTCATAGCCGCCAATTCCTTGACGCACCCACTTCGGTGCTGTGGCGTTAATGTCCTCAATCAGCCACATCGTATACAGATGCAAAGTCGATTTAATAATCGACTCATACGTATGCTCTGGCCCTGAATTTAGAGGAGATACGATTTTCAATCGATTGCCCTCGTACGTGCCCATGAACCAATTCGGCGCGTCGGCTTCTCCGACAGCTTGGTGGAAGGTCGGAAGATCGGGATAAATTTCGATAATGGTTTTGCATGAAGGACGGTGCTTGTACTTGGAGGCGATCCGTTCCACATTTTCCTTCAATGCACGGAACAGGTCCTGATGCACTTTTTCAAAAGGATCCCTCGAGACGACGACTTCATTTTTATTTACGATTGATATCATGTCTAGAATTGACATAACAGCAATGTCACCCCATTCTTTTAACTCTGTTCTTAGCTTTTCTAACGATCGGTATAGCCTATTTTTCACCGCGCTTTCCCGCATGCCGACGATATTGGCGATTTCGGACAACGTACAATCTAGGAAAAAACGCAACGAAATAATTTGCTGGTCCAATTCCTTCAGCTTGTTTAACGCCGAACCAATATCGATGCGGATCTCGACATACTTGGCAAAATCAAGGGAGACCGATTGTGATTCATAGTTTGTAAAATCATAAGGCATATCTTTTTTACGGGCTAAGCTCCGATATTCGTTTTTCACCGTATTTTCGGCAATTTTAAAAATCCAGGTAAAGAAACTGGCGTTTTCTTTGAAAGCGTGCAGATTTTCGATCGCTTTGAGAAAGACCTGCTGCGTCAAGTCCTCCGCTGCTGCTGCATTTGTCTTGAGCGAAATGTAGCTGCGGATTCGGCTGCGATATTGTTCATAGCACTGTTCAAACTTTTCAATCATGCTCTGTTCATCCGGATAAACAGGGCGGTTGTCATTAGCGCCTGACATCGTTGACCTCCTCTTGATCTTGCATATGTATAGACACCGGGGAGAGGGGAAAAGCCACAAAAGGATCAAAAAACTTTTTCTGGCTGCTTCGACCCATCAGAATTTTACAAAACATCGTTAGTTTGATGATATCATGTTCGTTATAGATGAATGGTATAGATTATGAAATGGAGGTGTCGGCGTGGAGGCGTGGTTTCGCTATAACTGGATGGTCAGGGACCAGTGGTATCAATGGTGCGAGGAGCTCCCTCATGAGGAGCTGATTCGTGAGCGAACAGGCGGCACTGGGAGTCTATTGAAGACGTTTTTTCATATTGCGGACGTGGAGTGGAGCTGGATTCAGCAATTGCAGGGAAAGCCGGACGAGTTGGAGGATTACGAAACGTATAAGACGCTGGAGCGGGTAAAAGAACTGGATCGGCGTTTTCGGACGGAAGTCGAGCCCTTCGTGGCGGCATGGGAGGAGAGCGTGGAGACCCGGCTGCACTACAGTGCCAATGCCGAGGGCGAGGCAGTTATTTACACTTGGGGAGAAGTGATGCGCCACGTTATCGCTCACGAAATCCATCACATCGGCCAAATGTCGGTGTGGGCTAGAGAAGTTGGCAAGCAGCCGGTCTCGGCCAACTTTATCGGAAAAGGACTCATTAAGCCTTTGGTTTAATGGGTTGGGTAACTCAATCGTTTAATTCCTCCAGCCTCATATAGATACTTCTTTCTTTAAATCCAAGCGACTTCCAAAATTCATATCCAGCCGTATTTCCATGCAGCACTTCGATATCTACGGTTGTTGTATTTAATAATTGCAGCAATGCTCGAAAAGCTGACTTGCCATGCCCTTTTCCCCGGCTGCTTCTACAGATGAAGAAATGTCTGAGATACAGAGGCTGCCTAATATGATTCACCAAAGCATAACCAACAATTTCGCCACCATGTTCAAACTTGTAAGCATCATAATCTGTATTGATGAAAGCACGCATTCTTTCTTTTAGCTGCTCAAAGTCCATCGCATTATCATGTCTTTCATCCTCTATAAGCTGCTTGTTTAGTGTGACAAGAAGGTCCAAATCTTCGTGAGAACATACATGAATGAACACCATATCATTCACCTCGGCTTCTATTTCATTTGTTTTACATCTCCTAATAACAATCCTGTAAAGTCATCATCCTGCTGTTTGTAAAAGATGGCTTCCATTTGTTCACTGTCCTTGCTCAAATAGAGATTAAACGGATCGACGTCGCTTGCCCAGTAGGCACTCCATTTCTTGTCATCTGCAGTATCTTGAAACCATGTCATCGCAGCATGATGAGACAGGGGAATCTTGTAGCAATGGGCTCCCTCAACAAGTAGGATAGATGGGCATAATGCAGCATCCTCTTTGCTTCCTTCCGGCAATGGGAAAGAGGATTGCACCTTGCTGCTGCAAGCTGTGCCGCCGATTATGAGAACAAGTATGATTGCTGATAAAAGGATACTTCTCATTTTGAACTCTCCTGTTTTCATCTTAGCTTCCTAGCTTCTTCATCAATGTTATTGACGTGAGTATTAGAAGAAAGTTGTAAATGTAAGGGAAAACGTGAGAATATTTAATCATGCTAAAAAAAGAGCATTTCCCGTATGCGGAAATGCTCTTTCTTGTATTCTTTTATCCGCAAAACGGCTGCTAAGTTTGCTGGTCGTTCAGGTATGTTTTGAGCGCAGGAGGCTCGTAGCTATAAAATTGCTCCAAAAGCGCAGAAGGATCCTCATCCACGAGTGTCATCCGGCGATATTTTTCCTCCATGAACTGTTCCGCAGTCATATGGTTGAACAGCTCAATAAGCGGATTGTAGTAGCCATTGATATTTAAGAGGCCGCAAGGCTTTTGATGAAGACCAAGCTGCGCCCAAGTGAATATTTCAAAAAACTCTTCCATCGTTCCAGGACCGCCCGGCATCGTAATAAATCCGTCGGAAAGCTCCGCCATTTTGGCTTTTCTCTCATGCATCGATTCTACGATAATGAGCTCGGACAGGGATTTGTGGGCAATCTCTCTTTTGTCGAGAAAGGCAGGCATGACACCGATGACACGTCCTCCGGCTTCCATAACGGAATTGGCGACTGCACCCATAACGCCAACGCTGGCTCCGCCGTAGACGAGCGCAATATCCCGTTTGGCGAGCTCTTTGCCGAGCGCTTTCGCTCCTTTCACATAAACCTCGGAAGCTCCATTTCTCGATCCGCAAAACACAGCGATGCTTTTCATTGCTCCAGCTCCTATTCTCTCTAGCATATTATTCCGGCTCAACCATCCATCCTGACCGGCTTCCCCTATACAATACACGCGAGCGCTGCCAAGGTCAAAGATGCTTATCTGATAAAAAGGCAGACATTTTTAGAGAGTAATCTGGTGGGTTGCTGGAAATTAGTCAGGTTTCCTTTGAATTTTACACTTTTTCTTCCAGTAAAACTGTAGAATTTTACTAATTCTACTGTCGATTATGACAAAAGAAAGGTAAAATGAAAAGCTGTAAGCAGCGGTTTCTATCAGGGAATCTAGCTTTTCGCAACATAGATAATTTCCGGGGAGGAAAATATTACATAAATGAGTACGTTATCTCATGAGGCGTCCGCGTCATTTCATCAATCAATCGTAGAGCTTAATCCTTTCGCTGTTCTGGTTCTATCCAAGAACGGTCAGATAAGGGAAGTCAATCATGCGGCATGCGAATTGTTCGGGTATACCCACAAGGGATTTCCTATGAATGATTATATGGATTTCATCGTTCCGGAGCATAGGGGCACTGTTCGCCGCCATCTCGAAACATTAATCGAAGGAACATCTTCCAGCTATGAAGCCAGCGCCTGTCATAAAAATGGCACCCGGCTTGATATTCACGTAACGGCGATTCCGCTTGTTAATGAGGGAGATTTGTACGGCATTTTTTGCCTGATTCAAGATATAACGGAGTCCAACAAGGAAAGGGCTGCACAGGTAGAAAGGGAGGAGCGCTTGAAGGCGGTATTCCATTCGACCTCTGCAGCCATGTTTATATTGGATTTGGACGGTCATGTGGCCGATATTAACGCCGCTTTCGAGGAGACTTACGGATGGAAGCGGGACGAAATGATCGGCAAGCCGCTGCCGATTATCCCGCAAGCTTTTGAAACGAGGCATCAGGAGCGGGTAGAGCAGGGTAGAAGGGGAGAGTGCTGCCGGGGGTTTGAGACGATCGGTCTGAAAAAAGACGGTACATGCATCGAAGTGAGCTCAAGCTTTTCCCCGCTGCGCAACGAGAATGGTGAAATTATTGGCATTGTAGGCATGACCAAAGATATTTCGGTGCAGAACAAGCTGGAACGGTCGTGGAAGGAGAGCGAGGAGCGGTACCGCAAGCTTGTCGAGCTTTCTCCCGAGGGCATCATGGTTCATCGTGAGGGTGAGGTTCTATATGCCAATCTCTCGGCAATGAATTATTCGAAGGAATTTAACCCGCAGGGCGTCAGCTTATATTCCTTCATCCCTGAGGAGCAGCATGAAATGATTCGGCAGAGGGTGAATGAGCTGAAGAAGGGGAATCTTCTTCCCTACATGGCGATTGAGGTCATGCGCCGGGACGGGCAGACGATCTTTATCGATACGAACAGCATATCGATTACGCATGAGGGCCAGCCGGCGATTTTAACGATGTTTCGGGATATTACGCAAAGAAGCAAAGTGGAGGCCGCGCTAAAAGAAAGTGAGAAACGGTACCGGATGCTTGCGGATAATTCGCTTGATCTCATTCAGCTGGTTCAATTGGACGGCATTGTGACGTACGCTTCGCCATCTCATAATACAGTACTTGGCTATGACCCGAGTGAGTATGTCGGAAATGGGGTCTTTTATCAGCCGAATGGAGAGGTGGATGTCGCTTTCCGCGAAGTATTTGTAAATATGGCGATCACTCAACGGCCGTTTTCCTGCGAAATTCATCGGCGGCATAGATTGGGCTATGACGTGTGGGTAGAGTTGATTGGGACGCCGATGTTTGATGCAGAAGGTACCTATGCAAACATGATGCTTGTCGGCCGCGAGATAACGGAGCGGAAAAAATACGAGGAGCATCTGGAGCATTTGAGCTATCATGATCATCTGACCGAGCTCCCGAACCGAAGATTATTCCACGCTCTGCTGGATCAGGCGATGCTGGAAGCCAAACATAGCAAGCGGCTGCTCGCCGTCATGTATATTGACTTGGACGGCTTCAAGGAAATTAACGACAACTTTGGACATGACGCGGGGGATGAGCTGCTCCGGCAGCTTGCTCAGCGCGTGAAGTCATGCTTGAGGGACATTGATCGGGTGGCAAGAATGGGCGGCGATGAATTTGTCATTGCCCTTCCTAATTTGGATAGCGTTACCGAAGCAGAAGGAATTGCCGAGAAGATTCTTTCGTCATTGCAGCAGCCTTGGCTTGTGATGGAGCATCATTTTGTGTCGACGTCGAGCATCGGGGTTGCCTTTTATCAAGAGGATGATAAACTTCAGACGTTGTTGAAAAAAGCAGATACTGCCCTTTATCAAGCAAAATCAGATGGGAAAAATATGTACCGCATTTATAGCTGAACCTCCTTTGAAAATGATAGACTAGGTAACAAGAAGCTTCCTATTCGCTGCAATAGGAACGGGGAAGAGGGGAGTGTGGGCAAGAGGCGTGTATACGGTACAACTTGGAACTTTCGTATTGAATTTGGAAATTGTCGTCTACATTCTTTGCGGTATAGCAGGCGTTGCGGGGCTGTGGTTAAAAGCGAAAAAGGGCCAAATGCAGGCCGGATTCGTATCAGATGCCATGAACGCCGTGCTGCTGTGGATTTTCATTTGGAAAGCAAGCCTTATTATAGTTGATCCTGCGACAGTGCTCGAGGATCCTCGTTCGTTCATTTATTTCAGCGGCGGGATTGTTGGGGGATGGCTTGCTACCCTTGTCTCTTGCGGTTTCCTTTTGTACAAAGGCTTAAGAACAAATGCCGGAATCAAAGCGGTTATCGTATGGTTAAGTGTGATGCTGTATGGCTGGATTACAGTATGGCTGTCGGTGCAAAGCCTGCTGGCGGATACGTCAGCGGATGTGTGGAAATATGTATTGTCGACCGCGGTGTCCGCTTTCATGTTTGTAATACAAATCAGATCGGCAAGGGGTATCGAATGGAAAAGGCTGGGGGCAAATAGTGTGTTGGCTGCTGCTGCTCTTGCGGCTATTTTGCTGGTCGATTATGGCGGCAGCTCTGCAGAGCTGCCGGCAGGGGCAGGTATGGTGGAGGTTGGATTGAACAAAGGGCAGCAGGCGCCCGACTTTAAGCTGGTGGCGCTGGATGGCAGTGAGATTAGCCTCTCGGATTATCGCGGCAAAACCGTATTCGTAAACTTCTGGGCCTCTTGGTGCCCACCCTGCAAAGTCGAAATGCCGCATATGGAAAAGCTGTATTCCGCTTACCGCGATCAGGATGTTGTAGTCCTATCTGTCAATATGACGTCTACTGAGAAGAGCGGCCACAACGTTTCGTCTTTCGTTGAAGAACGCGGCCTGACATTTCCTGTTGTGCTGGACGAAAAAGGGACTGTCATGTCACAGTACCGCGTGCGCAGCTTCCCTACCACGTTCGTTGTTGACAGTGAAGGGATTATCCGCGACCGAATGCTGGGCGCGGTTGATTTTGCCGGAATGGAGCGGCGTCTGAAGGATGTGCTGGGATAACCAGGGTAAGCTGGAGGGGCGATTCGCTCCTCTTTTTTTTCTTGATTTTTATAGTAATTCTAGTAATATTGGATAAAAAATGAAGTTGATTGAAGAGTTGAGAATACGAGGAGGGGATATCGTGAAGCTAGTAATTGTATTTGGACCGCAAGCCGTCGGTAAAATGACGGTAGGACAGCAATTGGAGCAAATAACGGACTTGAAGCTGTTTCATAACCATATGACGATTGAACTGGTCAGCCCGTACTTTAACTATGGAAGTCCGCAAGGCAACCGATTGGTCGGTTTATTTCGCGAGGAAATATTCCAGGAAGTAGCGAAGAGCGACTTGGCAGGATTGATTTTCACCTATGTGTGGGGTTTTGATTTGCCCGGAGATTGGGAATACATTCGCCATGTCAGCGAAATTTTTGAATCACAGGGCGGCACCGTTTATTATGTGGAGCTGGAGGCGGACTTGCAGGAAAGGCTCGTGCGTAACAAAAGCCCGCACCGTCTGGAGCATAAGCCGACCAAACGCAATGTGGAGAAATCCGAGCAAGAGCTGATTCGTACAATGGAGAACCTTCGGCTGAACTCCCATGAGGGAGAGATCCAGAAGGAACATTATCTACGTATCAACAATACGGAGACCGATCCTGAAGAAGTAGCTAGACGGATCAAGGAGCATTTCAAGTTATAGGCGTTAGGTTCGGGTTCGCTGGGTAAAACTAGCGAACCTTTTTTGTTGCTTGGCTCGACTGTAGCGAACGCTCCAGCATAGCTGTGCTCAACTGTCGCTAATGATCCAGCATAGTTGTGCTCAACTGTCGCTAACGCTCCAGCATAGCTGTTGCTCAACTGTCGCTAACGCTCCAGTATAGTTGTTGCTCGGTTGTTGCAAACGCTCCGGCATAGCTGTTGCACTTCATCTCCTAAACGAGCTAATCCGTTGCAAATCTGCCTCCTGGTAATCGCCCGTCACGAACACATTTCTTCTTTTGCTTTTCGCACAGTGTTGCCGTGCGTCTAGCGTGCAGCAGGAACGTCAACGTTGTAACTTTGGCGCTGCTTTTCGAACGTCTACCCTTGCTCAATGTACTCACCTTCGCTAATAGCGAAGGTGTTAAGTAAAAACTGGTACATGTTGGAAAAGTAACATTTTGTTTGGCATTAGCGAAGCAGGTTCGCAAAACAGCGAACCCAATTTCGCTATAGAGTCCGCGCGCAGCTTGTTCTACGGCAACAGCGAACTGAATTTCGCTAACCGTGAACCTAGGTTCTCGAATAGCGAAGCTAGCTTCGTAGTAGGCGATCAGCCGAGCAGTTACCCTATGCCGAGCGAACTTGTCTTCGCAAAATAGCGAAGCTGCTTCGCAATATGACGAGCATGGCGCGTCGAACGAACTCACCTTCGCAAATAGCGAAATTAGATTCGCTGTAGGCAGGCGGCTGAGTGAATACTTCTTGCCGAACGAATCTAGCTTCGCTTATAGCGAAAAAGTTTCGCTGTAGATCAATGGCCAAACCGCTATCCTATGCCGAACGAACTCACCTTCGCTATTAGCGAAGGTGCTTCGTAAAAAGTTAGGCAGCAGTCAAAAGTAACATTGTGTTGGTGCATTAGCGAAGCAGGTTCGCAAAACAGCGAACTCTATTTTGCTGTAGAGTCCGCGTGCAGCTTGAGCTACGGCAACAGCGAACTGAATTTCGCTAACCGTGAACCTAGGTTCTCGAATAGCGAAGCTAGCTTCGTTGTAGGCGATAAGCCGGCAAATTCCCTCGTGCCGAGCGAACTTGCCTTCGCAAAATAGCGAAGCAGCTTCGCTATTTTGCGCGCCCCGTGCGCCGAGCGAATTCGAGGTTTGACCGCCGGCGTGCGCCGAACGAACTCACCTTCGCAAATAGCGAAAAAACTTCACTCTAGACAGGTAACCAAACGCCCCCACTCCCCCAAAGGTTCATTTTATCAATCCAATTATCGGAATCGCATATAGGAACTGGATGCAACCTGAGCTATTATAGAGGGAGTCTTTTCTAGAGGGGGCAGAAGAATGCATATTTTGATCGTCGACGATGAAATGATTATTCGAAATGGCCTGAAGCATATGATGACCACTTACAGCAAGCCGTTCACGAGTGTGCGCGTAGCGGAAAATGGCGAGGAGGCGCTAGCCCGAATCGTCGAGTATCCTCCCAATATATTGATTACCGATATCCGTATGCCGAAGATGGACGGCTTGGAGCTTTGTAAGCGCATACAGTCTCTATACCCATATATCCGTGTAGTCGTAATCTCCGGTTTTGCCGAATTTGAGTATGCGAAGCAATGCGTAGCTTATGGGGTGAAGGAGTATATGCTCAAGCCCGTGGTGAAGGCGGACATCCATGAAATGCTGGACCGGATACTGCCCGCGATGGAAAAGGGCGTCGTAACGCCAACGCAATCCAAGCAGTGGCTTGACGAGATCACGGAGCATATTTGGCAGCTTCGGATCGCCGAGCTGGATCAATGCCTGGACGAATGGCTGCGTTATTGCGCGGAACGAACCGACCAGCCAAATCAGCTCAGAGAGCTGCTGAATGATTCCTTCCAAGCGGTACTCGATCGGCTTCAAGCGAAGGGCCACAATCATTCGGAGGCATCGCCCGCAAGTGCCCGAACCTCGGAATCCAGCACCGGCGAGTCCAACAACAATTATGGATTCAGCGGCATTCAAGAACAGTTCCGCCGCAAGATCCACGCCGTAACGAACGAGCTTGCCTTGCGAAGAGACGGCTTCAAGGACATGATGTCCGAGGTTAAAGCCTATATCGAACAGAACATTGCGAGGGAAGTAACGTTGGAGGAGGTCGCCAATCTTGTCGGACTCACTCCGAACTATTTTAGCCTCTACTTCAAAAAAACGACCGGCGTAACCTTCATTAATTACCGCATTGCCAAAAGAATTGAATTCGCCGAGCAGTTGCTCGCATTGCCGCATTACCGGATTGTGGACGTCGCCCACGAGATCGGCTACGAGGATTATTCACATTTTGCCAAGACGTTCCGCAAAGTCAAAGGCATTACGCCGACCGAATACCGCAGTAGTCTGGGGATTAAATAGATGGCGGGGCATAAGCGGCGGAAGGGGCTTTTTGTACGGCTGTATACGTATTTCATCATCGTCATTTTCGTTCCGCTCGCCGCGCTTGGTCTGTACACGTACTATGGAGCGACGGAAAAACTGCGTGCCCAAGCGGAGGCGAACATGGCGCAGGTCGTCAACATTGCATCCTATCATCTGGAGCAATACATCCACAATTACGAGAATTCTACCTTATCTCTGTTGTCTAATTCCGATATTAAATCGTTTCTGGAAATCGAACCCGACAAGTATTATGAAAAATATTATTACACCTCCACCATCAAAACGAATGCGATGGAGCCGATTATGATCCGCCATCCGGAAGTGATGGCCCTGTACGTCGTTGGCCAAGACGGGCGGACGGTTAGCGTCAACAACGGCGCTTCCCTTGATTTTACGAGTCCGAAGGCCAAGGCTTATGTGGACAAGCTGTTCGCAGACGTTCCGGATAACGGCCAAATTATGATCCTCAATGCCAGCATCAGCCCGGGTCAGGAGGGGCAGACGATTACGCTCGCTCGCAAAGTCAGAGGGCTGCGGTCGTTGACCTATAAAGGCGTGCTCGCGATTGAAGTGCGCAGCACCGATTTGTCGGCTCTTTGGCAGGGCATCGACTTGGGGCCGCGGGGGTATTTTCACATCGAGGATAAAGACGGTAAAATCGTCTACCACACCGATCCCAGCAAAATCGGACAACAGCTGTCAGCTGGCGAAAGAAGAGGCATGACCGACGGGAAAACCGAGTCATTCATCGGTAAAGAAGACGGCGAGGACCGGTTCACGATTGCCCGCCACTCGTCTTATACGGATTGGAATTTGCAAATTTCGATTCCGATGAAGGATTTGCGCGAGCCGATCATCGGCATTCGTACGAATATTTTCTGGATCGGCTCGATTACACTGGTGCTGGCGCTGCTGCTTGCATATCAGTTCGGGCATTCCATTACGAGTCCTATCCGCAAGCTGAGAAGGGGTATGAAGCAGGCGGAGAAAGGCGACTGGAACCGGATTCCGCTCAACGGCACGCAGGATGAAGTGGATGAGCTTATCGTCAGCTACAACTCCATGGTGAACAAGCTGTCTGAGCTGATCGAACAGGTCTATACGGCCGAGAATACGAAGCGGGAAGCGGAGCTGGAGCGTCAGAAGGCCGAGCTGCAGGCGCTGCAATTGCAGATCAATCCTCATTTTCTCTATAACACGCTGGAGACGATCGTCTGTTTTCCGGCTGTTCAGGATTCCGATGAGGTGTCCGAAATTGTGAAAAGCATGGCCCATATGCTGCGGTACGCCGTGCAGACGAGTCTGGAGGAAATTACGGTCGTTAATGAGCTGAAGCATGTACTCAATTATATGGCGATCCTCAAGCATCGGTACGGCAAGGATTTCGAGATTGAAGTTGAGATTCCATCGGATTTCCTGTTGAAAAAAATGGTCCGGCTTACGCTGCAGCCGCTGATCGAAAACATTTTTCAGCATGCCTTTTTCGAAGGGCTGGAGGACGGCCACCGGATTCGGATTCAAGCGACCGAGACGGATCGCTACTTTGTCGTATCCGTCATCGATAACGGTTCGGGTATGAGCGAAGCCGCGCTGCTGCAATTAAGAAACAGGCTGGAGACGAAACGCCTGACGGAAGCGGAGGGCAAAGGCGGAATCGGGGTGCTCAACATCCACCGTCGTATTCAGCTCGTATTCGGCGATCAATACGGCCTTGAAATTGAGAGCAAGCTGGGCGAAGGAACGGTTATGCGGATGAACATGCCCAAATCGTAAAAAAAGCCATACCGTCAAAAATCACGCCATCGTAGCGCTCAGCGCCATAGTGTACGATTGTCGTACAAACTATGCAAGGAGTTGACTCCCATGGCGAAAAGCAATATCGAAGCGGAAATCGGCCCGATGCGATTTCGAACGGGCAGGGAACGATGGGCCTATCTGAATAAGTATAAGGCGCTGTATTTTATATCAATTCCCGGCATTCTTTATTTTTTGCTATTCAAATACGTGCCGCTGTTCGGCTCGGTTATGGCTTTCCAGGACTACAATATTTTCAAGGGCTATCTTGGCAGTCCATGGGTTGGGCTTGAGCATTTTCAGAAAATGTTCCAGTACACCGACTTTTTACGGATATTGAAAAATACGCTGCTGCTTGCCTTTTACAGCTTGGCTATCTCGTTTCCCGTACCGATTATACTCGCACTACTGCTCAATGAGATCCGCAAGGTGCTTTTCAAACGGGTGCTGCAGACCGTCTTTTATATGCCGCACTTTCTGTCTTGGGTCGTAATTGGCGGTATCGCAATTGAGATTTTGTCGCCGCGGAGCGGCATTGTGAACAATATCATTACGTCGATGGGCTTTGAGCCGATCTACTTTATGGGCGAGGAATCGTACATCCGTACCATTCTGGTCAGCTCCGGCGTATGGAAGGATGCAGGCTGGGGTACGATTATTTACCTTGCTGCGCTGACGAGCATTAATCCGGAGCTGTATGAAGCTTCCGAGATCGATGGGGCGGGGCGCTGGAAGCAGACGCTGTCCATTACACTGCCGGCGCTGATGCCGACAATCACGATCCTGTTTTTGCTGCAAATCGGTCATTTCATGGACTTTGGCTTTGAGAGGGTCTCGATCTTTTTGAATACGCTTAACTCCGGCAAAGGCGAGATTCTGGATACGTACATCTATACCGTGGGCCTTCTTGACCGGCAATACAGCTATACGACAGCCATCGGTCTATTCAAATCGGTAGTGGGGCTTGTCCTGATCATGACGGGCAATACGCTGAGCAAGAAGATGACCGGAGAAGGATTATATTAAGGAGGAGAGCCCATGGTAAGAACAAGCACCGCTCAACGTTGGTTTATCGTGTTTAACTATATTTTTCTGATCGTATTAGGCTTGAGTATGATCCTGCCGATTCTGCATGTCCTGGCGCAATCCTTCAGCAGCAACGCAGCCATTAACAGCGGTAAAGTGTATCTGTGGCCGGTCGATCTTACCCTTACCAACTATAAAGCGGTTATTGGCGAAAAGCTGATCTGGCGCTCCTTCGGAGTGAGCGTGATCGTGACGGTGGTTGGTACGTTTATTAACTTGGCGATGACCTCGTCGCTGGCTTATCCGCTATCGCGTTCTGAATATGTGTACCGTAAGCCGGTACTGATTATGGTGCTGCTAACGCTTATTTTCACGGCACCGCTTATTCCGAACTATTTGCTCGTTAGAGGACTGGGGCTTCACGATACGTTATGGTCATTGATGATTCCTGGCGCAATTAGTGCGTTTAACCTGTTTGTTATGCGTTCGTTCTTCATGGGGCTGCCGAATGAGCTCATCGACGCATCACGAATCGACGGCTGCGGCGAGATGCGGATACTGTGGAACATCATATTGCCACTGTCTAAGCCGGTGATGGCGACGCTGGGGATTTTCTACTCCGTAGGGCATTGGAACAGTTATGCGAATGCACTCTATTTTATCAACGACCGGATGCTTTATCCGCTGCAAGTGAGGTTGCGGGAGTTCATCATTACGGATAGCTCATCGATCAATGTGCCTGCCGAGGATGCACTGATGTCTTCTCCCGAAGGGATCAAAATGGCGGTAGTCATAATTGCCACCATCCCGATTATGATCGTCTACCCGTTCCTGCAAAAGTATTTTACAAAGGGAATGATGGTTGGTTCCGTCAAATCGTAATAGCGTAAAAAAAACCATTGCGCCATAAATGAGACCATGTGAACGGTTTTTATCCCGTGATAAGGTAGTAATTGTAAAATGTAAGCGCTATTACAAAATGAGAGGGGATCTAGGCATGAAGAAAAGTATGCTCAGCTTATTATGCGTAATACTTCTCGCTGGCTTGCTGGCGGCTTGCGGAGATGGAGAGAAAGCGAAAAATTCGAATACGGGTACGGACAAGGGTAGCGGAAAAGAGACTACTGCCGCGCCGACCAAGTTCACGATGGCTAAAGGCACGCTCGCGATGAAAGCGATCGAGTCCGTCGAAGACTTAAATAAAGACAAATGGGTTCTGGAGCTGGAGAAACGGACGAATACCGATTTGAACATCACGTTGATTCCGCATAAAGATTTTGGTCAAAAGGTTTCGCTGATGTTCGCGGGCGGCGATGTGCCGGATGTCTTGGTCGGCAACACGACGCCATCCAGCAATGCGATGAAGGATGCGGTGGATGCGGGCGTATTTATGCCGCTGGACGATATCCTCAAGACACACGGTCAAAACCTGCTGAACTCGATTCCGAAGGAAGCTTGGGATTCCGTTACGTATGACGGCAAAATCTACTCCATTCCGCAATATTTGAGCGTGCAGTCACGCCGTGCAACGTTTATACGTGCTGATCTGCTGGAGAAAGCGGGAATGGAGGCACCTAAAACGATCGACGATCTGCTTCCGATGCTCCGCGAGTTCAAGAAGCTGGGCGTTGAGCAGCCATTTGGCTTCCGTGAGAACTTCAAGTATGCAGACTTTATCCTGGGCGCTTATGACGTCCTCCCTTACAGCACGATGTATGAAAAACAAGGCGATCTGATTGTTCCGAAGTTTTTCGATAGCGAGAATATGATGAAAGCACTTGGCGTCTACAAAGCGATGTACGACGAAGGCTTAATGGCGAAGGATTTCGCGACGATTACAGGCGCAATGTGGACGAAGGGCCGCGACTCCGGCAAAATCGGCATTTACAACGCCAATGCGAACCAGCTCGGCATCTACGAAGCGGAATTGAAAAATGCCGTGCCAGAGGGCAAGCTTGCCATGATTGCATCGCCGACAGGTCCGGATGGCAAAGGCGGCATGATGCTCTACAACAGCACGCTGGAGCAGGCTTATCTCAATGCGAAGCTGAGCAAGGAAAAGGCAGAAGCGATCGTGAAGTTCTTCGATTACATGGTGACGGAAGAAGCGGCAACGTTCTTCTCCTTCGGTATCGAAGGCGAGAACTATACAAAAGAAGGCGACAAAATCAATTACAAGCTTCCTGAGAGTGAGGAAGAGCGCTTCTCCGAGCAGCGCCGCGACTGGCTGTGGCTCATTAAAGACGGTGCCTACAACGCAGAAAAGCTTCCAATGGAGCCAAAAGGCGAAGAAATGCTGAAAAGCTTCGAATCGATTCTGCCGCACGAAGGACGCGGAGGCTTCTCCTTCGCTCCAGAGCTGAAAAGCTATACGCAATACCCGGATCTGGCTCCAAAATTCGATGAGCCTTCCAAGTTCATCCTGGATCACATGATCAAGATGATCTACGGCAAAGAGAACATTTCCGATTGGCCAAAGGTTATCGAGGAGTGGAAAGCGAACGGCGGCAACGACATTATTAAAGAAGCAACAGAGCGTTTTAACAAAAAAGAGGGCGTAGAAATTGGTCCCGGCGCTAACGTGCAATAAGCAGATCAAGTAAGTTGGGTTGGTGCTTAACAGTACGAGTACCAGTACGATGACATAAGCGCCACGAATGATGTGATAGCAAGCCAAAGAGCGTCCGCGAGGACGCTCTCACATTTTCGGGAAGTGTGGAGGGTTCTGGATGTGGTATCCACGCGGTACATGGACAACAAAATGTAAAAGTGCAGGCTGATGGAGCCCAAAAGCTCCAAAATCGCGATCAAAATGCAAAAGTACATTTGAAATCACTGTTTTTCGCTCAATTGGGCCGTTTTAGGCCAATCAAACTGTATATTTGCATTTTGAGGCGGTAATTCGCCGAAAAAAGGGCTGACAACCTGCACTTTTACATTTTGTTTCGTTGCAGCTGGCCCACAGCAGACTATTCGCAGACATGAAAGTGATGCGAGAGCAATGAAATGATGATAGTGATGGTTGAATGGGAGTGGAGTGGAGCGTTTTGAGTTCAGGATGACTTTTTGCAGATTTTATCCATTTACATCGGTAAAGCGATGGGTAATGAAATCAAGAATGGCAGCATGAACCAAAACGCGCAGCGAAACTCTTTTCTCGACAGTTGAAGAGCATTCGCGAGGATGACTTTTTGCAGATTTTATCCATTTACATCGGAAAAGCGATGGGGCAATGAAATCAAGAATGGCAGCATGAACCAAAACGCGCAGCGAAACTTTTTTTACTAGACAAAAGATAGGAGAACAACAGCATGCACAAACAGCGGCTCATAGACGGATGGCAGCACTATACCGGCAGCCTTGGCGGCGTCTGGGAAGTATGGCGCAGCGACAAGCTGAACAATCATTACAATGTCCCGTGGCAGGAAGTAAAGCTTCCTCACAGCTACAATGCCTATGATGTGATGGACCCGAACCGGACGTATTATCAGGGCCAAGGCTGGTACCGGCTTAAAGCGGATATCGATAATCCTTATCCGGGCGGGCGCACCTTGCTTCACTTCGAGGGGGCTGGTCAGCGGACGGATGTGTATGTATATACCAATAAAGCGGGCTCGCATCTTGGCGGCTATGATGAATTTACAGTAGATATTACGGATGCGGCTAAGGAAGCCGCTGGAATGGAGCGTTACGCCGGCAAAGTACCGATCGCAATCTGCAGTGACAACAGCCGCGATCTGGAGACAATCCCGTCGGATGCCAATGATTTTCATGCCTACGGCGGCGTTTACCGTTATTTGAATCTCGTGTATGTACCAGCCATATCGGTCGGACAAGTGCAGGTGACGACGGAATGGACGGCAGCGCCAGAAGAGGCGAAGATAGGCAGAGGGCCGGTGAAGGTACAGGTCGATGTTTCCTTATACAATCCCCTTCAGCATCAAGAGGAGCTGGCTATTGCAGTCGTTCTTCTTAACCCGCAAGGGAAAGAGGCGGGGCGCGCCACACTGCCTGCCAAGCCCTGGACCGGAACGCAGCGCATTGCAGATTTCGAATTAAATGATCCAGAGAGATGGTCGACGGATACGCCTAAACTTTACTCAGTTGTAGTCATTCTGGAGAGCGTTCACGGGCAAACCGAACATAGCGAACGCTTTGGTTTCCGTACATTCGAGTTCACCGATCATGGTCCTTTCTTATTAAATGGCGAACGGCTGCTGCTGCGGGGAACGCACCGGCATGAGGATTTTGCCGGAGTTGGACCAGCAATGACCGAAGCGATGATTCGTGAGGAGCTTCAAGTCATCAAGGAAATGGGCGTGAACTTCATCCGCTTGGGGCATTATCAGCAATCCCGGATTGTACTCGACCTATGCGACGAGTTAGGCATTCTAGCGTGGGAGGAAATTCCGTGGAGCCGCGGCGGCTTGGGGGGAGAAGGCTATCGTCAGCAATGCCGAGACATGCTGGAAGCGATGATAACGCAGCACCGGAACCACCCGTCCATTGTGCTATGGGGTCTTGGCAACGAAAACGACTGGGAATGTGATTTCGATTACTTTGATCAGAATGAAATCAGAGCTTTCATGAAGGAGCTGCACGAGCTGTCGCATCGGTTGGATCCTTCGCGGCTGACGGCTATCCGGCGCTGCGACTTCTGCAAGGACATCGTCGATGTCTATTCACCTTCCATATGGGCGGGCTGGTACCGCGGCATTTACACCGATTATGAAGAAAGCTGCAAAACAGCTGCGGCTGACGTACGTTCGTTTTTCCATGCCGAGTGGGGAGCGGATAACTTGGCTACCCGCCATGTGGAGACGCCGTATACCGGCTTTGCTTCTATAACTGGCGGAGCAGGCAGGACGGATGAGCGGGACGGGGACTATTTGCTTGTTGGTGGCGAGCCCCGGGTTTCACGGGATGGTGATTGGTCGGAGACGTACTTCTGCGAAATGATTGACTGGTATTTAAGTGCGCAGGAACGGATGGATTGGCTAACCGGTGCGGCGCAATGGGCGTTTAAAGATTTTGCAACGCCGGTTCGGCCGGATTCGCCGATTCCATATTTAAATATGAAAGGCGTCGTCGAGCGTGACCTGACGAAAAAGGATGCTTATTATGTCTTCCAATCGTACTGGGCGACAGCGCCAATGATTCATCTGGCTGGGCAATCAATGCCCGTGCGGTGGGGAGCTGCGGGGGAGAGCAAGGTTGTGAAGGCTTACTCGAACTGTGCATCAGCGGAGCTGTTCTTGAACGGCGTTAGTCAGGGAATGAAGCGGCGGGATTCGAATGATTTTCCGGCGGCAGGACTACGCTGGGAGGTTGTGTTCAAAGAAGGTGAGAACCGTATGAGCGTCGTTGCCGAACAGGACGGTGTTGTTGTCCGGGATGAGCGTGTGTTCCACTATCAGACGGAGGCTTGGGGGCAGCCGGCGGAAATCCGGCTAACGGCTGAGCGTCAGGATGCAACGGGGCTGTACGAGGCAACGGTTAAAGCGTATGACCGCCATGGTGTGTTTTGCCCGGATGCAGCTGGCTTCATCCGGTTCGGAGCAGCGGGAGACGGCAAGCTGCTCGACAATCTCGGAACCGTACGCGGCTCCAGGCTGGTTCAGCTTGCAAGCGGCCGGGCGAGCCTATTCATCGATCCGCACGGAGCACCGCCACCTCGTATTGCGGTAGAGGAATTTTTTACTGCCGGAGGCCCGGCTTCTTCATTGCAGCGGGGCAGCAACACTCAAGCGAAAGTATCCCACACCGTCGTTAGTGCAGCCTGTGAGGGTATGGCAACCGTATTTGCAACGATTAGCGACATTCATCAACGCACGATGGGGAAAAAAGAGGGAGAGTAGTCGATGACCGAGCAGCAGTTTGATTTTTCGAGGCCACTAGCCATGATAGCAGATAAAACAGAACGAATGATTGCGCAAATTGGACACAAGTCGCCGCATGTTGCCAAGGCAGACGGGAAGTATGACGATATGCGCCACGATTGGTGGACATCCGGTTTTTGGCCCGGGATGCTATGGATTATGCATGATATGACGGGAAAGGACATCTATAAGAACGCCGCTTGGGACTGGGACGAGAAGCTGGAGCGGAAAATGATGCAGCCAAGCAATTTCCACCATGACGTCGGCTTTCAATTTCTTCCGACGGCTGTGATGAAGCATAAGCTGACCGGCGATGAGGACGGCTTGCGGCGGGGCTTGTTTGCCGCCAATTTTCTGACAGGTCGTTACAACATCGAGGGCCGGTTTCTACGGGCGTGGAATCAGGAGAAGCTGGGCTGGTCGATTGTCGATTCCACAATGAACCTCTCGCTGTTGTTCTGGGCCTCGCAAGCCTCAGGCGATCCGCGCTTTGCTCATATCGCGAAGGCGCATGCTGATACCGTCGTGAACCGGTTCGTCCGGGAGGACGGCTCGGTGCGCCATATCGTCAGCTTTGATCCGGATTCGGGCGAATATTTAGGTGCAATCGGCGGGCAAGGCGCCGGTCCTGATTCTGCTTGGAGCCGCGGCGCCGCTTGGGCGCTGTATGGCTTGGCGAACACCTACCGCTATACGAAGCAGGAGAAATATTTGCGCGCTTCCCAGCGGGTCGCCAACTTTTTTATCGCCAATCTGCCGGAAGATTCTATTCCGCATTGGGATTTCCGGGCAGCGGAGAGCTTGGAGCAGGAGCCGCGGGACAGCTCGGCTGGCGCTTGCGCGGCATCGGGACTGCTGGAGCTGGCTTCCCATCTGCCTGCAATTGAAGGCGGCCTGTACCGCAATGCCGCTGAACGAATCCTCATCTCGCTGCATCATAATTACGCGACTTGGGATCAACCCCAGCATGAGGCGATTTTGCTGCAAGCGACAGGCAATCGCCCGGCTGGAGTCGATGTGAACGTGTCGCTCATATACGGCGACTATTTCTTCGTGGAAGCCATTGCGAAGTTGAACGGCTGGAAGAATCAGATTTTCTAGACTTGTGGAGAGATTGTGCATTATAGCGAAGCATCTTCACAAAATAGCGAATACAAGGCAGGCGGCGAATTTCAATGCTAAGGTTGATCAACGAAGTAAATTTCGCTATTGGAGAACCGAGGTTCGCGAACAGCGAAATTCTCTTCTCTCCAAGCAGCTCGTATGCTGCATCTTGGAGCTACAGCGAAGAATGGTTCGCAAAATAGCGAATCAGGTTCGCTCGGGAGGAGAGTGAGATGTCGCAACACACCCAACTGCCGAGGTTGGAGCAGAGGGCGCCTCAGTTAAAGGTATGTTTGCCATTAAGTAACATAGAGCTTTAAGCAGTCCTTCTTTTGACTTATCAGACTGCAATCGCTTACAATATAGCTACGCTTAGTTTTCGGCCGCACCCGGCCGAGAAGCGGGGGAACCAGTCAATTGGGGCGAATCATTCTTGAATGTAGGGTACCATCTTACCCGAGCCCGTCAGCTAACCTCGTCAGCAGTGGATGGGTCTGCTTCTAATTGAATGTGATCAACCAGAGACCCTATTTTTTTAAGGGTCTCTTTTTGTCTT
Organism: Paenibacillus gorillae; assembly: GCF_000513275.1. Lineage (GTDB taxonomy): Bacteria > Bacillota > Bacilli > Paenibacillales > Paenibacillaceae > Pristimantibacillus > Pristimantibacillus gorillae. Next base: position 10,861 of record NZ_CBVJ010000099.1, on the reverse strand, counting down.
TTTTTGGACCCTGCTGGCGGCACACTGGCTTCTTGACACAAAAGGCTCCCTTTATTCTCACCCTATGGGACGAAGGAGAGAGATACAGTGCAGAAGGTACGGTACATTACGGATGTTGCAAAAATGGAGAATTTGTCCGAGCACGAAAAAGCGGTATTAAAGCCGATTACGGACAAATTCGTTTTTCGCGTCAACGATTATTACCTCCAGTTAATCAATTGGGATGATCCTCATGATCCGATCCGCAAGCTCGTTATCCCCAATGAGGGAGAGCTGTCTGAATATGGACGCTGGGATGCTTCTGACGAGGATACGAATTATGTAGTTCCGGGATGCCAGCACAAATACAGGACGACGGCGCTTCTTATCGTCTCCGAGGTGTGCGGCTCCTATTGCCGCTACTGCTTCCGCAAGCGGTTGTTCCGCAATGACGTCAAGGAAGCGATGTCGGATGTGGCTCCGGGGCTTGCTTATATTGCGCAAACTCCAGAGATCAACAATGTGCTTCTGACTGGCGGCGACAGCCTCATTCTGGCAACATCCAAGCTGCGCACGATTATTGAAGGACTCCGAAGTATCGATCATGTCAAAATCATCCGGCTTGGCTCCAAAATTCCGGTATTCAATCCGATGCGGATTTATCAGGACGAGGAGCTGCTGGAGCTGATCCGTACCCATTCGACGGAGGAGAAGCGGATTTATGTCATGGCACATATTAACCATCCCCGTGAAATTACGGCAGAGGCTAGGAGAGGCTTTAAAGCGCTGCATGACGCGGGAGCCATTGTCGTTAACCAGACGCCCGTGCTTAAGGGCATTAATGATGATCCGGCTGTATTGGGTGAGCTGCTTGACCAGCTGTCGTGGGCAGGCGTTACACCTTACTACTTTTTCGTCAACAGACCGGTGGCCGGCAATCGTGAATTTGTGCTTCCGCTCGAGCGGGTGTACCAAATTGTAGAGGAAGCGAAGGCGAGAACTTCCGGTTTGGGCAAAAGAGTACGTTTGTCCATGAGCCATACCTCTGGCAAAATTGAGATTCTGGCGATTGATAACGGCAAAGCATATCTCAAGTATCATCAGTCAAGAGACGAGAATTACGGGCAGTTCATGACGCTCGATTGTCCGCCCGGCGCCGAATGGTTCGACGATCTTCCCGGCAACGAGCAATATTGGACGAAGCCGGTCAAGAAAAACGATGCTATTATATCCGTCAATGATATGGAGCGTAGTCCAAGCTGTGCAGCAGTTGAATAATAGAGTCGAACAATAAAAAAATAGCCGTTCGAGGAGCAGCAAAGTCATATTAGGACTTTTGCTGCTTCTTTTGTTTTCCAATTATTGATAAAGTGGTAAACTGAAAGGTGAATTGTAGCAAATTGGAAGAGAAACTGGAGAGATTAGAGATGGATAGAAAACTAGTAGTCAAACTGACGAATCTAATTGGATATACGGCCAGCATTTCGACGATTTTATTATGGATTATTTTTGTATGGATGAATCCGTATGATCCGGGGCTGGAAAAGACGAGCGCATTCATTACCTTTATGATGCTTGTGCTTCCTGCTGTCGTTTTCGGTACAGGACTTATGCTGGAGAAAAGTATGATTTTACTGGCGGCGTACATTTGGAGTTTTCCTTATAGTATATATATGGTTGTTACGCCGGGCGTATTTATGCTGTTTGGCATGACTAGCTTCATCTATTTCATTTGTTTTATGATGTATCGGCTTCGCGGCGTCAAATATTAAGAGGGAGTTGCATCTAAGGTGTTGAGATCGAGACACACAGCAGCAGTTATATTGATACTGGCCGCCATTATTTTATTGTTTAGTATTTCCGCTTTAGTTAAGAAACAAGAGGGAGTCCAGAATAAAATCGACAGGACCTTCATCGAACAGTTATCTAATGTAATAACCGGGTTCAGTATGAAGTTGACTGGTGATGAGAGCGCCGCATCTTATCAGCGGTGCATAGCGTCAGTTGCGGCAGCGGCTGCGTTGTCACCGCTTACCTCTTTCGAGAGAACCAACGATTTGCTGGATATCGCTCTGCATAACTTATATATGGCCATGCTCAACCCCGATTACAGGGATGAAATTGTAAATAATGTAGATCTTTTTCGAGAGCTATTTTACACGTTATCCCGCAACCCGAAAGATGAAGGCACAACGAATGCTATCATTAAATTTACTGAAAGCCTGCAGCAGTAAGGCAGCAAGAAATGAGGCAACAGTATGAGGAAATGGCATTGGTATTCGATATTAGTTGTTCTGTGCGTCCTAGCACTGGCGGGGTGCTCGTCAGATACTAGTTTTGAAGTTGAGGATATTAAAATCAAGCTAGTAGCTCTCCAAGTAAAAGAGGACTATACCGAATATGAAATCGAAGTGAAAAATGCAGGGAAGATCGCAGTGAGAAACCTCAATTTCTATCTTTCCTTTCCAGTGATCACAACCAACGGAACGAGCGAAAATCCGTTCAAGCTGGAGGGGAGAGCAGATCTGAATCGCCCAGTTGTAATTCGTCCAGGCGAACAAACTACATACACATTCAGGGCACCTATTCAAAAGGTATTCGGGGATTCCAAGCTCCTTAACTTTAATCAGCCTTTCGTCGATTTAAACGGTACGATTTTATATAAGAAGAAAGAGATCCCTTTTAGTAAGGGAATGGGCTTGGGGCTTGTCGAGGACAGCGATAAAGGGAGCAGCAGCCAATAGCGGTAAAGTAATAGATGACATCAGGGGGAGCGTCTATTTGGGCGATCATTAGTTTCATTTTGTTTATTTTATGTATTTCAAGCATTATGGGCAATCAGGTGGTTTCCTTGCGGAAAATGGATGCGATGCAGAAGTCGCTGGATGAAATGAACCAGAGCCTGCGGGAGTTAAAGTCGAAGCAAGAGGAGTAACGACGTGCCGTCCTTCTTCAACCCTAATCGTTCTAAATCTGTAGAAACAAAATCGCATACTTATTTAAGAATGTAATACGAATACGTGCAAACCGGAAGCAGGAGTCTTTTTTAGACTTCGGCTTTTTTGTCGTTTCTATCGTTTTCTCCAATCAAATTGATGAAAATCCAATCGTTGTGATATGGTTCCGCTTTCATTTCCTCCTTATACTTTTAAGCAAAGGGGTGACACGATGCTTGCAAGTCTGAGAAAATACCGCTGGCAGTACATGATGATTTTACCGGCCTTCGTACTTTTATTTCTGTTTAACTACGTACCGATGACCGGCATACAGGTGGCATTTAAAGATTTTCACATCGGCCTGACGGTATGGAACAGCCCGTGGGTCGGCTTTGAAAACTTTGCATTTTTGAAAGATGATCAGTTTTGGATTGTGGCCCGAAATACGATTTACATCGCGGCACTCAAATTTGTGTTCGGATTCCCGGCACCGATATTATTGGCATTGTTGATTAATGAAGTTCGTCATAGCGTCTTTAAACGCTTTGTTCAATCCGTCAGCTATTTGCCGCATTTCTTCTCATGGATCGTTATTGCTTATATTCTGCAATCTCTGCTGACGCTCGACGGCGGATTGGTCAATCAGCTCATTACGAATCTAGGCGGCGATCCGGTCTTCTTCCTGGGCTCCACGGAATGGTTCCGGCCAATGATCGTAGTAAGCGGAATGTGGAAGGAAGTTGGCTGGAATACGATTTTGTATTTGGCAGCGATTACGACAATTGATCCGCAGCTGTATGAAGCGGCCAAGGTGGAAGGCGCCGGCAAGCTGTCGCAGATCCGTCATATTACGATACCGGGTCTCATGCCAACGATCACGATTATTCTCATTCTGAGCATGCCAAGCCTGATCGCTGTCGGAATGGATCAAATCTATCCGTTGATGAATCCGGCGAACCAACCGGTTGCAGACGTACTCGACACGTACATTTTACGCAGCGGTTTGCAGCAGGGCTACTTTGGACCGGCAACAGCAGTTGGCCTGATTTCCTCGCTCATCAGTTTGATCCTCGTTATGGGGACCAATAAGCTATCTAACAAAATTAACGGGGAGGGGCTCTGGTAAGCATGAGACTTTCAACTGGCGAAAAAGTAAGTCAGATTATTATAGTTGTGCTTCTGGGCCTGCTATGTGTATCCGTCATTTATCCTTTCATGTATATGCTGGCCATTTCGCTGAACGTGGGTAGTGATGCCGCAAAGGGCGGTGTGTACCTATGGCCGCGTGAGTTCACTTTGTACAACTATGAAGTCGTTCTCGGCAATACGGTCATCCAGCATGCTTATCTCATTACGATACTCCGCACGATTATCGGCACCGCTTGCGGCTTGTTCATTACATTAATTGCGGCATTTGGCTTGTCCTACCGGCAGCTGCCGCTGCGGAATACACTGCTCGGCTACATCCTCATCACGATGCTGTTCAGCGGCGGATTGATTCCGTTCTATATTCAGCTCTATAACTTAAACCTGATCAATTCCTTCTGGGTGTATATCATTCCAACCGCCTTTTCGGCGTGGAATATGTTCGTTATGATGAAGTTCATTCAGGGCATTCCGGATGCGCTCGTTGAATCGGCTGAAATCGACGGCGCGAGTCCCGTTCGTATCCTTTATTCGATTATTATGCCGCTTTCCAAGCCAATGCTTGCGGCGCTTGGGCTGTTTACCGCTGTTATGCACTGGAATGACTGGTTCTCAGGTGCGTTCTACGTATCCGATCAGACGCTCATTCCGGTACAGACCTTCCTGCAGCAATTGCTGTCAGCCCAGGATATATCGGTCGTACTTGGCTCCAATAATAATCAGGAAGCGCTCGCCCGGGGCTCGATGCTATCCAACGTGACCCTGATGTCGATCAAGATGGCTACCGTCATGGTCAGTGCGCTGCCAATCCTTTGTGTCTATCCGTTCCTGCAAAAGTATTTTGTTAAAGGCGTATTAATCGGGTCGGTCAAAGGGTAAGCCATAACTAACGGGTATAGGGCACTACCAAATACCAATTACAAGAAGAGAGAGGGGAAGCATGACATGAAAGTACAACGGGGAGCAAAAGGATGGGTCGCATTAACGCTTGCAGCTTTGATGCTTGTTCTTGCAGCTTGTTCGTCAGGCAGCGGGGGCACAAAAGAAGAGGGAAGTCCGAATGCCGGAGCTACAGCAACAGCAGGAAACGAATCCAAAGCATTTAAGCTTTGGCTGGGCTGGACGGCAACGATCAATAACGACAGCATGGTACAAACGTATTGGAGAGAGAAAGAGCCAGGCATTAACGTTCAGATCGAGGCTACGCAAGGCGATGCCATGACGGCGCTTAATCTGAAGCTGAATACAGGCGGATTCGAGGATGCGGCGATTTTTGGCCGTACCGATATCGTCACTTCCGCTATGATTAAATCCAATACAGTTCTGCCGCTGGAGCAATACTTCGATATGCCGGATAAATATCCAGGTCTGGCTGCCATTCCAAAGGTTTATCTGGATGCGATGAAGGATAAAGACGGCCATATCTGGTCTCTCCCGGCTTGGTTTGACCAAAACCCGCAAGATCCATGGCCAGGTTGGGCTTCGCTGGGCTGGTTCGTCCGTTCGGATGTGCTGGAGAAAACAGGCATGACGGCGGATGATCTGAAAACGATCGATGGCGTTGAAAAATATTTGAAAGCTGCTTCTCAGCAAAAGGATGCTTCCGGCAAAAACCTCATTCCGCTCAGCTTCTTGTCTGATGCGAACGATGAGAACGTTATTCTCAGCACCTTCGGTGTAACCGTAGCATCTGCAGGCGGCGTTGTTCCAGTTGAGAAAAAAGGCGACGGCTTTGAGTTTATCTATGATAATCCGCAATACAAAGCCGCTTACCAATGGATGAACAAAATGTATCGTGAAGGCTTGATGGATCACGAGGTTATTACAGACAAGAAAGAGCGTTACAAAGAGAAAAACAAAACCGGCCGCGTTGCGCTGAATGCCGGCGGATTCTTCAATATGGATGCTCAGCTGTGGGAAGTGCTGGACGGTCCTACAGAACCGGCTTGGTACTATCAAGCGCTTCCTTACCCGCAAGTAGAAGGCGTTAGCAAAGTAGGCGCGAATCAAATCGTCAACCCTTACCCTGCCAACGACATCTACATTAACAAAGATACGAAAAATCTAGGCGCTATCTTGAAATTCTTTGACTACACGCTGACACAAAAGCCAGAACAGCAGCAGGTTGTTAACGAGGGTCCTCCAGGCGTGTTCTGGGATTGGACCGATCAGCCGCTTGGCAAATGGACATACACAGATGAGAAGTACCAGCAGGCACATGATTCCGGTGATGCAGCGAAGGTTGCAAGCACGAACCCGAATCTCTACGGCGCTTCTTCTTACAGCAATGAATGGTACCCATGGTGGAACTACGGCGTAACGAAGCCGGAAGGCCGTCTGAAAACGATCCAATTCACAGAGAGCATCGGCAAAATGGGCGGTATCCGTGTAGCTGAGACTTACGATATGGTAAAAGCGGAGTCCGGCGGCTTGTGGGAGAAATATTTGCCTGAGCTTGAGAACGTAAGAAAAGAGTTCAAAGCTAAGCTGTTGATGGCTAAGGATGACGCTGCGTTCGAAGGAGCTTGGAAGGACTTCCAAGGTGCACTCGAGAAACGCGCACACTGGACAGACCTTAAGAAAGAATGGCAAACAACATTTGATGCGACTAAAGCTTAATGGCATAAAAGAGGGACAGGGGAAGCCGCATAATGCGGTTTCCCCTTCGTTCCCGTAAGGCGCGCGTGCTATACTGAACGTGTGAAAGGGGTCAGGCACCGTGAGATTATGGCTGGAGAAACAAGTGATTCGCTTCACCCGTGGCATGAACCTGCGCAGCAAAGTGCTTGTTATGTACGGGCTCATTTTGGTTTTGCCTACTTTAGTGTTAGGCGGCAGCGCCATCTACTTGGTCATTCAAAGCTTTCATCAAAGCTATTTGACGACGGTGGATGAGGCTGTAAGACAAACGGCGCAAAACGTCGATTTTGGTAAAAAAAGCTATGATTTGCTCGCTGTTCGAACGGCAACTGATGGCGAGCTTATTTCAAGATTAGGGCGCAGTTACGCCGATATGACTGAAATATTGGATACCGTCAATTATGTGGACCGCACATTCCTCATTACGAGCAAGTATTTGCCGGGAATTGCGGATTTTCGCATTTATCATACGAATGAAACGCTGGTGCAGGACGGCCAGCTACTGTGGCGGCCGGAGAAGCGGTCACTGGTGGGCATGGATGAACAGGCTTGGTACGAAGAGGCCGCGAAGAGCGATCAAGCGCTGCGCTGGAGCAACGCGCCAAGCAATCCGAAGCAAATTGTCATCACACGCAAAATTATGGGGGCCGATGGCAGTCTGCTCGGTATGGTCTATATTTTACTCAATTATGATAGCGTTTTCGGCGAATTACTGGATAAGCCGTTCAAAGGCGCGGGAAATTTATTTGTAGTCGACAGCAGCCGGCATGCGATTGCGGCGACGGAGACTGGTAAAATCGGCGGCCGTATCGTGACGAAGGAATGGCCGCTGAGCGAGACAGAGGGAGCGGCGGATAGTTCAGCCGCCGCTGTATATGACCTCACTCTAACTAAAGAGTTATTGATCGCCAAGCCGCTTTCTTCCGGCTGGGAGGTCGTTGCACAGCTTCCGATGCAGTACATGGACAGCCAGAACCGGCGGATTTTGCTGCTAAACGTTTCGATTACAGTGCTCTTTCTTGTATGCTCACTGTTCTTGATTATGACGATCGTTAAAAATATGGTGTGGCGAATCCGTAAGCTGGGTACACGAATGAGCGATTTGTCCCGCGGCCAATTCGAGGTCAGCGTGCGCCACAATAATAACGATGAGTTGGGCGACCTGGAGAGCATGTTCAACTCAATGTCCGAACGGCTGGGCAAGCTGGTGGAAGATATTACGAAAGCAGGGCTGATGGAAAAGGAGCAGGCGTTCAAAGCGCTTCAGGCGCAGATCAACCCGCATTTCATTTACAACTCCTTAAGTCTGCTGCGCTGGCGTGCGCTGGATGTGCAGGATGAAGGGCAAATTCAGATTATTGATGCGCTAACGACCTTTTACCGGCTGGCGCTTAACAATCAGATTAGTGTCATTCGCATCCGAGACGAGCTGGAGCATGTCAAAGCTTACTTGGACATTCATCAGTTCCGTTATCCGGATCGGGTTCGCGTGGAATGGGATGTGGACAGCTCGGTTCTCGATTTCTATACCATCAAGACCGTGCTGCAGCCGATTGTTGAAAACTGCTATTTGCATGGGGCCATTACCCGGAAAAAGGATGCGGTCATTCGCGTCTCTGTACAACGAGAAGGCGACAATATTCGAATGGCCGTCTATGATAACGGCAGCGGCATTGCGGAGGACGTTCTGCGTGAGATCGAGGCCGGTACGCATAAAGGGAAAGGCAATGGATTTGGCACAGCTAACATTAAGGAACGGCTATCGCTTTATTTTGGCAGCAGGGCTTCATTCATAATAGAAAGCGTGGCTGGCGAATGGACGCGGGTAAGCATTATATTCCCGGCATCCGCAGAGCAGCCTGCAATTAGGAGGGAAATATGACGATGCTTAACGTGATGATCGTGGACGATGAGCCTTCCAACATTCAAGGACTGGTCCGTTATATTAAGTGGCAGGAGCATGGCTATGCGGCTCCGGTGACGCATGAATCGGGAGAAGAGGCGCTGGAGGCGCTGCAGGAGACGGAGTTCGATGTCCTTATTTCGGACGTGTCTATGCCGGGGATGAACGGGATTGAGCTGGTCGCCAGAGCCAAAGCGCTTTATCCTCACATTCAGGTTCTGATGATCAGCGGCTACAATGAATTCGAATTTGTTCAGGATGCGATTCATGTTGGCGCCCAAGCCTACGTGCTGAAGCCGCTCAAATTCGAAGAGGTGACGAGCCGTCTCGATACATTCCGGGCAACGCTGGAGAAGATGCGGCAAATCGTTGAGCAGACGAGCGAGCTGGAGAAGAAGGTTTCGGGCAGCCTGAAGGTAGTGAAGGAACGTTTCGTTAATGATCTGATCGCCGAGATGGTACAGACTGACGATATGCTGCTTTCGTGGAAAAGCTTGATGGAGCTGCCCAAGATTGATCGAGGATTGCGAGTCATCTTATTCGGGCTCGACCATTTTCTGTCCTTAAGCAAAGATGCCAAGGAGCGAATGGTGCTCGGGAGCGGCTTTCGCAAAACAGTGGACGTCGGCTTATCCGATCTGGAATCTCTATATGTGGCGCAGACCGCTCCGGATGAAATTGTTGTGCTGCACGCCAATCCGACGCCGGAGGAAAGTGCAGTGTTAGAGAAGCAGATGGTTTTCATCCAGCGCATGATGGAGGAGCAATACGGCTCTACGGTGTCGGTGGGCTTAAGTCGTACAGGCGATGGATGGAAGGATGCGACGCTTTGCTATAAGGAAGTGAAGTTCAAGATGGCGCAGGCGCGGCTCATGTCGGACGGTCAAATTGTCCATTACGATCCGACGGACTCACATGACTTCAAGGAATATCGGCTGCGCGAGGAATTTATGCCAAATATCGTGAAGCTGATGGAGTCGGGTGACCGGGCCAAAGTAGGCGAATATATGAATCGGGTTTTCGACTTGCTGCAATCGCAGGAGCCGTTCTCGTTCTCATACGCTCAAGCATTTGGAATGAGCTTTCTTAGCGAGCTGATCCGCATTTTGAAATGGCAGAATGGAGCAGAGGGCGAAATCAATATTTTAATGTGGCGCAGAATGCTCGACTGCAGCAGCACCAGCCAGATCATTGAGCTGCTGGTCGAATATGTAGATCGCTATATGCTGGTTGAGAAAAAAGAGCAGGGCCATCAGCTCCACAATTTGATCCGGCAAATTGCCGTGTTTATCGAGGAGCGCGTCCACGAGAGCTGGACGGTGAAGCAGCTCGCGGAGCAGTTTAACTTGAACGCCAGCTATTTAAGCGTGCTGTTCAAGAAGGAGATGGGGAAGACGATTTCTGAGTTTGTTCAGGAAACCCGCATTCAGCTGGCGAAGCAGCTGCTTCAGGATCCAAGCATTAAAGTATACGAGGTCGCCGACCGGGTGGGCATTCAGACCTCGGCGTATTTCACTTACCTGTTCAAGAAGATGGTCAACTGCACGCCCCAGGAATTCAGGGACCATCATTATTCCGCCGCAGGACCGGGAAGCGGCAGCGGGTCCAAGCCGGGTAGTGGGCGCTAGGGGTTAAGGCGTAAAGGTGCTAAGGTGATAAGGCGCAAAGGTGCGAGGTGCTAAAGGTGCTAAGGCGCTGAGGTGTAAGGCGCTAGTGCCAAGTGCCAAGTGCCAAGTGCCAAGTGCCAAGTGCCAAGTGCCAAGTGCTAGGGGAGCTTTGCAAGGCTTGAAGCCTCCCGCTAGAGCATGCATTGCATTGCGCAAACGTGAGGCTTCAAGCCATTCGTACGCGTGAACGTAGCGAATGAGCAGGAGCTCGATTCCCGTACGTGCATTAAAAGATAGAGAATTTATCCGCATGCAGCAGGCAGTGGGAGAAGAAGCGCCAATACGCTATCGCACGCCTAACAAACTTTCTTGTGCTTAAGGCTAACATAATGCAAATGCGGCTAGATCCTCTCCCTTCATCGGAGGTTTACCCTACAATATTACGTTGGAAATATCCAACGTAGAAGCGACAAAGCGGCAAAGAATGCGCCCTACGTTGGAAATATCCAACGTAGAAACGGTAAAACAGCAAAGAATGCGCCCTACGTTGGAAATATCCAACGTAGAAACGGTAAAACAGCAAAGAATGCGTCCTACGTTGGAAATATCCAACGTAGAAGCGGAAAAGCAGCTAAAAAATGCGTCCTACG
>NZ_CBVJ010000098.1 GCF_000513275.1 Paenibacillus gorillae | reverse complement strand
GTAGAAGCGGTAAAGCAGCAAAAAATGCGCCCTACGTTGGAAATATCCAACGTAGAAGCGGTAAAGCAGCAAAGAATGCGCCCTACGTTGGAAATATCCAACGTAGAATCGTTAAATCAGCAGAGAATAAGCTCTATGCTGCAAAGTTTCGATATCTGCTTCAAAATGCAAATGTGCATTTTGTTTAGCCTGAAAAGCTTCAAAACAACGATCAAAATGTAAAAGTGCATTTGAAATTGCTCCATTTCGACCTAGAGAGGCTATTCGAGCCGATCAAAATGCACATTTACATTTTGAAGCGAAATAACGACTAAAATCTGGATATTAGCATGCAGTTTTACCTTTTGATATCCCTATTCGAGCGTGAGAGCACTATCTTGACAGGGTAGGGGTCACAGTTTCGCCCCAGTTCAACCCACCATACTTAAGCAGCCGGAACCCTTTAGGAAATAAGGGTTCTTTTATTTTGGCAAAACGCCGATGCGTGCCCCATGATGACAACACAGTAGAGAGCAGACGGACTCGCTTCAGCAAACCGAGCTGCTGCTAATAATTCAGAGCGTATTTCTAAGATGATAATGTGTTTTTTTATCGAGTTTAATAGGAAGAATTGTTTACTTTAAATGTAAATGATAACCTGATTTTGTAAGAAAAGCGGGCGGTTAAAGGAGGAAGATGACAGACACAAGTTAACCAGATTGAAGGGCAGTGCGTAAGCGGATTGAAAACTCAAATGGAGAAGGAAGTGTGTATTTTGAAATTGAAAAAATGGCTGGTTGCTTTGATTGCCCTTATGCTGCTTATTCCGGCGATGTCAGCTAATGCTGCGACAGGAGCTTACGTAACGAATGTTACATCCAACTCATTGACACTGTTGTGGACGCTTCAGTCCGGAGAGAATTATGTTCATGTTTATAAGGACGGGGCCTTTTATTCCACGATGGCGGGGAATGGTATCAATGTTACGGGGCTTAGCCCTTGCACGACGTATAATTTCAATGTTGTCAGCGGCCAGAGCGGGTATAGCAGCACATCGACATCCGCAACTACATTAGGCTGTGATCCGGCTCCAACTGCTCCGGTAATTACTTATACAACCAGCCCTTACTACAATATTAATCTTTCATGGACTTCGACAAACGCAACCAACTATGACATTTACAAGGATAATGTGTTTGTGGCCAACACGACAAATACATCCTACACGATTTCAGGCTCGATTAGCACGGCCTATACGATTAAAATTGTCGCCAAAAATAATACAGGACAGTCGGCTTCTTCAACAATTAACGCTACCTCTCCTGGCTTCTCCAATTCATGGACGGCAAATCTGAACGCAGGGAACATCAGAGTAGGTGCGGCTTTATACAACTCAAGCTATGCGTTTTCCACGACCATGTATATGGATCTGTATCGCGTAACGGCTTCGGGGGACGTATTTGTAGCAAGCACTAGCGTAAATCTTAACCCTTCGCAAACGACGGGAGGCTGGTATAATCTGGCCTATGGCCAGCCGGCGGGAACATACAAAGTCACGCTTCACTCTACTTATGCCACGACATCCGGAGCTTCATTGGGGAACTTCTAATCAACTGAAATGACTATAATGTGAAAAGAGCAAACGGGTTCGCTTTAGCGAACCGTTCTGCTCTTTTTTATTATGTAAGCATAGCTTCATTCGGGTGAGTGGAGCTTTCTGAGTTCAGGATGATTTTTTGATGATTCTATCCATTGAGCCTCATGAAAGCGATGCAGTCAATGGAATCGAGAATAGCAGCATGAACCAGAACGCGTAGTGAATCTGTGTATAGCAAGCTTAAGTTACCGTCCTTTCTATATGGTTAGCCTGAGGCTGTGCTATTGTAATCGGTATTCCTTTTTTTCGCATCAAATAGAACAAGATATTTTTCCGTCTGCTTTGTATGATATAATAAACAAAAATATATTATAACGCACACATTGGACGTGAGAACAGGAGGACTATCGTGCATCCCATTAATATTAGCATCAGCAAAAATGTATTAAGGATCAGGAAGGACCGGAAGCTCAGCTTAGACCAGGCTGCTGAACTGACAGGGGTTAGCAAAGCGATGCTAGGTCAAATTGAGCGGGGCGAGACCAATCCTACGATCACAACGCTCTGGAAAATCGCGAACGGACTGCGTGTCTCCTTTTCCTCCTTGCTCAAAGAGGAGTCGACGCCGGTTACTCTTATGTCCAAAGGAAACGTCGAGGCGCTGACAGAGAACGAAGGGAAATATCGCGTGTACCCTTTATTCCCTTTCGATCCGAAGAAGCAGTTCGAAATCTACGCATTGGAAATCGACCCGCAATGCAGCCATGAGTCGGAGCCCCATCATGAAGGCGTAGAAGAATATCTATCGGTAACCGAAGGGACGTTGGAGCTGCTGATTGAGGAAGAGCTATTTGTCGTGAACGAAGACAGCACCATTCATTTTCAGGCGGACAAACCGCATACCTATCGGAATTCGGGAAATACAACGGTCAAATGCATGCTTACGATTCATTATCCGGGCTAATGCGATGGAAATAGGAGAGGAGTTAAAGGCTTGGAAGCTCATAAAAATCATATCCCGGCACATGCACATGCACATGAAGCAGCAGAACCCGAGGATACCTTCCTCCAGGGTGTGAAAGACTGCATTCCAACTTTGCTGGGATATTTAAGTATAGGATTTGCTGCAGGCGTTGTCGGTCATACTTCAGGTTTGAGTGTTATGGAAGTTACGCTTATGTCTTTACTGATCTATGCCGGTTCTGCCCAATTTATCGTCGCGGGAATGCTGGCGGCACAAGGCTCGGCGATTGCGATTATCGCAACGGTATTCATTGTAAATCTTCGCCATGTGCTGCTGAGCGCAGCGTTGTCGCCTTATTTTCGCCAATTAACCCCGTTAAAGACGATGATAATCGGCTCTTTGCTCACGGATGAGACATTCGGCGTTGCTGTCAATCAGACGGCCAAAAAAGCAGCAATTAGCGCGAAATGGATGAACGGGCTTAATGTGACGGCTTATCTCAATTGGATTGCAGCAACGGTAGCCGGAGCTTTTTTCGGGCAGTGGATTACAAACCCTGAGAAATATGGTTTGCATTTTGCTTTGCCTGCCATGTTCATAGGGCTTCTTGTTACTCAAGTTATGAGCCGCGGAAAAATTCGCAAAGATCTGTTTGTGGCATGCAGTGCGGTTGTTCTTGTAATCGGGGCAAGCTTTGTGCTGTCCGGAAGCGTAGCTGTTATTGCTGCAACCGTTATTGCCGCAACATTGGGATTGGTGGTGGAAAAGTGGAAGTAAGAGGGGGTGTGCTGCTGATCATTATCGGCGCGGCTCTGGTCACTTTAATTCCAAGGGTAGTTCCGCTTATGGTGCTTAGCCGCATGAATATACCAGACTGGGCCATGCGTTGGCTGAATTATATCCCGATAGCCGTCATGGCGGCGTTGGTCGGGGAACAATTAATGACAGCAGATCATGGTCTTTTTCAAAATAAAGTAGAGCTGCTGGCTGCACTCCCGACTTTTGCGATGGCTATATTTACCCGCAGCCTGCTCGGAACCGTAGTAGTTGGAATTGTTTCAGTGATGGTGCTTCGCTTGATTTTATAATTGGCAAATTGTTAAATAAGGAACATTTTTACTCTGATGTTTGATACAATGAAATACATCCCTGCACTATAACGACATCATACGACTCTGCCTCTAGGATAAATAGATTATCTGGGGCAAGAGTCGTTTTTTCATAGGAGGAATCGATATGGAATATATCTTTTTTGCAGTTGTAGCGTTCTTTATTATCGCTCTGGGGGTTCGCGTCGGAATAGATTCTTCCAAAAATACGCAATATACGAAACAATTATTGAAAGAGATCAGGGAAATTAAAGAGCTGCTGCAAAAAGACAGCGGGAAGTGAGAATTGAGGCGATTGTGTGCTAGAGAGCAAATTTTCTTTACCTATACCTGCTAGTATGTTGAGGGCCGATGAGACCGTGACAGCAGCTATTCCTATACATCAGGGCTGGCATTATCAATCCGTACATATCGCTTGGGCTGGCTGCTGGGGGACGGGTTAAGGGGACTGCATCAACTGGATGCTGCAGACTGTCCGTTTGATGATTTTTTGCCTGATAAATTGATTAACATGGTGAAAGAAAACCTCCTGCATCAGAAAGAGGAAGCGATAGCGGCCGCAAGCCGTTCCTTTCCGGGGGAGACGATCGAGCATTTAATTGACTTTTTGGAGAAAAACAAGCCTGCGAAGCTGGTATTTACCCACGGCGACTACGGCTCGGGTAATGTTATGATTCACGGAGGAGTGGTATCCGCTTTTATTGATGTGGGCGGTGCTGGCATTTCAGATCCGTATTACGATATTTATTATTTAACGAAGAGTCTGACGGTGTACACGGGTCGTTCGGAAGAGATCGCGGCAGTTAAGGAAGGCTACGGCGTTGCGGAATGGGATGAACGCAGCTTGAGATTTCATCATATTATCGATGTGCTACTTTTATAACGGTTTTACATAGCTGCCATTGCTAGGAAAGGGAGATAATCATTCATGATGCCAAGGTATAAGTCCGAGCGGGGCCGTGAGCTCATCTATGAATCGTACAATAAATTGTTGGCAGCATGGGGAGCAGCCTATGAAGAAATCGATATTCCGACCGTGTACGGAAACACGCATATCATTACAGCCGGATCACCGGGGAACCCTCCTTTGCTGCTGCTGCACGGTACGGCAGATAATTCAGCGATGATGTGGATCTACAATATTCAGCAGCTGTCCGAGAAATTTTATGTAATAGCTGTTGATGCGATAGGCGGTTCGGGAAAAAGCGAGCCGAATCCCACGTATAAGAAACAATTTGATCAGGCCGTGTGGCTGGATGAAGTGCTGGATGCGCTGGTGATCCGTCAAGTGGATATCGCAGGTGTGTCGTATGGCGCTTATTTGGCTTATCATTACGGCATTATGCGTCCGTCCCGGGCGGGTAAAATCGTCTGCATGGCGGGACTGGTTCCCGGCAGCCAGTTCGAGGTTATGGGCAAAATGATGACAGCTTTTCTGCCCGAAGCCTTATTCCCTACGGAATCCAGCTGCAAACGGCTGCTCCGAAAGCTAAGCGGGCCGAACTATGCCGTTTTTGAAAACAACAAGGAGCTCATGCAGCATTGGTATTACTTGCTGAAGCATTTCAACAACCAATCGATGATGCAGCATAAAATAACGATTTTTCAACCCGAGCAGCTTGCAACCATTCGAGATAAGACGCTGTTCTTAATTGGCGATCAGGATAGGCTAAGCCACTACCCGAAGGCCATAGCTAAGCTAGAGGAAAATCGGTTGAACTATAAAATCATTCCGCAAGCGGGACATGCCATTAATCATGAACAGTCCGGGCAAGTGAATAGGGAAATCATCCGGTATTTAATCGGTTAAATAGATCTGTATGTCCGAATAGTCACATATTGATACATATTATGACCTTTTGTCTAGACGGGAGGTCATTTTGGCGTTACAATCTCCTTAAATGGAATGAATTGGAGGAGATTGGGGTGTACAAAATCGATGATTTGGCTGAGCTGCTGGATATGCATGCGAGAACTGTTCGAAGATACATTCATGAGGGCAAGCTAGGCGCGATGAAGGTCGGCGGGGAATGGCGAGTCACTGAAGAGGAGCTGAATCGGTTTATGGGCAAAAAAGTGCAACAGCTGCATGAAGAGTCTCTGCAGCATGTCGATGAGTATTTGGGCAAAGGTACGTCTGAAATTGACGGAACCTATCAGGTCTGTTCGATCATTGATTGCTACATTGACGGAACCAAAGCGGCATTGATTTCTCAGGAGCTAATCCAATTGCTAAATGCCGATGACCCGGAGCGGGGAAAAGCCAAGTTCCAGTACTTTTATCTTCAGGAAGAGAAGAAGAGCAGATTCATCGTATGGGGAAAACCCGGATTTGTCGGTAAGCTTCTGCTGACCATCGAGACGTTATCCAAACTTGATTAAATAGAGCTAAACAAAAGCCCTCGCTCACTTCTCTATTTAGAAAATGGAAGATGAGCCGTCTGTCCAATATCCAATACGAGGATACAGCAGCGGATGATTATCTCAATTCGAACGGTAAATAGTTAAAGCTAGCCCCGAGCCTTATCCTCGCCCGCCATTCGTCAAAAGGTGTATACTAAATTTAAAATGTTGTACATAGGGGAGGCATTAGAATGAACAATAACTCGAATACGGAACCCGAGCAAGTGAAGCCGCGGCGGGCGTTGGAGCAGTTGAAGCCCTATACAGCCGGCAAGCCCATTTGGGAGGTACAGCGGGAATATGGGGTGGAGCGGGTAGTTAAGCTTGCATCCAATGAGAATTCACTAGGCCCTTCACCCAAAGCGGTGAAGGCGATGCAAGAAGCGTTAACGGAGCTGCACCGCTACCCGGATGAGCGGTCCTCTGGCTTGATTAGCGAGTTAGTCCGTCAATATGACCTCTCAGACAACCAATTTATCGTCACTAACGGCGGTGACGAGCTCATAATGCTCATCTCGCAGGCGTATTTAGAGGAAGGCGATGAAATTATCGTGCCCGAGCCAACGTTTAGCGAATACGCATTTGGCGCTCACCTCATGAGCGGAGCAGTCGTGAAAGTTCCTTTTGACGAAAAATACAGCTACAACGCCGACAGCTTGCTTGCGGCAGTGACGGGCAAGACGAAGCTACTCTACTTGTGCTCGCCTAATAATCCGACCGGCACGTATTTGCCGGAACCGGAGCTTCGCCGTCTGCTGGATCGCCTTCCGGCAAGAGTGCTCGTCGTCATCGACACCGCTTACCGGCATTACGCCACAGCTTCCGATTATTCGGACGGTGTGGAATTGATTCGCGAGGGCTATCCGCTGCTGGCGCTGAATACCTTTTCGAAAATATACGGTCTAGCCGGCATTCGCGTCGGCTTCGGAATCGCGCCGGAGAGCCTCATCACCACGCTGTTGAAGGTGAAGGAGCCGTTTAACGTTAACGCGCTTGCACAAGCAGGGGCTAAAGCCGCTTTGACCGACTATGAGCATATCGAAGCTTCGCGTGCAATGAATGAGGCAGGCCGTGAGCAGTTGTATAGCGGATTGAGGGAGCTGAATATCTCTTACACGGAGAGTATGGCAAATTACGTGCTGGTAGAGCTGGGAGCAGATACGGACCGCATCTATAACCAACTGCTTGAACGAGGCATTATTATCCGGGCAGCCAAAGGCTGGGGACTGCATCAGCATGTACGTATTTCCGTCGGTACGGAAGAAGAGAATCAGATTCTGCTGGAGGCATTGGCAGAGCTGATCTAGCGTTGGATAGTATGCGCCAATGCAGAAGAGGACAGTACAACCTAAGGAAAGGTTCATACTGTCCTTTTTTCTATTTTTCAATTTTTGTCATAAGATAAACGGAGTTCATTATCAGGTTGAGAAGGAGCGTTAAGATGGACAATACGACGAGCAGCATACCTGGAGCGGCGATTCGGGGAACAGCGTCTGGCGTCATTTTTATGGCTTTTTTCGGTACATTCTGGGCTTATACCGGCGTGATGGGTTTGCAAGGATGGGGTACCTCATTGCTGCTTAGTATAGCTATTGCTATCGGTCTGGCTTTATTTCTAAGTGCAAGCTGGCTTATAAGCGCTTCCAAAAAGCTAACGAATCAAGGCTCGAAATCCGATCCCAGAGTAAGCAAAATGGGGAAGAAGTTTTTCTTTATTTTCGCAGGTGAAGGTGTTGCCATCTTTATTTCCAGCATCCTATGCAACTTGTTGGGCCGAGCAGAGCTTATTCCCGGAATAATTGCGATCATCGTCGGCATTCATTTTTTTCCGTTGGCGCCCCTGTTTCAAGTGCGGCTCTACTACGTAACGGGAGCTCTGTTATGCCTGCTTCCGATCCTGACGTGGCTTAGCTTCTCGGAAAATATTATCATAGACGGCCATGAAGTGATCGCCTATATGGCGATAATTGGCCTAGGCTCTGCTCTTATTTTATGGGCGACGGGACTCGCCGTATGGCTGCTGGGGAAAAGCTTGCTGTCAGCCGCAGCTGCTCAGCAGTCTAATCATTGATCTGCCTGAATGCGGCCATCGGAAGCCATCATAGCTTGCCGCTAATCACCTTCCTTAACGACAGTACAAGCAGAAGCAGCAGCGGTACAAACACCATAAACATGGTTGCAAAAGGGGACCAGTTTCTGGACAAAAAGTCTTTGATGAAGATCGTATTGGGGTAGCACAGTAAAGCAATCACGACAAGGCTGAAGCCCATAGGGACGACGATCGGTTTGGACTCTTTGAGCTTGCACAGCTGGGCTGTTCCGATGACGGCGGCATCAAACGTAATAACAACTTTGATGATGATCGAAATGATCCATATAAACATCATGACGCCTTCAATCCGTTCGAGGAAATGCCCGATGCTTATCTTTTTGGCCAATACGTAGGCGGGATACAGCTGGTTCGACGTCACCGCATAGCTCATTACGCCAATGCAG
This sequence comes from Paenibacillus gorillae, assembly GCF_000513275.1. GTDB lineage: Bacteria > Bacillota > Bacilli > Paenibacillales > Paenibacillaceae > Pristimantibacillus > Pristimantibacillus gorillae. The sequence goes on along the minus strand of NZ_CBVJ010000098.1, from coordinate 13,008 downwards.
CAAGCTGTCGTTATGATGAGAACGAGACCGCCGATCAGCACGCCGCCTACAAACGCATTTCTGCGGTTGCCTGTTCGTTTGACGTATGGATAGAGCATCAGAAGAACGACAGTTTCCTGCAAGCCGTAGAAGGAATACCCTCCTTTGATAACCGGCTTTACACCAAACTCCAATATAGGCTGGAAATTCCGGTAGTCCACAATATGAATCATGGATAAAATGAGCAGGCCGAACATGAAAATCATCAGCGGGAGAAAAATTTCGGCTGCTCTTGAATAGACGGTCATCCCGCCTCTAATAACGGCAACGACGATAATGACAAACAAGATTTGCAAAATTTCAATCGGCGTTTCCGGCATAATTTGTGTCGTCATAAAAAAGCCGAGATCACCTACCATAAGAGAAGCTAATAAGAGGAAAAAAACAATATAACTCAAAGCGAACAAGGCGCCGATCCATTTGCCGAATGCAGAGATACAGAGCTGGATCAATGTTTTTTGTCCGAAACGCTCGCCGAGCGCAACATACAAGTATGCCAGCATAGCATCAAGCAGAACGCCGAGGATGGCGGCGATCCAAGCATCTTGTTTGGCTTCATAGGCAAGCCCTGCGGGAGTAATAAGGATGGAGGTGCCAATCATGAAAAATATTACGAGTATCGTAAACGTACGAACGTTAAGTATAGGAGTTGGTGTCATGGCAGGGCAGGGCCTCCTTTCAAGAGAGTAGGCTGTAAATCGCTTTAGAGTAAGGAGAGAACACCGCATCAATCCACAGCAGCGGGTTTGGCGGATCATTTAAGTAGATATACGTAAGACTTCCCGCTGTAAAAACGGCCGCTAACAGAAGGTGAAGCATTAAGGCTTTCCATTGCTGCGCCTTAATAAGCGGGGGGATGTCCTTCATCCCCGACCAAAGCCAAACACCGATTATGCCTGCCCACAGCCACAATTTCCCCGCCTCCTCACCTAGTTTGGTTCTCTAGGGAATCTACCGTTGTACCGATTCTCCGAATCGTAACTAAAGACCGTACATGAATTTCTGCATTTTCAAAAGTTTTGTTCCAATCCTCGATTAAGCGCCACTTCTTCGGATAGGCCCGATGCAGCACATCGCCGAACCCGTATATATCCACTTTAAGCTCCTTTTGCGCTTTACGGATAGAACGCTCCAGCAGCTTCTCGAATTCCTTTTCTCCTAGCTTCTCCAGCATTTTCAGATTGGCGGGTTTAGAGATGTCCAATTCACAGCCGACATCCCTGATGTCTTGTTCGGTTTTCAACAGCACATCAAAGACCGGCTTTCCTTCTTTATAGCTAACGTGAATAGCGGCATGCGAATTGACGATCTGAAAGGTAATCATGCCGTGATCATCGGGACAATCCAAGACACCGGTCGTTTGCACAATGTTGTTCTGGAGGTAATTGAGCACCTTTGTATCGCTCTCATTCATCCAGCCTGTCATCGTGTCGAATTTGAAAGCAGCCATTCCGGCGTATTTTAAGGTAACGGTAGGATCGATATAATTAGCCTCCGTATAATTGTCGCCCCTTGACTTTCCTGCAACTTCAAGAGCTGTCAAGGAGGGTGCTTTGCCCTGCTTGGACAAGTCTTGAATGAGCTGGTCAAGCGTGATTTTTCCAGTAGCAGCCCATAGCTTATCTGATGTCTCCAGCTTCATGAATAAGCTGTTGGAAGGAATCGGGTCCATCGGGCTGTAGGTTTCCAGTATTTTTGCCGCCGTCGTATTTTTAGCTACGACAAGATAGAAGTCAGTTCTCATTTCTCTGTTTCTAGCGATAAAATCGAGCGGCTTGCTGATTCCCGTCCGTGCAACCTCTTCCCCGATAATTAAAATCCGCAAATGTGAATAATAAAGCTGACGGGCAGCCTTTACTGTCATTCGGCTAAGCGCCTCCGGAACCGTAGCGCCGATAGCGTCATAGGTGATGACGGGGCTAAAGTTTTTATTGCCGCCCTGCCGAGTACTGACTTGGCTAGGATTGACGATTTGCGCGCTTACTTTGTATTTCTCTCCCTTTTTATCAATACCAAGACCAACGACGATACTGATGTCATTCAGCTCATGACGGCTCCAGCAAGATGATAGTAATCCGGCACAACAGGTGACAACAAGAATGACGAGGAGGAACCGGACAATGCTCCTGATGCGGCTCATCACTTTTTTCTGCCTAACGAGCTGTTTGGGCTTGAGGCTCTTTGGCCTCGTAATGAGTCTAGGAATCGGAAAACGAAAGAACGTATCCTTCTGATCAGTCATTTTGAAGGGAGCCAGCGGCGCCATATAGGACACCCCGAAGGAGTTGAGGCTGCATAGATGGAATACGATTGCGATTACACCCATAAATACGCCGTATAAGCCAAAGGAAGCTGCCAGCATCATTAATAGGAAGCGGATGATACGGGCGGCTATGCCTAAGTTAAAGGCTGGCAGCACAAAGTTGGATATGGCGGTAATCGAGACGACGATAACCATGGCGGCGCTGACCAGCCCAGCTTCCACCGCTGCTTGTCCCACAACAAGCGTGCCTACAATGGAGATCGATTGCCCAATTGTTTTCGGCATGCGGACGCTGGCTTCGCGTAGAATCTCGAATGTGACTTCCATAATGAGCGCCTCAATAAAAGCCGGGAAGGGCACGCCTTCCCGCTGACTGGCTAAATTATAGAGCAGCGTAGTCGGCAGCATTTCCTGATGGAAAGTCGTAATGGCGATATAGAAGGAAGGCGTGATCGTTGCCAGGAAAAATGAAACGAAACGAAGCAAACGGATCAGTGTGCTGAAATCTGATCTTTCGTAATAGTCTTCGCTGGACTGAAAAAACTGTGTGAACAAGGCCGGCACGAGCAGTACAAATGGGGTGCCGTCCACCATTATCGCTACCCGGCCTTCCAGCAGTCCCGCTGCGATAACATCCGGCCTCTCTGAGTTGAAGATCGTAGGGAAAGGGGAGTATTTCTTGTCCTGAATATGCTCCTCCAAGTAATTGCTCTCCAGAATGCCGTCGATATCAATTTTTTGCAGCCGCTCGCGAACCTGCTGGAGCACGTTGTCCGCAACAATATTGTCGATATAAAGGATTGCTACTTTCGTTTTAGTAACGCTTCCGATTTGGAGTGTCTCCACCCAAAGATGCCGGCTGTTGATTTTTCTCCGGATCATCGCGGTATTCCAGCTAAGTACTTCGGTAAAGCCTTCTCTCGGCCCGCGTACGACCGATTGGACATTGGGTTCCTCGACGGAGCGGGCCTTCAAATCCAGTGTAGCTACGCCAAGTGCTTGAGAGCAGCCTTCCAGCAGCAAGATCGTGTTTCCGGTCAAGAGCAGGTCATACATATCATCGAAGGTGAAGATATCCTGTACGGAGCCTTCTGTAATGACGGATTCCTTGCAATAGTTCAATAGCTCAGCCGGGGATTTGCAGCGGTAGCTGCCATCGCTTCCGGCAAATATCGATTGCAGCATAACGGTGGAGTTCGACAGTCCGTCCATATAAAGGATAGCGCCCTGCAGCGGCATATCATTGACCAGCTTTACTTGCAAGTAGCGTGTAATCAGGTCAGGACTATGTCCGAGGCCCTTGGTGACCTCATCAATATTTCGCTTTAGCTCGTTGTATAAGGAAATTCCGTTATCCTTTAGCTCGGCTTTCTTGACCATGGCTGCCCACCCGATTCCGCTCGAAATAAACCCGTTTCGTTAAACTGTCCAATTTGTGCAAAAAAATACATTTGGCAGATCTCGCTTCTATTATTAAGAACATCTATAACAACGATAGACAAAACCGTATTGATCGGTAACGACAGATATCTCTACAATGGAGTTAATCTATTAATTACAAACCATTCGGAGGGGTAAAATGGGAAAGCAAATTGTTGATCTTAGCCACACAATTGAGCATGGCCATATCACATATCCGGGAATGCCGGCACCGCAAATATCTGATTTTTTAAGCTTTGAAGAGGCAAAGGGGAAATATGCGCCTGGTGTTGCTTTCAACATTGGCCGTATCGAGATGGTTGCCAATTCGGGCACCTCCATCGACAGCCCCGCTCATCGCTATGAAGGGACAGCTGATGTAGCCGATTTGCCGCTCGCTGCTGTTGCGGATCTCGAGGGCGTCGTCATTCGGCTCGTCGAATTCAAAGAGCGGGCTATTACTCGTCAGCAATTAGAAGGGCTGGGAATCCGCAACCGGGCTGTATTAATTGAGACAGGACGCGGGCAAGCATGGGGACAGCCGGATTATTTCACGGATCATCCCTATCTAACAGAGGATGCTGCTGCTTATTTGAAGGAAGAAGGCGCACTGCTAGTTGGTATTGATAGCCATAACATCGACGATACGTCTGATCCGCTTCGTCCGGTTCATTCGATTTTGCTGGCCGCATCGATTCCGATCGTCGAGAACTTAACGAACTTGGGACAATTACCCCTTGAGGGCTTCTATTTCACAGCCGCTCCGATGAAAATGAAAGGGATGAGCGCATTCCCGATTCGGGCATGGGCTAGACTGGCCTCGAATAACGGTTAGGATGCTGGGGCATTTTATAGTCACAATGTTAGGGATAGGTGGGACTATAAAAATGAAATGGCTACTGGCTTCGTTAAGCCTTGTGCTTTTGTGCGGCTTTCAGGCTCCTGTGGAAAAAAAGGACCGCTATTTTTACGAAAAAAGAGGAGAGGTCATATGGGAAGTGCCTCTGAACGAAAAGAAAATCGCTTTAACGTTCGATGACGGCCCCTATCCCGAGACAACGGAGCCGATATTGGATTTATTGAAGGAATATGATGCGAAAGCAACTTTTTTCGTATTGGGCAACCGGGTTCGTAAATATCCCGATCTATTGCGGAGGGAAGCGCAGGAAGGGCATGAAATCGCGAATCATACTTTCAATCATATTTATTTCAGAGGCAATACGAATTTGAATACGATTGAAGATGAAATCGTGAGAACGGAGGAATTGCTCGTTGAATTAACGGGGAAAAAGCCGTTTCTGTTCCGGCCGCCGGGCGGATTCTATAATGATAATACGATTCAAGTAGCCAAAAAATTAGGGTATCAGACCGTACTTTGGTCATGGCACCAGGATACAAACGACTGGAGAAAGCCGGGCGTCAATAATATCGTTAAGAAGGTGCTGGGCAATGCAAGGAACGGGGATATCGTACTGCTGCATGATTATACGCCAAGCTCGACGCAGACGGTAACGGCACTGCGCACGATTTTGCCCGAGTTAAAAAAGAGAGGCTTCAAAATCGTTACCGTGTCTGAATTAATTAACGGTGAGCCGGATGAAAGCATTCCGCTTCAGCAGCTTGAGAATATAGGGCGTTCGAGCTCCGAATAATGTTAGTTTCACGAAAAAAGCATGCGAACAGGACAAATCCTGCCGCATGCTTTTTGATCATAATACGGGTATTACTGTTGAAGTCCTTGCAGCATTTGCTGCTTCTCTTCGGAATTCTCATAAGCATCCAATATCGCTGAGAGCAGGCCAGGAAACCGGAAATCCAAGTCCTCCGTTCTAATGGATACAAGGCGCTGGGTACCGTGACTGCGTACGTTGACTACTCCGGCTTCCCTTAGGGTCCGGGTATGATGAGAAAACGTAGACTTGGCAACGGGGACATCGAAATCACCGCAGCTTTTTTCCTGGTGCTGCCGCAGCTCGGAAAGAATAAACAGGCGTATAGGATCGCTTAATGCATATAATACGGAGGACAAATGGATGTCTGCCCGGTCGGGATGGTGTAAAATTTTCAAGATAGAACGCCTCCTTTGAAAAAGTTCAAACGGATGATTGCATTATAACATAACGCGTGCTATGATTCTATTGTTCGATAATGATCGAACTTAAGAACTTCGGAGGTGGAGAACCCATGACAGCCAAGACTATAAGTCAGGCCAATAAGCCGGCAGAGCAAGCAGCTATGAAAGAAGGCATGGTCATCGGCTTGTTAGGATTAACGATTGTACTCGTCATCATGAATACGATGATGTTTAATTTGGCTTTGCCGGACGTTGCGGAATTATTTCATTTATCCGCTTCCTCCACTTCATGGATTGTGACAGGATACTCGATCGTATTCGCGATCTCATCCATTACTTACAGCCGATTGGCTGACTTCGTGCCAATCCGCAGGCTGTTTATTATCGGTATCTTATCGCTTAGCTTAGCGGCGATTGCCGGTATTTTCAGCAACAGCTTCATTATGCTTCTCATCGTCCGCATTTTTCAAGCTTCGGGGGCGGGAGCAATTCCAGCTCTTTCACTTGTGCTCATCTCAAGGTATATTCCGCTTGAACGCCGGGGCAAGGCGATGGCGCTAATTATGTCCTCGGTATCCCTTGGACTAGGTCTCGGACCTGTCGTAGGCGGAGCCATCGTCGAATATTTGGGCTGGCATGTGCTGTTCGTCGTTACAGCTGTCACGCTGCTGCTGATTCCTTTGTTCGTATCGCTCATTCCAAAGGAACACCCGCAAAAAGGCTCGTTCGATGCACTTGGTGCGTTATTCTTAAGCATAGGCACAACCGGACTGCTGCTGTTTCTGACGAACCAATCGTGGCTGGCGCTCATTATTGGCCTCGTTTCACTTATTTTGTTTGCTGTACGCATACGTTCGGCTAAAAATCCTTTCGTGCTTCCGTCCTTATTCCGGAATCGTTCGTACTTGATATTGGGCGGCGTCGGTATTGCGGCTTACCTGTGCAGCTTTTCAACACTGTTCCTTATGCCGCAAATTTTGGTGAAGCAGTACGGCTTAAGTGCCATTCAGGCGGGGCTTGTTATTTTCCCGGGGTCGATACTCGCAGTGTTCGTTTCCCGTAAAGTGGGCCGCTATATCGATTCCAACGGCAACAGCTCCATTATCCGTTTCGCTCCACTGCTGCTGCTTGCTGCGGTCGTTCTGTTTGCCTTATTCGAAGGGGTATCCTACTTCGCGATCTTGTTCATCTACATGCTGTTAAGCACGAGCTTCACTGTTCTAACCAGCAGCGTATCCAATGAAATGTCCCGGATATTGAAGCCTGAGCAGATTGGTTCAGGACTTGGCTTGTTCCAGCTGCTTCAATTTTTCAGCGGCGCGTTTGGCGTAGCCGTGTCGGCCACTGCTCTTGTATGGCAGAAGAACCTCACGCTTGCACATGCCTACAGCAATATTTACTGGGGCTTGACGCTAGTCGTCATTCTGGCAATCATCTGCTCGCTGACGTACTTCCGTATGGTACTGAGCAGACCTCAAACGCCTTAATATACATTCTTTATCAAAAAGCGCAAGAAGCCGTGTCCGGCATCTTGCGCTTTTTTACGTAATCAGTTGGCTATTATGAGGAGTTTGCCCGGTTTGGAGCCACTGCTCGATCATGAGATTGAAATAGTCAGGCTTTGCCAGGGATAGGCCATGGCCGATATCCGGTATAATGACGCCGGTAGAGTGAGGGTTGCCTTTGGCAAGAACGGCTGCTGATTGTTGCATAACGGCTTTTTCTTTTTCCCCGACGGTTATTAGGAGCTTGGTTTGAGCGTGATGGAAACCGGCCGGCATATCGAATGACATATTTTCCTCCAGTACCCGTACAAGGGATTCCGGCTGCATCTGGCAGCTTTCCTCATAATACTGGTCAAAATGCTTGCTGTTCAAATAAAGTGATTTCGCCTGCAGCTTAGAGAAAGTCCGGCTGCGGATGAGTGGAAAGGTTAGACGGACGGAAAGAGGAATCCATTGTTTCATCGAAGGCATCGGGATAACCAGTGCGCTGTTGATAATGGCGGAATTGATGAGGTCCGGCCGTAAGCTGACCATTTGCACCGCAATCTGAGCACCTAGAGAGAATCCGATAATAATGACTGGTTTTCCTGCCTCGATGACTTCGATCCGCCGCAGCAAATGCTCAGCACTGGCTTTGATAGAAAAGGGGGAGTCTTCCCGGCTTTTTCCGTGTTCCGGCAGGTCGGGGACGACGCAATGATAATGAGGCGAAAAGTGCCGGATTTGTTCATCCCACATCCAGCCGCTGACGCCGCCGCCATGGAGAAACAGCATCAGCGGGCCATCCAGCTTACCATAATGTTGTTCATGCATAATTTGGGTATTCACCTCTTTTCAATGATCACTTCTATTTGGATAATTATAACATGAGAGGATGCCAGCATTCGGCATATGCAACAAATATAGCGGTCGTTTGCGTCATGAGAGGGATGGACAATTTTGGATGTGAAAATAAATGATAATTCAAGGAGGAACTAATAGATGCCTTGGCCTATGGTACATTTTGCGGTGGCAGCAGAAGTATATGCAGGTGAGCCTTCCCCTCATTTTTTAATAGGAAGCATAGCTCCAGACGCTATACATAGAAGGGAAGCGTCTACCCGCGAAGATAAAAAGTTCACGCATTTGTTCGAGCACGGCAAATTCTCGACTATCGGGCGGCTTAAAGAAAGGTTTTTGTACTATTGGGCGCAAAATACTGATGTGGAGTGGAGAGATTTCGTACGGGGCTACATCTCTCACATCTACACTGACATAAGATGGACGCAGACGTTGTACAGCCCTTTCGCTAATGAATATCAAGGGGAGCGTGAAGAAGCGAAACGTGCTTATTACAAAGAGGTTAGTCAGTTGGAGTTTATCCTGTTGCGGAATGAAATGTGGGGAGCGGGGGCACTTGAACAACTGCGGCAAGCCTCCGGCTTCGCGATCGAGCCGTTCGTGACGAAGATGGAGGTAGAGCAATATCGGGATGACAAGCTGCAATGGTTTGCAGATAGGCATAATGAGCCTATGATTGAGCCGGCCTTCTTCACCGAAGCTAAGGTCAAGACATTCGCCCGTCAAACCGCTAACGAGCTGCGCCTGCTCTATAAGGAGTGGGGAAGGGAGTAGACTATTCCTCCTCTTACGGTGTTATTTCGCTGGCTGGTCCATACAGACGCCGCCCCATTTGGTACAATGGAGCAGGCATGTCGAGGGCATTGTGAAATAAGCAGAGGAAGGGTGATTTTACAGCCCGGTCAAAATGTCGATAACAGAAGCGGTCACGGAGACGTTAGAAGCTTCCTGACCAAAAGGGAGGAATTCACGAATGAATCTAGAACTTGTGCAGCAGCTGGAACGAAGTGAGACGAAGCTCGCCGGGTACACGGTCACGGTTTCCTTGAATCAGGATCTCGCAGAAGGCATTATTGTACAATTGCGTGAACAATTGAAAGCACAGCGACACCATATTGAGAAGCAAACTGACAGCGGTATTTATCTGGTTCAGGTTTACTCAGATGAGGAATGGACGCCGGATACGCCGTTCGAAAGCATCGTCGCGGTAGAGGTTGGCGAAATTGGTCATCTTCCTGAAGGCATGGTTAGCTATACGCTGCCGGCAGGCGCCTATGCGAAAGTGATACATACTGGCGCTGAATCCGACATTGGGGATACGTATGATCTCATCAGTGATGAGGGAATCGCGAGCCTGCGCCCCTTCGATTTCGAGTATTGGGCTGACTTGAATGCGATTGAGCAAGGGGAAGGAGCAATCGAAATTTATCTGCCCGTCTAGACGTGAAGCGCTTGGCTCGAGGCTTGTTAATTGAATAGGAACACAAATCCGCATTCGTCGCGGGTATAGGCTGTCGAGACTGATTCGACAGTCTTTATTATTTTAACCGGATGGTTATATGCGGCTGAAGGGGAGATGGCGGGGAGAATGATGATATGAAGACAAATGGGCCTCAAAAGCCTCAAGCTTTAAGTGCATTGTTTTCCAATTATGGAGGAGATGGTAAGATGAAAGAGATGAAGAAAGGAGTGGTGCGGTATGACAAAAGGTATGAGCAAAGGTATGACAAACAGCGTGATGCATCATGCAGTTCAAATTGGCTTGATTCAAGTTTTCCAAGGTGACATTCAATAGAGCGGCAGAAATGGCTCGGACGGCCTTTTCTGTCATAGAGGAGGAGTCCGCTATTATTCGTTTAGAAGAAATTAATCGCTCCAATTGGGAGTATTGCATCGGGCTGAAGCTCAAGGAAGAGCAGCAAGCGTTTATGGCTTCGAATTTATATTCGATTGCCGAGCTGCAATTTCTGCCTGGATTTAAAGCATCTGCAGTCTGGCTCGACGATTGCGTAATCGGCTTTGTCATGTATGGCGTCGACCCGGATGATCGCAGCTACTGGATTTACCGGTTTATGATTGATGAGAGCGAGCAGGGGAAGGGCTATGGCACCGAGGCGATAAAGCAGGTAATCAGGATAATCGGAAGCGCTGTCGATAGAACGGACGTCATTAGGATCGGCTACCATCCGTACAATGAAGGCGCTAGAAGACTATATCAACGAGCAGGGTTCGAAATAGAAGGGATTGCACCATGGGGAGAAGAATTGGCGGTTTTCCGTTTTTAATAGTTAATTGTTGCTAATCTCGTTAAAAGGCGTACGGTGAAAAACGACAAGGAGGGTGACAGGGATGTCGCTAGAACAAATTATCCCGATTTTTCGCATATTCGATCAGGATAAGGCTAAGGAGTTTTATATCGATTATTTAGGTTTTCAAATCGATTGGGAGCATCGGTTTGAGCCCGATTTCCCTTTGTATCTCCAAATTTCAAAAGGTGCGGTTAAGCTGCATCTGAGCGAGCATTACGGCGATTGCACGCCAGGTTCGGCTATACGCATAGCGGTTAATGGCATTAAGCAACTGCATGAGGAGCTCATATCGCAGCAGCGTTCCTTTTCCAGGCCGGGCTTGGAGCCGATGCCATGGGGCGGCGAGGAATGTATTGTGACCGATCCGTTTGGCAACCGGATTGCATTTTATGACGTTGATGGCGCAGAAGCTTCAGATTAGCTTTTGTGGTATGCGTGAAGGGAGTATTTTATGCCGCTAATTAGTAATGAAGTTCAAGATATTATAGAAGAACTGCGTTGTTTGAACAAGGTAGAGGTTATAACGAGCGTGCAGCCGTTGAAGGGAACGACCGACGGACTTGTATTTTTGTTGGAGGATGCCCATCAGGCCCGTTATATTTTGAAGTTTGATGATCCCGAATCGATGGAATTAGTCAGCAGTTTTTTAACGACTTATGAAGATACATCGTTATTGCCTCGTCTTCTCTATACGGACGATGGTAACCATTATATGCTATATACTTTTCAAGATGGCACGACCCATGTCAATCGCGGATCTAAAAAGGCTTGGCTGTCACTGCTTGTTAAGGAGCTGTTGAACAAATATGAGCCTTACACGGGGGATGAGCAGTGGGGGAGGTTCCAATGGCCGCGCGAATCTTGGCTGGAATTTAATGAAATTAGCTATGAACAGTGCAAAGCCAATATTGCTGACGTTTTGCCCGAAGAGGATCATCGTTTCGTAAAAGGGCTAATTCCAAAGCTCTACAGCAACGCTCAGTTGGATGAACGCTACCTGCTGCATGGAGATACCGGTATTCACAATTTTGTATTCCGGGACAACAGCCTGGTTGGCGTTATTGATCCATCGCCGATGGCTGGGCCTGTTCTCTATGATTTTTGCTATGCCTTTTGTTCATCGCCCGACGACATTAATGAGGATACGCTATTTGCGGCATACGATCTGCTGGAGAGGGGCGGAGCGGAGCGCGTGCAGTTAATAGAAGAAGTCGCTTTTCAGCTTTATTGCAGAATCGGCATTTGCCTGCGGCATCATCCGGAAGATTTGCCGAACTATTTAACGGCGTGGGGAGACTGGAAGCGGGTATTAGTGAAGTACGCTGGCTAGATGCTTAGTAGAGGCGGAAGACGGAGAGGTGAGGACGCTGAGGAAAAGGGGCAAGTGGATCGCGATTGCTGGTCTTGTGGTACTCATCGTGTTCTTGGGCTTTTTTGCAGCTGCTCAAAGGCCGCTTAAAGCGGATGGCATAACTACGATTGCAGACAGCCAGACATTGATCATCGGATTGGTTAATCATGGATTTTTGGATATTAAGCTGACTGAAGTGGCTGTAAACGGAAAATGGAGGCCTGCTCAAGACGTGCAGCTGATAGTGAGCTATACGCTGCATTCGGTCGCAGGGAGCGGACTGAACGAGGATCCGAATATCAAATTCGTTGCGATGGATGCGATGAAAATCCACCCGAAGCTGAGCGTGGAAGAGGTTCAGAAATATAAGGGAAGAACCGATACCCCAATAGGCTATGGAATCCGGATCAAATCGGAAGACAAAATTGAACAAATAACAATCAGGTACAACTATATGGGTCTTCCTTTTACGAAAACGATGACTGTGGACCAATGGCCTATATCTAACTTTTAGCTTTAATTGAATTGTAATTTCGGGCAGGAGCTGATCGTTAAGATGAATATTGAAACAGCGATTTCCGTTGCATTGCAGGCGCATAAAGGGCAAACCGACAAAGGCGGTATGCCTTATATTTTGCATCCGCTCGCGGTCATGAACCGAGTGAGTACGATGGAGGAGAAAATAGCAGCTGTGTTGCATGACGTCGTTGAAGACAGTAATGTGACGTTCGAGCAGTTGCGCCAGTTGGGTTTTTCCGCAGAAATTGTGGAGGCGGTGCAGGGACTTACCAAGCAGGAGGGTGAGAGCTATGCTTCCTTTGTTGCTCGCGCCGCTGCCAATCCTATCGCTAGGATGGTGAAGGTTGCCGATATCCAAGAAAATATGGATCTGTCCAGAATTAAGGAACCATCTGCGGAAGACCTCCAGCGTCTGGAAAAGTATCGAGCAGCACTGGAGCAACTGCAGAGGTAAGTGAAATGGCGGGAGGGTAGCAATGCTGGGCTTGTCTAGCCTAGCATTGCGTGGTGGAGTGTGAGTTTATGAGAAGCTGGGTTCGTTAATAGCGAACCTAGCTTGTTTCTACACGCTAGTATGGCGAGTTGGAAGTAAGGTGCTGGTGCTATACAGCGAAGCGGGTTCGCTAAATAGCGAAGCCAAGTTCGCTGTACCTCAGTCTGGGGCACATCAGTGAGGCAAATTCGCTAAC
>NZ_CBVJ010000097.1 GCF_000513275.1 Paenibacillus gorillae | reverse complement strand
TGGAATATGGGTTCATAACCTCAGAAGAGCCGCCCTCATGAGCAAATAAGCTCAGAAAAATACACATCCGACAGTTCTGTTTTAATAAATCGCTGTCCCTCGTAGACTTAACCTGAACAAAACTGAATTTATCAGGGGTAACTAACTAACGAAGGCAGGTTCCCTATGTCCCAGTCTGAGGGTCAACAGCGAAGCAGGTTCGTTAAATAACGAAGCCAAGTTCGCTCTGAGTCGCCCAGATGTGGGACTATGAGCAAATAGCGAACTAAATTTCGCAAATGGAGAACCAAGGTTCACGGAAAGCGAAAATAGGTTCGCTGGAGTCCGCTGGCCTACGACACTACTTGCGAATAGCGAAGTTAGGTTCGTAAAAAAGCGAATCTGGTTCGCTTGGCAGCGAGGAGGGACACTGGAGCGAAGCGGGTTCGCTAAATAACGAAGCCAAGTTCGCTCTGCGGCGTCAGGGTGTGAAGCAAAGAGCGTCCAGCGAACTAAATTTCGCAAATGGAGAACCAAGGTTCACGGAAAGCGAAAATAAGTTCGCTGGAGTCCGCTGGCCTATGAAACTACTTGCGAATAGTGAAGTTAGGTTCGTAAAAAAGCGAATCTGGTTCGCTCGGCAGCCGGGAGGGACACTGGAGCGAATCTGATTCGCTAAATAACGAAGGCAGGTTCGCTATGTCCCAGTCTGAGGAGCGGCAGCGAAGCAGGTTCGTTAAATAACGAAGCCAAGTTCGCTGTGAGTGGTCCAGATGTGGGACTATGAGCAAATAGCGAACTAAATTTCGCAAATGGAGAACCAAGGTTCACGGAAAGCGAAAATAGGTTCGCTGAAGTCCACTGGCCTACGAAACTACTTCCGAATAGCGAAGTTAGGTTCGTAAAAAAGCGAATCTGGTTCGCTCGGCAGCCGGGAGGGACACTGGAGCGAAGCTGATTCGCTAAATAGCGAAGGCAGGTTCGCTATGCCCCAGCCTGAGGAGCAGCAGCGAAGCAGGTTCGCTAAATAACGAAGGCAGGTTCGCTATGCCCCAGTCTGAGCAGCAATAAAGAATCTACTTCGCTCTGCGGCGCAGATGGTGGGGCAGTAACAGGAAGCAGCCAACATGAACCAAGCTGACAATCCCTCCTCATTGACTTTAAACGAATGAATGTTTATTATAGGCGCATGAGACATAAGGACGAAAATAAAAGCGAAGCTATTTTCCACGCAACGATACAGTTGCTTAATGAAATCGGGTTTTCGGACATTTCGATGTCCAAAATTGCCAAGCGGGCGAGCGTGTCCGCGGCGACAATCTACGTTTATTTTGAGAATAAGGAGGATATGCTGGTCAAGCTTTACCTGAAGGTGAAGGAGACGATGAGCAGACGGCTTATGCAAGGCGTTCATGACGACCTGAGCGTCAAGGCTGCTTGCGAGCTATTCATGCGCAATTCCTTGGGCTTTATTATGGAGAACAAGGACTACTTTATGTTCCTCGAGCAATTTATGACCTCGCCGCTGATGCAAAAGCTTTGCGTTGAGGATACGATGCCGATGTTTGCCCCTTTGTTCGATTTTATTGAAAGAGGGAAGCATAATGGTGAGTTGAAGGCCGTAGAGACTACTTTCTTGCTTACTTATTGTTATTTTCCGATTACTCAGTTGGCTCACGCACAATTTAAAGATCAAATGGAAGTGACAGAGACGAGTTTGCAGCAAGTCATTGGAATGAGCTGGGATGCGATTAAAGCCTGATGTGCGGCTTTATCCACTCTTTTATAAATGATTATTCGATTATTAATAAATGAGAAGGAGAGGTTGAAAGAATGAAAATCATCCTTACAGGAGCAACAGGCATGGTTGGGGAGGGCGTGCTGCATGAATGTTTGCGCTCTTCCGAAGTGCAGGAGGTGCTGGTCATCGGCCGCAAACCGAGCGGGACCATCCATCCTAAGCTAAAAGAAATCACCCATGCTGATTTTCTGGATTTATCGTCCATCGCGGATCAGCTTGCCCCCTACGACGCTTGCTTCTTTTGCCTAGGCGTCTCGTCGGTTGGCATGAACGAGCAGTCATACAGCAAAGTCACTTACGATCTGACGCTCCATATGGCGGAGATTCTTGCTGACCGCAATCCGGGCATGGTATTCTGTTATGTGTCCGCAAGCGGGGCGGATTCGACCGAGCAGGGCAGGAGCATGTGGGCGAGGATAAAAGGAAGGACTGAAAACGCACTGCTCCGTCTTCCTTTCAAAGGAGCCTATATGTTCCGGCCAGCTTACATCCATCCGACAAAAGGGCTGCATAACGCCCATCGCTTCTACGCTGCGATCACTTGGCTTTATCCTATAGTTAGGCGCGTTATGCCTCAATACACAATTACACTTGAAGAAATAGGGCTCGCGATGATCCACAGCGTAACGAAAGGCTACCCGTCGGCTATTATGGAGAGCAAGGACATGGCGAAGCTGGCGAAAAAATAATACGTAAAACAGACACAGACTCCTCCCCAAAAAAGAGGGTGTCCCTCGGCAAGAACAGCTGCCGCAGGACACCCTCTTATACATTTTGTTTATCTAAATGCCCGCTCATACTGAACGGGAGGCTCACCAGCCCCGGCGATTTGCTGAATCGCATGGAGCGCCCAATACGGATCGCGGAGCATACCGCGTCCTACCGCAACGAGATCGGCATCTTCATTGGACAAAGTAGCCTCTGCCAGCGACGGATTGTCCAGATTGCCTACGGCAATAACGGGAACGCCTAGCTCTTTCCGATATGCACGGGCAAAAGGAACTTGGTAACCAGGGTGGAATCCTGGTTTTCGCGCTCCGGGAGGCGCCTCGCCGCCAGTCGATACATGGAACATATCGACGCCCGCGTCCCGGTATTGCTTGGCAACCGCAATGGAATGCTCAAGATCATAACCGCCGTCCATATATTCAATGGCCGAGATACGCAAGATGAGCGGCATATCAGCAGGCATCACGCTGCGAACCGCTTCAATCACTTCCACACCGAAAAGAGCATAATTTTGACCATATTCATCGGTGCGGCTGTTAATGCCCGGAGATTGGAATTGGTGGATCAGATAGCCGTGCGCACCGTGAAGCTCAATGGTATCGAAGCCAGCTTCGACTGCGCGTCTTGCGGCTTCTTTGTATTTAACGACCATTGCTTTTACTTCATCCGTGCTCAGCGCTCTAGGCGCTTTACGGTTCTCGCCTTGAACCGGAACGTCGGAAGCTCCGACAGGCTGTGCCGCGTCCTCAGCTTTGCGACCGGCATGAGCGATCTGAACGCCGATTTTGGCTCCATATTTATGAACCTCATCCACGATTCGTTTAAAAGCAGGAATATGAGCATCGGACCACAAGCCGAGGTCCTTGTCCGTAATTCGGCCGTCCGGCTCGACATCGGTCATTTCCACAATGATGAGCCCGGCTCCGCCAACTGCGCGGGATACGTAATGAACGAAATGCCAATCCGTTGGGATGCCGTCTTTAGCAGACACCGAATATTGGCACATGGGAGGCATAACAATCCGGTTTTTGAGCGTCAGGCCCTTCAACGTAAAGGGCGAATTTATTGCTGCCATCGTTAGAAACTCTCCTTTTATGTGACGAATTTACAGCCCGTTGAAGAGCTGCATTCTGAATATTCGTTTTGAAAAAACGTAAGCTAATCATAAAAGCAATGGTCCGCCAAAACAATAAAGGATCTTGGCTTCATCGAAAGAAAATATGATACATATTGCTTTTTGGCGGTGGTTGCGTTTTAATGGGAGCAATAACGAATGCGGTGCAAGGAGCAGCGACAATGGCAGCAGTATCCCCTACATTAGTCTATATTGGCAAAATCAGCGGAAATCCGAAATGGAGCTTCCCAAGCCATCAGCATAAAGAGCTTAGCGAGATGGTGTATATTGCTGAGGGCGAAGGCGTCATCAAAATCGATGGGCAGCCGTATGCCGTCCAGCAGGGCGATCTGCTTATTTACAATCAGGGCGTTCTTCATGAGGAATGTTCCTCGCCGATTTGCCCCCTCACTCTCTATTATTGTGGCGTTGCCAATCCCAATATTGAAGGCATATGCGAGCATGATCTCATCCCTCGAAATGCCTCGCCGTATATTAAGACCAGAGAATATGCGGGGAAAATCAGCATGATTTTCGCATCGATGCACGAAGAATCGTCGCAGCAGGAACGCGGCCATAGCATCGTTTTACAAAGCCTGCTAATTACGCTTATTACTTGGATTCAACGTCTCGTTCAAGTGGATCAGACGGCCGTTAAGGAGCGCGATCCCGATTCTCTGGCGGTTCAGATTAAGGAATACCTCGATTTGAACTATTTGAGACATGTGCAATTGAAAGATATTGCCGACCATTTTCACATGAACGCTTATTATCTTTCGCATGTGTTCAAACATAAATACAATGATTCGCCTATCAACTACATGCTGTATCGCCGTATGGGAGAAGCGAAGCGCCTGCTCGTCAACACCGAGATGAAGGTGGCGGAGATCGCCAGTTTTTTAGGCTATGAGAATGCGAATTATTTTACGATTCTGTTCACCCGTACGATGGGGGAATCGCCAACGCAGTACAAAAAGAATGAAACCCGGGAACGGGTCAACCTGCTGGAATCCTAACCGAGCTTATAAATAAATAGGCTAAAAAAGAAATAAAAACGCTTGATATACCCCGGGGGGGTATGGTATATTTATTTTCGAAAGGAGGTTACGCAAATGGCACATCATGAGCTTGATGAACAGGTTGGGACGATAGAACAAGCAAGCTGCCATACAGGCTCTGAGCGAAAGAGCCACCATTCGGATAAAACGAAGAGCAATATGGTTTCCAGGCTGAACCGGATCGAGGGGCAAATTCGCGGTGTTAAGGGAATGATCGAGAAGGATACGTATTGTGACGATGTTCTTAATCAAATCGCTGCCATACAATCGGCGCTAAACAGTGTAGGAAAGCTGCTTCTGGAGAACCATTTGAATAGCTGTGTAATCGAACGGATACAAGAGGGCGACAATGACGTGATTCGAGAGCTTATGGTCACGATGAATAAACTAATTAAATAATGGGAGGCTATTAAACATGACAACAGCAAATTTGAAAGTACAAGGTATGTCCTGCAATCATTGCGTAAATTCGGTGGAAGGTGCCGTTCAGAAGCTTGGCGCTGCCGGTAAAGTCAATTTGTCCGCAGGTTCGGTTGCAGTCGAATACGATGAGTCCAAGGTTACGCTGGATACCATTAAAGCGGCTATCGAAGATCAAGGCTACGACGTAGTCGGTTAACCCCGAGCCGCGCTTGCGGCTCTTTTTTAGAACTATAAGGATGCATTTAAATAAGCAGCATATTTTTTTTGAATCAAATATACCCCCTGAGGGTATGCGGGAAAAGAGGTGATTGCGTTGGAAACCAGACAGGAACAGACTACGTTGGACATTAGCGGGATGACTTGCGCAGCTTGCGCCAATCGTATCGAAAAGGGCTTAAATAAGCTGCCCGGCGTAACGAAGGCTACCGTCAATTTTGCCATGGAGACAGCACATGTGGAATACAATGCATCGGAAGTGAACGAACAGGCGATGACCGATAAGGTTGTGCAGCTTGGCTATCAAGCAGTCGTGAAGGAAGAGGGCAAATCGGGCGAGGAGAAGAAACAGCAAGAGCTGCGGAGCAAAAAGCTGCAGCTGCTCGTATCGGCGATCCTGTCCTTCCCGTTATTGTGGGCGATGGTGAGCCATTTTTCGTTCACATCCTGGATTTACTTGCCTGATTTTCTGATGAACCCGTGGGTGCAGCTGGCGCTGGCAACACCTGTACAATTCGTCATCGGCGGACATTTTTACACCGGAGCGTACAAAGCGCTGCGCAATAAGAGTGCGAATATGGACGTATTGGTCGCGCTGGGAACGTCGGCAGCTTACTTTTACAGCCTGTATCTAACGTTTCAATGGAGTGCAGCGAATGCAGAAGCGGCGCATGGGCATGGCGTCGGGGCCCCTAGTCTCTACTACGAAACAAGCGCAGTTCTCATTACGTTAATCATCTTAGGCAAGCTGTTCGAGGTATTGGCCAAAGGCCGGACGTCGGAAGCCATTAAGAAGCTGATGGGGCTTCAAGCGAAGACAGCGGTTGTCATTCGTGACGGGCAAGAGCTGGTTTTACCGGTCGAGAACGTGCTCGTCGGCGATTTCGTGTTAGTGAAGCCGGGCGAGAAAATTCCGGTTGACGGCGAGGTTGTTGAAGGGGCCTCGGCCGTGGACGAGTCGATGCTTACGGGGGAAAGCCTGCCGGTTGAGAAACAAGCCGGAGATACCGTAATTGGCGCAACCGTTAACAAAAACGGCCGTCTTACTGTAAAAGCAACCCGTATCGGGAAAGAAACAGCGCTCGCGCAAATTATTAAAGTTGTCGAGGAGGCGCAGGGCTCCAAGGCGGAAATTCAGCGTGTTGCGGATAAAATTTCCGGCATTTTCGTCCCGATTGTGGTCGGCATCGCGCTTCTTACTTTCTTCATCTGGTTCTTGCTTATCGAACCGGGTGAGTTTGCAGGCGCGCTTGAGAAAGCGATCGCCGTACTCGTTATCGCTTGTCCATGTGCACTGGGGCTGGCGACGCCAACGTCGATTATGGCCGGCTCGGGCCGTTCCGCGGAGTTTGGCATTTTGTTCAAGGGCGGAGAGCATCTCGAAGCGATGGAGAAAGTGGAGACGGTTGTCGTCGATAAAACGGGTACCGTTACGAAAGGCAAACCGGAGCTGACGGACGTATTCATCGAGGGTATGGATGAGGCTCAGGCGCTTGGTTTAATCGGTGCAGCTGAGAAGCAGTCCGAGCATCCGCTGGCGGAAGCGATCGTTGCAGGTATAGTGGCAAAAGGCATTGTATTGCCATCTATCGAGCAATTTGAAGCTATTCCGGGCTATGGCATTCAAGCTGTTGCGGCCGGTGGAGCGAAGGTGCTGGTAGGAACGCGCAGACTGATGCAGCGGGAGGGGATCGACTTCGGAAGCGCTGGCGAGCGTATGGAACGGCTGGAGTCTGAGGGGAAAACCGCAATGCTGGCGGCTATTAACGGCCGTTATGCAGGGATAGTAGCTGTAGCGGATACGGTGAAAGAATCATCGAAGGAAGCTATTGCGAAGCTGAAGCAGATGGGCATCGAAGTCATTATGATGACCGGCGACAATAAGCGGACGGCAGAAGCGATCGCCCGTCAGGTCGGCATCGAGCATACGCTGGCTGAAGTGCTGCCGGAGGGCAAGGCCAATGAAGTGAAACGGCTTCAGGCGCAAGGCAAGAAAGTGGCTATGGTTGGAGACGGCATTAACGATGCTCCCGCTCTGGCAACGGCAGATGTCGGCATTGCAATTGGAACCGGTACGGACATTGCGATGGAAGCGGCAGACGTTACGTTAATGCGGGGCGAGCTTACAGGCATTGCCGATGCGATCTACATGAGCCGGAAAACGATGGCCAACATTAAGCAGAACCTGTTCTGGGCGCTTGGTTATAATACGCTGGGCATTCCGATTGCGGCGATTGGCCTGCTGGCACCATGGGTAGCTGGAGCAGCTATGGCACTCAGTTCCGTATCCGTGGTATTGAACGCTTTGAGGCTGCAACGGGTAAGAAGGTAAGGAATAGATTAGGGCTTGCAAGGCGAAGCTGATGCAGAGAAATGGCGAGGAGGACATTATGAAACGAATACTGTTCACAACGATGCTGGCGGCCGTTCTGCTAGTTGCAGGATGCGGGCAATCTGGCGGCAAATCCGAAGAGCCCGCAATGAATCATAGTACAGGCCATGGCAGCGGCAATAGCGAGAGCAGCAGCCAGCATGAAGGACATGAGGAAAACGGCGGTGCGGAAGAGGGGGTCAGCTCCAACGTTCAAGCTCTGTTCTCCTACTCGAATGATTCAGTTAAGCCAAATGAGGAATTTGTCGTCAAGATCCGGATTCAGGCACCGGATGGCGAGCCCTATGATGCATTTGATACGGTGCATGAGAAAAAAATGCATCTGATTATCGTTAACAAGGATTTATCCTACTTTAGCCATATCCACCCGGATTATGAAGGCGGAGGCCAGTTTACGATAACGACGAGCCTGCCTGCCGCCGGGGAATACAAATGGATTGCCGACTTCAAGCTTGAAGGAGGCAGTGCGCTTAACCGGAGCGAATGGATGACTGTGCAAGGCAATGCGCCTGCGCTGAAACCGGTCGAACCGGATGAACAGCTGGTCAAGACAGTGGACGGCAAGCAGGTTACGCTTTCTATGGACCATTTGATGGCCAATATGGAGCTGAGCTTGAACTTCCACATCGCCGATGCCAGCACGAAGGAGCCGATATCGAATCTGCAGCCTTACTTGGGCGCGGTAGGGCATGTCGTTATTCTAAGTGAGGATGCGGAGCAGTATTTGCACGTTCATCCGACGGAAGAGCGGTCGACAGGACCGGATGCGTCTTTTATGACGACATTCCCTCATAGCGGCGTGTATAAAATATGGGGTCAATTTCAGCAGGACGGTAAAGTATTCACTGTGCCGTTTGTGGTGAAGGTGCCTTAAGGGATTAAGCGGGGGCTTAAGGGTTTCGTTACTGGCACTCTTGCGTATATGATGCATGCAGTTCTTGTGAGATCTACCACCTCTGTCATGTAAAGCTGCACCTTGCGCTGGAAGCTGAGCGCAGTGTGCCTCCTGGCTGGATGCTGAGAAGTAAGTGGTGTTAACGTCGAAACGTTTGTTGGAGCTGTGCGAATTCGTTGAACCACGAATCAAAATGTAAATCTGCAGTTTGTTGGCCGGTTTATCGGCGATTTATCGCATCAACATGCAAAAGTGCAGGTTGATTGGCCCAAATAGCCTCTTAAAGGCGAAAATAGCGGATTTCAAATGTATTTTCGCATTTTGACAGCGATTTGAGGCCTTTAGAGGCATATCAACATGTACAATTGCATTTTGATCAGCTTCCTGCTCGGCTCGGAGAGCCACTTCAGCGGATGATTCAGAAAAAGAGAGGTGTCCCCCTATAAATTTCGGGACAACCTCTCTTTGTTGTTCAGGGCAGCAAAATTCATCTATTTCAAACGGTCGATGGAAATGCTGATTTTATAGTTGCCGTATTGCAGCAGCTCGTCCAAAAAGACGGTTAAGGCTTCTGTTGAAGCGGCCTGCGCACGGAGCCAATAGCAGCCCTCACCGCTGACGCGATGCGCTTCTGTAATCCATTCGGTTCGCTGGATATATTTTTGCAGCGATTGGTGGGCTTCAGGTGATTGCAGAAATACGATAATAAACGCAGAGATCGTAAGACCGAGCTTTTCGGGATTCCACCTCAGCGTATAGCCTTCAATGACACCCAAATCCTGAAGCTTGCGGATACGGGCTCCAACCGCCTGCCCTGTTAAATGCACCAGCTCGCCGATTGCTTTATGGGACTGAGTAGCATCCTCCAGCAGGCTGTTCAAAATGCGAAGATCAACTTCATCTATGTTTTCATGGCTTGACATACTTGAATTCCTTTCAAGGTGAAAGTCATAAACGGCTAATCGTTTCATGAGGTTATGTAAGCCGTGTCGCCTCTTATTTTATAATGATAGCAGAACGATAATCAATGAAATGACTAATTATAGATGAAGAGGTGTAGTACGATGAAGCTGCAATTAATCCGCAACGCTACGTTAAGGCTGCAATATGCAGGAGTTGAGCTGCTGATCGATCCGATGCTGTCGGAGGCGGGATCAAGTCCGCCTATTATCAATACGGCAAATGACCGGCGAAATCCGCTGGTGCCGCTTCCAGCGGCTTATGAAACTGATGTTTTGCCGGATGCGGTGTTTGTGACCCATCTGCACAATGATCATTGGGATGAGGCTGCCAGAAAAGCGATTCCGCATACGACTCCGATTTTATGCCAGCCGGGAGATGAAGGAGCGATTGCTGAATCCGGCTTCGGCAATGTGACGCCAATTGTGGATACGGCAAGCTTTCAGGGGATAGCCATCAGACGCTTCGGGGGGCAGCACGGCACAGGCGATATTGGTAAAATGCTGGGGCCCGTGTCCGGCTTTCTGCTGCAGGCGGAAGGTGAGCCTTCCATTTATATTGCGGGAGATACGATCTGGTGCAGCGAAGTGGAGGATGCCCTTGACGGCTATCACCCCGATATAACGGTTGTGAATGCCGGGGGCGCCCGATTTGTCGAAGGCGATCCTATCATAATGGACGCAGCTGATGTCGCCAGCGTCTGCCGCCATGCGCCTTATACGAAAGTTGTTGCTGCCCATATGGACGCGATTAACCATTGTTATACGACGAGAGCGGGTTTGCGGAAAGAATTGGAGTCGGAAGGTCTGCTGAATCAGGTTCTTATACCTGAGGATGGCGAATGGCTGGAATTATCAGCTGAATAGAGTGAACAAAAAGACCGTAGTTTTGGCAGGACACCTGCCGAAACTGCGGTCTTTTCAATTCTTATGCGGGCATAATTCGGATTGTCTTTACTTCGAATGGCGTGAATTGCAGTGATGCTTCGTTGGCAGAAGCATCGAAGGAAAGCAGCTTAACGCCGCCCTCAGCATCGCTCTCTAAACCGTTCAGCTCCAGCATATCGGTTTCCCGAATGTCGGTGAAGCTGAAGCTTGTGGAAATGGAGCTGCTGACTGACATGCCTTTGCTCTCGTAGAGGCGGGCGATAATTGCGCCTGAGCCGTCCTCGGCCATTTTGACCGTATCAACCATAATGTTGGCCTGCCCGGCCAGCACCAGTCCGCGGAATGCAGCGGAGCCGCCTGGCATTGCAAGCACCGGCGTGTTAAGCTCCGCTGCCTCCCTGATCACAGGATTGCTGACGAAGCCTTCATTCCATACATGGAACGAGTAGGTGAAGACATGCAAGCCTTGATCCGCGCGCTCATCCGGGTAGCTAGGGGAACGAAGCAGCGTCAGATTCATTTCTTTTCCAAACGTATTAATACCGTATTTACAATCGTTAAGCAGGGCGAAGCAGCGGTTTCCTTCAACAAAAGCGGACCAGCGGTGCTGGCTTACCTCATAACGATCGGCGTCATGCGGCCTTGAAAAGTGGTTCGGACGTTTGACATGCCCGAATTGAATTTCATGCAGCGCTTCTGTCGTATGCAGATTAACGTCAAAGCCGACCTTCAGCAGCTTGTGGCTTTCCTTCCAGTCAATCGAAGTATGGAAGTCGACGCGGCGGCTGTCTGCGTTCAGTCGAACGGTCTGAATAAGTGTAGAATCATTCAGCTTGCGCTCAATCCGGATTTCAGCGAACAGCGGCCCGTTGCCCGTTACCGTGATGCGAGCCGGCTCGGGTAGCTCCATCTCGGCGTCTCTATACCGGCGGTCCAGCTCCCAAGCATCGAAGCTCGACGTTTGGTCGCGGAACATGCGGAACTGGTTGCTTGGGCCATGCGTCCATTCGGACTGGCTCTCTTTGTCCCAAATACGAATGATTTCCCCGCGCTCATTGAATTTAACGAGCAGCAGGCTGTTCTCCAACCGGTCGTTAGCAGCATGTACATGGCTATCCTCTGCTCCCGGGGAAACGGTAGACTCTAGTGAAATATAGCCGCTTGCCGGAAGCTCTGCCCGCACGTACAGCTTCCCGCCATCGCTTTGAACAGGGAGCGTGCGGCCCAGACTATCTGTAGCGCCAGAGAAGCCTTCAGGCAGTTCCGTTATTGTCGTGCGATCCCATGGAAGCACATTGAATAACGTTACGCCCTCAGCAGCGCGATGGCCTTCGTCAGCTTCTCCAGCCCCGACAATGGCCTGCGCCGCGGTACGGCTGAGCACAGCGATCGATGCAAGCAAAGCTTCATAGGCTTTCTCAGCTTCCTCATGCACCCGGCGAATGGATGTGCCTGGCAAAATATCATGGAATTGAAGCAGCAGAAGCTCTTTCCATACTGCATCAAGCTTAGCCTTCGGATAAGGCGAGCGGCCTGAGAGAGCGGCGAGCGTGCTGAGATGCTCGGCTTCTTTTAGAGCAGCTTCCGCAGCGCGGTTGCCCTTTTTCATTTTCGCCTGGGCAGTGAACGTACCGCGATGCGCGGAATAGTAGAGTTCCCCAACGTAGCGGTTAGCCGGCATGCCGCGCTGCTCCAAATCCTCGAAGTAATCGATCGGCGAGCTGATCGCCGTGCGCGGCACACCTTCCAAATCCTTCATTCGTCTTAAATACTCTAGGTCATTGCGGTTTGCGCCGCCTCCGCCATCCCCGTAGCCGAACTGCACGAGACGGGTCGAAACGCCGTATTTCTGCACCCGCTCATTCCATTGGAACAGGGCGTAGCTAACGTCCGCCGGATTCGGATAGGGACCGTAATCCAGCAAATGAACGGGTACAGACGAGCCGTCGATGCCTTCCCAAGTAAACGTGTTATGAGGGAAGGTGTCCACGACGTTATCGTAGGTCTGGAACATCTTGACGGAAGCGAAGTAGTCGATGCCGCATTTCTGCATAATTTGCGGGAGATTGCCGGAGTAGCCGAATACGTCGGGCAGCCACAGCATCCTGCTGTCGACGCCAAATTCCTCTTGGAGGAAGGCTTTGCCGTAGAGAAACTGGCGAATGAAGCTTTCACCGCTCGTAATGTTGGCGTCAGGCTCTACCCACATGCCGCCCTCCATGATGATGCGGCCTTCGGCAACGTAGCGCTTGATCCGCTCATACAATTCGGGATACAGCTCTTTGGTCAAATGGGTCAAATACGGCTGGCTTTGCACATATTTGTATTCCGGATATTCCTCCAGCAGCGCCAACTGGTTGGATAACGTACGGGCGATCTTCCGCTTCGTCTCCTCAATCGGCCAGAGCCAGGCGATATCCAGATGGGATTGCCCCATCATGAACAGCTTAGGCGCTGTCGATCCATTGACGCATGCCAGCAGCGGCTGCAGCAATGCCCGGCCATGACGGGCTGTTGCTTCCAGCTCGTCACCGGTCCCGTTCCAGTCCAGCTCAGTAATGAGCCGGTCGAAGGCGCTGTCGATTTCGCTTGCCCGCAGCGGCGCGGAGCCGATACCGATTCGAAGCTGATAGAGCACCTCTAAATCGATGAAAAACTGGTACAGCTCCTCGTTAAGCTCAGCGATGCGGGACTGCTGGTATACCGGCAGCTCCCGGTCATGTCCGGCATAGGCTTCCGCAACGATCTCGAACGTATCGCCAGGGACAGCCTCTCTCGCTAATGTAATGGTCTTATGCTGGAGATCGATCGCTCCGGCGAGCTTGCCATTAACGTAGACGGTAGTCTCGGAGCCCAGATTCAGCTGGAGCTCGACCCGCTTGCCCGCAGCTTCCGGCGGCAGCACAACGGCAGCTTTAAACCAGCCGTACTGCCAGGTTTTCCCCCACTCCGTCCGAGGCTGAATCCTTTCATAAGGAAGCGAGCCGGCTTCCTCAACAGAAAGCCAGTTGTCCGATGATGAATAGGTGAAGTCGACAGGGCCAAGAGGGCGGTACAGCAAATTCTCTTTTTCCCTCATCCATTTCTCAATATGAAATAATCTCTCTTTATGGTACAAGATGAACGCCTCCGGAAACCTGATGGGCAGGTATGATAGTCGAAGAAAGAATGGGCTAGCCTTTGGTTGCGCCGGCGGTAAGGCCTTTAACGAGCGCTTTCTGGAATACGACGAATACGATCAGGACAGGTAAAGTTGTGACAATGCCGGCTGCATTCAGAGGACCCCATTGGATGCCCGATTTCGTAATGAAGGTGTTGATGCCCGCAGGCAGGGTGCGCATCTGATCGGAATTGATAAAGGTCATCGCGATCATCATTTCCTGCCAAGCGGTAATGCAGACGGTCAAGCCTACGGCTACGAGGCCGGAGCGGGCCAGCGGCAGTACCATGCGGAACAGGATGCCCAGCGAGGAGGAGCCATCGATTTTGGCCGCTTCGTCGATGTCTTTCGGCACGTTTTTGAAATAGCCGGTCAACAGCCAGATGGCCATCGGCAGCAAAATCGCGCAGTTGGTCAGTATAATGCTGGCATGCGTGTTCAGCATGTTCAGCTTGCCCCACATGACATACAGCGGCACGATCAGCGTCGTGAGCGGCATAATTTGCGCGAATAAAATAACGGTGAAATAGACCAGCTTTCCCTTAAACGCGTAACGGGTCATGCTGTAGGCAGCAAAGCTGGGGATGACAAGCACGATGAGTACGGTTCCAGCTGTGTTTATGACGGAGTTGAGAAAATAGGTCGGAATTGCCGAACCTTGGAACACGGCTTTGTAATGCTCAAAGGTGAAAATATTCGGAATCAGGGTTGCGGGATCACGAAAGATTTCATCCGACTTTTTCACCGAAGTTACGAATAGCCAATATAGCGGAAATAAGATGACTGTCATTATGAAGGCGATAATTGCAGCATTCCATATGTTCTTTAAGGCTTTCATGATGCTCACTCCTTAACCGATCTCAGCATGGCCCGCATATACGGCGAGCAGATGATGCCGATAATGACCAAGCTGATCAGCGCCATTGCTGAGGATTTGCCGAAGTCAAAAAACTCGAAAGCGAGCCGGTAGGTATAGATGGGAAGGGTAGAGGTCACATCCATCGGGCCGCCTTTCGTTGTCACCCAGATCAGGTCAAAATAATTCAGCGTCCAGATCGTCGTAATGACGCCTGTCGCTCCGATAATAGGTGTCAGATGAGGCACCTTAATGTAGCGGACGATGCTGAACCAGCGGGCGCCGTCGATCCGGGCCGCCTCAAGCTGGTCGTCCGGAATGTCCTGAAGCGCGGCAAGCAGCATCAGGAACCAGAACGGGAAAGCCTTCCAAGTGTTGACGAATATTAGAGTTCTAAGCGCCATATCCGGCCCCAGCCATGAGATATCTTTATCAATCAGATGCAGGTAGCGGAGAATATCGTTCACGATCCCCATATCCGACTGGAGCATCCAGCTCCACATTAAAGCGGTCACGACGCCTGGCAATACCCAAGGCAACAGGAGTACGGAGCGAAGAATGCCTTTGCTTCTCCTTCTCTCGTCCACGAACAAAGCCGCGAGCAGTCCAGCTGCCATCTGCATGATAACGCCGCATACCGTCCATATAATCGTCGTTAGCAAAACATGCTTGAATATATCGTCGGTGAGAATATCCTTGAAATTCGCAAAGCCGGTGAACGGCTTGTCGGGCTTGCTTAACTGCCAGCGGTGAAGGCTGACATACAGATTGTAGAACAAGGGATAGGCCAACAAGCTGACGATAACCGCCAGCGAAGGCAATAGATAAAGGTAAGGAACAAATTTGCGAAGCAGCCGCTTATTTGTCGTCATATGCATGTCTCCTGGCTTCTGGCTTTAGGAAGAGGGGAGAGGCGATAGAACGCCTCTGCCCCGATCCGTTTATTTTTGTGCTGCAATTTCTTTAATTTTGTTCTCAAGGTCGGCAACAGCTTTGTCGATAGGCTGGTTTCCGACGAGCACTTTCGTAACGGTGTCGTAGACAGCCGAATCGATTTCTTTGTAGTAGAGCGTTTTAGGCTGTGATTGTCTTGCGAACTTAATTTGTTCTTGGAAAATCGCATAGGCCGGATCTGTCGCAAATTTGGATACGGCAAGCGATGCGTTGTTGGCTGGCACGTCCGTCATCGTCCGGGCGTTAAAGTCGACCGAGGTCAGCATTTGAGCCAGCTTGGCAGCCGCTTCCGGATGCTTCGTATTGGCTGCTACAGCGATACCGAAGCCGCCGCCGAACGATCCGTCCGGTGCATTAGCATCCATCTTAGGAACAAGTGCTTGCCCGTAGAAGTCTGCGCCTTTCAGGTCCGCATTCTGATCCGTGATCCAAGTGCCTGCAATGACCATCGCTACCTTTTTCTGAGCAAACAACGTTCCCAGCTTCAGGTGATCGAGTGTTGCATAATCGGCTTCGTATGAAGGCTTCATATCGGCAAGCAGCTGCAGATAGCCTTTGAATTCCGGCGTATTGACGTTTGGTGTAATAGCGCCGCCATTCACTTCAATAATAGAGCCAGGGGATGCCGTGAATAGGCTTTGGGAAGGGAATTCCTTCAGACCAAGATCCATGCCGAAGCCTGCTACTTTTCCGCCTGTTGCTTCTGTAATTTTTGCAGCGTATTCCTTGAGCTCGCTCCAGGTCGCTGGCGGTTTTTCCGGATCAAGTCCGGCTTGCTTGAATATTTCTTTGTTATACCAGAGAACGCGTGCATCCGTCGTGTACGGAAGCGCCATATGCTTGCCGCCCCAGTCGTACATGGACAAGATGCCAGGGAAGAAATCCTTGAAGGCGTCTTCGCCGAGCGATGCGCCAAGATCTAGCAGATAGCCGGAATTGGCGAATGCCGGGAAGTCAGGGTTGTTGACGATGAATACGTCCGGCCCGTTGCCGCTGGCGAAC
The DNA here is from genome assembly GCF_000513275.1 of Paenibacillus gorillae. GTDB lineage: Bacteria > Bacillota > Bacilli > Paenibacillales > Paenibacillaceae > Pristimantibacillus > Pristimantibacillus gorillae. Next base: position 79,923 of record NZ_CBVJ010000097.1, on the reverse strand, counting down.
ATTACTTTGTATTTCGTTTCCCAGCTTCCCCAAGGATCGCTTTGGAACTCTACTTCATAGCCTGGATTCTCAGCTGCAAACTTTGTTTTCAGCTCCTCCAGAACGGGAGCGATATTCGGGTCTGCTGTCCATTCAGAAAATCCATAATAAACGAGCTTCTCTTTTTTGCCGGAGCTTGTAGCCCCTTTCGACTCATTCGTCTGCGATGGCTCAGATGAATTGCCGCCATTCCCTTTGTTTGACCCGTTCCCGCAACCTGCAGCAAGCGCTGTCATCATAATGGACACCAATAAGATCATCAACACTTTGCTATACCGCTTTTGCACTGCGTTACCCCCTTAATGATCATAAAATATATTGCAGGCCTCGCCCGAAAGAAAGAAGATAGGACGATAGCGCTTACAATTGGAGCAGCAATCGCGGACATTTGGCAGGGTTCTGCGGGATGCTCACGATTTTAATGCTTTTCTGTATCATTGTTATGATACAATATCGGGAATTCTGTGTTATTTGACAGCTTTATCATAAATCTGAATGGTTTCTGTGTCAATAATAAATTTAATAATATAACTTTATTGATACAGATGATACAAAAAAAGAGAGGCCGGATTCGAAATCCAGTCTCTCTCGTTACTAGCGGTATGAGGTTAATTGAGGGCCGCTTGCGGCACTTTGCCGATGGAGCTGCCTTGATTCAGTTCGCCTTTGCAGATTTGGCCCAGCACAGACAGATGCTCCTTGCCTTCAAGCAAATTCATCAATTGAAGCGCAGCTGTACGCCCCATATCGTAGAAGGGCTGATTGACGCCAGTAATGTCGAGCTTAAGCTTCAGGTTGAGGTTGAGCGCATCATAGGTAACTAACGAGATATGCTCAGGAATGCGCAAATTGAGCTTGTCCAGTGCGGCAATCGCCGCTTCTGCCAGCTGATCGTTCGCCGAGAAAATCGCGGTACATCCGCTTTCGGTGATGAGGGAAGCCAGTTTGGAGCTGTATGTCTCGAATTCATCGGCGAAGTTCTCGGATTGAGTCGGCAGCAGCACGTCCAGCTCAGGATCAAATGCAATACCGGAATCCAGAAACGCTTGCTTCACACCGAGAAGACGTTCGTTGAACGTGCTCAGATCGGAGTTGCGAATGAACAGAATGCGGCGATGCCCTTTGTTGATGAGCAGCTTCGTCAGCTGATAGGCGCCGGCGGCGTTGTCGCTGGTGACAAACGGAATATCACTGTTATACATATAGCGGTCGAGGAAAATGACTTTGATACCGTTGTTCTTCAGCAATTCATACAGCCGCTGGTTACGTTCCTCGTGATTATGATCGTAGATGGGACTGAGGATAACGCCGTCGACCCGTTTGGCAACCGCGCCTTTGATCAGTGATTCCAGCTTATCGAGGTCACGGTCGTCACTATAGCTGAGCAAGTGGAAGCCTCGCAGCTGCAGCACATCCTGAATACCTCTTAGCGCGGAAGCCCAGAGCGGGTTGTCGATGCCGACGACGGATGCGGCTATGAGCCCGGAGCGGCTTTGCCCCATTGGAGATACGACACCATTCTCGATATAGGTGCCCCGGCGTTTGTCCCTTCTCAGCATGCCTTCCTCGCAGAGCTCCTTGATGGCCTTCTCCACCGTATTGACGCTGGATTTATACGCCTCGGCGAAATCACGGCTTGATGGCAGGCGTGTATCGCCAAGCCATTCTCCCTCTAAAATTCTTTTCTTAATATCTTCTTTAATACGGAAATAAGGATAAGTCGACATGGAATTCCTTTCTATCGAACGGATTTGAATGCAATTGTTTACATTGTATCAACTGTATCAATAGAAATGCAATATAGAAGTTAAGGGGGAGATGGTGTGGCGGAAGGAGGAATTGGAAGGATGGGGTGGAATGGATAAGGATGGACTGGAAAACGCTGATAGCTAAATATAGCGCAAATATAGCAGGCAATCGCTGGGATGCCGAGGATTTGTCGCAGGAGGCATGGCTGAAGCTGACGGAGGCCATTCGGAAAGAGCCGCAGCGCATCATTACGAAAGCTTATGTATACCGGGTCATAAAGCATGCCTGGATCGACCGGCAGCGAAAAAATAAGCTGCGGACATTACCGCTCGTGCAGCAGGGGGATCAGGAAGTTCAGGGGGAGAGGGATCCGGAGCTGTCTACGCTGGAGCTGTTGGAACTTCTCGCGGGACGGCTTGCGCCCCGGATGGGAGTAATTTTTCTGTTGATGGATATTTTTGATTTTACAGCTAAGGAAACAGCTGCGTACGTGCGTATGAAGGAGTCTACCGTGCAGGTCACGCTGGGGCGGGCACGGGCCAGATTGAAGATGCTGGCGGAGCAGCATTCAGACTTGCAGGAGCCGGAGCGGGAGCGGGAGAAGAATGCCCGGAAGACGTTTGACGGAGGTGCTTCGATACGAATTGATGCGCTGGTGGAGGCCTTCCGCAAGCGAGACCCGGAGGCGATTTGCCGCGCCTATATCGGAGTGAACGAGACGGGGCTCCGTCTTTCCCGGCTGCAGCGCATAGGGACGGGATTGCAATTTCTATTTCGCGACCCCGACGGCAATGAATTCAGCGTGATCGCACGCGAAGTAAATTAATTAAGGAGGCTCTGTTTGGTTTTTGCCGCTTGCTGCGTTTATTAAGCTGTAAGGCTATGAACAACGGAGAAAAAGGAGAGGATTGCGGTGACGGAGCTTGCTAAGGATGGATGGAAAAATGCGATGAGGGCGGTCTGCTCGGTGTATGTGCCTGTGAAAAATCCGCTGAAGTCGGCGGATTGGTGGCAGCGGCATTTTGGCCTGGAGTGGGCGATGCCCTATAATCCGGAAGAAAATCACGCTATTATGAAGCTCGCGGACGGACAGTGGCTCCATCTGGTGGAAACGGAAGGCGATATTGACAGTCAGTTCCGCGATAAGTCGGGATACGAAATGTTCCGGTTTACGTTTGAGGTAAGGGAGATTGAGCATATATACGATCGTCTTCGTACGGGGGGCGTTGATGTTCAGGAGCTTACGGACCGCGGAAGCTGCGGTATCAATTTTGTGTTCTATGATCCCGACGGCAATAAATTCGATGTTAACGAAGTCGTGCACGCTCATCGCTCACCCGAGGAGGCTGCGGCAGTATTGAACTACTTATTCGCTCCGGCGAATGCCTGAACAGTAACAGTGAGAATGAGTGGGGCAAGGCTGGGCTGACTCGTAAATCAAATAAAGCTCGGATAGGATATAAGATAAGCACGAGGGTAAAGAGTATGAATTTGCTCATCAAAATGTAAAAGTACATGTTGTCAGCCGCTTTTTCGGCGAGTTCTAGCATCAAAATGCAAAAGTGCAGGCTGATTGGGCTAAAAAGCCTCGATAAGGTGAAATTGCTTGATTTCAACTGCACTTTTACATTTTGATAGCTGTTTTGCGGCTTTTTGGGCTTATCAAACTGCACTTTTGCATTTTGAAGTGGAGTTCATTGGGCTAATGAGAGGATTAATTGTGGACGAAGGTGTGGCAGCGGCCGGATAAGAGGTTCACTAGACGTTCGAAGTAATTACAGTACTAACTGTCGCAATCATGAGTGGACGAATACAACAAAAATGGCGGTACCGGGTGGATAACTTCCCTGGCACCGCCATTTATTCGTATTAATTCATCGTTTTGGTCTGGCGGCCTTTGCCAGCTCTAAGCGACAAGAAGAAGCAAAGAACAAGAATGATTGCAGCTGAAATGTACGGGAAGTTCAAATTCACGTCGAACAGGAGACCTGCGACGATTGGTCCCGCGATATTGCCAAGACTGGTGAAGGCCGAGTTCAGGCCTGCTACATAGCCTTGCTGCTCCTGTGCCATCTTGGACATTTGGGTGCCGATAGCAGGACGTAAAATATCGATAGACAAGAAGACGATGAACGTTACAGCTACGATCAGCAGGTAAGTGTGGACGAACAACGTCAACAGAATGAATACCCCTGCCATGAGCAGACAGAAGGAGATGACGGCCTTTTCGCCAAAGCGGTTCAATATCCGTCCAAACACAGTCGCTTGGACAACAGCTCCAGCAATGGAGCCGAACGTAATGATAAAGGCGATGTCTTTTGGCGTAAAAGCGAATTTATGATCGACAAAAAGACCGAAGATCGTTTCATAGTTCGCCAGACCAAAGGACATGACGAAGACGATAATGAGACTTAAAAAATAGGGCTCGCGGTAAGAGTTGGCCAATTGGGACAACAATCCCGGCTGTTTGACTGCTGCCCGAGCCGGTGTTTGATTCTGATTCGCGGCCTCCGGGCTGCTATTTTTCTTTGCTTTCGAGGCCAGTGATTCCGGCAAAACGAGAATTGTAATGATTGCCGAGAACACGCCAGCTCCAGCTGCAGCGTAGAAAGGCACGCGCATGCCGAATTCAGCCAGATAGCCGCCGATGCCGGGACCGATAATGAAGCCCGTCGTAATGGCAGCATTGATGAAGCCCATACCGGTTGCCCGTTCTTCAACAGTTGTCATATCTGCGGCGTAGGCCATAACGGAAGGCATAATGAGTGCTGCGCCGACACCGCCAAGCATCCTGGAGACGAATAGCAGCCAAGGTGAGCTGACAGCGCCGAATAGCCATTCAGATAACGCGAACACAAGCATGCCCGCGACGATCAATTTTTTACGTCCCAGCGTATCGGACAATCTTCCCGCAAGAGGGGAGAACAGCAGTTGCGTTACGGAAAAGGCAGCGACAAGCAGGCCGACAAGACTGCCGCTAATGTGAAGCTCGGTCATATAGGTCGGCATGATCGGAATCACGAGCCCGACACCGGTAAAGACGAGAAAGATATTGAGCATGAGGAGCAGAATGGCTCCCCGGTTTTTCAACAATAAAGACATGGATGTAAGCCTCCAAATTTCTACATAAGATGTACGGGACTGCAAGCTTTTGGAGGGTATAAACCCTCATACGGTGCAGAAATAATTCATAAGCAAATATCTAACAATACTGAACGTTCGTTTTGTAAAAATACTGTAAAAAAAGAACCGTTTAATGGGCTAAATTTTTTAAACGGTGGGTTTTACGATACCGACCAGCAGCATCTCAATTGCTGTTCTGTAAATGGCGATAGCATCATCGGACTTCTTTTTACGCAGCATTTGTCCAAGACCGAGAATGAGGCCCTCCAGCACAACAGCAAGCTTTTCTACGTCGATGTCTCTAAATTCACCGCTGTCGATGCCTTGCTGCAGGAGCTTCTGATTGAATTTAAGATGTCCGGAGACGAGTTCGTCGATTCGTTCCTCTACATCATTCGCTTTCTCCTCATTGTTGTTGAAAAACTCATCCGCCGCTTTAGTAAGCGGGTGATTCAAGTCTTCCAAAACAAGCTGCTCCGCAAAACCATAGAGCTTTTCGACAGTTGTGCTGTATTTCGATTCACGCTGCAGCCAGCTTTGCTCCCAATCCCGTTCCCACTCATCCAGCAGATAGAGGAAGAGGCCTTCCTTGCTCTTGAAGTGGTAATAAATATTGCCTTTGCTGCTGCCCGTCGCCTCTACGATATCTTCAATTGAGGTTGCTTTATAGCCTTTATTGACAAACAATGCCCGCGCGGCGTCCGCCACCCGTTTTTTCGTCTGCTCGCTTTGCAATTGTTTTTTGTTCATCTGACAGCACTCCGATTCAAAAATCGCTTGAGTTATAATAATACTGAACGTTCGTTCTATATTTTATCAAAGGAAAGATCAAGATGCAACCCCGCAGTCCCCTAAATTAATTGCCTCGTATTAGACGGGAGCCTGCTGTTTAAGCTATTTGTGCGGGGAGGATAGCGTTAATCTTCAGCTAATTGGCGACTCACCTTTTGCAGCAGGAGCATAAGTTGTTCCTCTTCGTCTGAAGATAGGTTGGAAGCTAAATTTTCATTCGTTTGCTGTAATATCTTTTTTAAAGTGGGATGAAATTGTTCGGCTTTCAGTGTCGGATACAGCAGGTGCGAGCGTCTGTCGTTAGGGTCGGGACGCCGTTCAATATAGCCGGATTGCTCCAATTGCTTGACGGATCTCGCTGTAGTCGCTTTATCGAATTTCAATTGCTGGGTGAGCTGGTCCTGCGTCACTCCGGGCGATATAAGAATCGTCTTGAGAAAACTGTGCTGTCCGCCGCTGCCGATGCCGTAAGGGGACAAAGCCTTGGTCAAAATTTTTGAGTTTTGCCGATGAACATAGGAGATGAGCTTGCCGAGCGGCTCTTTTTTCATAATGGAGCCTCCTTTTTTATTATCGTATCGTAAAGTTGTTGCGCATGCAACTAAAATGGCTTACACTGAAGTTGGCGATTTAGTTGCGCGCGCAACTAAGCTGAGACTGGAATGCTGGAAAGGAGGATTTTCTTGAATACTAATGTAAGTACGTATCAGGAAGATCAGGAGATCCAGGGCAGACGCTGGATTATACTTATCGTGATGAACCTGTTTACTTTTATGGCAACGCTTGATGGGAGTATCGTCAACATTGCATTGCCTGTTTTGTCCAAGGAGCTAGGGTTGCCGATTGCTCAGATCGAATGGGTTACGACGGCGTATTTGATGGCAATATGCGCAGCCATTCTGTTTTTTGGCAAGTTGGGCGATATGGTCGGGAAGATTCGGATTTTCAAAATCGGTACTGTTATTTTTATTATTGGATCACTATTATGCGGCTTTAGCGCGTCTTTGCCGTTTCTTATCGCTTCCAGAGTCGTGCAGGCGGTGGGCGCTTCCATGACAATGGCGAACAGCCAAGGAATCGTTACTGATATTTTTCCTGCAAAAGAGAGAGGAAAGGCGCTTGGACTCATCGGCACCTTCGTATCGCTGGGCAGCATTGCAGGACCAAGTCTGGGCGGTATTATCGTATCGACGCTGGGCTGGGAATATATTTTCTGGGTTAATGTGCCGATTGGCGTGATCGCAATTATTATGGGCTGGAAGCTGCTGCCTCGTGATCTCATTAAAGTTAAGGCCAGAATTGACGTGCCAGGCAGTGCGTTGTTTGCAGTATTTATTGTAGCTTTATTCGCTGGGCTGCTGATCGGACAGCAGACTGGCTATGCCAATGCTGGAATTATCCTTTCGCTAATCGTTGCGGTGGTGGCGTTCATCTGGTTTTTAATTGTAGAAAGAAAGCGGCAAGACCCGCTTATCCAACTATCGCTGTTCCGGAATCCGTTGTTCTCTGTAAGCATTCTTTGCGGTTTTCTCGTATTTACGGCTAACTTTACCTTTAACATTATTGCTCCCTTTTACGCCCAAAACATGCTCGGCTTATCGCCGTTTGACGCCGGATTCCTGCTTATGCTTTTGCCAATTTGCATGGTAATCGTTGCGCCGCTCAGCGGGGCATTGTCGGATAAAATCGGGTCAGAGCTGCTGACCTTTGCTGGACTGATTGTAATGGTTATCGCACAATTTGGTTTTGCGATGCTGCATGAAGGCAGCTCGGTTCCAATTGTCGGCCTGTGGATCGCGATGCTTGGAATCGGCGGCGGCCTGTTCCAGTCGCCGAACAATTCGCTCATTATGTCGCAGGTTGCACGTACACAATTGGGTTCAGCCGGCAGCGTCAATTCACTCGTGCGCAATGTAGGGATGGTCGTCGGTATTACGCTGGCTACGACCATTCTATTTCATGTAATGAGCAATAAGGCGGGTCACCGGGTAACCGGCTTGATTCCGGGCAGGGATGATATTTTCCTTGCCGGCATGCATGTCGCGTTTACAACATCTGCGTGCATCTGCTTGGCGGCGGCATTGCTGACAGGCTGGCGGATGTATCAGGCGAAGGCAATAAAGCGCCGCTCGGGTTCGGAAGCGAAGGCTTGATAGGATCTAGAGCTACATTATAATGAAGACTGGTTAGCTGTTAGCTGAAGGGCAAGAGTGAACTACATTTAATATGCAGCAGGGGAGAGACGATTGCGTCTCTCTTTTTTTGCGTAGTTGGAGATGTGGAGAGAGGGCTCAAACGAAGTTCGTTATAGAATGAAGAATGAAGAATGAAGAATGAAGAATGAAGAATGAAGAATGAAGAGTGGAGAGTGAAGAGTGGAGAGTGAAGAGTGGAGAGTGAAGAGTGAAGAGTGAAGAGTGGAAAGTTAAGCTGTGCAATGGACCGAAGGGTTTCGGCTGAGGAGGTTAGCGAAGCTGATTCGCAATATAACGAAGCGAAATTCGTTATCGGATGAGTTCTGTAGTTCGATATATAGAATAGCGAAGCATTTTTCGCTGTTGGTGAACCTAGGTTCACGAGTAACGAAGTTTAGTTCGCTGTAGGCGGGCGGCCTCATCGGCAACTTTCGAATAACGAAGTTAGATTCGAAAAATAGCGAATCAGGTTCGTTCGCGCATGGGCAGTGGTCGGCCGTTAATATAGCGAAGCGTTATCAGACGAGGCCAAAGGTTCGATATATAGAATAGCGAAGCAATTTTCGCTGTTGGTGAACTAAGGTTCACGAGTAACGAAGTTTAGTTCGCTGTAGGCGGGGGATAACCCATCAACACACCCGATCAGCCACGAAACGACACCATTCGACAAAACGATTATTTTCGCGGCGATTTTTCGGTTATAATGTAGTTTAAGTTTGGGTTTATGGCCCGCTTTTGATATATAGTTTGGTTGAGCAGGAGGTGCCGGTATGGCATTCACATATTGCAAGGTATTAATTGTAGATGATGAGGCGCTGATTAGACAGGGAATCAAGCACTTTATGAATTGGGAGCAGGAGGGCTTTCAGATCGTCGGAGAAGCGTCGAACGGGAAAGAGGCGCTCGAGATGATTGCCCAGCTGCAGCCGCATATTGTACTGACGGATATTGTCATGCCGGTGATGGATGGCGAAGAGCTGACCCGGCAGATCAAGCTGCACTATCCCGAAATTGAAATTATCGTACTCAGCAGCTTTGGGGAATTCGATTATGTGCGTTCGACATTCCAAAGCGGCGTGAGAGATTATATATTAAAGCCGAAGCTGGATATCGCCCATTTGTTGAATGTCTTGAAAGAGACGGCGGGCAAAATCCCTTCCCTTCGCACGCAGCAATCGGCAGGCGACGCGAAGGTTTCGGTCAAGCTGCTATTGGAAAAGCTCCTATCCGGATTCGAAGCCGAATACGATGAGCAGGAGCTCGCCGCCGAGTTTCCTTACCGCTGCTATTGTCTTATTGGGGTTGATCTCAGGGGACGCAACCGGACGAAGCATCAGATCATCGGCCTGACGAAAAGCTTGCAGGATGAGCTCGATGCCCGGACAGCGGCGGCTGAGGTTGTCTATCGCATACTTCCGACCGATCTGCCGATGATCGTCTTTCTATTAAATATGGACCACAATGGTCTCGCTTCTCTTCCAAGCTGGGCGAGGGCGATGACGAGCGTCCTTGTGGAGCATCATACGGATACGGCTATCGTAGTGGGCGAGCCCTTCATGGATATTGCCGAGCTGGGCAATATCTATAAGCAAAGCTTGCTCAAGCTGATGGACTATCATTTTTATTTTCCCGGCAAGCGTCTGCTGGTCTACAATAACCTGCCGGAAACGCCGCAAGGCATAGAGCCGTTTAATCTGAATCAGTTCACGGAGGAATTCAAGCGGGAGCACTTTGATGCGGCTTTTAACTATTTGAAGGAGCATGTCCAAGCCATTACAACGAACTACATGACCGATGTGTTTGAGTTCAAATCATTCCTCGGTAATTTGATTTTTAATATAACGGTGCTCTTAGGCAATATGGATTACAACATCCAACAGCTGGAGGGTAAAAAGTACTTCTATTTCAAAGCGGTTGAGGACGCCCGTCATGCGGATGAGGCGGCTGAGGTGCTGAACGCCTTCATTGAAGAGGCCAAGCAGTGCATTCTGGACCGGGTTGAGCAGAGCGGCAATGTCAATATGAGAAGGCTGCTGGATTATATCGATGATCATTATGCGGAGCCGCTTAATTTGACGGAGATGGCCAAGCATTTTCATTTTAACCCGTCTTACTTGTCCAGCTATTTCTCCACGCATCATAGCGAGGGCTTTATCGATTATTTGCATCGCGTTCGCACGAACAAAGCCTCGGAGCTGCTGCGGGCAGGCTCAGCCCCGATTTCGGAGATCAGCGGCTTAGTAGGCTACTCGGATCATAGCTATTTTTGCAAAGTGTTCAAGAAGCATACCGGCCTGTCCCCAAGCCGTTATCGCCAACAATATACGAGATAGGTGAGTTATGAGACGACTATTGGATCGTTTTAAGTACAACGGGCTGTTTGTGAAAATGTTCATTATTATGGTTGCCAGCATCGTCGCCGTATCCATTCTGGTGACATGGACGACGATCAATGTGTCGGAACGGGTGTTTATGGAGACGTTCAGCATAACGAACTCGAAGGTTATCGAGCAAATTAACAGCCGGATTGATTCCTTCAACTATTCCATCGTGCTTACTACGAATAAAATCGCCCAAAGCGGTACCATTCGTCAGTTTCTAACGGAGGATGGCGGAACTTCTAGTGAAATGAACCAAGCCTTCTATAGAATGGGGCAGCAAATGAACCGGATTAAGTCCGGGATGGACGTCTATGAGGTAGGCATTACGGTAACGGGAATTAACGGCAGAAGCTATGCAACGGTAGATCGTACCTATTGGCCGGTTCCTGACAAGGAGCTTAAGAATCATCCGATTACGAAAAAAGCGCTAGAGCAGCCAACGAAGCTCATGTATTTTTACGATGATGCCAAGCGTTCGGGCAAGCCTTTTATGGAGCCTACAATTATTGCCGCTAAGACACTGCTCGACCGTTCCGGGCAAGCGTACGGCATCGTTTATTTCGCAATTAGAGAGCGGGATTTCTCTCAATTCTATGATGTCAACACGAGCCAAGCGAGCGATGCGATCGTATTGGACAAAGACGGGCTGATCATTTCCTCGAACCGCAAGGAATGGATTGGTGAATCGTCGAAGGAGCTGCTGACGGATGTGGAGCAGATTGAGGAGCGGTCACTTGATTACAAGAACTCCCATCTCATGGGCAAAGAACAAATTGTACTATCTGAATATTTAGCCCCATTAGATCTTTATATGGTTAATTTGATCGATAAAAATGCGGCAATCGGCCAGTTGACCGATACGAAGAGGATTCTGCTCATCGTGATGGCGATTGTGGCGGTTGCCGTTATTATTGTGTTTATCATTTCCAGAAGGCTGACGAAATCGCTAACCCGCCTTGTGAAGCAGATTTCGAACATATCCAAGTATGAATTCGACCGTCACGTCACGATCGGCGGCAGCTATGAAACGAAGCAGCTCGGCATTGCTTTTAATGCGATGATCGATGAGCTTAATGAATATGTGGGCGAACTGGTGGAGACGCAGAAGCAGCGGCGCAATGCCGAGCTTGAAGCGCTTCAACAGCAGATTAACCCCCATTTTCTGTACAATACGCTGGCCTCGGTTAAGTTTATGGTTCAGCAGGGCAGCAAGGACAAGGCAGCAGAGACGATCAACGCGCTCATCTCGCTGCTTCATAACGCCATCGGCAACATTAGCGAGACGATTACAGTCAGCCAGGAACTGGACAATATGAAAAACTACGTGTTTATTAACCAGATCCGTTATGGTGAACGGATTCGGGTTAGTTATTTTATCGCGCCGGATTGTTTGGACTTCCACGTTCCAAAGCTGATGATTCAGCCTTTTATTGAAAATGCCTTTTTCCATGCGTTTAATATTAAGCCGGAGGGCCATATCTACATCATGATCGGTCAGGATGGTGATGCGCTCATGTGCGAAGTTGTAGATAACGGGGATGGTATGGAATTATCGAGGGGAAGCAAATTGCCAAATTCATCAAGCAAACGGCAGCTATTCAGCGGAATCGGCGTGCGAAACGTAAATGATCGGATTAAACTGCTTTACGGGGAAAGCTATGGAGTGACGATCTCCAGTGAATTGGGAGAAGGAACCAGAATAAAAATCCGAATTCCGCTCCTGAAAATCTAATAATTATTCAAATTTATATAAATCGTCCAAATCGAATGCAATTGACCAAATCAAGTCATAATAATTGAACAACTCGTTGTAAAGATCGTTCTAACGAGAGAGAAACGCGGGATGATAAACTGAAAAAGTAAGTGAGGAAACGCTTACAGAAATGCAAACAAATAAATACGGAGGTCTTGTAATGAAAAAACTACTCGTATTACTTTTTGCTACCGTACTGGTACTGTCGGCTTGTTCGTCCAAATCGGACAACGGCGGCAACAAAGGCGGTAACGCGGCTGATACAAGCAAGATTACGGTCTGGGCTTGGGATCCAAACTTCAACATCAAAGCTTTGAATCTGGCTAAAGAAGATTATGCAGCAAAAGATTCGAAACTGACCGTTGATATTATTGAGAACGCACAGAACGATATCGTTCAAAAGCTGAACACTGGCATGAGCTCGGGCACAACAAAAGGTCTTCCAAACATCGTATTGATCGAGGATTATCGCGCGCAAAGTTTCCTGCAAGCATATCCGGACATGTTCTACGATCTGAGCAGCTACTTCAAAGCTGAAGACTTCGCTGACTACAAGCTTGGACCTACAAGCGTAGACGGCAAGCACTATGGTCTTCCATTTGACTCCGGCGCAGCAGGCGTGTTCGTACGTACGGACTACCTGAAAGAAGCAGGCTACACGCTTGCAGACATGCAGGACATCACTTGGGAGCAATACATCGAAATCGGTAAAAAAGTTAAAGAGAAAACAGGCAAAAACTGGATTTCCCTTGACCCTACCGACCTTAGCCTTATCCGTATGATGACGCAATCGACGGGTGCATGGTACCTGAAAGAAGACGGTAAAACAGCTAACATCGCTGACAATGCCGCAATGAAAGAAGCGTTTGAGGTTTACCAAAAAATCATGCAGGCTAACATCGTTAAACCGCATGCGGACTGGAGCCAATTGGTAGCTAACTTCAACTCCGGTGATGTTGCTTCTTACCCGACAGGCAACTGGTTCATGCCTTCGATCGCGGCTGAAGCTTCGCAATCCGGCAAATGGGGCGTTGCACCACTGCCAAAACTGTCGAAAACACCTAATTCCGTACACGCAGCAAGCATCGGCGGCAGCTCGTTCTACGTACTGAACGTTCCAGGCAAAGAAAAAGCAGCTGAGTTCCTTGGCGCTACTTTCGGTTCCGATTCTGACCTGTACCAAAAACTGATTACAGAAGTAGGCGCTATCGGCACATACAAACCGGCTGCAGCAGGCGAGGCTTACAAACAGCCAAATGAATTCTTCGGCGGACAAAAAGTAGTTGAAGACTTCGCGAAATGGACTGCTGAGGTACCAAAAGTAAACTTCGGTATGCACACTTACGCAATTGAGGACATCCTCGTTGTTGAAATGCAAAACTTCTTGAACGGCAAAAAGCTGGATCAAGTGTTGAAAGATGCACAAAGCCAAGCAGACGCACAAATTAAATAAAAACAAATAAATCAAAAAAGCAACAGACAATGACCTTGGACACCCGTCCGCCAGCGACGATCTTGTCGATGGCGGACGGCGTGTCCTTAGGTTGTTGCCATAGTTGCAAGAAAAAAAGAAACCATACACTGTTAGACGGAATTAAGGAAGGAGCTGGCGAAGCTGTGAAAGAAGCAAGAGCAGGCATGGGCATCAAAGCAAGAACGAATGCTGTAAGTTGGGCATTTATTGCGCTAGCTGTCGTTATGATTTGTATCTTTTATTTTTATCCGATGATTCAGGCGCTCCTGATGTCGTTTCAATCGGGAACAGGCACTAACCTCTCATATGTTGGGACGGAGAACTACACGCGGCTTTTCAAGGACGCGACCTTTATTGCTGCATTGAAAAATACGTTTATTTATTTAATCGTGCAAGTACCGATCATGATCGTTCTTGCTATGTTTATTTCTGTATTGCTCAACGATAGAAATTTGAAATTCAAGGGCTTCTTCCGGACGGCAATTTTCTTGCCAGCCGTTACATCCCTCGTTGCTTACTCGGTTATCTTCAAATATTTGTTCGGAAATGAAGGGCTTATTAATACGATGCTGCTCAAGCTGCATCTGATTGCTGACCCGATTCTTTGGATCAGCGACCCGTTCTGGGCTAAAATTACGATCATAGTCGCCATTACTTGGCGTTGGACCGGATATAACATGATTTTCTACTTATCGGCTTTGCAAAACATTGACAACTCCATATACGAAGCAGCACGCATTGACGGCGCATCCGCATTTCGGCAATTTACCCAGATTACGATGCCTTTGCTGAGACCGATCATTTTGTTCACGTCCATCACGTCAACAATCGGTACGCTGCAGTTGTTCGACGAGGTTATGAACATTACGAAGGGTGGTCCAGGTAACGCGACCACAACGCTATCGCAATATATTTACAACCTTTCGTTCAAATACACACCTGACTTTGGTTACGCGGCGACTGTCTCCTATGCCGTCGTTATTCTGATCGTTATCTTCTCGTTCCTTCAGTTCAAACTGGCAGGTGATAAAAATGGATAAATTGAAAAAGTTTCTAACTTACTTATTCTTAAGCGTTGCCGCGGTCGTTTCCATCTTCCCATTCTTGTGGATGATCTCCAGCGCTACGAATAAATCAGTTGACGTCACGAAGGGCAAGCTTATGCCCGGCGCTTTCCTGGGTGAAAACCTGAAGAAGGTTCTCGATACGATTGATATCGGACCTGCGCTTTGGAACTCGGCTAAAATCTCGGTTACGACAACGATTATTGCACTGTTGATTGCTTCGCTTGCAGGCTACGGCTTTGAGATTTTCCGCAGCAAGGCGAAGGATCGGATCTTTAGCGTCTTGCTTCTGTCGATGATGATTCCGTTTGCGGCAATCATGGTACCGTTGTACCGGATGTTTGGCGGTATTTCGAAGATTATCCCGGCAATCGGTATCGATACGATGACAGCCGTTATTTTACCGTCAGTGACAACCGCGTTTCTTATTTTCTTCTTCCGGCAAAATACGAAGATGTTTCCGAAGGATATGCTTGAAGCAGGCCGGATTGATGGTCTGAACGAGCTCGGTATTTTCTTCCGCATCTACGTGCCGACGATGAAAACAACATATGCTGCAGCTGCGATCATTACGTTCATGTCCAGCTGGAACAACTATCTGTGGCCGCTCGTCGTGCTGCAATCACCGGAGAAAAGAACGATTCCGCTGCTGATCTCGAACTTGGGTTCCAGCTACGCTCCGGATTACGGCGTAATTATGCTCGTTATTTTAATTGCAACACTGCCTACGGCAATCGTGTTCTTCCTGATGCAGAAGCATTTCGTAGCGGGTATGACAGGCTCCGTAAAATAATGATTTAGTAATAAGAATGTATGCAGATATGAGGGGGCATTTGGGGATGAAAGCAGCAAGCGCCAGCTTGGACTGGCTGAGCGACGCAACGGTATACCGGGTCAACCGGCTCGACGCGCATTCCGATCATCGTTATTACAAGACGATGGATGAAGCGGAACGCAATACGCCGATGACGATGCGCAGTAGTCTGAACGGCAATTGGAAATTCAGCTATGCGACCAATGCCGCCGGCAGGATCGAATCGTTTTACCGCACGGACTATGACTGCAACGGTTGGGATGACATTCAAGTGCCGGGCCACATCCAGCTTCAGGGCTGGGGTGGTCCTCAATATGTAAATACGATGTACCCTTGGGACGGGCTCGACGGCGTTAGGCCGCCGGCCATCCCTGAGGAGTACAATCCGGTCGGCAGCTATGTGAAGCATTTCCGCCTGCCGAAGACGATGACGGGGCAACCCGTTTATATTTCGTTTCAGGGTGTAGAAGCGGCTTTCTATGTATGGCTGAACGGGGAGTTTGTCGGTTACGCCGAGGACAGCTTTACCCCTTCGGAATTTGATCTTACTCCTTTCATTAAGGAAGGCGACAACAAGCTTGCGGTAGAGGTATATCAGCGCAGCACCGGCAGCTGGCTCGAGGATCAGGATTTTTGGCGATTCTCCGGTATTTTCCGCGAGGTGTATTTGTACACGGTTCCTCAGCATCACGTTCGCGATTTGCGGGTGTTGGCTGAATTGGATGATTCCTATACGGCTGGCCGTCTGACGATTGACCTTGAGCTGCTGAAGCAGGGAATCGCAGCCTCGGCAAGCGTGCTCATGGAATTGAAGGATGCGAATGGCGGAGTAGTATTAGCCGAACACGGTCACTTCGATGAACAGGGCAGACATTCGTTTGCTGTGGATGCAGGTAAGGTGAAGGTCTGGAGCGCGGAGCGTCCTTATTTGTATTCAATCTGTCTTTCAGTGATGAATGCGGACGGGGAGCTTGTAGAAGCGATTGTGCAGAAGGCCGGTTTCCGGCGGTTTGAGATGATCGATAAAGTCATGTGTCTCAACGGCAAGCGGATCGTATTTAAGGGCGTTAATCGTCACGAATTCAATAGCCGCCGCGGACGTTCGATTACGAAGGAAGACATGCTGTGGGACATTAAGACGATTAAGCAAAACAACATGAATGCTGTCCGTACATCGCATTATCCGAATCAGACGCTGTGGTACGAGCTGTGCGATGAATATGGCATCTATGTTATTGATGAGATGAACCTTGAATCCCATGGGTCGTGGCAAAAGATGGGCGCTGTCGAGCCGTCGTGGAACATTCCGGGTGACCATCCGGAGTGGGAGGGTGCGGTTATGGACCGTGCCGTGTCGATGCTGGAGCGGGATAAAAACCATCCGTCTATTCTAATCTGGTCCTGCGGCAATGAATCGTATGCGGGCGAAGTAATTCTGAACGTATCGAATTATTTCCGTGAGACGGATCCGGGCCGCCTGGTTCATTATGAAGGCGTATTTCATAATCGTAAGTTCGATGCGACAAGCGATATGGAGAGCCGGATGTACGCCAAGCCTGCAGACATTATTGAGTATCTGGACAGTAATCCGGGCAAGCCGTACATCAGCTGCGAGTATATGCACGCGATGGGCAATTCAATCGGCGGCATGCACAAATATACGGAGCTTGAAGATCAGTACGAGCTTTATCAGGGCGGCTTTATTTGGGACTATATCGACCAGTCGCTGGTGAAAAAGGACCGTTACGGCCGCGAGTTTTTGGCTTACGGCGGCGATTTCGACGATCGTCCAACAGACTACAGCTTCTGCGGCAACGGGATCGTGTTCGCCGATCGCACAGTGACGCCGAAGATGCAGGAAGTGAAGTTTCTTTACCAGAACATCAAGCTGGAGCCTTCGCGGTTTGGGATCAAAGTGAAGAACGGCAATTTATTTGAAAGTACGGAGAAGCTTGCTTTGTCTGTACGGCTGCTGCGCAACGGCCATGAAGTATATTCTTGGCTGGGCGAAGTGAATGTCGAAGCAGGCGAGGAAGCCGTTGTGCCGCTGGAGCTGCAGGACAGCTCGGTTCACGAAGCAGGGGAATATGCCATTCATGCGGCATTCGTGCTGAAGGAAGCTGAATTGTGGGCAGAGGCGGGCCATGAGGTTGCATTCGGCGAAGCCGTGTTCGAGGTTTCGAGCTCTGCTAATGCTTCTGAGGACTCGGCGCTTCAGGCAGGCTCGGTACGGGTTGTTGAGGGGGATGTCAATATTGGCGTCTCGGGAGACGGCTTCTCGATTCTGTTCTCCAAGCAAGCTGGCTCTCTTGTGTCGGTTCGTTACGGCAACCGCGAGATGATCGCGGCTCCGCCTGCTCCGCTGTTCTGGCGGGCATCGACCGACAATGATAAAGGAACGCAGCTCGGCTATGAGGCGGGTGTCTGGTACGCTGCCAGCTTGGCGCGTAGATGCACGAACGTTAAGCTGACGGTGAATGATGAGAGTATTAGCGGGAATACCGCTTCCGGAGCTTATGCAACGGTAGCTTTCGATTATGCATTCAGCATCAGCGATAAGCTGCATTTCCGCGTTGCTTACACGGTATATGCCGATGGCAGCATTCGTGTAAGAAGCAATTATAAAGGCGTGCCAGGCTTACCGAATGTGCCGATCGTGGCCTTGTCGTTCAAGTTGTCCGCAGATTACGAGAACACGGAATGGTACGCGATGGGGCCGGAGGAAAATTACATCGACCGTGCCTTCGGAGCGAGACTGGGCGTGTTCAGCCGCAAGGTCGAGCAATTGCCTTCGCCATACTTGGTACCGCAGGAATCCGGTAATCGTACCGGTGTCCGCCGGTTAGCGATTACGGACAACCGCGGGTTAGGGATTTCATTGACCGCAGCGCCATCCGCGCCAGTGGAGTGCAATGTGTCGCCTTATACCGCCTTCGAGCTGGAAAATGCGGCTCATGCTTGGGAGCTTCCTGCTGTACATTACACGGTAGTTACCGTAGCTGGACGTCAGATGGGCGTAGGCGGCGATGACAGCTGGGGAGCGCCTGTACATGACGAGTATGTCATTCCGTCGGACTGCGAAATGACATTCGAATTTGTATTGTCAGCAGTTGACCGTTCCGCAGAATAATTAGAGGGCTGATGCTCACCGGTTCTAAGCTGGACCGGGGGCATCAGCCTTCTTTGTTTTCTGGCGGGGAGCCCGTTTATTTCATTATGAATCATGCTACAATGGTACATAACGATGATGAGAGAAAGGCGGAGATTAGATGGCTTATCCATTTGCAATCGAACCTGCTGATTATAAAGTATTTGAGAATGAAGGTGCCCAGATCGGCCAATGCAAAGAGTGGGGCTTGCTCTCGGACAAAGCGACGAAGAGCAAAGTCTTTTACTATAAAGGAAATGGCTTGAATGAGGCCGTCTCCATTATTGGTTATGTTGACAAACTGACCGCTGTTATCGAACTAGGGGACGGCACCGTACGGCATTGCATTCATCCTTCGTATTTGAAGGAGATGCAGGCGTCCAACTACAGTGGCGTGAAGGCGGCTGCAGCGGCCGAGGCTGATGCTGGCGAAGACGGGGAGGCCGCAGAATCAAATGAGGCTGCTGAGGCGGCAGCACAGCCCGTGTTCGGCGGTGACAATGGGTATCAAGCAGATACTGAGGGTTCCCAAGCAGGTGAGGCTGATACGGCGGCGGAGTCAGTGAAGGCAGGTGCAACTGCTGCAGGCGCCAGCGAGGAAGCGTCTGTGTCAGTGAAGTCTGACGCTGCAGGTGATGCGGACAAGCCTGCTGCGGAGGAAGGTAAGGTGCAAGCGGCGGCGAAGCCGAAGGCCCCTCCGAAGGCGAAGAAGGAGAAGGCGCCAAAACTGGAGCTGCCGGAGGAGAAGGTCAGATTGTCGGCAACCGTGCAGGAATTCACGACTGTTCCCAACCATTTTTCCGATACGGATGACGAGGTTATCATTTATGAAGCCGTGTCGATTCTGGAGTCTTCGACGGATATCGGTCTGGCCTGGTCGAGCCACAGCGCGACCTTGAAGAAGCTGGAGCTTGAAGTCGGCGACAAGATACAGTTCGATGCAAAAGTCGTAGCCAAGAAACTGACGAAGCATCCCGTCCCTTACAAAATCAACAACCCGGCGAAAATTCAAAAGGTTGAAGAGTAGCAGGGACGGCTGTTCAGTGCTTGGTTGATGCAGGCTTAGTATGTACGCATAAATAAGCAGGTAGACAGACATCCAACCTTGCGTACGTTACAATACATGCGTCCCGCTCACTGGCTGTATGAGGTCATAAAAAGCAATCCCATTCCTTGACGGCACCGGATTGCTTTTTATTTAGGTTCGGTTTGGAGTGTCTGGACAAATGAAGGGGTTATTTTATAATACTGCTTCATGTGACCTTGGGTGTTGTAGGGACAGGCGGCATTGAATTTTAGTATATTCGGTTGCCTTCTTTATCTTGTACCGCAATGGTTATATCGTTTAATGAGTCTTCACTTAGTAAATAGCTCAAATCCTGCTTGGACAGCGGCGGGGAGCGGAGCACGGTAGCATTAGTAACAATTTTCTGTGAGGTTGAATTGCTGTCTACTAATGTGTATCCCTTCATATATCCGGATTCATTGACCCCAAGGATCTCGGCTGTCTTACCCGCATAACGCAGCCCAAATTCTAGTTGGTTGAGCTGCTCAACAGGTAATTCCTTGACTAAGGAGGTAATGTCGTACTGGATACCCTCATAAGGGTGGCCGCCCTCTTCGATGGAAGTTACTCTAGCTTGAATATTTTCTACGCTGAATGATTGAAGGCTGACTTTGCTGTTGATTTTTTTAGTCTTCTCAATCGGTTGAGCAACAGTGCAGCCAGCGAGTAGCGCTGAGGAGATAAATACAATAGCTGCTGCTTTGTGCAAGCGCATGATACACATCCTTTTTATGATAATTATTTGATTGGCATTAACGAAGCAGCTTCGCTTTATAGCGAACTGAACTTCGTTAATGCGGTTATTTCCTATCAAGAGAAGGGCATTAGCGAACCAAATTTCGCTGTTGGAGAACCGAGGTTCATGAGTAACGAAGCTAGGTTCGCTGTTTGAATCGTTCACTGCAGTATGTTGCTAATGAGCGAAACTAGGTTCATTATTTAGCGAACCTGATTCGTTATTGCCCTGATTCCAATGTCTGATTTACATAATTATACATTAACGAAGCGAGTGTAACTACTTTTCCCTTGTAGAGGGCCGGCAGCGTCTCAATGAGCTTTCTCTAAAGCTATCTATTGTCAGTTGCAACTACAGCAAAAAGACCGTCCCAGCTCCTGATCAGGAGTAAGGGCGGTCTTTTTGCGGGCATCTGCTAGTTTTCACCGGGCGATCCGGCTAGCTGCAGCTGGTGGTACTGTCTTTGAATAGCTAGTTGGTTTACTTCCAGCTCATTTAAGTAGGTTTGGATATTGGACTCCAGTTTATGGATGATTTGAAGCTTCATGTCGTGGATTTGGTCTTCTCGGCAATAGGCGGAGCAAGAGAGGAAGCCGTGTGCAAAATGCTTGCTTTCTTCGCATATGGTGTTCAGCTTCTCTTTGTAGAGCCGTTTTACGGCGCCGGTCTCCGGTTTGATCTCATAATACCGATTTGTTTCAATCAACAGTTTCCACTTGCCTATTCTGAAGAGGAGCTCTCCGTTATTCAAATCGCCGGTTACTTTGCAGAATGTCGTTGCCTTCGTCATGTTGTACGCAATCCTCTCGTTCATTCATGCATGTCACACTAATAAATCCACTATGACTAACATGGTGGATATGGAAATTATAGCATAAAATGCGACTTAGAAACTATGAATAATATGTGAAAAATAATTCTTAAGAACTATTTTTATATAGGAGTTATTGCATTGGGAAACAACTGCACTGGCGTATCGTTTAGACATGTTTCATAATAGGGAATGCGCTAGAATGAGAGAGCAAAGTCAACGGAGGCATGACGGTGAAAACGATACTGCAGTTGAACACGATTTTTTTGAGCATGATTATGGAAGCTATTCCGTTCGTGCTGTTAGGTGTCTTGATCTCCGGCTTTATTCAAATTTTTTTAACCGAAAAATGGATCGCCCGCATGATGCCGAAAAACCGGTTTCTGGCGTCCCTGTTCGGATGCGGGATCGGCATTTTTTTCCCGGCCTGCGAGTGCGGAATCGTACCCATTACGAGAAGACTATTGAAAAAAGGGGTGCCGCTGAACGCAGGCATCGGCTTCATGCTGACGGGGCCAATTATTAATCCGGTTGTGTTGTTTGCCACCTATATTGCGTTCGGAAATGATTGGAAAATGGTCGGCATCCGAGCGGGATTGGCTATCGCAGTTGCTTTGGCCGTGTCCATTATTATAGGCTTTCTGTTTCCTGTATTGCCGCTGCGTCTATCCGTTGCGGAGCAGCAGGCTGCGGCCGCACTTGCTGTCTCGGACATGCAGTCTTTAACGGTGGAGCCTTCAAAGCCTCCTTTAAAGCATCAGCTAATGGATGTGCTTAGCCACAGTGTGGAGGAGTTTTTCTCCGTGGGCAAATATCTCGTGCTAGGAGCCTTCATCGCTGCCTGCATGCAGACCTTTATCCCGACCTCGACGCTGCTTCATTTGGGCAGCAGCCCGCTGACGGCTTCCCTGATTATGATCGGACTCGCTTTTACGATGTCCCTATGCTCGGAAGCGGATGCGTTTATCGCTTCATCCTTCCGCAGTACTTTTTCCGTAGGGGCGCTTTCGGCCTTTCTAGTCTATGGTCCGATGATCGATATTAAAAATACGATTATGCTTCTGGCATCCTTTAAAGGGAAATTCGTAGCCGTACTTATTGCTCTGGTGACGCTGTTTACCTTAGCAGGATCATTGTTGGTAGGGAGGTTGTTCGGATGACACGTCTTTATATTTTGATCGGGTTTATTCTCATGTTCGCCTTAATGCATAGCAGCGGCGACTTGAACAAATATATTAATATGAAATATGCCTATCTCTCTATTAGTGCAATTGTTTTGCTCGCTGTGCTCGCCATGGTGGAGTTCCTTCGTATCTATCAAAAGGAAGGAGCGGAAAAGGCGAGGGCTGAGGCTGCTGTCGCTGCCGCTGCTCATGCTAAGGAGCATGCTGACGGGGCAGGGGGCGGGCATAGCGAGGTCGGGGGAAGAACGCATGACCATGAGCATAGCACGGGTCACGTTCATGTGCATGATCATCATACACATGGTCATGGTGATGACGCACATAGCCTTGATTGTCATACACATAGCCAAGGTGATCACATTCATAGTCATGATCATCATGAACATAGCCATAATCATCATCACCATCACGCGGGGGAAGATAGTCATTTTGGCCATTCGCATGAGCCGACCTCCAAGTGGAAGCGGGCTCTCGGTTATTTTATACTGATTGTTCCTATTCTTACGGGTATTTTCCTTCCGGTGCAAACGCTCGATTCCAGCTTTGTGAAGGCGAAGGGGTTCTCTTTTCCAACCTTTGAGGAGGCGGAAAATAATCCCGGACAGCATCAGTTTCTCAAGCCGGATTCCAGTGTGTTTTACGGTAAGGAAGGGTATGAGAACCTGAAGAAGAAGGAGCTGTCCGAGTTTGCAGGCATGCGGCAGATTGAGCTGACTGACAGTAATTATTTGAAGGGTATGGAGGCGCTGTACAACAATCCGGGGCAGTTTATGGGGGCGTCGATTAGCTTTGATGGTTTTGCCTACAAGGGAGAGCAGGTTGACGGTAATCATTTCTTTGTATTTCGCTTCGGCTTCATTCATTGTGTGGCAGATTCCGGTGTGTTCGGCATGCTGGTCGATTTTCCGAAAAACACGGATTTGAAAGATAATGATTGGATTAACGTAACCGGGAAGCTTACTTGGGAGTTCTATCAGCCCTTTAAACAGACTATTCCAGTGCTGCAGGTGACGTCATGGAAGTCAATCGCTGCACCGAAAGATCCTTATGTTTACCGGTTATAATTATTTTTGAGCAATTGGGTTGCAATTCGTCGGCGTCTAGCCGATAGTAGAGTTATTACTATGAAGGAGTTGACTTACAAGTGCGTATTGGAGCGATTGAAGCAGGCGGGACGAAGTTCGTCTGCGGCATCGGCAATGAAGAAGGCGTAATTGAGGATCGCGTGAGCTTTCCGACGGAAAGTCCGGAGAGCACGATGGCAAATGTTATTGCATATTGCGAAGGCAAGGGAGTCGAGGCAATCGGGATTGGCACGTTTGGCCCGATTGATATTGATAAAGCAAGTCCAACTTACGGTCATGTGACGACGACACCAAAGCCGGGCTGGTCGGGCTTTGATTTTCTGGGAACGATGAAACGCAATTTCGATGTTCCTTTCGGCTGGGATACCGACGTGAATGCTGCAGCTTTTGGCGAAGCGACATGGGGTGCTGCTAAAGGGCTCGACAGCTGCGTTTATTATACGGTTGGGACAGGTGTTGGAGTAGGCGTATATAGTGAAGGTAAACTGGTTCACGGTCTTGTTCATCCAGAAGGCGGTCACGTGCTGACACGCCGCCATGCTGATGACGACTATGAAGGCTTCTGTCCTTATCATGGTGATTGCCTGGAAGGGATGGCGGCAGGGCCAGCACTGGAGAAGCGTTGGAAAGTGAAGGGCAGCGAGCTGGCTGTGGATCACCCGGCTTGGGCGCTGGAAGCATACTATCTTGGACAAGCAGTCAGCAACGTGATTCTGATGCTTTCCCCGAAAAAGGTAATTCTCGGCGGCGGCGTTATGCACCAGTTGCAGCTGTTCCCGATGATTCGCGAAGAAGTTCGCAAGCAGCTTAACGGCTATGTAAGCGCCAAAGAGATCGTCAGCGGTCTCGACAGCTTTATCGTGCCTCCGGGCCTTGGCGACAACGCGGGTCTTAGCGGCTCGCTTGCCCTTGGCTTGGCTGCACTTCAAGGCAAATAAGTAATGGAATAAGAGGCGGTGCAGGGACTAACCCTGCACTGCTTTTTTTGGATAGTGGGAAATGCTTCACACCGGCGGCGTTTGATAAGTGCGGGAGAGCAGGCAAGGATAGTGGATGTGGCTGGTTTTGAGCTTAAGACCCTCGCAGGGTCTTAGCGTGCTTGAATTGATTGAATTTTTAGGTGAATAAGACCTCGAGAGAGTCTTAAGGCAGCTGGACACTCCGTGAAAATGCTCTGGAGAGTATGATTTGAGACAGTTAAGACCTTTGAGGGGCTTAAGGTGAAAATGCGTCACTGAAATTAGATAGATAAGACCCTGCGAGGGTCTTATCAGCAGAAGTCACACGCCCTAAATAATCCGCAGCAAGACACAGCAATGAAAAAAAGACCCTGGAGGGTCTTTTTTTCGTTGCTGTGTCAACAAGACAGCGACAACAAGCATCTATATCAATCTAATATAGAATTATTTAATGTGCTATAGAATAGTATTATAATAGGAATTATAAGATTTAGATTGCTCCTGATAATCAGCCGTGCTAGAATAGTTCAAATTAATGGAAAAGCATAAGGAAACGGAGCTGAGGGTCAAATGAAATTCGCATTGTTCAGCATTATGATGAACGTTCCCAACGCAGTAAGCGGGGAGACACTGACTTCACAGCAAAAATTTCAAAATATATTAAAGCAAGCGGCATTGGCAGAGGAGGTTGGCTTTGAAGCATACGGGGTAGGAGAACGGCATGGTGAGCCGTTTTTATCCTCCTCGCCTCCTGTGGTACTGGCCGCAATAGCTGCACGCACCTCCAAAATTCGCTTGCTGACGACAGTAACGGTACTAAGTGTGCTCGACCCGGTAAGGGTCGCAGAAGATTATGCAACGCTGGACCATCTCTCCGAAGGAAGACTGGAGCTGATTATCGGAAAGGGAAATGATCCCCGCCATTATCCGCTCTTTGGTGTTAAGGAGGAGGAGCAGTGGGAATCGCTTGCCGAACGGTACGCCCTTCTCAAGCAGCTGTGGAATGAGGAGAACGTGACTTGGCAAGGGAAATATCGGCCAGCGCTGGATGGTGTAACGACTTATCCGAGGCCTTATCAGGCTTCCATTCCAGTATGGCACGGAAGCGCTTCGAGCACCAATTCCACCGAGCTGGCGGCAAAATATGGCGAGCCGCTGTTCTCATCGAATACGTTCCACCCGCAAGCAAAGTATAAAGCCCTAATTGATCATTATCGGGAACGCCTTGCTTATTACGGACATGATCCGAGTAAAGCCGTTGTCGGCTCAGGAGCAGGAAACCTTTATCTGGCTAACACACGTGAAGAGGCAATCAGCCGCTTCCGGCCATATTATGATGCATTTCAAGGGACGGGAGCGGCACTGCACAACAATTCGCCATTTACCGGCCTTGAAGACAGTATCGAGAACGGACCAACGCTGGTAGGCAGTCCGGATAGTGTTATCGAGAAAATATTGAATTATCATGAAGCGTTTGGCAATCAAGTGCTTAGCATTTCTGTTGACGGATTGACCGAAGCCGAGCAGCGTGAGCAAGTGCAGCGGTTTGCGGACGAGGTTGCTCCAGTGCTGAGGAAGGAAATTCCGAGCAGCGTATGGGAAAATAGTAAGCCGGCCGCATCCGCATCCGCATCCGTTGCGATAGGCGGAAATTAAGCTTCTAGCACTTGTTTCTCCGCTGTCACACTGTTAACTTCACTGCTGTTGGAGCGGGAACGAACGGATCGGCGGTATGCAATGGTCGTAATGATGACGGCGCCAGCAACGCCTACGGCGCCGATCCAGCTTACGGCATGAAGTGATCCTTGCTCAACGACGATGCCGCCGAGCCCAGCGCCAGCAGCCATACCTAGCTGCAGCACGGAGCTGTTTAAGCTAAGCATGATGCCGGTCGCACCTGGAGCCATGCTAATAAGGTTATACTGCTGTGTTGGACCCGAGGACCATGCTGAGAATGCCCAGAGCATCAGCACGGGGAACATAAGAGCTGCGGACTGGCCGGCGGCTGCAAGCAGCAATAGCGCAACAATATGCAGCGACATACCTCCAATAAGCGTCCTAGGGGCTCCCCAGCGATCTGTGCTAAAACCGCCCAGCTTAGAACCGATCAGGCTGGCGATGCCGAAGGCGAACAGGCCAATGCTGACCCCTTGCTCGCTCATCCCGGTAACCTCTAGAAGAAACGGTGAAATATACGTATAAGCGATGGAATAGCCGCCGATCCAGAAAAAGGTGACAATTAAGGCCGCCGTAATACGCGGCTCTTTAAATAGCTTCAGCTGGTTGCGGAGCGGTATCGGCTCCTCGCCCTTCATTTTCGGAATAAAGAAAGCGATAAGAAGCATGGAAAGCAGCCCCAGTACGCCAATTCCCCCGAAAATCATTTTCCAGTCATAGACCGATGCTATGACCCTTCCCAGAGGCACGCCTACAATGAGTGCGGCGCTAAAGCCCATTACGACTGTAGCGATCGCGCTGCCCTGCTTCTCAGGCGGAGCCAGTACTGAGACGACAGTCAATGAAGTTACGACAAATACGCCTGCGCTAAGCGCCAGAATAATTCGCGATAGGATAAGAAATTCAAATCCGGACAATACCGCAGCGATGCCATTGGCTACAGCGAATATAGCTAGCGAGTAGAGGAGAAGCTTCCTTCGTTCCATCCGGGAAGTGAAGGCAATTAGAAAAGGCGTACCGAATGCGTAAGCAATCGAGAATACGGTAATAAGTTGGCCTGCTGCCGATACGGATACTTGAAGATCTGCGGCAACCCGGTCCAGAATACCTGCGATAATAAACTCAGAGGTACCTACAAGAAAGCTGATGACAGCCAGCAAGTAAATTTTCCACACTTGCGACATAAATGAATTGCTCCTCTCTCCACTCCAACCTTATATTTTTATATTTCTAAATATATAGAAATAACAACGAAAAAAAATTACTCCAGCAAATAAGGGGCATATCTCCGCGCCAGCTCGCGGTTTATGCTGTAGTAGATGTAGGTGCCGTCTTTGCGCGTATTAAGGAGCCCGCATTCCGTCAACTGCTTCAAATGATGAGACAGGGTTGAGCCTGCCACCTTTTCGAGCTTGCTCCCGATATCCGAGCAGCACAAATTTTTCTCATCCATAAGCAGAAGAGCGATATTAATCCGGGTAGGTTCTCCTAGTGCTTTGTAAACTTTTACGGCTTGACGTACTTCCTCGCTAGCTGCTCCCATCGTTCCTCACCTTTTTTGCTGCGTCATTATTTCGATAACTGTGGAAATAAAGATAGCACACCTTTTCAGGATTGTAAATGGCATTTTTTCGATTTCTGGTTTCGGATAAATTTGGCTAATTATGAAACCAATATCTTTTTCCAGCGTCTAATCTTAAATATAAAAATGTTGAAAAACGGAAAGGAAGGGAAGATGCGGAAATATGGATTGGTTCTGTTATTGCTAGTCATAGCTGCTTCATGGGGCGGGAACCTTTGGTATTATAAAATGCAAAAGCTGGAGCAGCCGGTTTTTCTGCAGCACTATTATGAGACGTCGGCATCGTTGTTCCAGCATACAAGCCTATACTATGTGATGAATAAGGATGATCGCAGAGAAGTCGCATATTTTGAGCTGCCAAATGGGCAACTGTTACGGGTAGAGCATACACGAACACGCGATGAGCAAGGACGGCTGCAGTTGAAGGAAGCAATCGTCTCACCTGTCATTAAAGAGGAAATGGAGCAGCTGAAAGAGCCGCTAACGATTGATCAGTTGAAGGTGCACTATACAACTGGCAGAGAGAATGAAACGGTATCGATCGGCAAAATCATCGTGTATCCGGATCGCAGAGAGGAGCAGGCTTTGGAGCAGCAGTCGGTTCATGCCTCATCGGACGGGACCGGATCAGCCAGCTATACAACGACTCGAGATCTAACAATTGCAGCTGTCGATTATAGTTTTCCCGAAATGCTCCAGGGGATACTGGACGTAAAAGCGAATGGAATTGATGCTGCTGACACAGCTGCATTTCCGATTCAACTGAAAAAAGAGCAGGCTTTCATGTAACCTACACTTTTAGCCTGCCAAAAAAGGATGAAAGAAGATTCCAAGCTTTTATCGTCCGAATTAATTATTGGGACGAGAAGGGCGGCTCATTGGGAGATCAAATTTTTTATATGCAGCCACAGCTATATGGAAGCGACCTTCGTTCCTACGTGAAGTCGAGGGAAGGAGGCGACAGCCGTGAGTAGAGCCTTTTACCGGATGAGCTGGG
The DNA here is from genome assembly GCF_000513275.1 of Paenibacillus gorillae. GTDB lineage: Bacteria > Bacillota > Bacilli > Paenibacillales > Paenibacillaceae > Pristimantibacillus > Pristimantibacillus gorillae. The sequence goes on along the minus strand of NZ_CBVJ010000097.1, from coordinate 51,294 downwards.
GACTCTTGCTGACAATAGTGGATATTCGTCTCGGCTTTTTCGATATTTCACCTGATTTTATCGGCTATTGCATGATTTGGAGCGGTATTCAGTCGCTAGAGAACTACTATAGCGATTATCGCAAAGCGAAGCCATTTGCAATTATATTGGCAATTGCTTCGTTGAGTGAGCTGCTGCCATTCTGGTCAAGCAACGGTATTCAACTAACCACTAATGAAGTCGTATTTTCACTGCCCAGCTTATTTTATTCGGGGGCAGTCATGCTAGCGTTGCTGCTTATGCTGGACAGCTTCTTATCGAAACTTCATAAGCATGCTTTGCAAGAGGGTAATGTGGGGTTAGCCTACAGCGTTAGAGGCAGGAGACGTTTCTTTACATTCGTATCAGCCGCTGCCTTGATTGTCTTCCCCTTCGGCATGAACGCAACGAATGATGTGCTTCTAGCGATGATACCTCTCACGCTTGTTGGGATGCTAGCGTTAATTATCGTCTTTTTCACCTTAAGGAAGGCGGGAAAAACATTAGTCCCCGCTGGCAGCAGTAGTGATAATAATTTTGTGCTGGAGGGAGAGGTCGATTCCCGGGAGGAGAGCGAGGAATTCGTACCTGCGGATGAGTCCGATGATTCTTCGCTTGCCCCGCCGAATGAGGGGAACGAAAAAACGTAGCTTCGACCGGGTACAGTAATATGCAACGAGTATTGTAAAAGATGGAGCAGCCTCGCGAGGGGCTGCTTTTTTGCTGTGTGAGGATTTGCGGAGTCAACGCGGACTCCTATTGTTGAAATAATAATGGCTTCGCAAATAGCGAAGCTGATATGCACGCTGCCGAACTGGGCGGCCACAGCCGCAAGGGAAGCAGCTTCGCAAATAGCGAAGCCGAGATGTAAGAAAGTCGCTGAACTCGGCGAACTCGGCGCAGTCAGAGCCCGCGAGCGAAGCAGCTTCGCAAAATAGCGAAGCGAATTTCGCTGTGGATGTATCAGCAGTGGAAGATAGTGGCATTTGCGAACTAAAATTCGCTATCCGTGAACCTTGGTTCACGAATAGCGAATTTTAGTTCGTTGTACCTCTACGGCGTGATTAACTGGCAGCTTGCAGCGAAGAAAGGTTCGCTAAATTGCGAACCTGCTTCGCTCGAGTGAGCCTTTCGATACAGAGGTCAGGGACTATGGACTTTAACAGGATAGTCCGATTGTAACGAGTCGCTTTTTGTCGTAAATTGGGTATTTCAGCGCCAGCTTGGCCTTTACAATAACCTATCACTTCTGCCAAAAATATCGTGCTAAACTATTGGCGGAATCAAACTACGTCTATCGAAAATTAGGAGGCATGGGATGAGAGGTCTGGAGTTTTTTAAGAAGAAAGGTGTCAAGCTGGCGATCCTGTTATCACTCGTACTGTCGATTCAATCCGGATTAATCCGCAGCTATGAAACGGTACATGCAGAAGGGCCGGTCGACCCGGCGCCGTATATTGAAGCAAAAGTTGTGAATGGAAATGCAGGCAAAAAAGTGCTGTTCGACAATACGCACGCCCAAACAGCGGGTGCAGCGGACTGGGTGATTGACGGCGGCTTTTCCGACTTTGGACAAGCGCTTGCTGCAGACGGCTACTATGTCAAAGAGCTGCGCAAAGCTTCGCCTTTCAACTTGGATGACTTGAAGGATTATGACGTATTCGTTATCGCTGAACCCAATATACCGTTCAAGCAAAGCGAGCAGGCTGCCATGGAGCAATATGTGCAAGGCGGCGGCAGCATTTTCTTCATCGGCGATCATTATAACGCGGACCGTAACAAAAATCGCTGGGACGGCTCGGAAGCCATCAACGGCTACCGCCGCGGAGCTTGGACCGATCCGGCTAAAGGCATGAGCGCTGAGGAGAGAAACTCTGCAGCTATGCAGGGTGTAGTCAGCTCCGATTGGCTGAGCGACAACTTCGGCGTCCGCTTCCGTTATAACGCGCTGGGAGATATTAATGCGAACAACATCGTAGCACCTAACCAAGCTTTCGGCATTACACAGGGTGTGAACACCGTAGCGATGCACGCCGGATCGACGCTTGCAATCACTGATCCGACGAAAGCCAAAGGCATCGTATACCTCCCGCAAACGAATGCAGCTTGGGGCAGCGCGGTTGACCAAGGCGTCTACAATGGCGGCGGTGTTGCAGAAGGACCTTATGTGGCTGTAGCCAAAAAAGGGCGCAGGCAAGGCCGCTTTTATCGGTGACTCCTCGCCGGTTGAAGATGCAACTCCGAAATATTTGCGCGAAGAGACAGGCGCTAAGAAAACGACATACGACGGTTTTAAAGAACAAAACGACGGAGTTCTGCTCGTTAATGTGATTAACTGGCTCTCGAAGAAAGAGAGCTTTACAAGCTTGGAGCAAGTGGCTGGCTTGCAGCTCGATCAGCCGACAGCGCTGCTTTCGATGGAAACGCCGGCTTTGTCGACAGAGCCACAGGCAGAGCCATGGTCCGCGCCGGCAGCAGGCTACAAATGGTATGACAGTTCAACGTTCAAACCGGGCTCTTATGGCGGTCCGACAGCTAGTGCCCCGGCAGCTTACAGCTTCGTAAACCAGGCGCAGCTTCCGAATGCGCAAGACTTCCAGATTCGGGTTGTTGTAACGAATTTGGCTCCCAATACAACGGTATCAGGCTTTAGCGCAGGTATTTATTTGACCGGCGGTACGCAAGTCGCATTGTTCCAAAAGGATGACGGCACTTGGCCGACGGCATATGGCTACAGCTCAAATTTCAGCGTTACCGCGGATAGCAAGGGACGTGCTGTCAAGGACCTCACGGTACGGATTAAAGCGGGAACGGTCAGTAATACGGCCAGCCTGCGTCTCCGCTTGAACGGAACCAACTTGATCACCAATACAGTGTCTATCGCAAATGTACCAGCAGAACCGCTCCCCGTAGAAGAAGGCCCCATTCCGGCGAAAATTACAGTAGCGGAAGCACGGGGCAAAGCAGAAGGTAAGACGGTTACGGTTGAAGGCGTCGTAACGACAGAGCCGGGCGCATTTGGCGGCCAGGCGTTCTACCTGCAAGACGCTACGGGCGGCATTTATGTCTTCCAATTACAAAGCGGCTTCCACCAAGGTGACGTTGTGAAGGTTACCGCACCGCTCGCGTTGTACAATACTGAACTGGAGCTGGCTGATGTTGCTGCCATTGAGAAGACAGGAACAGCTTCGCTTCCAGCGGCAGCCCAAGTCGGCGCTATTACCGATGGCCTGCAAGGGCAGCTTATTCAACTCACCGATGTGAAAATCAGCAATATTATTACAGCAGCGCCTGCCGGTTCTTTTGAATTTGACGCTGTAAAAGGAAATGTGAGCAACCATGTTCGGGTTGATGTCCGTACAGGATTGACGCTTGCGAACTTCCCTTACGCAGAAGGCGATGTTGTTGATATTACCGGCGTAGCCGCTATTTTCAAAGGCGTATATCAGCTTAAACCTAGAGGCATCAGCGATTTCCATCATCAAGCGGATAACGCCGCTCCGGTGACGACAGCAACGTTGTCGGCTGAACCGGCTTCCGGAGCAAACGGCTGGCATAAGGAAGCAGTGACGGTCACATTGAAGGCAGTTGACGATCAAGCAGGCACTATTAAAACGTACTATACGATTGACGGAGGCAGTGCAGCGCTTTACAATGGTCCAATTGCAATCGGCACCGAAGGTGTTCACACACTTCGCTATTATTCGGTTGATGCGGCTGGCAATGAAGAATCGCCGCATGCTTTGGAAGTGAAGATTGATTTGACAGCACCAACTGCAGTGCTGACACAAAACGGCGGAGCAGTTAGCGATGTAACAGATACGGCTCAGCTGATTTTTGAATTAAAAGGAACAGACGCGCAATCCGGTATTGCTTCCGAGAGCTTGCTGCTTGATGGAAAAGCAATTGGTAGCGGCCAATCACTGAATGCAGCAACTTTGGGCACTGGCACCCATACACTAGCGTATACAGTGACGGATTTTGCCGGGCATTCTGCACAAGGCAATGCATCTTTCAGTATTACGGCTTCAGAAACGCCGAAGGCAACAGGAGCGCCTGCCAAGCCGGTCCTTTCCGACAATAACGGGCAAGCAAGCGGCCTTCGTGGCGGCAGCTATACAGTCACTATGAATGTATGGTGGGGCAACAACGGCTCGGAATTCAAGCTCTATGAGAATGGCGTGCTGATCAGCACGAAGCGCGTGACGGATAACTCCCCGGCAGCGCAAACCGTACAGGCAGACGTTTCCGGCAAAAAGAACGGTACCTACATCTATGTAGCGGAGCTGACTAACCGTTTTGGAACGACGACGAGCGCACCGCATGTTGTTCATGTAACGGATGCTGCACCGGGTAAAGCGGTATTGTCCCACAACAATTGGAGCGGCAGCGGAAGCTACAGCGTGACGATGAATCTGTGGTGGGGAACGAATGCAGCGGAATACCGTCTATACGAAAATGATAAACTGATCGATACGATAAGCCTGAAGGAAGCTACCCCGAATGCGCAAACAGCAGTAACGGCAATTGAAGGCAGAGCACCGGGCCGGTATGTGTACCGCTGCGAGTTAGTCAATGCGGCAGGCTCGACATTTAGCGAGACGATTACGGTACAAGTAAAATAGCAGCATGAAGCGAAAGGACCTCACAACCCGCTGAACAGCGGGGAGTGAGGTCCTTTTTCTAAATCCAATTACGGCCTATTACATTAACCGGCAAGAACGATGTTGAAATCTTTTTTCAAATACTTATGAATTCGCTTGAAGTCATCTGGCGTAAGCTCCTTCAGCCGCTTGTGGCCTGATTCACGGCCGATAATGATGCCGATCGTTTGAGCGGCCGTAGCGGTATTCGGCATAATTCTCGCGCTTCCGTAAGCCTGAATCGATGCACCTACATTTTTACCTGCTACAATGACATTCTCGTAAGCTTTGAGCTGGAATGAACGCATCGGCATGCCATAGCGGTCCGTTAAACCAAAGCCGATTCCTGTCGGTATCCGTTTAGTAGCCTGCAGATCCATTCCATATCCGCCAATGCTCACATTATCCCAAAACATTGTGTTCGTCTTTAGATCGTTTTGCTGAAGAATATGCTCTGTTTCAAAACGGTTATAATCTCTTACGTAGAGGTAGTCCGGAAAGCCGTCGAGCTCGGCTTTGGCAAAGCCGGGAATGTTCTGACGTAAAAATTTCAAAATATGCGGAGCCTCTGCCGTCCCTTTGGCAATAGCCGCTTTAACCGATTCCGGATTGGACGGGTCCACGTCAAAAATAAGCAGCGCATTCATAATGGCATAACCGTTCTTCTGATTGAGCGTATTCATTCCTCTTAGCACTAATTGCGAATCAGTAGTTTTGTACTGATTGATTAAATTTCCGAAGCCGGTCGCAATCATCCAGTCGACATAGGTGTTCGGACCGTACTTCTTCTGAACGTTCGTCAGCGGATAATCCTTCAGAATCGTCTTATGAAGCTTGGACCAGTCCACGTTTTTGAACTTGATCATCAACGTTGCGGACATATATTCTGGCGTAGAATCCTTCTTAGAGACAAGGCTTTCCATTCCCGGTATCCGCTTAAGATCAAGCAGGCCTGTAAGGGCGTTGAAATCTGTATTTTCGACCCAGTAGTTCGCTTGCACTTTACGCGTTACGCCGTCTTTCGTTTTGTAGGTTACTGATTTCAGAGACTTTTCTTTGCCTAATGGCACCGTTTCGATTGTCTGAATCTTAATGCCCTTCTCAATAGGAATTCCCCGGATTAAGTGATTGAAATATTGATTGAATTCATGTGATTTGCGAATGGTTCCCGACTTATAAGCGTCAAATAGATATTTAATTTCTCCCTGCACGATACTTTTGTTCTCCCGGTCATTAGGGATATCCAGAAACTGCATCTGTCCTTGAATGAGCTCGCCTCCAGTTTGAGTGCGAGGATCAAGAATAAGAACGCTTTTGCGTGCTTTGTGAACTTCTTTCGCCAATAGAACGCCTTGAATTTCGCTGCCGATGACGATTACGTCATAGTAGCTGCAATCTTTGCCGCAGGACGCTTCTGCTTGCAAATGCGGTTCGAATGAGCCTGGTGCAACGAGTTGAAAAATAATCGATAGCATGACGACAACCATAATGATACGAGCGGCTTTAGAACTTTTTAATCGATTAAACAAAGCTGTTTATCTCTCCCCTGGAACAATAATGGATGGAAATATAATATTTTCCATAAAGAAATATAACAACCTTGAGGTTAACATAGAATGGCGAATCTATCAAATCCAAATTTCAATAGAATAGGGAGGCCTTCTAGGAACTGAAACTGCAAGCTCAGCTCGAAGAAGGCGCATTATGGTAGGGGATAAACGAGGTTATTAGACTAGACTAGACGTTTGCGGATCAAGCCGGAGATCGCATCGATCGCGGTAATCATAACGATGATGCCGAGCAAAATAATGCCGACGCGGTCCCAATTGCGTGTGCTCAGCGCGAAGATCAGCGGGGTTCCGATGCCGCCGGCCCCGATAACGCCGAGAATGGTGGCGGAGCGCACATTAATCTCGAATCGGTACAGCGTATAGGACAGGAAGCCCGGCAGCACCTGCGGAATAACGGCGAACCATAGCAATTGGAGACGATTCGCTCCTGCTGCGGTCAGCGCTTCTAACGGGCCGCGGTCAATATTTTCAATTTCATCGGCAAACAGCTTGCCAAGCATCCCGACGGAATGAAGGCCAAGCGCCAGCACCCCGGCGAAGGAGCCTGGACCAACGGCTTTTATAAATAAAATAGCCATGACGATCTCAGGGAACGTGCGGATGATGCTCAGCAGCAGCTTGCCTGAACCCGATATCGCGCCGGAGCGGCTCATATTGGTTGCCGACCAGAAAGCGAACGGAATGCAGATTAGCGTAGACAGAAAAGTGCCGCCAATCGAAATGGCGAGCGTATCCAGCAAGCCGCGCAGCAAGTCCTCGCCGTCAGGCAAATAGACATAATCCCAGTCGGGGGAGAAAATGCCGCTAATAATCGCTTTTGTAATTTGAGCAGCCGTTTCTTTAAAGCCGGTGAACGGAATGCCGGCAAGCGCCCAAGCATAGACGGCTATAAGCGCAACAAGAATGAGCCAGCGATAGCGGTTTTTGCGCGGTTTGGGAACGAGGGTATCCCATGACTTGCCCGCTCGAACTGTAGGAATCGTCTTGTTTGTTGGATTCGAATTTGTCCTCATAGCAGCTTCTCCCGCAGCTTCGTGCTTGCAAAATCGATAATGAGCACGATAGCCAATGTGAAAATAATGATGGTGCTTGTTTTGTCGTATTCGAGGAAACCAAGCGTCACTTCATAATAATGTCCGATACCGCCGGCTCCGACGAGGCCGAGAATCGCTGCGGCACGGATATTAATCTCGAACGTGTACAGCGTGTAGGACATGAAATGAGCCTGAATTTGCGGAATCACGGCGAAAATAATCTTTTGCAGCCGGTTCGCTCCAACGGATGTCATCGCTTCAAGCGGCCCGTGATCGATCGTCTCCAGCGCTTCATATGTGAGCTTGGCAATAAGGCCGATGGAGAACACGGTCAGGGCGAAGATGCCGGGCACTGGCCCAAGGCCAAAGATCGCGACAAACAAAGCTGCAAGCAGCAGGTCAGGTATCGTTCTAATGAGATTCAGCAGCAGCCGGACCGGGTAGAAAATCCATGCGCTGCCTACCATATTGCTTGCGCACAGCAGCGCTATCGGCACAGCGAGAATCGCACCAGCCGTCGTTCCGATGAGCGCCATGCGGATCGTCTCCAGCATCGCATCTGTGATTTTTTCAAAGTAGCTCCACTTTGGCGGGAACATTTCCCGCAGCAAATCCATCATATTGGGCAATCCGCTGATCAGCTCGCCGAAGTTGGCCTCCGTCTGAATAAAGCTGCCCCACAGCAGAAGGATAAGCAGTGCTCCGGTCATATAAAGCTTCAGTCTTCCCGGCGGCTTAGGCCGTTTCAGTTCGGTGTTCGCTTTCATCCCTCAAGCTCCCCTAGCAGCTCGTCCCGCTTGATTGGACGACCGTAGATTTCGGCGAATTTCTCATCCGTAGCTTCTTCCACCGGCCCATCGAATACAACCTGGCCCGCGCGCAGCCCGATAATTCTCGTCGCATATTCCCGCGCAAGGTCGATAAAATGCAAATTGACGATCGTCGTGATGCCCAGCTCTTGATTGATGTTTTTCAAATCGTCCATGACCTGCTTCGTCGTGAGCGGGTCAAGTGAGGCAACGGGCTCGTCGGCTAGTATGATTTTGGCTTCTTGCGCGAGCACGCGGGCGATTGCGACCCTCTGCTGCTGGCCGCCGGACAGCTCGTCTGCACGGGCATACGCTTTTTCCACAATGTTCACGCGATCAAGCGCCTGGAAGGCAAGCTCGGTATCGCTTTTCGGAAACAAACCCAGCAGCGTCCGCCAAGTGGAACGGTAGCCGACCCGTCCGGCAAGCACATTCCGCAGAACGGAGGAGCGTTTGACCAGATTAAAGCTTTGGAAGATCATGCCGATATCGCGGCGGATAAAACGCAGCTTTTTCCCGGAGGCTTTCGTAATGGAAGCGCCATTAATTAGAATTTCTCCTTCGCTTATGTCATGCAGCCGGTTGATTGAGCGGAGGAGGGTTGATTTTCCGGCCCCCGACAAGCCGACAATGGCGATGAATTCCCCTTTATTAATCGTCAGATTAATATGGTTCAAGCCTTTGGTCGCATTGGGATAAACTTTGGATACGTTGCGGATTTCGATCATTTTCATAGGGGGATCCTTCCTTTTCGCTTCATAAAAAGTACAGCCAGCACGGGCTGCGCCCACACTGGCTAAATGCCTAGCTGATTATGCGATTGAATCCGTCATCGGTTGGCGTCTATAGCGTCCTTATAAATAACTGTCTACTCGGTTTTTACTTTTTCGCCGTATTCGCGGACGATGTTGAAGATGCTGTCATCGGATTTAACATAGCCTTCGTGCGAGTAGATTTCTTTGATGATGGCGTGGCCGTCCGGATCATTGCCGATATCGATGAAAGCTTGCTGCAGCTTAGCGATCCACTCTGCACTCATGTCGGAACGAACGGAAATTGTATCGTTAGGGATAGGCTCCGTGAACGTAAGTACGCGAGTATCTTCGAATACCTTCGGATAGTCTTTACTTACAACGTTGCGTGCATCTTGGAAAATCGCTGCCGCATCGACATCGCCGTTTAATACAGCGATAACACCTTGGTCATGCCCTTTAACCGTTACAGGTACAACGTCCTTCAGCGGATCAATGCCGTTCTCCAGCAATTTGCCTGCCGGCCATACGTAGCCTGCGGAAGAAGTAACGTTTTGGTAAGCGATCTTTTTGCCTTTCAGATCGGCAACGGTTTTAATTGGCGAATCTTTTTTAACGATAATCATCGATTTGTAGAAGTCGACCAGATCTTCCGTTGGAGCGCCAGTCTCGTCTTGTACGCCGAAACGCTGCGCTTGAAGGATAACTTCAGCTGCGCCTTTTTGCTTAGCCAATACATATGCGGATGGAGGAAGGAAGCCGACGTCGATTTTTTTCGAAGCCATTGCCTCGATAATCGTGTTGTAGTCGGTCGAGATGCTTACTTTGACGTCAATGCCAAGCTTGTCGCTGAGCAGCTTCTCAAGCGGCTTCGCTTTTGCTTCGAGCGTGTCGGCGTTTTGCGAAGGTACGAATTGTACCGTCAACGTTGTTGGCGCATAGCCTTCCGGTTTCGGAGCTTCAGTGGCCTCAGGTGTATTTGTCGCTCCGCCATTTGCAGCGTTGTTAGCCGGGGAATCGTTTTTTGCGCCGCAAGCGCTCAACAGGGACACGGATACTAACAGTGATAATACGACTGCCGTCATTTTTTTCAATTCCAAAACCCTCCAGAAATAGTTTGTTTTTTGGTTGCTTGTTCACTATAGGGAAAGTTTATTAGCTGTCCGTAAACGGTGGTATAAGTATTTGTAAATGTAGGGGACAGGCGTTAAAAAATAGGAGGCGTCCTGTTAAACTAACGTTGCGTCCCTGATGGACATTAAGCTGGAGTTGGGAGAGGGTGCGGAAAATGAATAGGACAATGACAGACAGCGGCTTGTATCGTTTTACGATTCTGGCGACGAGCGATGTACACGGACAGATCGTTCCTATAGATTATAGGACGGGTACACATAGAATGGCTTCGCTTGCAACTCTGGGTACTATGATTAGAAAAGAAAGGGAAGCTGCGCCGGAACTGCTGCTCATCGACAACGGCGATGCGCTGCAAGGAACGCCTCTGGCCCATTATGTGTCCAGGCTGAGTAGTGAGGCTCAGATTCATCCCATCGTTGCGGCGATGAATGAGCTTCAATATGATGCGGCGGTACTTGGCAATCATGAGTTTAATTTCGGAAGAGAGCTTCTGGATAAAGCGATTGGCCAATCAGCCTTTCCGTGGTTCTCCGCAGGCATCGCAGATCAGACAACAGGTGAACCGGCTTTCGGCAAACCTTATCTGATTAAAATGCTGAACGGCGGCTCCATTAAAGCCGCGCTGCTGGGCGTGACGACGCATTACATTCCGAACTGGGAAAACCCGGAGCATATATCCGGCCTTGTTTTTCATGATGCATTAGATTCGCTGCTGAGCTGGGCAACTCGCATTCGGGAAGAGGAGCAGCCTGATGTGATCATCGCTGCCTATCACGGCGGGTTGGAGCGGGATTTGGCGAGCGGCGAGCCGACTGAACGATTGACGGGAGAAAATCAAGGCTACGCGATGTGCCAGGCGGCGAAGGAAGCTGGAATTGACGTGCTCATTACCGGCCATCAGCATCGGCTTATTGCAACTGAAATAGCAGGAGTGACTGTCGTCCAGCCTGGTACGGGCGGGCAAGCGTTGGGGAAAGTAGAAATTGTTTTTGAGCTGGAGCATGGAAAATGGATCGTAAAGGAGAAGCAAAGTGAACTGCTGCTTCCGGATGAGCGGACGATTCCTGACGCCCGGGTAATGGAAGGGATGGAGAAGGCGGAGGCAGGTACGCAGATTTGGCTTGATCAGCCGCTTGGCTATGTGACTGGAGATATGTCAGTTGGCGATCCGCTGACGTGCCGGCTTGCGGATCATCCGTTTCTATCCTTTATTCATCGGGTGCAGTTGGAGGCTTCGGGCGCCCAGCTGTCGGTTGCGGCGCTGCTTAGCGAGCAGCCCTCAGGCTTTGGCGCAAACGTGACGATGCGGGAGGTGCTGGCGAACTTTATGTTCCCCAATACGCTGATTGTGCTGCGTCTGTCTGGACGCGATATCCGAGCGGCGCTTGAGCGGACCGCTGATTATTTCCGGCTCGCAGGGGATGGCAGCCCGATCGTGAACCCGGCCTATATAGAGCCGAAGCCCCAGCATTACAATTACGATATGTGGGCCGGGATTGCCTACGAGCTGGACATTAGGCGTCCCGTAGGGGAGCGGGTCGTCAAGCTGGAGTGTGGTGGAGAACCAGTTGCGGATGAGGACAGCTTCGGCGTTGTCATGAACAACTATCGGGCGAGCGGTGGCGGCGACTACGAAATGTTCCAGGGCAAACCTGTCGTGAAGGAAATTATGGCGGAATCGGCTGAGCTGGTTGCCGATTATTTCCGCCGATACGGCACGATAGCGGCTGAGTGCGATAACGGCTGGCGGGTTATCTATTAGTTAGATGCTTATTGTGATTCTGCAGTCTTTGTATGCAGAATCTTTTTTTTACTTACTAGCAATCATTCGCACGCAGCAGCTAGAGTCGCTTTCTTGCATGCATTTCTTGCATGGATTTCTTGCAGCAAGCGTCATTTATTACTAGGATAGAATGTAGAGTAGACCTTGGATTGCAGCTGCAGACTGTACACTGCATCAAGTATAGGGAGTGTGTTCGGATGGATAAACAAAGAACGGGTGTAGGTGCAACTGAAGCACATAGCTGGCTGCTGGCGGGCAGCTTCAAGAAATGGACGGGCAAAGAGCTGGTGCCATCGCTAGAGGGGGAAGGCAGCTTGTCCGAAGCGCTGTTTGAGGCGCCATTTGTCATATTGTCTCACGGAACGGAAGCCGATCCGGTATTGAATTATGGAAATGCGGCGGCGCTCCAGTTGTGGGAGATAACCTGGGAGGAGCTTACTTCAACCCCGTCCCGTCTGACGGCGGAACCGATGGAGCGGGCCGAGCGCGACCGTTTCTTCGAACAGGTGACGGCTAACGGATTCGTAGACAATTATACGGGCATCCGGATATCCCAGTCAGGCCGGAGATTTTACATCGTGAATGCGATCGTCTGGAATTTGATTGACGATGCGGGCGTGTACAGGGGACAGGCGGCTGCTTTTACTGAGTATAAGTATTTGGATTAAAATGAGTTCAGGTCAGGTCGGGTAGATGTGAGCCAATCTCCGGTACTATAAAAGTTAGAACTGCAAAATTTCCCTATACAGCTATTGCGACATTGGCGCTGCTTCGAAGGCAGACCTAAGCGTGAAGAAGCAAGGGGAAGCTACACCAACGGACGCAAGTTATGAGGAGAGCTTTACGGCTCCGTGAAATAGCAATCAGGTTCGCTGTGGCGGAGAAAACTCGGCTAATGGGGAAGTACAAGTAACTTGAAGTTAGTAGTGGGGACGAATTTTGGAGTCCTACGGGTACGAAGTCGAAAATAGCGAAGCTGGTTCGCAAAAGAGTGAACCGAATTTCGCTAGTTCTAAGGTACAGTGAGTGGAACTGCCCCGCAGCGAACCAAATTTCGCAATTGGAGAACCAAGGTTCACGAATAGTGAAGTTTGGTTCGTTGTAGCATAGCGCGTCCTGTTGATGGAGTTCTACAAGAAACCTGGGTTCGTTAAATAGCGAATCAGGTTCGCTGTGGCAGAGATGGCTCGGCGAGATGGGTACGTACAAGTAACTTGAAGTTAGTGGTGGGATGGGGTTGGAGATCTAGTGGTACGATTTCGAAAATATCGAGGCTGGCTCATTAAAGGGCAGTATGATAACAGGCAAGCTAGCGAAATGCCCCACAAAAACCAATTCCAAAAAGGGTTGAACACTTCTGAAAAGAGTGTTAGTATTAATCATACAATTCCGCTTGGAATAATTTAATTAAGAGTGTGGCCGGATAACCGGAGGTTTCTTCGCTGCAGAGCAGCACGAGGCCTTTTTCTGTTTTTTGCCGTCTATGAACACCACTAATAATCATGATTTTTACCGGACGGCCAGAGAGGGCGCATCATGCGACCTCTCCGGCTGTTTGCTATTGTAAAGCGCATCGGTTTAGCCGCTTCCAAAAGCGTGGCAGCCGCATACGCTTTAAGCGCAGCTGGATGGCGAACAATAAAAGCCAGCGCTGCGCCATAAAAGGAGGCAGAGCGAACATGGCAATTACATCCGAACAGTCGCAGCAACACCATGAACCGGAAAACGAAGCGTCTGCGTTCCCGGGAGCCGCATATGCGAAAGCGGTGCTTCAGCCCGCTTACGATAATGCGAAGCAGCATTTGCTAGAGCCGATGCTGGCTATTCATAAAGCGCATCTCATTATGCTGAGGGAGCAAGGGCTCATCAGAAAAGGGGATGCTGAGCTGACGGCAAAGGCGCTGCTCCAGTTAGATACAGATAAGCTGCGAACGGGTACGTACAGCGGAAAATTCGAAGATCTTTTTTTCGAGGTAGAGCACCTGCTGCTGGAATTGTCGGAGGAAGCATCAGGCAATCTCCATTTGGCACGGAGCCGCAACGATATGGGCATCGCAATATACCGAATCGTACTCCGGGAAAAGCTGGCATCCGCAATAACCGAAGCGCAAGCGCTCCATGAAGCGCTTCATAGCTTTGCGGTCCGGCATGCGGAGACGATCATGATTGCACATACGCACACGCAGCAGGCGCAGCCGACGACAGTTGGCCACTATATTGCGGCAGTGATAGATTCGCTCTCCCGTGATCTCCGCAGACTGAAGGCGGCATACGAGGGATGCAATCATAGCAGCCTGGGAGCTGCGGCGCTAACAACATCGGGATTCCCGATAAGTCGGGAGCGGGTCGCTGAACTGCTTGCCTTCGACGGACTGATCGAGAACAGCTACGATGCGGTCAGCGGTGCCGACTATGTTGGTGAAGCGGCAGCGGCTGTTCAACTGGCAGCTATTAATTTAGGACGCTTCGCTCAAGAGCTGCTGCTGTGGTGCATGCAGGAATTCGCCATTGCCCGCGTAGCGGCACCTTATGTGCAGATCAGCTCCATCATGCCGCAAAAACGAAATCCCGTGTCGATCGAGCACGTACGCTCGCTTTTGTCCAGCGCCGCTGGCGATGCGCAGACGGTACTCACGATGATTCATAACACGCCGTTTGGCGACATCGTGGATACGGAGGATGACTTGCAGCCCTATGCATGGCGCAGTCTTGGAACGCTTGAATCGGTGTACCGGCTGCTGAGTAAAGTGATCGCAACGCTGGAAATCAATGAAGAGGTGCTCCGCCAACGTGCGGCGAACAGCTTCGCCACTGTAACAGAGCTGGCGGATACGCTGGTCAGAGAGGAGGGGCTCAGCTTCCGTTCGTCCCATTCTATAGTTAGCAAGCTCGTCACTTCAGCTGTGAAGCGGGGAGCAGGCGTAGGTGATTTAAATCTTGTCAGCCTCAACGAAGCGGCCGCCGCCGCAGGCGAGCACAAGCCGCTTAAGCTTTCTGCCGAGTCGTTGCGTAAAGCGCTTGATCCGGAGAATTTTGTCCGGGTCCGTACTCTTCAGGGAGGGCCAGCGCCAAGTGAGCTGCGACGTGCGCTTGAAGCACAAAATTCACGGCAAACTGAGCTTAAGCGCTGGCTTGAGGACAATGATCAGAAGCGGAAAAAGTCACTCAAGCACTTGGACATTATTTTGAACGAATGGCTGGCTGAAGCAAGCAACCCCCAATAGGAGAGGAGGCTGCGCCATTGGTTCTATGGTAGTTCCGCTATATCAGGCAGGAGAGAAAGATACGAGCGAAGACCGGAAAAAGCTGCTATGGAATGAAACGCCAGCCGGAAGTGAAGCTTCAATTCAAACACTAATAAATGCGAAAGAACATAAAGTTGGCATCAACGACTTTTATACAGATGACTCCAACGTTTTCAAAACAGCTCGTGCAGCGATTAATGTCGGCGGCTCTTATCGGCTCGGTTCGCTTAAGGAGGCCGCCTATTGCATTGCGACGACAGGGCTAAAGTGAAGTGATGTATAGGGGAAAAAGAAAGCGGCATCCGGTTAGTGAGCAGATTACTTCTGCTTGGCCGGAGGCCGCTTTCCGCGTTTCAGATCCGCGATCGAATAACCGAAGTCCATTTGGAGATGCGGGTAATCGCGGAAGTTTTTCCAGTCCCCGCCCCAAGTGAAGCCTAGCTTTTTGGCAATTGCTACGACTTCCATCCAATCCGCCTTGCCGTTACCGTTGCCGTCGTATTCCATGTCCCAGACAACGCTGTTGTCCTCGACCGTCCTCAGCGCAAAATCGATAGCGAGTCCGTAATTATGATACGACTCCCCTCCCCGAACGTTTGTTACGATCGGTCCGCTCTTGCTGCGGCCTTGCTCATAAAGGCGATCCTGCTCCTCACTTGTCCGCATTCCGTCCGTAATAAGAATCGTAATGCCGATTTTTGCCGTCTGCGCGACAAGCTCATCCTTCTTGGCGGCGACAATAGGATGCAGCTTTGGAATTTCGCCGGCGGGAGCCGTTTCCGATTCCGGTATGGTGTCTGGATTGGACAGCAGCCGTTCAAGCACATCCATACCGCTAATGCTGCTCCATAGAAGCGCTGCGATCATAGCGAGGATGGCGGCGGTCATGAACCGGTTTCGTTTCGGTTTACGTCTCGCTAAAGGCTGGCCATGTCCGATAGCATGCTCATTTGGCGACCATTGATTTTGAGGTGTCATATTCTAGTAATCTCCTAAAGTTGTCTCTATCATACTAGGGCGTATCTGAAAACCGTTCAGTGGCATCTTTCACTGCCTTTCCGCCCCCTGCTTCGTTCCGTTTGCTTGACGTACCCCCGGGTACGCCTTCACAAACGTGCCTTGCTTGGAACGAAAATTCGGCAAAATTTGCTGCCCTCAGCGTTCTCAGACACACCCTAGTGTAGCATAGAAGTTTCCTCGTCACCCCCGACCTGAGTTGGGGGTGGCCAGTTGGGAGAGACAGAATGTGAGGCCGATTATTTCGGCAGGCTGCTGTCTTTGCTGCCTACACGGGCTTTAGCGGTGCGGGCATATTCGGATGGTGACATGCCCGTCGATTTCTTGAAATCGCGGGAGAAATAGTGAATGCTGCCATAGCCAAGCGCAGCCGCTATTTCCGTATAATTAAGCGTGTGCTCGCGGATCAGCGTTTTAGCTTCTTCGATTTTTAACAGCTTGAAATATTCAATGGCACCTGTTCCGGTCTGGGAGTGAAAGATTTCTTTCAGACGGCTTTTACCCAGATGCGTTTCCTTGCACAGCTGCTCCAGCGTCAATTGTCCGGAAAGCCTCGATTTCATGAAATCGATGATGCTCTGTACGGTGCGCTGCTCGGCTTTTTCCGTCTGAATCGATGAAGGCCGGCGCGTTGCCACCCGGTTCTGTTCCACGTTCCTATCATCATCCATGCCGCGTACCAGCCGGATAAGGAGCGCCTCCAAGTAGCCCTTCATCGCTTGCTCGCTGGCAAAAGGCGCATCGGGATTGCGGATTAGCTCATGAACGGAAGGATTATCGTAGGGAGGAAGGAAGGAATGAAAGCCCTCCTGCAGCAGCAGCGACAGCAAATTGCGCTCCGGCGTCCCAAGCGGCAGCAACAAGCTGGCAAAGCGGTCCATGAAAGCGGAGCGGCATTCGAAGGCCAGCACGATTAAGTTCGGCGGCTTATGCCCGTCGCCAACACGTACAGTATGAAACTCGCCGGGCTTGTGGAAAATGATCATCCCTTGCGTCAGCTCGCAAATCCGGTCATCCGCACGTACTTCAACCGCGCCTTTATCCACATAGAGCAGCTCCCAGAAATCATGCTGCTCCCCCTCGAACACATACCCTCTTGTATATTCAAAATAATGAAATGAAATCAGTTTGTTAACGGTGATTACTTCTTGCAGTGTCAGCCGGTTGAAATCCATCAAGAGACATCCTTTCCCCGGCATCTGCCGGTTATAAGATTACGCTTGCAAGTTTATCATACTTCCATCCCGCATTGTGCAAAACGTCCGGCTGATTGGCTAAAGTCGAAGAGCCCGCTGTCCCTCTATAATAGGCTTACAGTTGAACGAGGAGGGCTTGCAAATGGCGTTGAAAAAAGGAATTAATGCATGGTCGTTTCCTGCGGACCTTAGCGTACGGGAGAGCATCCTGCTGGCTGCAGATGCAGGATTTGACGGTATCGAGCTGTCGCTTAATGCGACCGGCGAGCTTAGTCTGGAAAGCACAGAGGAGCAGCTTCGTGAAATCCGCAGCATTGCGGATGATGAAGGCATAGCGCTGACGAGCCTCGCAAGCGGGCTTTTCTGGGATTATCCGTTGACGAGTACGAATGCCGAGACCCGGCAAAGAGCGAAGGATGCAGCGAAAAAGCAGCTTGAATCGGCAGCGATTCTTGGCGTGGATACAATTCTTATCGTGCCCGGCGCGGTTGGCGTTGACTTCATACCGGGGTCTGAGGTTGTGCCCTATGACCAAGCCTATGATAATGCCCTGGAAGGCTTCAAGTCGCTTGCTCCCCTTGCCGAAGCGGTCAAGGTTGCGATCGGGATTGAAAATGTGTGGAACAAATTTCTGCTATCCCCTCTTGAGATGCGGAGCTTTATAGATGCTGTAGATTCGGAATATGTCGGTTCGTATTTTGACGTAGGCAACGTGGTCTATGCGGGTTACCCAGAGCACTGGATTTCGATACTGAACAAGCGGATTAAAAAGGTGCATTTCAAAGACTACCGCAGACAAGCTGGCGGGCTGCACGGTTTCGTTGATCTGCTTGCCGGTGACGTCAATTTCCCGGAAGTAGTGAAGGCACTGGGCGATATTGGTTATGATGATTATGTCATTGCAGAGATGATTCCGCCATATACGCATCATACGAAGCAAATCATTTACAATACATCGGCGGCAATGGACGCCATTTTGGGAAGGACGGAACGCTAATGCTGCGAATCGGATTGATCGGACTAGGTTTTATGGGCAGATCGCACTTGGAAAATTATCTTCGCCTCGAACGGGAGGGCGCGCAAATTGAAGTCGTGGCGTTATGCGATATGGACGCAAGCAAGCTGGCTGGCGGCAGTGCGGGCGGCAATATCGATACTTCCTCTTCGAATGTAATCGACTTTAACCGGTTCAGCAAATATGCTTCGGTCAAGGACATGCTGGACAACGAACAGCTTGACGCCGTAGACATTACGCTGCCGACTTTCTTGCACCGGGAGGTAGCCGTTCAATGCTTGAACGCTGGCCTGCATGTATTGTGCGAGAAGCCGATGGCTATGAATGCCGAAGATTGCGATGCGATGATTGAGGCTGCCGAGTTTAACAGCAAGCAACTGATGATCGGCCATTGTTTGCGATTCTGGCCGGCATACGTTTATTTGAAGGAAGTTGTAACGAGCGGCGAGTTTGGCAAGGCAACAAGCGGCGTCTTTTACCGCGGCGGCGGCACGCCGACTTGGGGACCTTGGGTGCTGCAGAAGGAAAAGGGCGGCGGCGCTCTGCTCGACATGCATGTGCATGACACGGATGCCATCCACTGGTTGTTCGGCAAGCCGGAAGCCGTATCCTGCTGCGGCAAGAACACGATTGCCGGAAGCGGCTACGATATTGTATCGACCAACTATCGCTACGAGGACGGTAAGGTCGTTAATGCCTGCGTAGACTGGACGCTGAACGGGGATTTTGGCTTCGAAATGGGCTTCAGAGTTAATTTTGAAGGTGGCAACATTCAATTCAATGGTGATCGCGTCAAAGTGAATCCGAATGACGGCGAAGGCTTCGAGCCGCAGCTGTCGCCAGATCAAGGCTACTATTTTCAGCTGAAATATTTTGTTGAGACCCTCGCAAGCGGCGGTCAAATTGCGGAAGCAACTTCTATGAGTGCGAAAGGCAGCATTCAAATTATCGAAGCTGAGCGTGAATCGGCCGATAACCGCGGGGAATGGGTCGCTGTAAAATAAAGCAACGAACAGAACCTCTCCTGTACAGGGGAGGTTCTTCGGTATCTAATATTCAGCTTCCTATCAACTGAATTAGGCGCTATTTTCCAACTGTTGCGATATAATAGGAAAGGCTGTTGATATCGATCGTTAGAAGGGAGCTCGGACGATGCGTTATGTATGCAGGAAAGTAGAAGGGCCGATTGAATCGGTGAAATGGGATGGGCTGGAGGCTGTTTCCCTCGTTCAAGTAGTGAACGGTGAGGCAGCGAGACTGCAAACCTCCGTTAAGGTATGCTGGTCCGAGGACGCCCTCATGGTTCGTTTCGATTGCGAGGATGACCACCGTGTAGCGACGATGACAGAGCGGGACGCTCCGCTTTATCAGGAGGATGTCGTTGAAATTTTTCTGGACGCTGCCGGCGAAGGCCGCCAGTACCGGGAGTTTGTCATCAGTCCGCGCAACATCGTATATGATGCATCGATCGGCAATGACGGAGAAGGCAATATTGATATAAATGTCGGTTGGAACGCGGAGGGCCTGCGAACTTCGATTATTGAAGAGGAAGCTGGAGCCTGGGCTTGCGAGCTGTACATCCCGTTCATCAACTTCGACGCTGCGCCAGCTGCTGGTACCGAGTGGCGCTCCAACATGTACCGGATTGATGATGACAAGGAAGGCAACCGCCATTTTTGGTCATGGTCGCCGATAGGTTCGGTTCACTTTCATCTACCTAAGCATTTTGGCACGCTAGTTTTTGCGGAATAATAAAATAAGCTGATTTTTAAGTGAGTTTTAAGGTGAAAAGAACCTTCGGTTCCACGTTAATAGTGGTTTTGAAGGTTCTTTTTCCTATTATCGAATTTTCTCACCAAGGTTTACCCTTTGGGACAGCCCCATACTTTACGTATTGTTAGCGAAGCTCGTTCGCTTTTTAGCGAACTTAATTTCGCAAATGCCTCTCTCGTTGCTGGTCAATCTCCCATTAGCGAAAAGTTTTTCGCTGTCCGTGAACCTATGTTCACGAATAGCGAAATTTGCTTCGCAGTTTTCTGAGGAGTATCCAGGTACACCCTCCTACAGCGAAACTGACTTCGCTATTTTGCGAACCTGCTTCGCTCTAGCACTCGCATCAACGCGTGAATGTATGTGAGACAAGGATCAGTGCGGTCACCTGAACATCAGCATCAAGGTTCTATAGAACTTAGAACTAACGCTTTTTTTTGTGATTTCTTATAATGGGATCAACGGTACTAGGGCGTGTCTGAAAACCCGTTTAGTGGCACCTTTCACCGCCTTTTCGCCCCCTGCTTCGTTCCGTTTGCTTGACATACCCCCGGGTACGCCTTCACAAACGCGCCTTGCATGGAACGAAAATTCGGCTAAATTTGCTGCCCTCAGAGTTCTCAGACACACCCTAGAGATAGCCTTGGTTCGGGGGAATGTTATGCTTACTCATAAAATGGCAACCGCATACGTTACTGTAATGACGATTGTTTTGTTTTTTGCGTGGCAATATAACGGTCTGTGGACGGAGGAGTGGTGGGCGGCATCTGAGTTCATAGGATGGTCTATTGTCATTTCACTCTACGCGTTTCCCGCTGTTTTCCTATATGGCATTGTGGTTTCTGTATGCATTGAAATTACCCTGGCAAAGCTCACTATTCATATTGCGGTCAAATGGGCGGTTTCAGCGATTTTGCACCTGAGTTTCGGCTTCTTATGCTCGCTCCCTTTTCAATCTGTTTTTTTCGGTTTCATTGGAGCAGGGGCTGCCTTGTTTTTTATCATAGCGGAACAATTGGTTATTTGGTGTATTCGCAGGTTGAATCGTCGTACTCGCTTAACTCTGCTCGCTGTCCCATTGTTCTTATTTGTTTTTAGCTATGCTGTGCTGTTAATCGCCTCATCTCCAAAACCGTATATACCGCCCTTTTCTTCCGAAGAAGCTGTTCAATTCGCAACATCAGGCAGCGGTTCAACCATCGATAATTTTCCTAAGGAGACCGGTACTATAAAGCTTGAAATTCAGGGCTACACGGTGGAGCGGGAGACAGCTGTTACACGGGCGGGGGCGAAGGAGCAGTACCGGGTTGCATTCATTGAAAGATGGATGAAAGGGAGCGAAAGCGGTGAACACCGCATGTACTATACAGTTACTAGAGGTTCAATGGAGGCTGCTGGAAGTGACGGGCCGCGGCCGCCCTATCGTTAGGTTTATAGAATAGTGTAAGTTTAAGAACTAGTCCTTTTACCAATAACTAAGCAATGCCGCAGCTCTCGGCCTTTGTTACGATATAGAGATTGCAACTCTTCCAATCTAGCGGATCAGATCGATCAACCGGAAGGATAGAAGAGAAGGAGGATCTCGATGTCTCGGAAAATTGGGAAATGGGCTGTCGTGCTTTTTGCTCTCACTCTTGTTTTTCATATAATGGAACCGCGCTTGTCGGCGGCCGAACTGATGACAGCATTGACGGGGGAAAAGGATAAAAAGCCGTTCGACGATATTGCTGGAAGCTTTGCGGAGGCAGCTATCATTCGGCTCAATGAAAAGAAGATACTACAAGGCACAGCGGAGCGAACCTTTTCTCCTAAAAATCCGGTTACGCGCGCTGAATTTATAACGATTGCAGACCGGGTGTTAGGGCTGGAGAAGGTGCTAAGCCCTATTCAGCCGTTTTCGGATGTAGCAGCGAATGCTTGGTATACTGGATATATTCAAGCCGCGGTGCAGCTTGGTTTAGCCGATGGTACGGGACCGCGAACCTTTGAACCGTCAAAGCCGGTAACGAGACAAGAAGCGGCGGCGCTGCTCGTACGAGTATTTAAGCTGACTGCGGCTAGCCACGGAACGTCTCCTGCCTTTATTGATGCTAATCGCATTGCGGAATGGGCAAGAAGCGCCGTTACGATTGCGCAGGATGTTGGCTTAATGAAAGGCGACGATAACGGCAAGTTTCGCCCAGATGCGCCTCTTAGCCGGGAAGAGACAGCCGCGATCCTGTACCGCGCGCTGCAGAATAAGGAGTGGGCCGCCGACTTGACGGCTAAGCCGAAGGCGAAAATCCAGCTCGGCTGGCAGTATGCACAAACGACAGAACAATTCGAGCAGTCGGTGCTGCGTTCGAAGGCGGTCAATACGTTGTCGCCGCGTTGGTATTTCACCGATAAAGCGGGCAATCTAACGGATACTACAGACTCATCGCTTGTGACGTGGGCTTCCCGTAATGGAAAGGCAATCTGGGCAATGGTCGGCAATCGCTCTAACATGGAAGCGACCCATCAATTGTTATCTAACGCCACCACTAGAAATAAGCTGGCGACGAATCTTGCGAATGTTGTCCAGAAAAATAAACTTGCCGGGCTCAACGTCGATTTCGAAAATGTTGATCCTCAGGATCGGGTTAATTTTACCGCATTTATAACCTTATTAGGCAATAAGCTGCATGCAATCAACGCAGTTCTTTCTGTCAACGTATCCCCCGATTTAGGTACGGATTGGACGGAAGCTTTCGATTACAAGGCGCTTGGGATGCAGGCTGACTATATTGTAATGATGGGTTATGACGAGCATTGGGAAGGCGGCTCTGTGGCAGGCTCCGTTGCTTCTTTGCCTTATGTGGAGCAAGCCGTGACGGTACTGTTGAAGGCCGTTTCTCCGGAAAAAGTCATTCTTGCGCTGCCGTTCTATAACCGTGATTGGGCGATGAATAATAATGGAAGTGCCGCTTCATCGGCGGTGCTGTCGCTTGGTGAACAGAATACACTGGTATCCAAACGGTCCATTAAGCCGCTGTGGAACAGCTCCGTTGGCCAGTACACAGGCGGTTACCTTCTGCAAAACGTCCAGCATCGCATATGGCTGGAGGACGGACGCTCGCTTTCAGCCAAATATAAATGGGCAGTGGACGAGGAATTGGCAGGATTGGCTTACTGGTATGTCGGTGGAGAAACATCGGATATATGGAGTAGTTTGCGCAATGCCGACCGATTTTATGGGATGAGTCTAGGGTTAACTACTCCTTAGTTAATGACATTAGTTAATGGCATGAATTAGTCACGACAAGTCCATATACGGCAGCTGGTCCAGTGGCCTTTGCTGCGTTAGAACCACGAGACGTTTCAAAAACGGCTGTCGTGGTTCTTTTTTTGCCGCTCCAAATGTGACATGATAGAGCAAGGAGGTGATGGGGTGTACGCTGATATTAAAATTGCAGACGACCGGCCGGTATATATACAGGTCAAGGATTATATGAAGAGGCTTATCCGGAGAGGCGCTCTGCAAGGCGATCAGAAGCTCCCGTCTACCCGAGAATTAAGCGCATTAATGAAAATCAGCCGGAACACTGTTGTCACAGCTTACAATGAGCTGGAGGAAGAAGGCTATATATACGCCGTGCAAGGCAAGGGCAACTTTGTTGCTTCCGGGGCTGCGGGAAACGTCAGCGAGCTCACCTATGCTGAAGGAGAGTCTGGGCCCGGGGACGATGGCGGGCATATCGACTGGCGTCAGCGCTTAAGCCATTATGCCAGCGAGGCGGAGCGGCTTGATCTTATGAAGCGAGGCATTCGAGCGGAAAAGGGCTCGATTTCTTTTACAAGCATCGCGCCTGATGAGAAGCTGTTCGATCTTCACAATGTGAAGCGGGCGTTCATGGACCGGATGTCCATTGAAGGTGAAGTACTTCTCAATTACGGCTATGCCAAAGGCTATAAACCGCTGATCGATTTTTTGCTTCGTTATATGGAGAACAAGGGCGTTGATCTGACGGGCAAGGATATTTTGATCACGAACGGATTTACTGAAGGCTTTGATATTGTGTTATCTGCATTCGGTAAAAGCAGCGGCAGAGCGATTTGCGAGAATCCGACGCATAATACGGCGCTCAAAAATATGAAGCTGCACGGCTATGCCATCACCGGCGTCGATATGGAAGCAGACGGTATTGACCTGAGGAGACTTGAGACGGAGCTCGATTCCGGAGAATTCGACCTCGCTTACCTGGTTCCATCCTATCATAATCCAACGGGTATCGTCATGTCGCCGGAGAAACGAATGGAAGCGATGAGATTGCTGAGCAGCCGCGGAATTCCAATTATTGAAGATGGCTTTAATGAGGAGCTGCGTTATTCAGGCTCGCATGTCGCGCCATTGATCGCATCGGCAGGACGAAGCAATAACGTTATTTACTTAGGCAGCTATTCGAAAATTTTGTTCCCGGGCCTGCGCGTAGGCTGGGTACTGGCGGACAAAGAGCTGATCGGCTATCTGGAGAGCATCAAGCGGTCACGGACGATTCATACTTCAACGCTGGATCAGTCTTTGCTGTATCAGTATTTGCATAACGGCAATTTCGAAAAATATTTGAAGCGGGCCAAAGCGGAGTACAAACGGAAATATGAGCTCGCTATTGAAAGCTGCAAAACCTATCTTCCGCTGCGGAAGCTGTCGGGCGACGGAGGTCTTCATTTGTTCATCGAATTTGATGAAACGCTGCCGACGAGAGTATTGCTTGAAGCCTGCACGCGTAAGGGAGTCGTGTTCACGCCCGGCGATAACTTTTATGTGGAGGAAGGGCAAGGGCGGCATACGATGCGGCTCGGATTCTCACGGGTAGCAGATGAACAGATCGTACAGGGAATACGAATTATTGGAGATACCGCAAGAGAATTGATAGGCTAAGTTACAACCGCAATGGGAAAGGCAATCGGAATTCACATACATGGGGAGTGTGCGAGAATGAAAGTCGGAGTTATTATGGGCGGCGTATCGTCGGAGAGAGAAGTATCGCTGTTGACGGGTAAGGAAATGATCGCGAATTTGGATCGTAACAAATACGAGGTTGTACCGGTCGTACTCGACAGCAAGCGTGATCTGATCGAAAAATCGGCAGGCATCGACATCGCCCTGCTTGCGCTGCACGGCAAATACGGGGAGGACGGTACCGTTCAAGGTACGCTGGAATCGCTTGGTATTCCTTACACGGGCTGCGGCGTGCTTTCGAGCAGTGTGAGTATGGATAAGGACTTGTCCAAAAAATTGCTCCGTTTCGAGAACGTGCCAACAGGCAATTGGATCCAGGTGGAAAGTTTGGAGGAGCTGTCGGCGGTCGATGTAGAAGCCCGGTTGGGGCTTCCAGTCGTTGTGAAGCCGAATTCAGGCGGCTCCAGTATCGGGACGAAGCTGGTGAAGTCGAAGGAAGCGATCGCGGAAGCGGTGCAGGAAGCATTGGAGTGGGATCGCTCCGTTATGATCGAGCAGTTTATCGGCGGACAGGAAATTACTTGTGCCATATTGAATGGGAAGCTGCTGCCGATCGTGGCGATTAAGGCGAATGCCGAGTTTTTCGATTACACATCCAAATATGAGGACGGCGGCGCCGATGAGCAAATTATTGAGCTGCCGGCAGAGGTTCAAGCGCGTGTCGAGGCCGCAGCGCTGGCGTGTTACCGGGCATTGAAATGCAGCGTGTACGCCCGTATCGATATGATTATTACCGAGGAAGGCATGCCATTTGTTCTGGAGGCCAATACGCTTCCTGGACTTACAAAAAATAGCTTGCTGCCGAAAAGCGCGAGTGCGGCGGGCATTTCTTTTAGCGAGTTGCTGGACAGCATTATTGAATATTCATTGATTGAAAGAAAACGTGAAAATAAGGAGTAGAGTGATATGAGAACGGTAAGCGAGTACTTGTCGTCGGTTGTGAGGGAGATTCCGCCATCCGGCATTCGAAAGTTTTTCAATGCGGCGGAAGCGGGCCGCGACATTATTTCGCTGGGAGTAGGCGAGCCTGATTTCACGACGCCAAAAGTGGCTCGGGATGCGGCTGCGCGTGCACTCGACCGGGGTTATACGAAGTATACCGAAAATGCGGGGATGCTGGAGCTGCGGGAAGAAATCTCGGCATACTTGGACCGTGGTTTCGGTACCCGATATGACCCTGCCAGCGAGGTACTCGTTACTGTGGGTGGAAGCGAAGCGATCGATCTTGCGCTGCGGGTGCTTCTCTCTCCTGGCGATGAGCTGCTCGTTCCCGTTCCAAACTATATCGCGTATTCACCGATTACGAAGCTGAACGGCGGCGTAGCGGTGGAAGTAGAGACATTTGCTTCGGATGGCTTTAAGCTGACAGCAGAGGCATTGCGTAAGCAGTTGACACCGCGCTCGAAGCTGCTGCTGGTCAGCTACCCGAACAATCCAACCGGGGCTGTTATGACCTATGAAGATTGGCTGCCGATCGCCAAGCTGGTGGAGGAGCATGACCTGATCGTATTGTCCGATGAGATTTATGCGGAACTGACCTACGGGCGGACGCATGTCAGCTTCGCCTCCTTACCGGGGATGAAGGACAGAACGATCGTCATCAGCGGTTTCTCGAAGGCGTTCGCAATGACCGGCTGGCGTATGGGTTATGCTTGTGGTCATTCTGATCTGATCGGCGCGATGTGCCGCGTCCATCAATACACGCTGCTGAGCGCGCCAACGCTTGCGCAGATTGCGGCAATTGAATCGCTCCGGCATGGGCTGGGCGATAAGGACGAGATGATCATGTCCTACAACAACCGGCGCAAAATGTTCGTGCAGGGACTGCGGGATCTCGGCTTGTCCTGTCATGAGCCGGAGGGAGCCTTTTACGTATTCCCGTCGATTGCGTCGACGGGGCTAAGCTCGCAGGCGTTCGCCGAGCGTCTGCTGCAAGAGGGCCGCGTCGCGGCGGTGCCGGGCGACGTGTTTGGCCCGGGCGGCGAAGGCTTCATCCGCTGCTCGTACGCCGCTTCGGAAGCCAACCTGCTCGGCGCGCTTGAGCGCATGGACAACTGGCTGCGCACGTTGAACCGCGTCGGCGTATAGCCGGCGCGAAGGAGCCGCGGGGATTATGTCCCCGCGGCTTTTTTCGTTTTAGAGGCTGCGGCGGGCAGGGCCGCAAGCGGCTTTTTGACTCTGCGTAGCGGCTATTGTAGGCGGTTGCCGCAAGCTGCTTTTGCCCTGGGCAGGGGCTATTGTAGGCGGTTGCTGCAAGCTGCTTTTGCTCTGAGCAGGGGCTATAGTAGGCGGTTGCCGCAAGCTGCTTTTTGCTCTGAGCAGGGAATATTGTAGGCGGGTGCCACAAGCTGCTTTTGCTCTGAGCAGGGGCTATTGTAGCGGCTGCTTCGGCTTTTGCTCCGGGGCGCGGGGTTCCGAAGGCGCGCCTAGGCTATTAGTGAACCGTTTTCGCTAATAGCGAAAACAAGTAACAAGTTCGCTGCACGAGCGTGAACAGAACAAATCGGACTTGCAGCGAACCAGGTTCGCTAAATAACGAAGCTAACTTCGCTGCGCGGGGAGCAGAAGGAGATAGTCCGGCCTACAGCGAACTTAATTTCGCTATTCGTGAACCTAAGTTCATGAGTAGCGAAGCTAGGTTCGTTCCAGCCGAGAGAGTGCATGAAACAAGCTGAAATCACTAGAAACAGCGAAGTGAAGTTCGCAGAAAAGCGAATCAGGTTCGCTGCGAGGAGTTGGACTGGTGAACAACGGGTATGCCTAGGAAATTAACGAACCGTTTTCGCAAATAGAGAAAATAAGTTCGCTGTGCGGAGTTTGGATGAAGCGTGAAGGTGCAGCTCAAAAAATTAGCGAACCGTTTTCGCAAAATAGCGAAAATAGGTTCGCTGCGTAGGTGTGAAGGGCGAAAATTAACCCTGCAGCGAACCAGATTCGCTAAACAACGAAGCCAATTTCGCTGCACGGGAATCAGAAGGAGATAGTCCGGCCTACAGCGAACTTAATTTCGCTATTCGTGAACCTAGGTTCACGAATAGCGAAGCTAGGTTCGTTCCAGCGGAGAGAGTGCACGAACCAGGCTGAATTCACTAGAAACAGCGAAATCAAGTTCGCAAAATAGCGAATCAGGTTCGCTCGAGCTTGGAAACGGGAGTGGATGGCTAGGGAAATGGCAGGGATGCTGAATGATTGTTAAAGTGTGCAAATGTGCCGTAGTAGATCCACGAACAGCTAGTTCAAAGTAACCTAATCTTAGGCGTATTCACTATTCTCCAGCTAACCTAATAATATTCGAGTGTACACTCCTCAGCAGTGGGATCAGAGCGGGTTTATGCCGTGCGATAAGTGAAAGAGAGCTTGAAGTTAGTTGGGATCATAGTTAGTTGAACTTGGTCAGGGCGGGTTTATACCGTGCGATAAAGTGAAAGAGAGCTTGAAGTTAGTTGGGATCATAGTTAGTTGAACTTGGTCAGGGCGGGTTTATGCCGTGCGATAGAGTGAAAGAGAGCTTGAAGTTAGTTGGGATCATAGTAAGTTGAACTTGGGCAGGGCGGGTTTATGCCGTGCGATAAATGAAAGAGAGCTTGAAGTATGTTGGGATCATAGTTAGTTGAACTTGGGCAGGGCGGGTTTATGCCGTGCGATAAGTGAAAGAGAGCTTGAAGTTAGTTGGGATCATAGTTAGTTGAACTTGGTCGGAGCGAGTTTATGCCGCGCGTCTGTGTGAGGTTTTACTGACAGTGAATGGGTTGGCCGCTGCGTACTGTACTGTTGTCGCAAGCGATAGCGTGCAGCGGCGGTGTAGCGTTACATGAACGAGAGAAGTAATGGCTGCGTTACAGTTAGGTCGCGGCTCCCACAGGAGTACATTGGCGCTTGAATAGGTGAACGGCATCCGGTTACGTGCTATAATGATTCCAGCGTTATACAGAGTAGATCGTCTTCTGTCAGAAGGCGGTCTATTTTCACTTCATAGACCGCTCGAAGAAGGAGAACAACATGACTACAATTATTGCCAAACCGTTTAATGAAGAAATGCAAGCTCAGCTGGGGGAGCTGGATTCCGGCTATCATGCCGGGGAGCTGAGCCAGAAGGCGCAGGCAGAATTGCCGGAAGAAATCTACATCATCGAAGCCGAGGAAGAGATGGTCGGCTATGCTGTCATATGGGAATACGCAAATGAGAAGGCCCTAATCCACAAGGCAGAACGGGATTATTTCCATATCGATGAGAAGTATCTCGAAAGAGATTTCTATATCGATATCAAGAACGAAAGAAATTTCATTTTTATTGAAGCACTGGACGTGCTTAAGGACCATGAGGGCAAGGGCTATGCCGCTTTCTTCATCAATTGGCTGAAGGCGAAGTACCCGAACAAGAAAATGTACGTTTACTCGCTCGATAAATCACGCAACTTCTGGTTCAAGATGAATTTCGAGCCAGTGGGTGATACGGTGTGGATGTCCTTTAATTAAACGTCCGCACCAATCCTGCCCGTTCAGTCTCCCGACTTATGAAGCTGAGTGAGCTTCTGCATCTTATACTCCTTGGCGCTGATGCCGCATAGTTTGCTGAAGTAGGCGGAGAAATATTTGTAATCCTTGTAGCCTACGAGCTCTGCGATCTCATAGTATTTGAGATCGCTGTTCAGGATGAGCTCCTTCGCCTTGTCGATACGAATCCGGTTTAGCCATTCTTTAAAGGAATAACCGGTTTCGTGTTTGAAAATCCGGC
Source organism: Paenibacillus gorillae (assembly GCF_000513275.1). GTDB lineage: Bacteria > Bacillota > Bacilli > Paenibacillales > Paenibacillaceae > Pristimantibacillus > Pristimantibacillus gorillae. The sequence continues at coordinate 21,591 of NZ_CBVJ010000097.1, read as the reverse complement.
TCAAATAGCCGGTTGACAGGTAGGCGGCTTTGGCGACATCAGCGAGCTTGAGATCCTCGTTATAATTCCGGTTGATATAATCCAGCGCGGCAGCAAAATGCACATTTTTGGACTCGCCTTCCTTCACAGGTTTGGCCAAGCTTAGCACCAGCTCGATAATTTCTTCAGGTGTCTCGGTCTCCGCAATAATATCGATCGTCTTATGAGACTCCGACTGCCGGTCCATAACCGCCTCCATTAGGACGGCGATACGATTGACCGACTCAAGGAAACGCGAACGCGAGACCGAATTCTCCTGCATGAATGTAAAATAGTTCAGAAGCGCCTGCTCCATTTGAGCAGGGTTTTTGGACAAAACGGCGGAGATGACCTTGCTCTCGCAAAACTGCGCTTGCCCAGGCTCGCTGCTGGTGAAAGTGTCATGTAGTGACACTTTCGTATATTCCCTCTCCGAATGCCAGAAGCAGCCGTCCAGCGCTTTGTCCAGCATCGCATAGCAATCGACGAAGCTATCAAGCGCATCGATCCGGTTCATCACAACCAGACTGTTGCCGAAAATATGCGGTTTAAGCCCCGGAAACGCCTTGTCCATTCGATCGCCCTGCAGTCCCTCAGGCCCGGCATTCAAGACAGCGACAAGCCTCGTTCGGTCGATAAAAAATACAAACGGCTGGAATTCCTCAAATGCCCGTATAAATAGGTTGTGAACGATCCAGTTGTCGTTCGTCTGGCAGCTGGCAACCAGCAGCGAGTAGGAGGGACCTGGCAGCGGAATGTCGAGCTTCTCGGCTCTCTTCCGAAACTTGTCCAGCGGAACCTCGCCCTTCAAAAATTTCGCGAACAAGTCGGATTTGATCAGCTGCTGGTTTTCATTGTAGATGGTTTGAATGAGCGCATTTTGCCCCTGCGCCTCATACTCCGCCAGGATGCTCTCCTTTACCCGCAGCGCGGACTCCAATATTTTACCCGAATCGGCATTTTTGAGTACGAAGGAGCTCACCTTGACCTCAATAGCACTAGTAAAGTTTTCTGTGTTGCCATAGGCAGACAGGATGATGACCTTGGTGCGCGGCAAATATTCATTTAATTTACGGGCCAGCTCGATTCCGTTCATAACCGGCATTTGAATATCTGTAAATACGATGTCTGGAGCCAATTGGATGGCCAGCTTCAAGCCATCCTCTCCGTTAGCCGCTTCTCCAACGATTTCCATGCCATGCTCTTCCCACGGAATCGTATGGCGGATTCCTTGACGGATAAAGGCTTCGTCGTCAACCAGCAAGATTTTGATCATGATGTCCCCGCCCCCTTATTCATCTTTGCCTCCGGCACCATCCGGCACCGGCAGTCCCTCCTCCAAGCCATCTGTATCCTTCCTTAGCTTCTGTGTAATTTGGAAGACGGTAATTCCGTCGCGCACATAGCAATCCAGATGAAAGCCATGACCGTTCTTCAGCGCAATACGTTCTCTAATATTCCGCAGTGCGAAGCCGCGAATGCCGCCGCCATCCTCATCCAGCAGCCGCTTAATCTCGGCGACGTCCGCAGGCGTTCCGTCATTCATAACCTCATAAATAAGCGTATCCTCGACCGGGTAAATCTTCACCTTCACCATTCCGCTCGTGCTGTCCTTCAAGCCGTGCACCAGCGCATTCTCAACAAGCGGCTGAAGCAGCAGGCGAAGCACATAGCAGGACATCAAATCTTCCGGGCAATTGATCTCAAACAAGAACTGATCGCCATAGCGAATGCGCTGAATATTGATATAGCTGCTGAGATGCTCCAGCTCTTCAGACAGCTGCACCATATCGCGGTTGTTGGGTGAAAGCGTCAGCCGCATCATTTTCGACATATTGGAAACCATCAGGCTCACGTTCCGGGTGTCACCCATCTCGGACATCCAATAAATCGTATCCAGCGTGTTATATAGAAAATGGGGATTAATCTGCGCCTGCAGAGCATGAAGCTGTGCTTGCTGCAAATTCAGACGGCTCATATATACCTCTTTATATAGAAAATCGAGCCGCTCCGCCATCCGATTGAAATTGTTGGCCAGCACAGATATTTCATCATTGCGCTTCACATCGATCCGTACGGAAAAATCCTCGTTCGTAATCGACTTCATCCGCTTGCCCAGCTTGACGAGCGGGGCCGTGATGATCTGGGAGAACGTGACGGATAATAGAAGCGCAAATATAAACACCAGCAGCGCCGTTAAGGACAGGCCTTTAATAAGGGTTTCCTTAATGATTGTGAGAATATTCGGCTTCACGACACTGTACAGAATAAACGGTGTTCGTTCTATTTTATAGGCCGAAATATAGTAGTGTCCGCTGATCTGAGTGGAGATGGCCTCCCTGTCCGACAGCTGCAGCAGATTGTCATAGGAGGTTTCTGGACCCAGATTGGAATAGCCTGCGTTTCCATTCGTATCGACGAGCGCTTTATTCTGTTCATCAACAATGAAGTAGGCGATATCATGATCAATCTGATCCGACAATATCGTCTCCACCAGCAGCTGTCTGCTCATCGCGATTTTGATATAGCCGATTTCTTCAGATAAATTGCTCGGATTTTTTAACAGCCGGGTGACGAAAATATGGTTAAAAGCGTCTTGCTGTGCATCCTCCAGCCCGGAGACGTCATGATATTCCCAATAAGGTCTCGATTTTAACGCTTGGGCAGCTTCGATTTCATCCTTGGTCAAATTAAGATTAATGCCGGCATTAATCGGAATCTGGTTACGGGATAGCAGCGATACCCCTCGTATGCCGTTGGAAAAGCCGTAAGGCATAGACATCAGAATGTTGTTGGCATTGCTGATGAGCTGAAAATGGTTGTCGCTCTCCTCCGGCATGCTTAAAAACGCTTTCAAATTTGTTTCCATAAGAGGATAGGTCGTCAGATCAAGCGCATCTGTAAAAAAACGCTCGACGTTTTTCCCGACCCCATGAATGTTGTTGGAGAAACGCAGTTGCAGATCGGTTTTTGTATTGTCATAGAAGATGCTGATGGCCACGGAATAGATCGTAATAATCGGGATGGCGACAAGAAAGATAAAAAACAGCATAATCTTTTTGCGCATGCTCACAGGCTCGCGACCTCCCTTGATGTTATGCAATCATTCTGTCATTGCGAGATGTGCGTGTCAAATAGGTTCCGCGAAATCGGCAAAGAGGACATTTTTTTCAGATAAAAAGCAAATTATAAGGATAAAAATCAAATCCCGGTTCGTCAGATAACCGTCAAATCGTCCAAAAAGGACAAATTAAAGGGATAACGAGGTAATGAAAGCGGATTCAAAAAGAGGGTGCTCAGCGTGTAATATTGATTTCAGAAAGGCAAATACATTTTTGGGGGGACAACATGAAGACGAACAAACGGCTTACCGTCATCTCATTATTATTGGTTTTGTCCATTATGCTTGCTGCTTGTGGAAGCGGTAACAATGGCCCGAAAGAAACGAACGGGTCGAGCGGCTCTAACGGTTCAGGCAAAAAGGTGGAATTAACGTTCTCGCATTACTATTTGGAAGAAGAGCGTCCTACAAGCGCTGAAATGGACAGCTACATGACGCTCGTAGAGAAATGGGAGAAGGATAATCCCAATGTGAAGCTGACGCAATCGGTCATGTCGCAAGCCGATTATTCGACGAAAATCCAAGCACAAGCGGCAGTGAACGAAATGCCGGATATCTTTTTCCTGAAAGGCTCATGGGTAGGCAACTTCGCAAGCAATGATCTGCTGATGCCAATCAACGATGAGCTGGACAAGTACGAGTTCAAAGACAAGTTCCGCAAGGGTGCGTTTGATGCAGCTACGCAGGACGGTCAAATCTACGGTCTGCCTAACCAGCTTTCCATAACTTCAATCGTCTATTACAACGCAAAGCTGTGGAAGGATATCGGCTACGACAGCTTCCCGGACAATTGGGATGACATTAATAAAGCAGCAGCCAAATTTAATGAAAAGGGCATTGCGGCGATCTCTCTTGGCAATAAGGATAAATGGCCGGCGGAATCGACGATTCTCTCCACGATGGGCGACCGTTTCACAGGTGCGGATTGGACAAACTCCATTATCAGCCGTGATGGCAAGGCGAAGTTCACGGATCCGGAGTTCGTCAATGCGCTGGATATGATGCAGAAGAGCACAGCAGCGAAAATTTTCAATCCCGATTTCAACGTCATCTCCAATGCACAAGCCGAAGAGTATTATGCGCAAGGCAAAGCGGCGGCTACGATCGATGGCCACTGGGCAATCAGCTACTTGCTTAATAATGCATCCGAAGATGTGCTGAAAGAGACGAAAGTAGCGATCCTTCCTCCGGTTGACGGTGGAAAAGGTGAGGCAAACACGATTTCCGGCGGAGCCGGCTGGTATGTAGCCATCAACAAAAACCTGACAGGTGAAAAGCGCGATGCCGCTATGGACTTCTTGTTCAAAACAGCAGGCTACGATTTCTCCAAAGTTTATATGGAGAAATACGGAATGGCAGGACCAAGCCTTGTTGATGGCGTGGATATGACCAAATTCCCGCAGCTTACGCAGGATTTCGCTAGTCTGACTAGCAAAGTAACGTTCACACCAATCTATGACATGCTAATGCCAGGCGGCATTATTGAAACAATGAATACAGGCTTGCAGGAAGTGCTCAACGGTACAAAAACCGGCAAAGCGCTGGCCGAGCAGCTTCAGTCCGCTCAGGATAAACTGTAGAAGCCTAAGGATTGGATAGCCGGCACCAACGGCGTGCCGGTTGTCCGATTACGTATTCGGATGGAGGAGGAACTATGAACCAAGCTATGCGTCCGTCCAGGAAGTCATTCGCTATGTACATGCTGCCAGGGTTTTTCTTATATACCTTTATCGTGTTCGTCCCGATTGTGCTTGCCTTCTATTACGGATTTTTCGATTGGTCGGGCGGAACCAAGATGACCTTTATCGGTTTCGACAACTTTACTGCGCTGCTGAAGGATAGTGTCTTCATCCAGTCCTTCTACAACAACATTTATTTGACGGCGCTTTGTGTCATCGGCCAGGTTGGTATCGCTTTTGTGCTTGCGCTGATGCTGCATTCAAAGCGGGTCAAGCTCAAGTCGCTGCACCGCACGATGTCTTATTTTCCATCCGTTCTGTCAGCAGTCGTTATCGGCTTTATCTGGACCATGCTCTATGACTATAACTACGGTCTTATTAATATCATTCTTAAGCAAATCGGCTGGGGACAATGGGCACAGCCTTGGCTGAACAATGAAAGTCTTTCGCTCACTTTGGTAGCGATTCCTTTGATCTGGCAGTATATCGGCTACTACATGATTATTATTCTGTCGGCGTTGTCCGCAGTCGATCAGCAGGTGCTGGAGATGGCCGAGATCGATGGTGCCAACAGCTGGAAGAAAGCCGTTCATATTACACTGCCACTGATTAAAAATACGCTGGCCGTATGCGTCACGCTTTCCATCGCAGGTACGATGAAGGTGTTCGATCACATTTATGTAATGACTGGCGGAGGCCCGGGCACGTCAAGCAACGTAATGGCGTTAAACGCCTATAAGACTTCTTTTCTCACTTATAAAATGGGGTATGGCAGCGCGATGTCGATCGGCGTCTTGATTTTAAGCTTAGTTGTAATCGTTGGAACACGCTGGATTATGGGAAGCTTCACGAAGGAAAGGGAGGTGCGCTAATGGCAAGAGCCTACGCAAGAGGGCGGTTTATGTCCGGACTGGCGCCTAACCTGATTTTGCTCCTATTTTCGATTTCATGCATTTTTCCTGCAGTATGGCTGTTCTACTCATCGCTGAAAGGCAAGTCCGAGTTTTACGCCAATCCGATTTCGCTGCCGCATAGTCCAAGCTTTGATCAGTATGTGGCGATTTTTACGAAAAGCAAAATTTTGCTCTGGATGTGGAATACGACACGGAATAGTGTGCTTTCACTGCTGATCATTCTCGTTCTTGGCTTTATCATCGGTTATTTTCTGTCGAGATTCCGGTTTAAAGGACGCAATGCGCTCTACAATTATTATCTCTTAGGCATGCTGGTTCCGATCCATGCGCTCATGGTTCCGATGTATGTGCAATTCACGCAAACCGGAATGAGCGACAAGTGGTTTACGCTTATATTGCCCTATGCAGCCTTTGGGTTGCCCATTGCAATTTTTCTGGTAGACAGCTATGTACGAAGCATTCCGATTGAGGTGGAGGAAGCCGCTTGCATCGACGGGTGCAGCTTCCACCGGACCTTGTTCAGCATCGTACTTCCGATATGCCGTCCCATTCTTTTCACCGTCGGTATTATTCAGTTTTTCGTCGTCTGGAATGAATTTACGTTCGCCCTTATTTTGAACAGCAAGGATACGCTCATGACCATTCCTGTCGGCATCACCTTGTTCAAAGGACAATTTGTGACGGACTATCCGAAAATGATGGCTTCGATGCTGATAGCGATTTTTCCCGCGATGATTTTGTATTTCGCATTTTCCAAACAGATTATTAAAGGCATGGTTGCCGGCTCAGTCAAAGGCTAAGTTAAGGTTAGGGTTAGGTTAGAGTTAGGACGGGATTTTATTCTAACAGAAGGAAGTGTATAGGGATGAAAATAGTTGGATTGAACGAAGCATGGCAGGTTCACGAGGCGCCTCTGCATTGGGGCAGAGAAAGCTTGGCAGCGGTAAAAGCGCTGAAGGAAGGCTGGTACGCGTGCACGCTTCCTTCCGATGTTCGTATTCCGCTGATTGAGAACGGAATCATTAAAGATCCGGTCCTATCCGATTATGCGCTGGAGAGCGAATGGATCGAGCAGCGTTCATGGTGGTATATGAAGGAATTTGACGGCTCCGGCCTCGATTTCGACAGCGATATTATCGAGCTGGTCATCGAAACGATAGATTCGCATAGCGATATCTTTGTCAACGATCAGCATGTAGGCAGCCATTATAACGTTCATTATCCGTTTGTACGCAATGTGAAGGATCAGCTGACACCAGGCAAAAATACGATTGCCGTTCGTGTAACGACCGGCTTGGAAAGCGTCTCCGAGAGCAACCTGTCGGAGCTAAACTGGGCGACTTGCCGGGAGTATGACAATGGCGGCAAGGACCGCGGCGACTATCGCCGTTCCTTCGTAAGACGGCCGCAATATACGGTGGGCTGGGATTGGGGCCCGCGCGTCGTAACCTGCGGATTGAACGGCAACGCCTATCTTCGCTCCGAGAAAAACATCGCTATTCGGGAAGCAAGCGTGGTCACCGTTGGCATTGCTCCGACTGCCAAGCTCAAGGCAACGGTCAACATCGAGAACCTTAATATTGTCGGCACTGCTAGCGGCGATTTACTCGTCGAGATTTCTTATGACGGCAGTGTTCTTGCTTCGAAAAAGCTGGACAACCTGCTGTTGACCTCCGGGATCAACTACTTTGATCTCGACTTTGAAATTGAGAACCCGCAGCTTTGGTGGCCGGCAGGCTATGGCGAGCATCCGCTGTACGATGTAAAGGTAGAGGCGGTATCCGGAGATGTTACGACGGAATTCCCTTCCTTCCAATTCGGCATCCGGACCATCGAGCTGGATACGACGGTACTGCAAGGCGAAGACCGGAACTTCCGGCTGGTCGTCAACGGGATGCCGATTTTCAGTAAGGGCGGCAACTGGATTCCGAATGACTTTATCTACTCGCGTGTTCCTGAGGAGAAATATGTAACGCTGATCCGCGAGGCTGTGGAAGCGAATTTCAACATGCTGCGCATTTGGGGCGGCGGGCTGTTCGAGCGGGACATTTTCTACCAGCTGTGCGACCAGAACGGGCTGCTGATCTGGCATGACTTCATGCTGGCATGCTCTACCTACCCGGATCACAGAAGAGAATTTATGGACGAGATGCATGACGAGATGGACTACCAGACCAAGCGTCTGCGCAACCATGCTTCAATCGCTTTGTTTTGCGGCACGAATGAAGTGCACTGGATTTTCAATAAAACGGACAACCCAAGATGGAATATCGAATTCAAGCACGAGAAGCAATATGGCTTGTATATCGCCAATGTGCTTGCTAAAAAAGTGCTTCATAACAACTGTCCGCATATTCCATACTGGAACAGCTCGCCGTATGGAGGAGCACTCCCGAATGCCGATACGGTTGGTGACGTTCACCGCTGGCATAATGCCTTTATGAGTCTCAATCTGGACGAGCGGATCGAGCCGATGGACTTCGATAACATGGATTCCAAATTCGTCAGCGAATACGGCTATGTCGGGCCTTGCAATCTGGAGAGCACAAAGGCGTATTTGGACGGCGGGGAAATCGATTTTGACAGCAGCGTATGGGAAATGCACTGCAACGTATTTGAGAAAGGTACGGTAGCGGAGGGGATTTGGAAAAGCTATCTCGACCGGTCGGACAAGCTGTCGGTTGACGATTATTTGCTCTATGGCGGTATGGTTCATTCCTTGATGCTCGAATACTCGCTAGAGGCAATGCGCTTTAAGCCGGACTGCTCCGGAGCGCTGTTCTGGATGTACAACGATGCTTGGGGCGAAGTGGGCTGGACGATCATTGACTACTACTTGCGCCGCAAAATTTCGTATTACGGCGTGAAGCGGGCGCTTGCCCACACCAAGCTGACGCTGCGTACCGTGGACGGTAAGGTCGTGCTGCAAGGAATCAATGATACCGCGGAGACTGTATCATTCCAAGCGGAATTCGGCTACATTTCCTTCGGCGGCGCTGTACGGGAGACCAAAACGGTGAACCTGACACTTGCGCCGCACAGCCGCAGCTATTTGCTTAGCGAAGTGCTGCCGGACCGGGATTATACGAAGGGTACGATTATGGTCATCCCTGCAACGGATGCGGTGGATACGGCATCGCTGCGGACTGGCGATATGAAGACGCTTCGGTTCGAGCGTTCGCCGATTGAGGTTGTTCGCGACGAGCAGACTGGCGCAGACCGCAGCGTTACCCTGCGCAGCACCGGGTATGCTCACGGTGTACACGTATCTGGCGGCTATGACTGCTCCGACCTGTACTTCGATCTGCTTCCGGGCGAGACAAAGACGATTACCGTGTATTCTGCCAGCAGCGAGAAGCTGGCGTTTACCTCGGTCAGATAGTGGATGGCAAGAAAGTAATAGAAGAAGAGGGAGGCAGTCTCCGTGAGAATAGAAGACTATCAGCATTTTAAACCGCTTATCTTAGATTACTATGATAAGGCACAGATCGCTTTGACCGAGCAGGAGAAACAGAACTTAGAGCTGGCTGATTTCGGGCTGAACGAATTTGCAGGGATCGGGCTTTCTCTCGTCACTTTCATTAATACAGAGCGCTGCTGCGCGAAGGAAATGGTGCTTTTGCCGGGACAAACCTGTCCCGAGCACCGGCATCCTGTCATCCCTGAGCTGGACTATCCGGGTAAAGAGGAGACCTTCCGCTGCCGGACTGGCATGGTATACTTGTACGTAGAAGGGGAGCCAGCCGCTGAGATTAGCGGCACGCTCCCGGAATCCGGCAAGGACTATTACTCGGTATTTCATCAAATCGTATTGAGAGAAGGGGAGCAGTACACCATTCAGCCCAATACGAAGCATTGGTTTCAAGGGGGGCCCGAGGGTGCTGTCGTGTCAGAGTTCAGCACAAAAAGTCTGGATGAGTATGACATCTTTACCGATCCCCGCATCGATCGGATTCCTCGTATCGAAGAATGATCATCTGAAAAATAGCGGATTATTGGAGGCGTTTGCGTTGATCAATCGAGCAGCATTTATGACGGGTCTTAACCAGCTTGAAATTCGCGAGGTTCCGGTACCGGAACCTAAGGCGTCGGAGGTGCTGGTCAAGCTTGATTATGTCGGGATTTGCGGGTCGGACGTGCATTACCTGGAGCATGGCAAAATCGGCGATTTCGTTGTGAACGGTGATTTCATACTCGGCCATGAGTGCGCAGGCATCATAGTCGCTGTCGGCTCCGATGTGAAGCAGCTGAAGGCTGGCGATCGCGTGGCGCTGGAGCCAGGGGCTACCTGCGGCAAATGCGAGTTTTGCATCAGCGGCCGCTATAATCTGTGCCCGGACGTAGAGTTTCTGGCAACGCCGCCCTACCACGGCTGCTTCGCCAATTACATTGCCTTCCCGGCTCATCTGGCATTCAAGCTCCCTGACAGCATCAGTAATAAGGAAGGCGCACTGATTGAGCCGCTATCGGTCGGCATGCATGCTGCCAAGCAGGGCAGCGTTACACTCGGCAGCTCGGTCGTCATCCTCGGCGCAGGCTGCATCGGACTGACGGCGCTGCTGGCGTCTAAAGCGTTTGGCGCGCTGGACATTACGGTAGTCGATGTCATTCAGAAGCGGCTGGACAAGGCGCTGGAGCTGGGAGCTACGAGAGTAATTAATGCGGCACAGGAGGATGTGCTGGAGCGAATCAGCGAGCTGACCAGCGGTGAAGGCGTGGACATCGTGATGGAGACGGCGGGGGCTGTTAGAACGACGCAGCAGACGCCGCATCTTGTGAAACGCGGAGGGACGATTGTGCTCGTCGGCATGCCGCCGCAGGACATTATCGAATTCAATTTCGCCAAGCTGCTGAGCAAGGAAGCGGAGATCAAGACGGTATTCCGCTACCGCAACATTTATCCGCAAGCGATTAAGGCGATAGCGGAAGGTGTTATTGATGTGTCCGGCATTGTCACCCATGAATATGCATTCGAGGATATTGCCGAGGCATTCGACGTCAACATCAACCGGAAAAACGAGGTTGTCAAAATCGTCGTCAAAATCGACTGAGTTCTAAAAAATAAAGGAGCGCTAACCCGGCCATAGGCCAGAGCTGGCGCTCCTTTATATTTATTTCAGCCGCCAGCCAAAAATCTTTACATGGACAAGCAGCTTCGTCATCCAGTGTATGGCGATATATAGAATGATGAGGACGATTACGAGCGGTCTGAACAGAAACCAGGCTAGTATCCAGCCTATGAGAAGCTGCCAAGGCTTGAGACGCTTCAGCAGCTTGGATGGACCAAGAATAATCTGGTACAGCTTGGAGTTTTTTTGCAGCGCCTCTAAATATTCATCACGTATTTGCTTCTGATCCGGCTGGAGCCGAATCGCGCTGCTAAGCAGCTCCAGCTGCTGGCTATGATCTCCGCGCTCCGAGGCAGCCCAAGCTAGATACACAAACACATACTCGGATTCGGCTTCAAGGCGCAAAGCCTGACCTTCCAGCTCCTTCGAAATGCGGTAATGCTGCAGCAAAGCTTCGATGTAGCTCATTAGCGCCAAATAAAGCGCGTTGTCCGCGTCCAGCTCCAGCGCTTGCAGCAGCTGCTCCTTTGCTTCCTGATACCGGCCTCTTTTGTTGGACATATTGGCTTGAAGATAGTAATAGAACGGCTCATAGGGATCGACGCGCATCGCATCCACAAGAGAGGAAGTAAGCTCCTTCCATTTCTCTTGATCATAGTAGACACCGCAGGTGATAAACCAAGCCAGATGGTTCTCAGGGTCCCGTCTCAGCGCTTCCCCGCACCAATGATGAGCTTCCGTATACTTTTCCAGTTTCCAGCAAACCTGAGCGAGCATGGCGTAGGCGTCCGCATCCTCCGGCTCCTCGCGAATGAGCGCCATCGCTTCCTCGGAGGCTTCCTTGTATCTTTGCCATTTGAGCAAATGTTCAATTCTTTCATAGCGTGTGGAATAAGAATCCAGTTGAATGGACATAGCGTTACCTCAATCCGTGGGTTTTCATATATTCCAGTACGTTCTGGTAGTCTTGATTCACGTCGCTGAAGGTCGCGTAGTTTTTAGCGGTGGCGAACCAGTCCAGCGTTGTTGCTTTGCGGCCCTTTGCCGCTTTTTTCAGATCATCCTGTGTAATGGGCTCGATGTTTCCGCTTTTGAGCATCCGCTCCAGTGCAAACTCCACGGAATCTCTGACGATCTGCTCCAGATCGGCACCGGAGAACATCCGCGTATCCTTTGCAATCCGCTCCAGCTCCACCTTGCCCATCGGTTTGCCCGCGAGCTTCAAGCCAAGAATCGTCTCGCGTTCCGCTTCTTCTGGAGGCGGTACGAAGATCAGATGGTTGAACCGTCCAGGTCTTCTGAGGGCCGAGTCGAGGTACCATGGCGTATTGGTGGCCGCGATGACGAATACTTGATCGTTGAAGCTCTGCAGGCCGTCCAGCTCCAGCAGCAGCTGATTCACGAGCATCCGCTCATGATGCTGCCGCATCTGATTGCGGCTCCCGCCAAGCGCGTCCAGCTCATCGATAAAGATGACGCATGGCTTGTTCTCGCGCGCTTTTTCAAACACATCATGCAAGTTATGCTCGCTTTCGCCGACATACATGGACAATATCGCTTGCAGCTCGATGTGCATGAAATTGGCGTTAATTTCGCCTGCGACGGCTCGTGCAAGAAACGTTTTGCCGCAGCCGGGAGGGCCGTACAGCAGCAGGCTGCCGCCAGCTTCCCGCCCATAAGCGGCGAACACCTCCGGCTGCTGAAGCGGCAGGATAAAGTTGAGGCGGATTTTTTTTCTTCACTTCTTCTAAGCCGCCGACATCGGCGAAGGTTTCTTTGGGCTTATCGGTCTCGACGAGCTTGTTATCGTCTTTGTCAAACCGGATAACCTTAAGCTTGTTGCGGCGATGCTGATCCAGATCGTTGCGGTCGGACACGGGGCACTTCCTTTCATCCCTATTCTATTGCTAAATTATATCAAATGAGGAAGCATTCGTCCTCACAGGTTTGTTATCTAGTTTGTTATATATTTTCGTTCGGCTTGAAGTCCTCCCAGACTATTTAGTATAACTGGTATAACGTAAGTAAGAACGGAGGCAGTCAAAATGGGCATACATATCGGATTGGCGGGCTGGGGTGATCAGGACCGGCTGTACGGCCCCGGAATAAAGGCGAAGGACAGGCTGCGGGAATATGCCAATCATTTTCCGCTCGTTGAGGTTGATAGTACGTTTTATGCAATCCAATCGAAAGAGCGTTTTGCCAAATGGACAGAGGAGACGCCGGAAACGCTTCATTTCATCGTAAAAGCTTACCAGGGCATGACCGGCCACCAGCGCGGCCCTGCGGCGAAAGACAATGATCCCGCCGCGATGTTTGGCGCGTTCCGTGAATCACTGGAGCCTGTGATCGAAGCGGGACGGCTGCAAGCTGCATTATTCCAATACCCGCCCTGGTTCGATTGTACGCGGGAAAATGTCCGGATATTGTGCGAGGCGCGGCTGCGGATGGCAGGTATTCCATGCGCCTTGGAGTTTCGGCATCAAAGCTGGTTTGCGCCGGAATACCGGGAGAAGACACTTGCTTTCATGGAGGCGGAGGAATGGTACCATAGCGTCTGCGACGAGCCGCAGGCAGGAGTTGGCTCCGTACCGACGGTGCTTCGGGCAACGCATCCGGAGGTGACCGTCGTTCGTTTTCACGGACGCCATACCGCCGGATGGAATCAGAGCAGCGCGCCGAACTGGCGGGATGTCCGCTACTTGTACCGCTACAGCAGCGAGGAGCTGCGGGAGTGGGCAGACATGCTGAGACAGCTTGAAGAGCAAAGCAAGCAGGTATGTGTCATCTTCAACAACAATTCCGGTGGAGATGCGGCGGACAATGCCAAGGAAATGATGGCGATGCTCGGCTTGCTTCGTCCTGACGGCCGTGATCCGCAAGAGCCGAAGGAAGAGCCAAAGCCGCCTGAATATGAGCAGTTGGATTTGTTTTGACGATAACACGGTGATTTAGTGTATCCATCTGGAAGGGAATGAGCGTCCAATCCAGAATAAAAGTTAGATAGGTTACTGTGTTTATAGAAAGCAAGGAGGCGAATAATGCCGGATTCGAAAATCATTATGGACGGAGCAAGCGGATCGCTCTGGGAGCCGATGTGGCAGCTTCATACGGGGCTGGCTCCGGTCGAACAGCAGCTGCTGCAGTCCAGTTGGGTAAGGAGGCTGCATCTGATCCATCATTGCGGTCCAATGTATTTGAATTCTCAATTGAATTACAGCCGCTTGCAGCACACGCTGGGCGTTTTTGCAACGATCGCCTATTTCCATCCCGAGGATGCCGAACTGAGAGCCGCTGCGCTGCTGCATGATATCGGTCATGTGCCGTTTAGTCATACGCTGGAGAGGATCGAAGGGATTGATCATCACGCGATTACGCTGGACCGGATTCAATCGGCGGAAATCACGGGCATATTGGCTGCTCACGGTCTGGATCAAGTTCGCTTGCTTAATTTAATAACAGGAGAGACGGCAAGCTTGCTCCGAAATCGGAACCATACGCTTCAATTGGACCATTTGGATTCTTGGGTGAGAAGCGCTTATTTCAGCGGCCGGCTGCCGGTAATGCCGCGTGCATTATTGTCCCGTTTGGAAGAGGATGACGGTTATTTGTACGGTGATATTGAGACCGTTAAGCTCGTTCAGCGCCTTATTGTGGAGGAAGCAGGCATTCACGCCTCAGTAGCGGATATTGGGCCGAGTGCTTTGGTTTTGCATTTGGTGCAAATATTAATCGACCATGGACAATTGTCGCAAACCGAGCTAAGCGGGATGACGGATGACATGATTGAGCAACTGCTACGCAATAGCGAATGGACAAAAACTGATTTTTCCCGATTCATTAACCGGCCATGGGAATTGAAGGTGAGCCGCAGTGAGAGTGGCACGCTTAGCTCCGAAAGCTATGAATGGACAGTCAAAAAGCTGTATTTGTCGATGCCGCTGACTAAGGATAGTGCGAAGGATAGCTTTTACGCAGAAACAGAGGAAGCCTATCGGCTGCTGCAACCGCTGATCGGCACCTATTGGGCATATTGGTCCGATGAATACTAATGCTAACTCGTTAATTTCATGTAAAGCTAGAGAAAAGGGCCTCGGGTACGATAAAATGGGGTGGAGTGCAATTGAAAAGTGCAGGGAGTGTTAGGAATGGTGTTGAAATGGGACGGGCATACACATACCCGTTATTGCTATCACGGCAGCGATGCTGCCGAAGAGCAGTATTTGGACAGGGCAATTGAACTTGGTTTCGAGCGTTATACGATAAGCGAGCATCCGCCGCTCCCGGCGGGTTTAATAGAAGATGCGGCACTGTTCCGCGAACTGGCTATGCCGACTGAGGAATTGCCGCTTTA
The DNA here is from genome assembly GCF_000513275.1 of Paenibacillus gorillae. Lineage (GTDB taxonomy): Bacteria > Bacillota > Bacilli > Paenibacillales > Paenibacillaceae > Pristimantibacillus > Pristimantibacillus gorillae. The sequence goes on along the minus strand of NZ_CBVJ010000097.1, from coordinate 6,436 downwards.
TATGGAATATGCCAAGCAAATGAAGCAGCAATATGAAGGACGCATCGAGGTTACCGTCGGTCTGGAGCTGGATTATTTGCCGGGCCAGCTTGATTTTACGCAGCGGATTGTCGATCAGTGGGGACGTGATTTGGAGGACGTCGTCTATTCCGTTCACTACTTGCCGGGTATCGGCGGTACGCGCTGCATCGATTTTACAGCAGACTATTCCAGAGAGTATTTGCTCGGTTATTACGGCACGATGGAAAAGCTTGTGGACGCCTATTACGATCATGTCGAGGCGGCGATCGCTTTCGCGGCGGGGCTTCCGATGCGCAAGCGGATCGGCCATATTAATCTGATCGAGAAGTTTGCCAAAGCGCTTCCTCCGATTGAAGAAGCTCAAATTCGGGCAAGGCTTGAGGGCATTCTTCCGCTGCTCGCCAAATCAAACGTAGGCATTGACGTCAATACTGCCGGACTGCGGGTGGAAACCTGCGGCAAGCCCTACGTGCCGGAATGGTTCATTGCGGATTGTCTAAAGCAAGGCGTTGAGTGCGTCTATGGTTCGGATTCTCATAAACCGGAGCATGTTGGCACAGGCTGGGACTGGTTTGCAGCGCAGATGCAAGGATAAGCGCAGCGTAAGTGGATAGCAGCAGGGGAAGATGGAACGATTGACGGGAGAGGAAGGAGCCGATACGCTGATTTAGCGTTTCAGGCTTCTTTTCTTCATGACCTTACAAATACCCCTCTGTAACGAATTGAGGAGACCTCATATTTGGGTTCGTTATATAGTCATGAATATGAGAATATCTCATCGAATAAGAAAAAATATGTTGGTCAAATCGTATCTGTGTACTACTACCGACACCAATACTTTCGGGGGATTTATGATGAAGACGCAACTACAACAAATCACAAATGCTAACAAAGAACAATTTGTAAACCTATTTAATTATTATCTCTATGAGCTTTCAGCTTACTCACAGGAGGAGATTGGAACAGAAGGTACATTCGAAATGGAAGATATCTCGCCATATTACAAGGATGACCGACTGCATCCTTACTTCATCAAGGTTAATGAAAAAATCGTCGGGTTTATCCTAGTTACTTCCCCTCCGTATGTTGCAGAAGATGTGGACTATTCAGTGCAGGAGCTATTTGTATTACCCAAATATAGAGGCACGAATATTGCCAAAGATGCTGTCATGCAAATTTTTAAACTTTTTTCGGGTCGATACGATGTGGGTATGTTCAAATCGAATGCAAAAGCAGTTAAGTTCTGGACAAAGCTGATATCATCACTTGATCTTCCTGTTGTTGTAGAAGAAGGCTTTACTAAGATTCAAGGAAATGTAATGCCGACGTTAGGTATGAAATTTACGGTATCCTGCTAGGTAGTTAACTATAAGTAAAATCGAGTAAGGGACAGTATTTTTGCAGTCAATAACAAACGGGAAACGATATTTTAATGAACCGCCTTTTTACCAAGGCGGTTTTCTTATGGTTAGATATCAGCATTAGAATGAAACATAGTTTTTCTATGCAGAAACATTAAGTCGATATTATCCGTTATAAAATCAGGGATTTTTAACCAGAATGGATAGGAGCATCTGTTGAAATTAAAGAATGGCGTAGTGAAGTTGTAGCTGCTGTGAGCAGAAAGGGAAGAGGGTCGTAGAATGAGAAATCAGATGTTGAAAAGGATCATTTGTGCAGCCGCTATTATGCTTTTACTTGCAGGCTGTGGACGCACGGCCGCCCAGCGGACGATGATCGATTCGAGCGGAACAGCGAAAGAGACGCTGGAGGCAGCGGCTCAAACGGCGGATAGCCCCATGCTGCAGCACCTGACGCTGGAGAGCAGAGCGCTGGGCAAAGCGATGAAGGTAAATGTATATTTGCCGGAAGATTACGCGGACGGCGCAGGCGGTCCTTACCCGGTTCTGTATGCGCTTCATGGCAAAAACGGCAATGAGAACAGCTTTTTCTCTGGCGGCTTGAACATTGGTGAACGTGCCGCTAAGCTAGTCAACGAAGGAAAGATCGCTCCATTCATTATCGTATCTCCACAGCTCGACAACAGCTATGGCGTCAACTCTTCCGAAAAGCTGGACAAGCGGCATGAATATGAGCTTGGCAGATACGAGGATTATTTGCTAAAGGATCTCATTCCGGCAATTGACGCGAACTATAATACGGCGGCTAACCGTGAAGGCCGCTATATCGGAGGCATTTCAATGGGCGGCTATGCAGCGCTGCATCTGGCTTTTACACATCCGGATATGTTCAGCAAGGTCGGCGGTCATAGTGCGGCTGTATGGAAAGAAACGCCGGATTACCTGGCTTGGCTATACCAGGGCGGTCAGCCTCAAGAAGAAGTGGACCCGGTAATGCTCGTCGGCAAAGGGGCGGCCAGCAGCCTGGCGATTTACCTCGATCATGGCGATAAGGAGCATGAGACGATAGCCGAAGGCAATCAGGCATTGATGAATGCGCTGGATCAAGCAGGCGTGGGCTACGAGTACCATTCAAGCCCGGGTGGACATAACGACAAATACTGGGCCGCACATATGGACGAGTATTTGCAGTTTTACGGGAATAAGGGCGGGGGGAGCAAGAAGTAGCGGGAGTGGTTCTGGAATAGAAGAGAGGATTACAGGAAGTTGTCAATGGCAGGCAACAGTTCGATGTGAAAGTGAACGGACAGAATTGATATAGATAGTGAGGGCGGCTCTATTAGGTAGGCTTGCCGTTCGGAATGGGAACTGTCGGGCAGACGGTTCCTTTTTTGCATTGTGCTGGACTTGCCGTACAGCTGCCGTTCCGGTAGAGAATGGGCCTGCTTATGATATAGAAGGACGTGCTAGGAAAGGAGCGCTGTGATCGATGCAAGTAAGAAGCGGAGGCAACGCGCAAGGTATTGATGTTTCACGATATCAAGGAACGATAGATTGGAAAAAAACAGCGGCAGACGGCATTTCCTTTGCATTCGCAAAGGCGAGTGAAGGACAATCCTACCGGGACGCTTATTTTGCAGCTAACGTGTCGGGAGCCCGGGCGGCCGGCGTGTTGATCGGAGCCTATCATTTTCTCAATGCGGTTTCAACGGATGCAGCGAAGAAGGAAGCAGCAAACTTCGCGAATGCCATAGCGACGGTAGGCGGGATAGGACAGCTCGATCTTCCTCCCGTAATGGATTACGAGAACAATCCGAACAACCTGAGCAAAAGCGCGATCAACGCGGTTGCTAAAGCCTTTTTGACAGAGCTGGAGCGGCTTGTCGGGGTGAAACCGATTATCTATACCGGAAACAGTTTTGCTGCAAATTTTGACGCCTCGCTTGGAAGCTATGAGCTGTGGATTGCCAGGTACAGCACGCAGCCGCCTTCGAACGTTACGGCGTGGAGCAAATGGACTTTTTGGCAGTATAGCGACGGATCTGCAGGAGGGAGCAGGCCAGGCGGCGGTCGCAAGGTAGCCGGTATCGGCGGACCGGTGGATCTCAACGAATACGCCGGAACAGTTGATGAGCTTCGGGCCAAATATATCAATCAGGAGGATGAGCCGATGACAGAAGCGGAAAAACAAGCTTTTAATGAGCTGCAGACGAAAGTAGCCAACTTGGAAAAGTATGTGAACATATCGGGCAATCAGACGCCGCCCGCGTGGACGAAGCCTGCGCTAGACGCTGCGATGGCAGCTGGAGTAATTACCTCAACGAGTGACAAAGGGCAGCCGGAGTTTGTATCGATTCAGATGCTGTACAATGCAGGGCTGTTGAACAGCGAGCTGATTGCCTTTTTCAAGGCTTTTAACGCGAAGACAAGGGCAGCAATTGAGCAGCTTGAGAAAAAGGGCGGGAAGTAGTCGCTGCTGACTAAGCCAGCCGATGAATTTTCCATGATCGTAATGTAAAAGTACAGGTTGAAGCGGCTCTGCCCGCCCAATATCAACGTCAAGATGCAAAAGTGCATTTGAATTATCGCCGAAATGGGCTGATTTTGGCTAATCAAACTGCACTTTTTTATTTTGAATGGATAAAAGCAACAGGGTCACTGCCTTCTGATAAATTGGTATTTGCCTGCTCCAGAACATGCTGATAACATGATATGGAGTGTCCTAGTTGGGCCGTGAGTTCCAACGTTTTCTCATGTTGTTAGCTGAGCTTGTGGCTGATAAAGTTCTGTTCTTTATAAATATGTAGATGGGGTGTACATAGATGGCGGGTAAAAAATCGTTGGTTGATCTACCGAAAATTCCGGGAGAATTGCAGTCTTTGGAATTAGAGCTTGAGGTTATGGAGCAGGATTCTGAATTTGTTGATCGCATCGTTCAAGATTGTGAACTGTATGGAGAAGCACCTTATAAGGCTTGCTTTGACCGGATGAAGTTTACGAATGTGACGATGCGGGGAGCGCGGATGCGCAAATCGGAATTTACCGATGTTATTTTTGAACGCTGTGATTTGTCGAATGCAGATTTTCAGGATGCGATCTTTCACCGGGTTGTGTTCAAGGATTGCAAGCTGATCGGAATGGATTTAAGCAGCGGCATGCTTCGCAATGCCAGCTTTATTGATTGTCATGCCGAATATGCCGTTTTTCGCATGATTAATGCCAAGCGAGTCAGGCTGCATGGCGGCACGTTCGCATACGGAGATTTCTTTAACTCCAATTTGACCGAATTTTATTTGGAGGAGACCAGGCTGGATCAGGCACAGTTCTCACAGACGAAGCTCTCCGGCATCGATTTGAGCAGCTGCGAGTTTGATAGCCTGGGCGCAACGCTGCCTGAGCTGCGCGGATGCATCATTTCACCGCTTCAGGCTGCTGCATTTGCTGGGCAGCTTGGCATGGTTGTGAAACGCTGAGAAGGGCGGCTGCCTCGGAGCGCCGTTCCCCCTTTTTCTATGATTCTATCCTTTGGCGAGTACCAATCTATCAATTCCGCATAGCATAGAAGTAGAATACATCACGCTATGGGAGGCGACCGGATGGGTTCGAAAGCAAAGGGCAATTTAGTTAGGGAAAATCAGGTTTATTCAAATCGGGTAGTACGCTCGGAGTTTGACCGGCATTGGGTGACCCGAATCGCCAATTCGGGCTATGTCATTTACACAGCTAAAGCGAACGGGGCAAAGGTTGTTGTACTGCTGACGAACGGGCAGAGCAAGCTCATTGCTTTTCCGAAAGGCGGGCAAGTTTTTGTTGGAGGCGGGGGGACGAGTCATTACAGCAAGCCTCATTTTGTGAAAAACGTATAGCACGCGCGTAAAATTGCCGGCATCAGGGAACCAATAGTAGGGAATCGACTACAATTGGGGGAAGTTGGCGAACTTGGCAATGGAGCAAAACAATTGCGATTTTTCACCGCTTAAACAGCAGATCAAGCAGGAGCTGCTGTTAATGAAACAATCATTCATCGATTTATTCCATCGATTGGATGAGGAGAACAATGATTGCATGCTGAATGAATTCGAGCAAATTAAGAACAAGGTCGTGGAGCTGGAATCGCTTGCCGCAGCCTATTACTTGAGATGCTTTTTGTCCAACTATACAAACAAATTCGTGGAGCTGTCGACGACAGTTCGTCATTTGTCCCAGCGGCGTCACGGAGCGCTGCTTGTCGTGCAGCGGCGAGATCCGGTGCTTCCCCTTATTACAAAAGGGGTTCATCTGAATGCCGAGCTCACACCATCGTTGCTTGAGACGATTTTTGTACCGGGCGGGCCCCTGCATGACGGAGCGGTATATGTAAGCGAAGATCGGATTGTATCGGCAGGCAATGTATTGCCTCTGGCAGTTGTGGAGACGGGCGAGCGTAAGCTGGGCACGCGTCATCGGGCGGCGATGGGGCTAACAGAGCGAAGCGATGCCCTTGTACTGGTCGTATCGGAGGAGACGGGGCAATCGTCATTCAGCGTGGAGGGCAAGCTGTATCCGTTCGCTGCGTATTAGGCAGGCAATAAGACAGGTCGGCAGGTTCGGCGAAAGCCGGTGCTTGCCGGCCTTTTTATGTTGTCCGATAGGGGGAGGGAGTTAGGTGTATGTCACAGCTCGTTTGCTGAATTCGCACATCAACTGAACGCGTAACGGAAATGCCGCCAAACTAACTAATGACCTTACGGGTGAGGCGCTCCACTTCGCAATTTGTTAACGTGGAACGAAGCAGGTTCGCAAATTCCCAGTGAACGAAGCAGGTTCGCAGATTAGCGAACCTAATTGCGCTGTCCAGGTTCTGCGCTGTGCGTCCTCCTGCTGGAGCGAACCAAATTTCGTTACTCGTGAACTGAGGTTCACGGATAGCGAAAATTGGTTCGCTGTGGCTCGTGCCCCGCCAGTTTCGGCGTGAAAGAGCGAAATTAGGTTCGCTCTTTAGCGAATCAGCTTCGTTGGAGTGTGTTCACTGGCTAGCTGATGCAAGTTGTGCCCTTTGTTCTATTAGTTTTTTA
>NZ_CBVJ010000096.1 GCF_000513275.1 Paenibacillus gorillae | reverse complement strand
GGGAAAGAGCGAAATTAGCTTCGCTCTATAGCGAATCAGCTTCGCTGGAGTAAGTTCATTCCTTTAAACGCCTTGGCTGAGCCTATTACGGTAATCATCCGAAGCATGCACTCTAGCGAGTGTAAAAAAAAAAGCCGTGAATCGTCTGGATAGACAGACGATTCACGGCTTTCGAGTATTTATTTCGTTTGATTCAGCAGCTTGTCAGCGACAACCGCCGCCATTTCCCGGGTTACCGGTGCTTTCGGACTGAAATATCCACCCGAACCGGTCATGATCCCTTGCGAGCTTACCGCTTGCACGGCTTCAAGCGCGGAAGGCGAGATGCTTGCCTGATCTTTATAGGCAACTGCATCAGATCCTCCTGCCAATTTGAACGCTCTGGCAATCATAATAGCCATCTCTTGGCGGGTAATCGCCTGATCCGGCTTGAATTCCGTAGCCGAGATGCCTTGAATAATGCCTAATTCTTGCGCCTTCATTACACTGCCGTAGTACCAGCTTGACGGCTTAACATCTTTGAAAATTTGCTTGGCTTCGGCAGCTGGCGTTTCGTTAAGCAGATTAACAATTAACTTGGCAAATTCTGCTCGCGTCATGGACTGCTTAGGAGCAAAACGAAGCTCGGTATCGCTAACTCCGACCATCACTTTGGATTCAAACACACGATGAACAGCTTCCAGCGCCCATGACGAGATCAGGCTTTCATCTGTAAATGTTGGACGCGGCGTGTTCAGCTTACTGCGGTCAATAACGGCAAATTTGGTGAAGTGAGTCACTTTGCCGGTAATGAGTCCTGTTTTCAAATCCAGCACGGAAGGGATAGGAATCCACTCGCCGGTGCGCTCGTTCAGCCAGCAGATTACCAGGTCATCAGGGTTCGCTGTTTGAACGGGAACTTTGAATTGGACGTATACAGCTTTGCCGAATACGGTATCCTTCGGCGTGAATTCAAAGACTGATGTAGCAAGCCCCGGGCGCTGTTCCTTTAATTCCTGAATGGAAATCGTAAGCGGTCCGGTTGTTGCGCCTGCTGGAACGACAAGCTTAGCTTCTCCAAAGCTATCGGAGATGACGGTTTCCTTGTCGGTTGACGTAGTTTTGCTAACTGAGACCAGCCCAGCCTGCAATGCCTTCAACAGTTCTTCGACTTGCTGCTTGCTCATCGCGTTGTTGCGGTTCAAAACTTCTGTCGTACGAATCGTTTGTCCGATCGGCAGCGTATTATCCGCTTTAATGGCCAATTGGCCGAAAGCTTGCTCCAATTCTTTGCTAATAGCCGATGTTGTATCCGGCGGCATGCCAGCGTTAAGATCCTGACCAAGGTCTACGGTATAGTTCCAGGTCACCCGGTCTTTGTCTTTCAGTGTATAGATGCCGGCGCTGACTTCCGGATAAATGCCGTTAACGGCGAACATCCAGCCGCTTTTTGGTCCCCGGTCAAATTCGGTGAGCCCATCGATGGCGGAGACGTAGATGGACGGGCCTGAGCCTGAATAGACCACTTTCGATCCTAGTTCACGATGGAGTACGGAAAATGCAGTATCGCCATCAGCAAGCTCGATCGTTTTGTTGTTGACGATCGTACCCTTTTGAGTGTCGCCAACGACAGAAAGTGTAACGGTGCGAGTGACTGGCTCCACATTCGCGGATTGTATTGTAACCGGACGGGTGTCGCGGACGACCGCCGGTCCTTTGTTTTCACGCAGATGAGTAATAACCGCTTCATATGAACCGGCGGCCGGGATCCCCCCGGTAAAGCTTGCCACGCCGTTATTGTCGATGACGGCCGACACACCAGCTATCGTTACCGTGGCACCTGCCGCTGGTGTTATGAGCTCTGCGTTATTATCCCAGTCCCATGTCCACTTATTGACGGAGACGGTGAAATCTTCACCTGCCTTCGGTTGTGTCGGAGACAGTGTAACGGATTGTACGAGCTGCGTATCCATTTCTCCATAATAAATCAGCAACTGGTCGTTTTTGTTCAGCTTGAAGCCCGCCATACTGACTGACGGTATCACCCATTGATTGTCACGCTTGACGACAAACATCCAGCCGTCAAAACCGCCGTACAAACCCTGTGCAATGCCTTTGATGCTGGTTACGTATGTGCCGCTGTTATCAAATCCGACTTCAATGTCATTTATGTCTGCTACTTGGAATAGTGCATCCATTGCAGTAACGCCATGTGCAGCACCTTGGTATATTTGTGCATCCGGGCCTTGAATAATGGTATTGACTGTTACACCAAATTCGACCCCTGGAAGCTCGGTCTGGGTATAATCGTAAAGTCTTCCGTTGTTTTCTGTATAGAGCTGGTAGGCGACCAATGCCTGCAGTGCTTGCTCAGTGGAAAATGCATTGCTGGAGCCATCTGTCAGCTTATGGCTATAGCCGCCGTCCGCTTTGCGGAAGGAGAGCAGCCGGTCAACCAAGCTGACATTATTTTTCGTATAGTCGGCATCAGTCGGATCGAAGCCAGCTGCTGTAAGCGCAATGATGGCTTGGGCAACGCTTTCGCTGCTGTCATCATAGCCGCCATGCGGCTGCTGCTGCGCGGAAAGCCATTGTACAGCCAGCTCCCCAGCTGTTTTGGCCGGCTCTTGATCCATATATGGAGCCAGAGCGATAAGCGCCATCGCGGTCATATCCGGTGTGCTGGTTGTTCCATCATACCCGTAGCCGCCGTCTTGATTTTTGTACTCAATAATTTTGTCGACTAGACTGTCGCGGCTCCACTTTGCGTCTTCCGGAATCGTATATCCGCCGGAATCAAGCGCAATGAGACCATAGATAGGACCGTTTACGCCTTGAGCCGTAATATTGTTGAAGTTATGGATCTTCTCAATCAGATTATGTGATGCGAAGTTCGTCGCATCGTAGCCGAGGGCTGTAATGGCAAGAGAGAGCCGCTCATAATCGGTAACGTTGGAAAAATTGCCGTTTGCTTGGGTAATGCGTTCGATTAGCTTATTGTAGTAACTCTCGGGTACTTTATAGCCGGCTCTTGCGAGTCCTGCCGCTTCCCAGTCCGAGGTGACATCTTTGTTCAAAATCTGTCTCGCGGCGCTTTCAATAGCAGCATCTACTGATCCGCTGCTCGGCTTTGATACTTTGCCCTTGCGTAGGCATAGATAATAAATAACAGGCTGTTTATTGCCATCTTGGGCAATGACCCGGACGAGCCGTGGCTCTGAATCGCTTAGCGTAAGCACTTTGCTGACTGGAGCATTGGCCGTGCCTCGGGTATTATTTACGTAAATATTTGCGGCATCGCCGTTAGCTGTAATTTTAATGCTCTCCGCATCGACGATAATGTCATCGTAAACATACTGTCCTGGTGTCAAATGCCAGACCTGCGGCAAAGCGCCAGGCGAGGTGCTTGTGAGAGACAGTGTTTTTAGATCCTTAGTCACGCCCGTTATACTTTCAGCGGGCTTAGCGATGGTGAGTCCGCTAACTTCGGTACTGACCTCACCGAACATGCCGCCGTCGATTTGAACGGCTGTATATACTTTTACATAATCGATAGATTCTAGATTAGCTGGTTTTCCGTCTTCGTCCACAGCCCAGGCGATATCGATGGGGTCGCCATTTGGGGCGGTTGCTCCATAGGGGTTTCCGAGAACATCATAAGGTCCAGAATTATTCGGATGGCTGTCGGCATAACCGAAAGCATTATTTCTAACGTTGATATTAACGCCAGAATAACTGTAGCCTGTGTTGGTAAAATCGGCAGGCCTTAATGGATAATTATTTGGGATGGGATAATAGGGCCTTAAATAGGCAGTGGTCTTGATCTCACCGGTATTTCCTTGATTATCCGTCCAAGGAATATTGATGCCGTTGGTTATGGCAAAATCGGGGTCCGGGTTTGTATAGTTGACCTTATAGTCCCATATCGCTGCATCCTCGTAATGCTCGGAGCCGGCGATGTTATACCATTTTCCGGGTTTTCCTGTACCGTCATCTTGGGCTACGGCAATTGCGCCAGGTTCAAAAAAGCCGGTTAAAGCATTTCCGTATACGTTAAAGTCAACACCGTAAGGGTGGAGAGGGCTATCGACAATTGGTTCGTCCATTTTGAAAATTACATAGCCGCCAAATGCGCCGAGAGGCATAATTTTGCTCAAATTATTGTTCCATTCCGCATTTGGATCGCTCATTAAGTAGGTGTTGGAGAACTGTCCTGGCGCTGGAATGTATTCGTAAATTGTGAACGGTCCTAGATTCGGATTGGTCCCGGAAGCTGCATACGCTTTATGCCCTGTAAAAGGGGCAATGCTGAACATGGATAGAAAGACGAACAAGGATAATGCCAAAGCCGTCCATTTTCGTAAAAGATAAGATTTCACTAGTGTTGTCGCATCCTTTCATATATATAGAATAAAAAAACAAAAAAGCCGCCTCCAAGCAGGGGCGGTTTACCAACAAAGAACAGCAGCCGCCGACGCAACGCAAGCGTCTATCGCAAGCCGCGTTTCTCTTTTCTCACCTCCCGAAGAAAAATAGAAACATCAGAAAAAGGCAGGTCTCCTGGCTCATGAGTCATCGCTTCCCTTGGCCTTCCCGATAGCCTTAGCTGTCAGTGGCTCCCTTCAAGGGCTGCTCGTCAATTACAGTGGCGGGACCGCGCCGGATTTGCACCGGCTTCCCTTTTAAGCATCCGATCGGAAATTTTGGATCGAAAGCACCATTTTCTGTGCAATATGAAATAATCAGATATGATCATACTCTTTCCGTCAATCTTTGTCTATGAATCTGTTGATAATGTCTCTTATTCCGCTAATACGTAAAAAAACACCTAGTCCGTTTAGAAGCGCACCTCGTCCTGTAAGCGGTTGCATTCTATGATGGAAAGGAAAGGCATTTATTCCATTCCATTGAGGAGGATCCGATTGATGCGGAGGTCTACTGCAAGGTGGTTATCCTGCATGCTTGCAATGCTGCTTTTATTGACAAGCATGCCTATTTACGGGGCGGCGGCGGAAGCGCCGGAAGCGGGTACGGAAGGGCAGCAGCTGACGGTGGAGGCCGATGATACGGCGCTTGCTGCAAGTCTGGCGTCTGGGGCAAGCTATGTCCGGTTGAAAAACAGATGGCAAAACAATTATTTGTACGAGGATTCGAATGGAATCGTACGCTATGGCTTTACAAACATAACGAATGAAAGCTCGCATTGGCAGGTGGAGGATTATAACGGCAATAAACGGCTTAAAAACCGTGAGACCGGTCACTATCTGACGATGGCGGAGGTATCCAAACGAAGGGATGCAGTGACGAGCCGAGAGATCACCGCGAGCGCGGCTACGGATCAATGGTCTTTCCACGAGTCGAACCGTCCGGGCTTTATCGTCATCAAGAGCGCCTCTGCACCTTCGGCATCGAATCTAGTGCTGCACGTCGAGGATCAGCTCGGTTTTGCAGAGGTCAGCAGTGACATTAACATTACGTTTGAAAGTCCGCAGTGGAAGCTGGAGCCCGTGTCGGAGCTTCTGCCGATACGCATCGGCAATCAGTACCGGGATGGACAATATTTGTACGAGGATAGGACGGATGGTTCAATTAAATATGGTCCGCTAAGCGCTGCCGATCCATCCTCGCACTGGTATCTGGAAACGACAACGGATGGAAGCGGTGGTGAAAAGGTCCGTTTCCGCAATCGGGATACGGGTCATTATGTGGTGCAGGGCACAGACCTCGAAGCGGTTCTGCTCGCATCGTCGGATGGAAGCTCTGCCAATAGCGAATGGAATAAGCTAAGCGCAGGCAATAACTTTTACAATTTCACTAGCGCCAATCCGGCTAATCCAGCTGCCTATATCCTGCATGCTGAAGCTGGCGGCGGAAAAATACTTTCCAATACAGGCGTACAATTAGGCTGGGGAAGCGCACAATGGAAAATCGAATTGGCTCATGATATAGTGCCAGTTCGAATTGTTAATTTCACTACAGAAAAAATAGGCACTTCTTATTGGTATGAAGATCAAGGGCAATTGAAATTCGGACCATTGGGTCAAGCCAACGTCCAAAATAAATCGTATCAATGGCTGGTGGAGGACAATAACGGAGCGAAACAATTCCGTAACGCGGGAACAGGCAACTATGTGGCCTTGCCAGTTGCAGAAGAAGGCGCCGGATTGAAAGTAGCAGAATCTGCTCCAGAGACACCGACTGAAGGCTGGATCATCACGGATTCTACAATCTATGATGATTATAAAAGCTTCCGGAGCGTAACAGAATCGACCTATTATGCTCATAAAGCGGATGATTCCGATCTGGTACTGGGAGGTGTGACCGATCCAGAAACGGATGCAGCGCAATGGCTGCTCGAGGATTTAAACGTAAGCACTGACGGAACGCTGCAATATGTTCGGATTTCAAGCGTGTGGCAAAATATGTTCCTCTACGAAGATGATGCTGGTCGTTTGAAATACGGTAATCCGAAGGCAGACGATCAAAGCTCACACTGGCTAATTGAGAAGTTTAACGGCCGGAAGCGAATTCAGAACCGAGAGACAGGGCATTACATCAATCTCGATCCAAACGGCGGCGGGATTAAGGTTACTGAAGTGGAGGATGAGAACAACGGGGCAATCTGGGTGATCAAAGATCTGGGTGGTCCGAAACTGATTAATAGCGTGCTGGATAAAAACAATATCGAAGGCCAGCAAAAATTTATTAATCTGCAAGGTTTGACGAAATACGCGGAGTATAGCGTCATTAACCCTGCTTGGTCGAGTCCAAGATGGACATTCGTGCCGGTATCGGATGCGATGCCTTCCTACATTCGTCTGAAGAGTAAGGATAGCGGCCAATATCTGTATGAAGTCACGGAGCCTGGGGCTGACCTCGGTAAAGTGAAAAACGGCAATGTCGGCGTGGAGAATAAGGCTTCTGTCTGGTTTGTGGAAGGTACGGATGCAGCGGATCAGTTCCGTCTGAAAAATCTTTCAACTGGCCAGTACATTACGATGGAGGATATCGGAGCCGGTGAGGATGCACCGGATAAGCAAGTGAATACGTACAAGGATATTTGCTTATGTTGGGGAAGTGCGAAGTGGAAGCTGCAAACATCGGATTCAGAGGGCTTTATCAATATCGTAAGCGCCTGGGACCGTCACATCCTCTATACGGCAGGCGATTATACGAAGATTAGCCGGTTAGTAGCTTCGCAAGATGCAGCGAAATTTGCTATCGAAGCTGTGACGGTTGAGCAGCCGCTGCCTGAAGAGGCGATTCGAATCAAAAATTCGGCAAATGGCCAGTATTTGTACGAGAACAAGGGCGGCATCATTATGTATGGTGCAATTCAGCCGTCCAATGGTTATTCGCACTGGTTCATTCAAGACGTTAACGGCCGCAAGCAGATCGTGAACAGGGTGACCGGCCATGTGCTGACGACACAGCATGATTATACGTATATTACAGCGGAAGAGCCGGCTGCGGATTCTGCTGCGCAAAGCTGGAGCATTGAGAACGCTCCTGCGCAAGGCAGTTACTTGGTGCGCAGTCTCAATGGCAGCTATAACGATGAATATTTGAATGTGCAAAACAGTGCAGGCTATGTTGAACGTGGTCTCTATCCGGATTCTTTCGGATCTCTGCAATGGAAGCTGGAGCAAGCACCGGAGCAGTTTGAAACGCCGGAGATGGGCGAGGCGCGTAATGATGTAACCTCGACGCCAATCTTTAGCGACACGCACTATATCAATATCGTATCCAAGGTAACAGGTGAATTGCTTGTTGAGCAGAACGGAACGGTTTCGACGCAAGCTGTGAACGGCAGCAGCAGTGCCGCGCAATGGCTGCTGCAGGAATATAATGGCCGCAAGCTGCTGCAGAACCGTCAATCCGGCCGTTACTTGAGCGCTGAACTGACGACATCTGCGCTAGAGGCTGGCAACAATCTTATTCAATGGACGCTGAACGAGAGAGGCGGCTATGTAACGGCAAGCAGTGCTGCTGACGGCAGCGGTGTGCTTACCGATTCCGCATCCGGCACGTCCTATGGCGTTCCGGCAACAGCCGACGCCTCCTTATGGAAGCTGAACCCGATTGCGGCTGACGTGATCTATGAAGCGGAGGAAGCATTCATTGCAGGCGGCGTTGCAGTGAAGACGACGACTGCAGGATTCTCTGGTGAAGGCTATGCGGATGGATTTACGGCGGTTGGCGGTAAAATTGCATTCACCGTCAATGCGCAAGCTGCTGGAAATTATGAAACGGCAGTTCGCTATAACAATGCTTCAGCAGAAGCAAAACGTTTCAACGTCTATGTGAACGGTCTTCCATCAGGACATGTCGAGCTTCCGGCTGCTCAAGGCTGGTCAACGGCGGAACTCGACCTTGCTCTGCGCTCGGGCATCAACACGGTGTCTCTGCAGGTAGATGGGGCAGGCGATGGCGGAGCTGCTATTGATTATCTGATCGTGAAGAACAGCGTAGGCAAAGCCTTCCGTGGAGCAACACTTCCATACATCACATATGAGGCGGAGCATGGAAAAACGAACGGCACGCTAATTGAACCTTCAAGATTGTATAAGGAAGTAGCTTCGGAAGCTTCGGGACGTCAAGCGGTTACGCTGGCGAATACCGGAGAATATGTTGAATTTGAAACGGCCGAGGCCGCTAATGCACTGACGCTGCGCTTCTCTATGCCTGACAGCAGCGACGGAACAGGCATTAACGCATCATTGGGCCTTTATGTGAACGGCGAGCTTCGCGAGCGCCTATCGCTTACCTCGAAGCATGCTTGGGAATATGGCAGCTATCCTTGGTCAAATGATCCATCGCAGGGCAGTCCGCACCGCTTCTTCGATGAAGCGCATGTGCTGATCGGCGATGTGCCTGCAGGCTCGGTCATTCGTCTGCAAAAGGATGCGGCAGATACAGCCGACTACTATACAATCGACTTGATTGATTTGGAGCAGGTTGCTGATGCATTTGCTCAGCCGGCCAATTTCTTATCAGTGACTGATTTTGGTGCAGTTGCTGGAGACGGTAATGATGACACTGCGGCTCTGCTTGCAGCGATCACTGCGGCGAAAGCACAAGGCAAAGGCGTATGGTTCCCGCAAGGCATCTTCCATTTCACAGGCGACAATATTACGCTGGATCAAATTACGATTCGCGGATCGGGCATGTGGCATACGACGCTTATCGGCGCTCGTTTTATCGGCCAAGGCACGAATATTCAAGTCTATGATTTACTCATTGACGGCGAATTGAATATACGTGACGACGAAGCTTCCACGCACGCGTTTGAGGGAGCGTTCGGCAAAGGCTCGGTCATTCAGAACGTTTGGGTCGAGCATTCCAAGACGGGACTCTGGCTGACAAAGGTGAAAAACCGTGCAGCAGGCGGCGATGTTTATTTTGACGAAATTACAGACGGCCTTCATATGGTCGGGCTGCGTCTGCGCAATCTGATGGCCGACGGCATCAACTTCTGCGTCGGTACACAGGACAGCATGATGGAGCAGTCGGATATCCGTTATCCGGGCGATGACGGCATTGCGATGTGGTCCTTCCTTGTTCCAAGTATCAATAACACGGCTAGGTTCAATACCGTGTCGCTTCCATGGCTGGCCGATAATATCGTTGTATTCGGCGGACACGGCAATAAGATTCAAGACAATGTAACAAGTGATACGATTACAAACGGAGCAGGCATTGCAGTTTCCACTCGTTTTAACCCGGTACCGTTTACGGGCACAACGATTGTGGAGCGCAATACGCTCATCCGCAACGGCAGCTACGATACAGGCTATCAAGTTAATCTGGGTGCGATCTGGATTTTTGCCGGCGAGAAGGATCTGGACGGCGAAGTCATCGTGCGCAACAATACGGCGCTCGACAGCACCTATTCCGGCCTGGTCGTACACGGCGACTTCCGTGTGGATAAAGTGAAGCTGATCGACAACGTTCTGGACGGAATGGGAACGAGCGGCGTCGAAGTAACGAAAAACGTCAAAGGATCCATTGAAGTCGATAATGTTATCGTGCGCGGAGAGCGGATCTCTCCAGTTACGAATAGTGCTGAAGGTTTTGCTTTCAAAGAAATAAATGAAGGGTTTGCTTCAATCCTGAAGCCTTTCCATATCGACTTTGGTGGCAGCAGCGGCAAGCTCACATTAAAAGCAGGAGCTTCTAGGGCGCTTGTTGTCCTGAAGGCGAATGGCGATAATGTGACACCGCAAGCGGCAATTGCGGCAGGCAACAGCTCGATCGCTTCAGTCAGCGGCGGCAATATCATTACCGGCGTTACGACCGGAACGACGACGATCGCTATAACCGTAGACGGTACAACCCGCACATACACGCTCAGCGTAATTCCTGCTGACGGGAACGGCGGCAATGGCAGCGGTCCGGGAACTGGCAGCGGCGGCGGAAGCGTGCCAGTCGACAACAATGCTGACACCTCGGCTAACGACAGTAAGCTGAAAAATGCATTGAAAGACAATCCGTCCACAGTCAGCTTCACGGCTGGAGCGAACGGCGTATCCTTCTCGGTTCAAGCTCTGCTTGAAGCAGAGAAATCGAATCCTAATGCGATTATCGTTGTAGAGAACGGAGGGGCAGCCTACCGGTTTCCTCTGTCTCAAGTGGATAAGGCGTTGAAGGAAGCTGGCATTACGGCTACGGCGAATGCGGTATGGACATTTGCCGTTAATCAACTAACCGAAGCTGCGTTAAGCGAGCTGCGCAAGCATGCCGCTGAAGCAGGGCTGGAGTTGAAAGGCTCGCCTGTCGATTTCAGCATCACGGTGAAAGCCGGCGACCGTACCGTACAGGTAACAAGCTTTGGCGGGATCTATGTTGCGAGAACAATCATCGTGGACGGGAAGCTGGACAGCAGCAAAACGACCGCACTCGTCTATGATTCGTCTACCGGTCAATTCCGTTATGTGCCTGCTTTGTTCGAGAGCATAAGCGGAGATAAAACGCTTGTTACGATTAAAAGTGTCAGCAACAGCATCTATGTCATTGCTTCTTATTCCAAGACTTATGCCGATATTGCAGGTCATTGGGCGAAGGCAGATATTGAGCTGTTGTCAGCTAAACGAATTTTGAACGGTGCTTCAGAGGATCGTTTCGAGCCGAATAAAGCGGTAACGCGCGCTGAATTCGCAGCCATGCTCGTTCGTTCGCTTGGTCTGCCCCAGCAGGCAGGCGATGCAGTATCTGCACCGGGCTTTAAGGATGTGAAGGGGAGCGAATGGTTTGCCCCTGCTGTAGCGTCTGCCGTGAAATACGGCTTACTTAAAGGCTACGATGACGGTACTTTCAAGCCGAACCGCACGATTTCACGCGAGGAAATGGCCGTTATGGCCGCTAATGCGCTGAAGCTGTTCGGTCAGGCTCAGAGTCAAGGCGCAGGTGAAAGCTCGGCTGCAGCCGGAACATTTACGGATGCCAATACGATATCCGCATGGGCTGCGGAATCGGTGAAGCTTGCGGTGAGCGGCGGCATTATGAATGGAATCAAGGAGGACGTATTCTCGCCGAAAGAGAATTCGACCCGCGCTCAAGCTGCTGTCATCTTGAAGCGGCTGCTTCAATCCTTGGAATTGCTGAATAAATAAACTGTGAATGAAGAGGCTGCCCCGTTAATCATCTGCAAAGGTGATAGCGGGGCAGCTTTTATTATAGGCGGAACCTTTGCGGAATGCCGGAAGTAAATATATGGACTGGTTAATAGATTGGAGTGATTCTTTTGTTTTATTTTCAGAGAATGTGGCAATACTAGTTTAATAGATTACGTGATTAGGGAACAGAAAAGGGAGGATAATGATGAAATCAAAGACAATTGTAATCGTCATGCTGCTGGCTTTAGCAGTCTGGGGATTATCGGCTTGCGAAGGGAAAGAAACGACGGCCCCAATCGACGAGAATAGCAACCGCGGCGAAAGCCAGCCGGAGTTCACGGTTTTAGCAGAAAAGCTGAAGGTGCCTTGGGCGCTGGATTTTGACAAAAATACGGCATACATCACCGAACGTGGCGGTACGATCGTGAAGCTGGAGGGCAAGAAGCTGACCCGGGAAACGGTAGAGCTTAAGAAGCCTCTGTTTGCGGAAGGGGAAGGCGGGTTGCTCGGCTTTGCACTGGCTGCTGATTTTCCGAAAAGCAAACGCGCTTATGCATACCACACGTATAAGGAGAACGACGCGGTAGTCAATCGGGTTGTCGTATTGGAACACACAGACAAAGGCTGGGTAGAGGTGCAGTCGCTGCTGGAGGGCATTCCCGGCTATTTCAATCATAACGGCGGCAGAATCGCACTTGGTCCCGATGGCAAGCTGTATGTGACGACAGGCGATTCGGATCAGCCGAAGCTGGCGCAAGACCTGAACAGTTTTGCTGGAAAAATATTGCGTTTGAACGTAGACGGGTCTGTTCCGAAGGATAATCCGTTCCCGGATTCCTACGTCTATTCGTATGGACACCGGAATCCGCAAGGCATCGCATGGAACAAAGCTGGAGAGATGTATAGCACGGAGCACGGACCCTCTGGCGATCCGGGCGGGCACGACGAGGTTAACCGGATCATCGCGGGCGGCAATTACGGCTGGCCGGATATTATTGGCGACGCTGAGAAGGAAGGCATGATCGTTCCGCTCTATCATTCAGGCGATAAGGCGATTGCTCCGTCCGGAGCGGCTTTCGACGATAATGGCAAGCTGCTGTTCGCTGCGCTGCGCGGAGAAGGCTTGTACCGGTTTGATCCGCAAACGAATGGCGTGGTTCAGGTGCTTTCTGGTCAAGGACGTATACGGGATGTAAAGGTTAAAGACGGCCAAGTCTACCTGATAACGAACAATACGGACGGCCGCGGTACGCCGTCGGAGACAGATGATCGGCTCCTGCTGCTTCACGGATATAAGGATTGACAAGAAACCTTTTGGTTTCCTATAATGGTTAATGATAAAAGGAAACCAAATGGTTTCGCAATAATCTTTCGGAGGGAAGCAAGGCAGCGCTTCTGTGCTTCATGCTCCGGAAGGGAAGACATCATGAGGAGGAAAATCGCAAATGAGTGAAGCAGCTAATCAATTGCCGGACATTCGGCAAACGCTTGTATTAAAGGCATCCATTGAGAAAGTGTGGAAGGCTGTCGCGACGGCTGAAGGAATCGCGGCTTGGTTTATGCCGCCGGTCAATTTCGAAGCGGTTATCGGCCATGAATTCCAGCTTGAAGCCGGTCCGTTCGGCAAATCGCCGTGCAAGGTAACAGAGCTGGAGCCGCCGAACCTGCTCTCGTTCAACTGGGGCAAGGACTGGACGCTTTCCTTCCAATTGAAGGAGACAGGTGAGAAGGAAACGGAGTTCACGCTCGTACACAGCGGCTGGACGACGGATTCCGTAACCGAATTCGGAGAGGCGCATACGCTTGTCCGGGAGAGAATGTCCGGCGGCTGGAGCAAGCTGGTGCTGGCGCTCCAGAATTATGTCGAGGCTTAATAATCAAGCTGGAGCAGCCGAACCGACACAGGACGTATTCCAGGCAATTGCCGATCCGACGCGCCGCAGTCTGCTGAAGCTGCTTGTCGATCAGGAGCTTCCGGTGAATGTGATCAGCGGGCATTATCCGATGAGCCGCACGGCGGTGTCGAAGCATCTGCGCATTTTAGCGGATGCGGGGCTCGTGAAGGAGCGGAAGGTCGGCCGGGAAACCCGGTACCGGCTGGATGCGGAGCCGCTGCGCGAGCTAAAGCGCTGGCTCGCTTATTATGAGCGCTTCTGGGAGAACAAGCTGGGGGCGCTGAAACGGCTTGTGGAAGAGGATGAGGAAAGCGGCGAAGGTTAGACCTCAATGTCGCAACCAAGCATGGACTCCGGCCTCCGCCTCGGCCTTGTTCAGCAATTTCAACCCTAAAAGGCAAAAATGGCGAAATCGCGTCGCTTAGCGGCGATATTTCGCCATTTGCTATTTTTGACTGGAAATAGGCGAGCAGGGTGGCATACAATAGGGGGATAGTTAGGCTGAGCGAGGAGTGAAGGCGTGTGCACAAGAAAAAAATTATGTTTACAGGCGGCGGATCGGCGGGACATGTGACGGTCAACCTGGCGCTCATTCCGCGTTTTGTGGAGGAAGGCTGGTCTGTCGATTACATAGGCTCGGAGGCAGGGATCGAGCGGCAGCTGATCACTCCGCTTCAAGATGTGAAATATTACGGTATCGCTACAGGCAAGCTTCGGCGCTATCTGGATTGGCAAAATGTAAAGGACCCTTTCAAAGTCGTGAAGGGCGCCTTTCAAGCTTACCGGATTATTCGAAAAGAAAAGCCTGACGTCTTGTTCTCGAAGGGCGGCTTCGTGTCGGTGCCGGTCGTGCTGGGAGCCAAGCTGAATCGGGTTCCGGTACTGATTCATGAATCGGATCTCACGCCGGGTCTGGCGAACCGGATTGCGATACCGCTCGCAACAGGCGTCTGTACGACATTTACGGAGACTGAACAGTATCTGCCGGCAGGAAAAGCCCGGTATGTCGGCGCGGTCATTCGCGAGCAGCTGAAGCAGGGGAATGTATCGAAAGGCCGAGCCTTTTGCAACTTTTCCTCAACGAAGCCAGTACTGCTTATTATGGGCGGAAGCCTTGGCGCGCGCAAAATCAATCAAGCGGTCAGATCAGCGCTTGGCCGGTTGACCGAACGGTTTCAGATCGTCCATCTTTGCGGCAAGGGACAGGTAGAGCCGTCCTTGGAATCGCCGTATTACAGGCAATTTGAATACATTAACGAAGAGCTGCCGGATGTGCTGGCGATGTCTGATGTCATCATCTCCAGAGCGGGCTCCAATTCGATCTTTGAATTTTTATATTTGCGCAAGCCGATGCTGTTAATTCCGCTGACGAAGGAGCAAAGCCGCGGCGACCAGCTGCTGAATGCGCGCTCGTTCCAACAGGCGGGCTACAGCGACGTGCTGTTCGAGGAGCAGATGACGGCAGAGACGCTGACAAGCAGCGTGGAGACACTGTACGCAAACCGCGACAAATATATCGAGAGAATGGAGCAGGACGAACGTAAGGATACGCTGTCGATGCTGTTCCAAATGATTAAAAATACGGCAAAGCCAAACCGGAAATAAGGAAGCGCTGTGCAGCTTTCACACATTTTTGGCTGCTTACGGAGACGGTTCCAGCCCAAGCGGGACAAATTACTGCTTGAGGTTGGAGCGGTCTTTTTCGTATAATGGGGGGAAGCATAGGCAAGGTTATGTTATTGCCTTATTTGGCAGGACATGTGCGTTAAATTGCAGGAGGGAATCGAACATGGAATATATCAGTACCCGAGGCAATGTCGGGAAAATCGGATTTATTGACGCGTTTTTGATGGGCTTGGGAGATGACGGAGGCTTGCTCGTGCCAAGCGAAATCCCTGTTATTTCCGCAGCAAAGCTGAAGGAATGGCAGAACCTCAGCTATCAGGAGCTGGTTCTCGAAATCTTCTCCTACTATACGAATGATGAAATTCCGCAAGAAGATCTGAAGAAGCTCGTCTATGACAGCTATTCGACGTTCCGCGATCCGGAGGTAACGCCAGTGCGCAAGCTGAACGACAGCTTGTACCTGCTGGAGCTTTTCCACGGGCCGACTTTTGCGTTTAAAGATATCGCCCTGCAGTTTATGGGCCAGTTGTACACATACGTATCCCGCAAGCAAAATAAAACGATCCACATCCTTGGCGCAACTTCCGGCGATACGGGGGCGTCTGCTATTGAAGGCGTACGCGGCAAAGAGGGTATTAAAATCGCCATCCTTCACCCGAACGGCAAAGTGAGCAAGGTGCAGGAGCTGCAAATGACGACCGTTCAGGATTCGAACGTACTGAATCTGTCTGTGGAAGGCAACTTCGATGATTGCCAACGCATCATTAAAGATCTGTTCGCTGATCTCGATTTCAAAGCGAATAATCATCTGTGCGCAATCAACTCCATCAACTTTGTGCGCATTCTGGCGCAGACGGTTTATTACTTCTATGCATACTTCCAAGTTGCCAAGCAGACGGGCAGCGAGCAGCAGCTTAACTTCAGCGTGCCGACTGGCAACTTCGGTGATATTTTTGCCGGTTATCTGGCGAAACGCATGGGATTGCCGGTTAACAAGCTCATTCTGGCAACAAACGAGAACAATATTTTGGAGCGTTTTATTCAAGAGGGCGTGTACAAGCCGGGCGGTTTCCGCTCGACGTACAGCCCGTCGATGGATATTCAGGTAGCCAGCAACTTCGAGCGTTACCTGTACTATGTACTGGATGAAAATCCGGCGCAAATCCGCGAGCTGATGGACGGCTTCAAACGTGATGGCGAAATCGTCATTCCAGCGGATGCCCTTGCCCGCGTACAGGCGGAGTTTGCTGCCCACGGCGTACAAGGACAGGAATGTCTGGATACGATTTCGAAATACAAGTCGGCAACCGGCTATCTGCTTGATCCGCATTCCGCATGCGGCGTAGCGGCTTCTGACGTGCGCAGCGGCGCGCAGGATGTAACGGTATCGCTAGCGACAGCGCATCCGGCGAAATTCAATGAGGCGATTGCGCTTTGCGGCATTGAACAGCAGTTCCCGGAGCAAATCGAAGCGTTGTTCAGCAAGCCTCAGCGCCAGACACAGGTGGACGGCTCGGCGGAAGAGATCGTGCGCGAGCTTGTTCAATTTTATAATGCATAAGGGGACCCCCTGGAAAAACCTTCAGACCTTTGCTTAGGCGAGTCTGGAGGTTTTTTTTGTACGCTATTTATATAATGAAATTGCATAACACTGCCCGTACAATTTCAGGCATGAAGGTCAACTGGTATAAATTTGAAGGAGGGGCAAAGTAAAATGAAATATTCAAACAGCATTGTTCTTGTGACAGGAACTGGACAAGGCATCGGGCGTGCGGTTGCGCTTGCTTACGCAGCCGAAGGAGCGAAGGTAATTGCGGTGGATCGTAACGCTGAAGCCGCTCTGCAGACCGTTCAAGATATTCAGAAGGCAGGGGGAGAGGCGGTCTCCTATACCGTCGATCTCAGTCGTCCCGAAGAGATAGAAGCTTTGTATGCCTCCATTCGGGAACAGTATGGAAGGCTCGATGTACTTATTAACAATGCGGGGCTTTCCTATTGGAAGTCACCGTATGACATTACGCTGGAAGAATGGGATTATGTGATACATACGAACTTGCGCGGGACTTTTCTTTGCGCCAGAGAGGCGGCCAAGATCATGCGGGAGCATGGCGGCGGTGCGATCGTCAATATGGCTTCGACACGGGCGATGATGTCCGAGCCGAACTCGGAAGCATATGCCGCTTCGAAAGGCGGTATCGTATCGCTGTCGCACGCGCTCGCCGTTTCGTTTGCAGCGGAACGGATTCGCGTCAATACCGTAAGTCCGGGCTGGATCGAGAACGGTGATTATGCAGCGCTTCGCGAGCAGGATCACGCTCAGCATCCGTCGATGCGGGTTGGCCGGCCGGAGGATATCGTGCGCGCATGCTTCTATTTGACCGATCCGGGCAATGACTTCGTCAACGGCATCAACTTGGTCGTAGACGGCGGTATGACGCGTAAAATGATCTATGAGGAGTAGGGCGCACATGGTACTCTGTTACCGTCGACGGTCAATTTGCTAGTGCGATTTTCCAGCCCCGAGCGAAGCTGATTCGCAAAATAACGAAGGGCAGTTCGCTAACTAGTTGGTATAGAGGGCGATCTAGCGGACTGCGAGTTTATAGCGAACTTTTTTTACGTTTTCCGTGAACCAAGGTTCACGAATAACGAAGTTAAGTTCGCTATGGGGGCAGTTACCCGACTCATCCTCCTATATAACGAATTTAGCTTCGCTACATAGCGAAGCTGCTTCGCAAATGTTCGCATGAGTCTGCTCAGGCAGTTCATCGAGTTGAGATAAAATTTTTTTTGTTAGGCTTTGTTATTTTTTGCTGCCCCGTGTCGTCTTCCTTATAGCAGAGTTATTTATCGCTCATACGAGAGGCGGCGGAAACGGTGGGATTGGAGCAGGATCGTAAGATAGATAGGTTAAGAGAGCTGGAAATTATCGGCTATCGGTTGTGCTACGGCCTGCTCCAATCTGAGCGGCTTGCGCATGAAGCGGCCAAGGAGCTGCTGCTCCGTTTGTTTCGCGACAGCCGTATCTTTGCCGGAGCTGCTGCAGCCTGCGAGGCGAAGCTGCTTCGACGGGAGGCGGCGGAGGTTTGCCGCATCTATATGAGTCAGGCGGCTGTTCAATAAGCGTCACATGAGAAAATAGGAAACCCTGCATTATACGCCATGGCGGCGAGTGATGCAGGGTTTTTATATTGCTTATTGATGGTTCGACAAGCCAAACGCTTCGGCCAACAGGCGATAAGATTTCACCCTTGCCTCGAAGTTATGAATCGAGCTCATAACGAGCACTTCGTCTGCCTGGTATTGCTCAGCCAGACGGAGCAAGCCCGCTTTCACTTGATCCGGTGTACCGATAATGCGGCGTTCACGGGCCCGGTTGATCCGGTACAAATCATTTTCAGTATACGGGTAGTCTAGCGCCGTTTGAACCGAAGGGAAGCCATGCTGGTCGACGCCGTTCTCCAGCAACAAGAAGAACAGGTCGGTACTCAGTGCAAGCTGATTCGCTTCTTCCTCGGTGTCGGCGCAGATGGCAAGCGCAGCGACCATTGATTTCGGACGATCATTGGACGGGGAGGGCTGGAAATGCTCCTGATAGTGTTTCATTGCCGTTTCACCGCCCGGTGTACCGAAAAACTGGGCGAATGCGAAGGCGGTACCGAGCTGCGCTGCGATGCGCGCACTCTCGAAGCTGGAACCGAGCAGCCATACCTCCGGCGGCTGTGAGATGGAAGGAGCGGCATGCAGACCAGAGAAAGGATGGCCCTCCGGCAGCTTGCCGTTCAAATAGCCGACGAAGTCCATAATCTGCTGCGGATATTTGTTGATGTCGACGAACTTATTTTCTTGCAGCGCTCTCGTCGCGAGCGGCATGCCGCCGGGCGCACGGCCGAATCCGGCATCGATACGGCCGGGATACAGTGCTGCTAGCAGCTTGAAGTTTTCCGCGACTTTATAGGCACTATAATGAGGAAGCATTACGCCGCCAGAGCCGAGACGGATTCGTTCCGTGGCATTCGCCAGATGAGCGATTAATATTTCCGGAGTGGAGAAGGAAAGCATCTTGCCGGCATGATGCTCGGATATCCAATAGCGGCTGTAGCCCAGCTTTTCCACTTCCTGAGCCAGTCTTGTCGTATCCGCAAGCGCATCTGCGGCTTGCTGCCCTTCCCCGATATGAGATTGATCCAATATACCTAATTTGATCATGATCAAGTACCTCCTATGATGAAAAACTGCTAACTGTTATTATTTTAGATACATTTATTATTATACCGATAGTGGACTGGAAACATCAACCGGGCGTGCCGGAGGGCTCAAAATCAGCGCAAATATTGACTTGGGGCGTTATTAAGGGTATTATTACACAATCGTGAATAATGAACAGTAAGGGTGAAAATCTTGAATTCGAAACTGCAAATTAAGAATGTAACCTTGGCGGACAAAGACATGAAATCCGGTTTGTTCCAGTACATTATGACGCTTGGCGACGGTTCCAGAGCGCGGTTGTTCTACAGCAGCACTCCAGAATGGAAATTGACCGGCGTTACCCGCATGCTGAACGTGCCTTGCCCGCTTTGCCGGAAGGACTACTATTGCGGATGCTTCGAGAAGAACGCGGATTTGTTTGAACGTCAAATCAACGATCAAGACCTGATCCCGGCTTCGCTGAGAGTTTAATTGCCACTTTAAACGTCTTAACAGCAGAAACGGCTCCGTCCAGATGGACGAAGCCGTTTCTTTTTTTGGCGATGTAAGGGTGCTGCACTTATCGTGAGCATGGGGCAAGAGGACGCGATAGACGGATAGACGGATAGACGGATAGTCCGATAGTTGTTAGTCTGTTAGTTGTGAGTTTACCCTGCATCAGGACCTCTGCTATGTTTTTGTGCAATTGTCCAGTCACCTTGCAACGAAGGCTGAGTAAGTAATGAGCGGTTATAGAGCTGTAAAGTAACGTTACATCTGCGGAACCATTTCGTTAATCGGTTTAGCGAAGCTGCTTCGTAAATTAACGAAGCTAAATTCGTTGTTTGGGTTATTAAAGGCAGGGATTTATTCATTTGCGAAGCTGCTTTCGCTATTCGCGAACCTAGGTTCACGGTTAACGAAAATAGCTTCGCTCTGCAAACCAGTTCAGCTGCAGCAGCATTCTATAGCGAAATCGCCTTCGTTAATTAGCGAAGGCGATTCGTTGTAAAGGAGTTTGTGAGCTAAGTTGGAGGTGTGCAGACAAATGCAGCTGTTGATGCTGATGCCAATGAAAGTGCCAGTGCCAGTGCCAGTGCCAGTGCCCAGAAAAGTGTAACGTAAACGTTTGAGTTCAGGATGACTTTTCGCAGATTTTATTCATAATGATGATCCAAAAAAAATCAAAAAATGAAATCAAGAATGGCAGCATGGACCAAACGTTGCAGTGAAACTATATCGTACACAGGCATTTGCACTGTGTGATAGTTGAACGTGAGACACCCGCGCCCCGTTTATGAAGTGAACTTCTTCAGCACGATAACGGCATTATGGCCGCCGAAGCCAAATGAGTTGGACAAGCCAATCGTCAAGTTTGCTTCACGAGCCTCGCCAGGAACATAGTCCAAATCGCAGAAGGGATCCGCTTCCTCCAGATTAATTGTCGGCGGAATGAGATTATGCTGCATCGACTTGACGAGCGCCACGGCTTCCGCAGCGCTGGAAGCGCCGAGAAGGTGGCCCGTCATCGATTTGTTGGCTGTAATAGGAATCCGGTAAGCATGCTCGCCGAATAGCTTTTTGATCGCCGCAGTCTCCGATTTGTCCCCAACGACCGTGCTCGTAGCATGGGCGCTAATGACGTCCACTTCGTCCGGCTGGACGCCTGCATCAGCAAGCGCAGCACGCATAGCCTGGTAGGCGCCAATTCCTTCGGGATGAGTCGCGACCATATGATAAGCGTCGGAGCTGGCGCCGTAGCCAATTACCTCCGCGTAAATATGAGCATTGCGCTTTTGGGCGTGCGAGAGGGATTCCAGTATCAAGATACCCGCGCCTTCCGCCATAACGAAACCGTCTCGGCCCGCATCGAATGGGCGGCTGGCATGAGTAGGATCATCATTGCGGGTAGATAGCGCCGTCGCATTGCTGAAGCTTGCAAGCGAAATGTCCGTCACGGCAGCTTCTGTACCGCCTGCGATTACCGCATCGGCTCCGCCCAGGCGAATGAGTCTTGCTGCTTCCCCAATCGACGTATTGCCGATGGAGCATGCCGTTACCGGCGAGAGCGTAGGCCCTGTCGCGCCGTATTTAATGCTGATCATGGCGGCAGCCATGTTCGAGATCATTAGCGGTACCAGCGTCGGGCTTACTCGCTCCGGTCCGCGTGCTCGCAAAATATCGGACTGGTCGAGCAGCGTCTGAATGCCGCCAACACCTGAGCCGACGTAAACGCCTAGGCGCTCATAATCGAGCGGTGAATCCGGCGCTCCTAAGCCGGAATCCTCCCATGCCTGCTCGGCAGCGGCCAGTGCCAGCTGGCAGAAACGGTCCATTTTCCGCGCCTCTTTTTTACCGAATATAGCTTCTGCATCAAAGTTTTTAACGAGACCTGCAATTTGCGATTTATGGCGCGATACATCAAACGTATCAATCTTTGTAATGCCTGACTCTCCGCGCTGCAGCCCTTCCCAAAAACGATCAACTGTATTTCCGAGGGGGGAGAGCACGCCCATACCTGTAATAACGACTCGTTCCATCTATATTCCTCCTTCAATTCATCCAAGGTTACTGATTCTTAGATGTTATCTTGTCATGTTTGATATCCTATTACAAGTTGTAGATTATAATAGTATAATGACTACTAGGATAAAGGTTGAGTAAGGTGGGATCAGTAATGAATCAGCAAACGAGACTTCAGGCGTTGTCCGCTTTCTTAAAGCAGCAGCGCTCCAAAATCTCACCAGAAGCAGTTGGACTGGCGGCAGGAACCCGCAGGAGAACGCCAGGGCTGCGCCGGGAAGAGGTTGCACAGCTAGCTGGCGTAAGCACGACTTGGTACACCTGGCTGGAGCAGGGACGGGATATCCGGGTGTCCGCATCTGTGCTGGATTGCGTGGCAAGCGCCTTGCAGCTCAGCGTCGATGAGCGAAAATATCTGTTCGCGCTGGCTCTGGAGACAGGCGGACAAACGGCTCCGAAAGAGGGGCAAGCGCAGCATGAAATCAGCCCGTCGTTGAAGAGGATTTTGCAAGAGCTGCGAAATTGTCCGACGATCATTACCGATCGCAGATATGATATTGTCGGCTGGAACGAGGCCGCCGCTCATGTCTTTCTTGATTTTGAACGGATTCCGGCTGATCAGCGCAATATGATCCGGATGCTTTTTACCCGAAAGGAGCTGCAGCGTCTTGCTGTGAACTGGGAGCATTTTACGAGCGGCTTTCTTGCGATTTTCCGGGCCTATTACGGGCAATATGTAGAGGACGATTGGTATGAGCGGTTTTTAGAGGAGATGAAGACAGCACATCCGGATTTTGAACGGCTTTGGAGGCAAAGTGATGTGAAGTCGGCTCCAGAGGTGCTGATCGAGTTCCGTCATGCAAAAGCGGGCAAAATGCTGTTTCATCTTACTTCGCTGCAGGTACAGGGAAGCGCAGATTTGCGCTGCAGCATTTATACGCCGGCTCCGGAGTCTTCCACCGAATTTAAGCTGAGACAGCTGATGGAGAAGCAGTAGCGTTGAGATACTGGCTATACGGCGCAATAATGTATGGATGAAGCGGGAGGCCTTCAAGAGGCGTCCCGCTTTCCATTTGAATTTTCTAGTTAAATCTCAACCGGCGTACGAATGCCGAGCAGATGCAGCCCTTCCTCCAGACAGGCTCCAGTTGCTTTTACGAGCTCGAGCTTAGCCGTTCTTTCGGCATTGTTGTCTGTAAAAATACGCTGGTGGCGGTAAAAACGGTTAAAAGCTTGCGCACACTCGATCAAATATCTTGCGAGTACCGAAGGCTCATTGCGTTCGGCCGCTTGCGCCAGCGCCTCGGGATAAGCGACAAGATGCTTGAACAACTGCCAGCTATAATCGTCCGCAGCCTCTTGGAATGAATACGATGCGGCTCCCTCCGTCTGCTGCTGTTGTCCGTACTCCAGTTCGGCGCGTGACAGCAGACGCTGAATTCTGGCATAGGCGTATTGGACATACGGGCCGGTCTCGCCTTCGAAATTGACCGTTTCTGCCAAATTAAAGTCGACGTTCAATATACGGGAATGCAGC
Organism: Paenibacillus gorillae; assembly: GCF_000513275.1. GTDB lineage: Bacteria > Bacillota > Bacilli > Paenibacillales > Paenibacillaceae > Pristimantibacillus > Pristimantibacillus gorillae. Next base: position 8,757 of record NZ_CBVJ010000096.1, on the reverse strand, counting down.
AAGTCGCCAAACACAACCGCTCCGATGCCGATGGCCTCTGCAACGTTTTGCTTATCGGCCAAATCGGGATTTTTCTCTTCGATTTTCTGCAGCGCATGCTGCACCGCCTCGTCGAGTACCTCTTCCAGAAATACGACTTTTCCTTTACGCGTGGACATCTTTTTTCCATTCATCCGCATCAAGCCAAACGGTACATGCTGCAGTTCCTTAGCCCAAGTCTTGCCCATCCGCTCCAGTACGAGAGCAATTTGGCGGAAGTGCAGCGTCTGTTCAGAGCCTACGACATAGAGCAGCTTATCGCCTCCCATCACATCATGGCGGTATAACGCCGTAGCCAGATCCCGGGTTGCATAAATCGAAGAACCGTCTGATTTGCGGATCATGCAGGGCGGCAATCCTTCTTCATCCAGCCGAACGACCATCGCACCATCGCTTTCCTCCAGCAGCCCCAGCCGTTCCAGTTCTTCCGCAACAGCATCCATTTTATCGTTGTAAAAGCTTTCTCCAAGCACATGGTCGAAGCGGACGCCAAGCCTGTCGTACAGCCGCTGAAATTCCGTCTTGCTGTCGGTGATGAACTTCTCCCAGTAATTCAGCGCGGTCTCGTTGCCGGCTTCCAGCTTGGCGAACCAATCTCTTGCTTGCAGCTCCAATTCAGGCCGGCTTTCGGCTTCCTGATGAAATTTTACATAGAGCGATAAATACGCTTTGATCGGATCGGCAGCAATTGCCGCATCATCGCCCCACTCTAAATAAGCAACGATTTGCTTGCCAAATTGCGTGCCCCAATCGCCCAGATGATTGACATTGACGGTGTCGTACCCGACTTTTCTTAAAATATGGTACAACGCGTTGCCGATCATCGTCGAACGCAAATGGCCGATGCCGAAAGGCTTCGCAATATTAGGGGAGGACATATCGATAATGACGCGCTTGCCCTGCCCGATATTTGGCGCTGCCGTAAATCCGGCTCCGTCCCGGCTGCCTGACATATGCTGCTCCATCACAAGCGAGCGGTTCAGCTTGAAATTCAAATAAGGGCCGACTGCTTCGACCTGCCAGTATTCGTGTGCTAGCTGAGGTGCCCATTCAGCGGCAATCTGCTGCGGGCTTAGCTTCAGTTTGCGGGATAAAATAAAACAAGGAAGCGCCAGGTCGCCATGAGCCTCATGGGCGGGGACTTCAAGAGCCTGAAAGATTTCTTCCTCGCTAAGTGGCAGACTAGACGCCAGTTTTTGGGCCATATGTTTTTTTAACAATGAGATCAACCTCCTGAACGATAAAATGAACGCATAAAAACCCCGTCTCAGAAGAGACGGGGTTCAATTCCCGCGGTACCACTCTTATTGCCCGAATGATCATGCATGCATTGATCGCATCATAGGGGCATCTCGCCGTTGTAACGGTTCTGAACCGGGCAAGCCTACGACGGTGACGCTGCAAATTAACGCTGCGCTCGTATTCGGCAAGCCATCTCCCGGGTCCGCTTCATCTGTTCGGTCATAACCGGCTCCCACCATCCCGGCTCGCTTGATATGACAGGAGCAGACTACTGTCCCGTTCGTCGACATTCGCTATTCAAGTAATGTCAGCTATCATAATTAAAAATGACGGAAAAGTCAAACAATTTTATAAGTAAAGAACGAACAAAAGACCCTTCGCAGGGTCTTTTGTAATTTGGAATAGTCAATGGAAGCGTATAAGCGTTTATAGGTTTGGCGTGCGATAGCGGGACGTTTTTCTGCATGAGCTGGTGCAATCACTAGGGCAAATTGAGGGGATTAACTTAGCAGCCTTTGTTCCAGCCGCCCAAACCGCAGCTGCAAGCGATAATCACCAACAGAATGAAGAGAACCAGAATAACTCCCGTGTTCGAAAAAGCACCACCTACGTAACCGGACATTTTGAAATGCACCTCCTCACGTATTGAGTACATTATAAGATATGCATGCCTGTCACAATTGGCGTGGGTGTTTGTCAGGGAGCGAATGGATAGCGGGTAATTGTTGAGGAATGATGGGCGGAGTAGGCGGGAGAGAGGAAGGGGCTGTGCTATGGAGCGGGAGGCGGGGGAGGGGCTGTGCTATGGAGCGGGAGGCGGGGGAGGGTTGACGCTGGAGCGAAGCGGTTTCGCTAATTTAATTAGCGAAGGTGATTGCGGTATGGGAAGGGAGTGAAGGTGGCGGTTTACGCTGGAGCGAAGCTGCTTCGCAAAATAGCGAAGGTTATTGCGCTGTAGGCAGCAGTCACAGTCCAGTGCCGAGCAATAGCGAAGCAATTTTCGCTACTCATGAACGTAGGTTCACCAACAGCGAAGTTTGCTTCGCTATAGTCATTTTAAGTTAGTTAAGGGCAATGTGCAGCGAAGTTAGGTTCGCAAAATAGCGAATCCGGTTCGTACGAGCAGCAGGGTGGGGGTAGGAGCTGGAACGGAGCTGCTTTTACAACTGGAGCGAAGCGACTTCGCAAAAATAGCGAAGGCAATTTCGTTGGAGGCAGCAGTCACAGTCCAGCGTCGAGCAATAGCGAAGCAATTTTCGCTACTCATGAACGTAGGTTCACCAACAGCGAGGTTTGCTTCGCTATAGTCATTTTAAGTTAGTTAAAGGCTCAGTGCAGCGAAGTTAGGTGCGCAAAATAGCGAATCCGGTTCGTTCGAGCAGCGGGAACCCGAGTAGGAGCTATAAGGGGCAGAAGCGGGTTGAGCAACCGGGCTAGAGTATGACCTAGGACGGGACGACTTAGTAACAGGTTGGGCAACCACAGCCGAACAACATTCCAGGATGACTCAGTAACAGTTTTAAGTTGCTGAATTACGGCTGCATTACAGTCATATAACAAAAAAAGCAATGCCGACGCAGGGCGCTTCGTCCTGCATCGGCATTGCTTTCATATCATCGCCTTCGGCTGATCCGGCCGGAGCCTGATCGGACTTTCGGGTACGTTTTCTTGGGCTTTGTGAAGACGGTGCCCTTTTTGCCCGAGCTGCCTTTCTTGTCGCCCGTAATGATCGTGCCCTTGGAGCCGCTGGACGAACCAGAGCTTCCCTTTTTGCCGCCCATTACAGTGGAATCGGCATTTTTGGAACGTTTGAAAATCGTGCCCGTCCGGTCAACCGTCATCGGCGGCGCTTTTTTCACGTCCTGATCGCTTGGCTTCCGGTAGGTGCCCTGCGGCTTGTAGACATCCTTCGAGGAATAACCTCTGTAGCCGCCGTTGCCGTACCGTCCGTTATCGAACAGGTCGCCGATCAGGCTGGCCAGCAGGTAACCCTCAAGGAAGCTCATATTGTAGTTTTGCCGGACGTATTCCTTGGAGTCGACTTCGATGAGCGTGTCCTCAGGAGCGTCAGGCGCTTGTTGAATATGGATGATCTCGTCGGAATAGACGAGGAACATACGATCCGTGCTTTCTTTCGACTTTTCCTGCGGCTTTTTCTTCTCAATCAGCTGCGTTGCCACTTCCGGCACCGTCTGATTTTCCGCCCGGTACACGTACGAGGTTGAGCTGCCGGAGCCGTTGACCGATTCAAGCGGGTATTGCTCCTTCACTGTATCCGAGATCGCGCAAGCGGCGAGCATCGGGACGATGAAGCTAAGCAGCAGTAAAACTTTTATGCCTTGCAGCCACCACTTTTTCTCCATGCTGTGTCCTCCTCTACGCATAAGTCAGCTCGTCATGCAGCTGTCTATACGCCTCTCAGAACGTGAACGTCTGCCGGCAGCACAGACTCGCCTGTGTAGAGCATGAACCGGCCGTCCTGCCACTCTACGCGCAGCAGTCGCATATCGTCGGACTGGTACTGCCAGACATGCTGCTCGCCGCCTTGCATAAACGGCGTTTTGCCGTTTGCCATAATCATGCCCGAAAAATGTTCTTCCATATGGTACGCGCGGTCATCGAGCTCAAGCGTAGTCGGGACCTCATCGATCTCATCCAGCCGTCCGTCGATCTGCTCGTACAAAGCGAAAACCGTACGCTCCCGCTCTTCAATACACAAGTAGCGGATGTCGGTACCGTCCTGAAGCGTCAGGACGACCGCGTTGCGGCTGCGGTTTTGCGTGCGTCCCGTTACCTGATACGTTACGAGTGAAACCTCGCACACATCGCCTGCGGTCAAAGACAGAATGCTTTTCTCCGCCTGGACGGGTGCCGGCTTCGCCCAAATATTTTTAATCCGTTTGAAAAGGCTCATCGTTTCGTTCCCTCTTTCTGCTCGCAGTCGTTATTATTATACCGATCCAATAATAAGCGCCCCGGCAATATGAAGCGATCCTGCAAGAAGCGCGTAGCCGATTTTGCCATCATGAATGCCTTGCTCCAATTGTATACCTGCCGTTGCCGCAAAAAGTCCGGCGGAACAGCCATTCCAGCACGAGCAGCGTAATGAACGAAGCAACTGAAATCGCGAGTGCTTCCCACATATAAGTGGCTTGCCCGATCGATTGTGCTAAAATATACGCCTGTGCGCCCAGCTTCATGACAAAGCGCGTCGTTACTGCAATATTACCGTCTTTCATTTCTTGAAAATCATGATATTTCGTCGTTAATGAGTCCAAATACATCAATACAAACAGCAATACCGCGCCAGCGGCGGTCCACACCGGAATTTGCAGCAAATCCGTCCAAGTCATGCCATCGTTCCCCCGATATCGGTAAAATAATTGCAAAATCCGCCGGTTTTGCGATCGGGCTTCCCGATCCCAAACTCCGGCGGACAGGGCGCTTCAAGCAGCGCCGTTGCTTACTATTCCTTCTTCTCGTATTGTTTCAGAAGGGCGGCAAGCTCATCCTCAACCGCTTTGTCTTTGCCGAGAGCTGCAAATTCATCGTCCAGCGATTTGCCTTTGTTTACCGTCAGCTCGTTGCTTGCTTCGGCGCGAGCTTCCATCTCCAGCATTTTTTCTTCCATACGCTTCAGACCTGCACTTGCAGAGTCCGTACCGAAGCCAGCGATCGACTTGTTGATTTGCTCTTGCGCTTTAGCAGCATTGAAGCGAGCGGCAATCGTCTCGCGTTTGTTTTTCATGTCAGTGAGCTGTTTGCGCATTTCATCAAGCTTGCCGCGAAGGTTGTCGGCCATTGCTTTGTTGCTGTCATAGCTCGTTTTGTACTCGGCAGCTTTCGCTTCAGCCGATTTTTTCTCTTCCAGCGCACGGCGGGCCAGATCGATGTTTTGGGCTTGAGCAGCGACATGCGCTTGCTCTCCGCGTTTTTCAACGAGTTGAGCTTGCTCCTCGTACAATTGCTTGAATTTTTTCTCAAGGGCGATTTGAGCAGCTACCGCTTTTTCAGCATCTGCCAGGTCCTCGGTCATATCACGAATATACTGGTCAGTCAGTTTAATCGGATCCTCAGCTTTCTCGATCAGGGCATACACGTTGGAAAGGGTCAGGTCACGCAGGCGTTTGAAAATAGACATTTGTACAGGCCTCCTAATTATGTTTGGATGATTTAGTTATCGTCGGTACCGAATAGCTCTATTTACGATTATAAACCTCAATTAGTTTCAAGTGCAGATGAATTTAATAATCTATTTATAAATTTGGTGAATGTTGTGGTGAAAAACGGTCAAAGATCAAGCATTGAAGGACTTTGCGGATTCCTATACAATTTGTGGTATACATAGCGTTCATCATAGGAGGAAAAAGCAATGGCACTGGTTCAATGTGATTATTTCTCGGAAACGTTAGGCATGAGCACCTCAATGACGGTTATTTTGCCGCAAAAGACAGTATCGCAGATCGGCATGGAAGGGGCTGGGGGCGCGGGTAAGCATCCGGTTCTTTATTTGCTCCACGGTTTATCTGACGATAATACGATCTGGTTGCGCCGGTCATCGATCGAAAGATATGCATCACCGCTGGGTCTCGCTGTCGTCATGCCAAATTTGCATAAAAGCTTCTATACCAACATGGAGCAGGGTGACCGGTATTGGACATTTTTGACTGAAGAGCTGCCTGTTGTGGCGCGCTCCTTCTTCCCATTGTCGGCAGAACGGGAGCAAAATTTCGTAGCGGGCTTGTCCATGGGCGGTTACGGTGCTTTCAAATGGGCGATGAACTATCCTGACCGTTTTGCCGCAGCGGCGAGTCTTTCCGGAGCGCTCGATATGCACGAACACCGGGAGCAGCTGCAGCCGGACAATGGGCTGTATGTGCCGGTCATGAAGGCGTTTGGGGAGAGGCCGATTAAGGGAACGATCGACGATTTGCTGTGGATGGCGGAGCAGACGGACAAGCATACGGGGCCGAAGCCATTGCTGTATCAGGCCTGCGGCACGGAAGATTTTCTATATAAGGACAATCTCAGCTTCCGGGATGCTTGCCTGCAAACGAACTTGCAGTTAACCTATAGCGAAGAGCTAGGGGCGTCGCATGATTGGGGCTACTGGGATAGAAAAATCAAAGACGTGCTGGACTGGCTGCCGCTTAAATAAACGGCATCGGGCATCTGGAGCATGGGAAGTGCGGGCAGAATTGCCTTGCTTCCTGTGCTCTTTTTTATCCTGTCGGGGCTGCAGTCATGTAAAGGATGGTGCAGGAAGTCGATGCAGATACCCACAAACTTATCCACATTATCAACATAGGGACTTTAAGGCGGGGCGCTGTCCTGTGAGGTTTATCCACATTTTTGGTCATTCTCTTATCCACAAAAGAGATCATTTACAAGCAAACGGCTAGCTGTCATGATAGTTGAAGATGTGGAGAGTATCTATTTCATGATGTTAAAGACAGGAGAGAGCTTGGATGGTTTGGCTGTTGTTTTCAATTCTTGCTGCCTGCAGCTTCGGCTTGCGGGGCATTCTATATCATTGGACGAGTCAGAAGCCGCTTAGCCGAAATGCGCTGTTATGCGGAACTTTTTTCTCGGGGGCAGTTATTACCCTGATTTGTGCCGTTGTGACGGGGCAGCAGTGGACGATGTCGGCGCTAATCGGCTTGCAGATGGGACTGTTCTCGTTCGGCGCCAATGCGAGCATGTTCAAGGGCTTTGCGGTCGGCAAAGCGTCGCTAGTGGCTATTTTGACCGCATTGCCTTCGGTTGTAGTTGCTATTGTGGCATACCTATTGTGGGCAGAAAAGCTTAACGGCATGCAGTTCCTCGCCTTTGCCGTCATCATCACCGGTATACTGCTGGTGCGATACTCGAATGACTTGTCCTGGTCGAATTTGCAGGGAGCGCAGTGGGGATTTCTGGCGATGCTGCTGTTTGCCGGCAACGACCTGTCGGGCAAATGGTCAACAATGATGGAAGCGCAAATGTTCCCGACGCTCGTCTGCATGTTCGCCATGGGCAGCCTATGCTTTGGCCTATGGTGGTTGAAGGATCTTCGAGGGGAAAGGCTGGCTGCTGCCAGAGCTGTTGGGATTGTGGCGGCGAATGGAGCATTTGTTGGAGCGACGATCGGGAACGGCAGCGAGGGTGCAGCAGTATGGGGAGAAAGTGAGACGGGCAGCGCAGGTGCAATAGTAAGGGGAGAAAGAGAAAAGGGTAGCCCAGGTGCAATAGTAAGGGGAGAAAGCAGGAAGGGTAGCGCGAGTGCAGACAATGAGACTGTCAGGGGAGGTCGAGGAGCTAAGGTACAAATTGCTTCTGCTGCAGTATCGCCTGTTGGGGAGAAGGCTGCGTCGTCGTCGCTTGCTGGCTGGAGCGGCAAACGGACCTTTTTAACCGGACTTGGCGTCGGCATTACGAATGCGGTGGGGATGATGCTCATTATAACGGCGTTTGATCACGGCAAGGCCGGGCTAGTGTCGGCTGTGACTGCGCTCAACGTGCTCATCGTGTTGCTGTATACCCGATTTGTGGTAAAAGAAAAATTCACGAAGCTGGAGACGATCGGCATCGTCACAGCTTTTGCTGGCATTTTGTTGATGAGATTGTTCGGCGGATAGCAGGACGATTGGATAGTAGGGAACACCCCAAGCAGTCGCTGGCCGACTTTTGGGGTGTTTTTGGCTGCATCCGGAAATGGATGCGATGGGACTCTATTTTCACAATTGCCGACTTGTTTGAGAAAGCAATGTACGTTCAAATTGCCGACTGCGGCGAGGCGCCATGCTGCATAAGTCTCTTTTGGCTATGTTAGGCAATGCTTATAGCGGCATCGTCCATACGATTTCTGCAATACGTACGCATGCTTGACGGTTGTGTAATTGGAGGAGTACATGATCCGGTTTTACATCAATGATAGTACCCTCGATTCCGCCTCTTGTTGTTTCCAGCAGTACGAAACAGCCAGCTAGTTTACACAAAGCCTCTACCACGTAAGGGTCGATGGAAGAGATGGTTTGCACTTGGCTGGGATTGAACGGCTCATGACTGACTTTGCCGTATTGAGCATAATAATTTTGGTGATACAAGTGATCCACTCCTTGGAATATAGATTCGAACCCATCATATGCAGCTGCCTAGTTAGGGGAATGGGCTATATTTAAAGGAAATGGGCAAGGACCCTCGAAGCACAGAATAGCGAACCTGCTTCGCAATGTAACGAAGCCAAGTTCGCTATTGAGAAGACAAACTGGTGGGGTATCACCATCAGCGAACTAAATTTCGCTATTCGCGAACCAAGGTTCACGGAAAGCGAAAATTGCTTCGCTGCAGCGAAAAAGTAACTCACGGGTTAGACGAATAACGAACCTGGATGCGCAAAATAACGAACGTGCTTCGCTAAATTGGCGCATCGAGCTCGAATACAACTAAATAAGGAACTTGCTGCGTTAACTGTAGCCACGAACCTAGTTATATAAA